>CAZJRD010000039.1:2388-30863 GCA_964548365.1 uncultured Desulfobacteraceae bacterium | reverse complement strand
TGTGCTCCCGCCAGTTCGTTCTCGCTCGGGAACCGACTGCCGTCACCTCCTGCGATTGTCGACGCACCGTACGGCGAACAGCCACTGATCTCGTCCATCATAAATTGTCCCTGAAATGCATATGGCAGCCCGACAACCACCATGCCATGATGCAACAGAGTAAGATGGAAACTCAGGATCGTTGATTCTTGGCCCCCGTGCTGGGTGTTTGAGCTTGTGATAACGCTTCCCACTTTTCCGACCAGTGCTCCCTTCGCCCACAGTTGACCTGTCGCATCAAGAAATTGTCTCATTTGGCCGCACATATTGCCGAAGCGAGTCGGTGTCCCAAAAATGATTGCATCGGCTTCTCCCAGTTCATCTACTGTACATAAGGGTACATGCGCCTGCAGCTTTTGCGCCTCAACCGCCCCCATCTTTTCCAAAACGCTTTCAGGCAGAGTCTCTGGAACTCGACGCAGTACTGCTTCCACATTCTCTGCAGATCGTGCTCCTTCAGCGGTTGCTTCTGCCAACTTGTATACGTGTCCATACATTGAGTAGTAAACGACTAATACTTTCATGAGAAACTCCTTTCTTGAGTTCTAATGGTGAACTCAGCAGCAGCCAGGGCAAAAAGGACTTCTAATTGACGCGCCGCGCTGCCCTGGCTGTCTGCTGCAGTGTGATGTTGGGCCTATATTATTTTTCATAAAGATCGGTGCACCCAATTCTTTGTAAATATTTATTGTGCAATTTCGTCAGCAAGATGAGCGCAGCAATCGAGCCTATCAGGCACCAAAACATATCGGTCTGCGTGTCCCAGATGTAACCCTGTGTTCCAAGAAAGGCTTCGGTATCGGTCGGATTGGAAAGAGAGGCCAGCCATTCAATAATTTCGTAAATTGCTGAAAAAGATAGAGGCACAGCGACAGATATAACGCATAGCCACTTACCACGCCGGAGAGGTGATGTTCGCGCCAATATTTCGCGCGTATATATTGCCGGTCCAAAACCCTGCATGAAATGCCCGATCTTGTCATAATTATTACGAGTCCAGCCAAACCAATCTTCCATCCAAAAACCTACCGGCACTTTGGCATAAGAGTAATGACCACCCAACATTAGGATCATGGCGTGAATAGCAATAAGAGTATAGGTTAAATTCGTCAGCTCAAATCTTTTGTACGTATACAGTATAATCGGCAAGGCAATCATGAAGGGGAAGGTTTCCAACACCCATGTAAGGCGTGTATCATGCGGTTCAATTCCCGACCAAACCCAAAAGGCCAATACTACAATCAGTAATATCATTGGATACTTATATGATGACATGCAGTATCTCCTGTCCACTGCATTTATGTTTGATAGGCCCAACGTAATGTATTAAGCAGAAAAACTTCTGCATATTCACACCATATATTTTCTGCATAATAGCGTATTATGCGGATGAAAACCTGTTCATCAGCCAAAAGGGTCGATCAGCGTCCCTCCCCATGGAGCTTTTCCCGAACCGGAAAAACTCCCTATCCCCATTTCCTTTTCTTTCAATATCTGCGGTTTTGAAATTGTCGCGGTACATAGTCCAATGGGCTGAATAATGATTTGAACCACTTGGACAGGATTAAGAATAGGATAAATGAATTATAGGAGGAAAAAACAAGAACATCAAGGAATTTCTGGTAATTGATGGTGGGTCAGCACCTTTCACCTTTTCTTAAACGTAAAAGGCAATGGCGGTTGCCAATAGTCCTTATAGGCCGGGCATCGTCGATTCCATTTGCATGATTCACAAACGGAAATATGCTTCCTGGGAGAGTTCTTGTATTTCGGACAGGTAATGAATTTGGTGTCCGCGTTCATATTCAGATCTCTGGCGGCAGTTTTCAATTGCCCTCTACCCTTTCAAGTTCCTTACCATATACCCTGGAACATTGGTGGTGATGGACCTGGCTCCCCATTTTATATACTGTTTGGCCATCTCCAGATCGTCAACGGCCCAGACATGGAATTCGTATCCGTGCTCCATGATTCCCCTGGCAAAAGGCTCATTGATAACGCCCTTGTTTGAACTGAGGCCATCCGCTTTGATTCGTTCCAGGGTTTCAAGAACGGTTTCAAGGGAGGGTGTTATATCCCCGGCCTGTTCTTTCTTAAATTCACACACCCAGAATACCTTGGATTGGAGGCCTTTTGTTTTGCATTTCCGAATCACCTGATCATTGAGTGAGATCACTACAATTTGTTCCCGCTGGAGACCTGCCCGATTGATCTCTTCAAACAATCTGGGAACAATCTCTCCTTCACTCTTGATTTCGATATAAATCATTTTGTGTGCAGGGATTGTGGCAAACACCTCTTCAATGGTTGGGATGAAGGTTCCCTTGTACTCGTTGCCACGGTAGAAGCCCACATCAAGTTGCCGCAGTTCACCCAGTGTTGAATCCTTAATTACGAGCCTCTTCCCTGAAACGCGCTTCGTGTCCCCATCATGGATACAGACAATGTGGCCGTCTCTGGTCAGGTGAAAATCGCCCTCTATTGCATCCGCCCCTTCTGCCCATGCAAGCTCAAAGGCCGGCAGGGTGTTTTCGGGTGCAATCCGTGACGAGCCTCTGTGGCCAACAATGATTATCGGTTCCATGGTGCAACTCTTTTCATTCTCACATGATTACCTGTCGATAAACAAGGCCTCCAGGCCGGGCCTTTTTGTGCTCCCGTTTTTTAGATACAAATAGCCGGTCAATCTGGCGTAGTTGTCCAGATCAGAGTGGATGAGGTAGGTGGCTTCGTAATGCCTGGCGCCTCCGACAAAGCGGACCCTAAGGACCTTCACCTTATCCGCTGTTGCCGTCTCAATCTTTCCGGTTCCCCGTATTTCCTTCCCATTGACTTTGCGAACAACCTCCAGACTGCCCGCTCCCTTTTTCAGAATCACCTTACCCGTATAGGCGCCATTAGAATCCGGGAATCTTCCAATTAGAGTATAGTGACCCTGCAGGAACCCGTACAGGAAGTCAATATTCTCATTTCTATTCTGTTCCCCGGCCCAAACCGATGGAGTAACTTGCGGAAGAGATGAGTCTAAAATCAGTGGAGTTATGCCAAGCAGGAGCGCCAATAAGATGCATTTTTTCCATGCAGATTCATGAACAGCATTTCGAGATACGTTTTTCATTGTGAGCCTCCATTCATGCTAAGGGCCTGTCATGAAATAAGTATTACATTCATGCATCTCATCTTCAGGTCATCTTCGACCGATCTTCAATTACAAAATCCTCGAAATAGTGCAAGGCTATTACTGTGGTTTTATTCAATCAGATCGACCAAATCTACCCTAAATCTCAGAGCCTTAATGCAACACCTATTTCATAACAGGCCCTAATTGAAAACGAGCCTACCGGAGATTTGGGATAATGTAAAGTGACGTCGTACTTCTTTCCCCAGGAACTGGGGCATCTCCCAATATCGAGTCTCTCGGGCGACACAATTATAGCTTCTGGGAGGCAGCTTTTCCTTGACTGTTTTGAGAAACCCATATAGGAAAGCGTAATGACCTACCCCGCCGCAAACAGCGGTGAATTCCTGGATGCAGACCCTGGGGATTTCGCTTTTCTAATGATCAGAACAAACGATTTTTGTCTTCACCTCGAATACATGTATCCCGAAAAAGCGGACCTGGGAACGGTGAAACGCCTTCTCCATCTTGCCCAAAGAGGACTAAAAAACAATGACTGAATCGGTGATGAAAGAAAAGAAGGATCAAGAAGAAAAAACAAAAAAAAGGAGCGGCTCCAGGTTGCTCCGGTCCCTGTGGGGAACGTTTCCGTGGCTCATTGTTATTGGAATTGTCCTTTTCCTTTTTCACATGATCGGAGAGATCAAGCAAGAGAAGGCCAGACTGGAGGATGAAAGGAAAGCGGCTATGAAAAAGGAGACCCCCCCGGTGAAGGTCATCACCCTGACCGTGCGATCGGGGGTTCTGAAGGACAAAATCAGCCTCCCGGCGGAGGTCGAGCCTTCAGAAGAGGTGCTCGTGAAGGCCCAGGTATCCGGAGAAGTGGTGCAGGTGTTGGCGAAAGAAGGGAAAGAAGTGAAAAGAGGCCAGGTAATCCTGCTACTCGACAGCAGTGATTACAAGAGCCGCCTTGAGCGGATTGAAGCCAACTACCGCCTGGCCAGATTGGAATACCAACGGAACGTAACCCTTGCGAAAAGCAATGCCACATCCAAAGCAAAGCTGGACAGCACAGAGGCGCAGGTCAAAGACCTGGAGGCCCAGCTTCAAGTGGCCAGGCTTGCCCTGGAGCACACCAGGGTCCGCTCGCCACTCTCGTGCATCTTGAATAACCTCATAGTGGAAAGAGGCGATTATGTTTCAGTGGGCGATCCCGTGGCACAGATCCTAGGGCTCGATCCAGTAAAGGTGACCGTCGGGATACCCGAGAGTGACGTGGCTACGATATTCGATCTGAAGCAGGCTGATGTCATTATCAATGCCCTTGGCAATCTCAGAGTAAAGGGGAAAAAGGTATTTTTAGCAAGAAAGCCCAGGACCCTCGCCAGACTTTATGACCTGGAACTTGCGGTGCCGAACCCGCGCAAACGAATCCTCCCCGGCATGTTCGCCCAGGTTGAACTCGTGAAGAGTGTATTCCCGAAGGCTCTGACCATTCCCCTCTATACTGTTATTTCCCACGGGGAAGAACAATATGTTTTCATTGAACGGGACGGGCATGCTGAAAAAAGGCAGGTGAAGTTAGGCATTCTGGCCGAATGGCAGGTCCAGGTTCTTTCCGGCCTTACTCCTGGTGACAAGGTTGTCGTCGTCGGTCACCGTCAGCTCGAAGAGGGACAACGGCTCGAGGTAATTAAGAACGTTAATGATCCTTCGGAGATCCTGAAATCATGAACATCTCGGATACCGCGGTTAGAAAAAGGATTGCTGTACTCGTCCTGGCCGCCGTTCTGGTGGTATTCGGCTTGATCTCCTACTTTGCTCTCCCGAGGGAGTCGGCCCCCGATATTACCATTCCCTATGTATTCATCTCAACCCGGTATCCCGGCGTCGCCCCCGAGGACATTGAAAAATCCATCACCGTGCCCATTGAAAAGAAGCTGAAGGGACTCGAAGGGGTGAAAAAGGTCAGTTCCACCAGCACAGAGGGGATGAGCTCCATTGTTATCGAATTTGTGGCGGGCACGAACATCGACGATGTGCTTCCCAAGACCAAAGACAAGGTTGATCAGGCCAAACCGGATCTCCCCTCGGACTTGGAGGAAGACCCGGAGGTAACAGAGATAAACATTTCCGAACTCCCCATTGTTGTGTTTTCCCTTTCGGGAGAAAGCGGACTGGTTCGCCTCAAAGAAATCGCGGAAGATCTGGAGGATGAGATTGAGGCTATTCCGGGTGTCCTGGAGGTAGACGTCACCGGGGGGCTTGAGCGGGAGATCCGTGTTGAACCCCACGCCGACAAACTGGCCTACTATGGCCTTTCAGTTCTTGGGCTCCAAAAGGTCATCGCCCAGGAAAACTTGAATGTTTCAGGAGGTGCTCTCTATCTGGGTGATGGACGCTTCCAGTTGAGGGTACCGGGAGAATTTCGAACTCCTGAAGAAATCTATGGTCTGATAGTAGGCCTCCACAATGACCGACCCGTTTATCTGAAGGATGTGGCACGAGTGGTAGACGGTTTCAAGGATGAAGAAGGCCGGTCCCGCCTGAACGGCAGGCAGGCCGTCAACATCCAGGTAAAAAAGCGGGCCGGAGAAAATGTCCTCCGCATTACTTCTGAGATCGATGAGATTATCGAAAAAATGAAACCCACATGGCCGGAAGGAACCACCATAACGAAGCTCATGGACAGGGCCAAGGATATCCGGACCATGGTCGCGGATCTCGAAAACAATATCATTACCGGTCTCATCCTTGTGATCGTGGTCCTGTTTTTTGCAATGGGCATAAGAAACGCCGTTTTGGTGGGAATGGCGATCCCCTTTTCCATGCTGTTGTCCTTTATTGTCCTTCAGGCTCTTGGTATCACCCTGAATATGGTAGTCCTTTTTTCCTTGACCCTCTCCCTGGGGATGTTGGTGGATAACGCCATCGTGATTGTGGAAAACATCTACCGGTACATGGAACAGGGTGTTCCGCGGATCCAGGCCGCCATGCGTGCGACCTCTGAAGTTGCCATGCCGGTTGCCGCATCAACCCTGACCACCGTCGCCGCATTTTTTCCCCTGATCTTCTGGCCGGGCATAATGGGGGAGTTCATGTCCTACCTCCCGAAAACGGTTATTATTACCCTTTCCTCATCTCTTTTCGTGGCCATGGTCATCAACCCCGCCCTGGCAGCCTATTTCATGCGTATCCCCGGCGGGAGGAGGCCGACCACCGGCAAAAAGGACCCGGAGAAAATCAGGAAAGCAGGAGAAGCACCCATCGCCGTCAAAGGCCCCATACTGAAAGCCTATAGGGCTTTCCTGAACGCTTCACTCAACCACCGCGTGGCAGTTCTGATCATAGCATTCCTGATGGTCACGGGCATGATTCTGATCTGGTTTGAAAGGATCGGGGTTGAAAAGCCCGTGGAGTTTTTCCCCGACGTCGACCCCTCCAGCATCTATATCAACCTTGATGTACCGGAAGGGGCAGGCCTGGAGTATTCTGACAGAATTGCACGCCAGGTGGAAGTGGCCCTCTGCCGCGGTGACAACAAGTTGCCGCCGCCTGATGCCGACCCGGTCCTTTGTTACCGCAATAACGTCGATCAAAAAACCAATACACTCAGGCGTGGCCAAGTTGTTGTAGGCCCCACGGATATCGCCGATATCCAGCATATCTATGCTCGCATGGTGGCGATCCCGGCTGGAAAGTCTGCCTTCGAGGACTATTCCCCAAATCGCATTGGAATTCAACTTTACGGCCTCGAAGACAGGGTGGAACCCGCATCGAATACTATCTCAGAGATCCGGCGCCGGATAGGGCGCATCCCTGGAGGGAAAATAACCATTGCAAAAGAGCGGGAAGGCCCTCCGACGGGTGCCCCCATTAATATCGAAATCGTGGGGGACAATTTCAGGGGCCTGGGCAGGATGGGCCAAGAAATCGAGAAGGTCCTGGAAAAAATGCCCTTTGTCCAGGATATCCGAGATAACTACAACGCCGGTGCCCCAACGGTAAAAGTCCATGTGAACCGCCAACGTGCCGCTCTCCTCGGCCTTTCAACTGAAACCATAGGATTTGCCCTGAAAGTAGCATTCAACGGCATCAAGGTATCGACTTTCAGAGAGGCTAATGAAGACTACGACATTACCGTGCAATTGCCTAAATCAGAACGGAGCCGGACTGATATTCTTCGGGAACTGCTGCTCCCCACTGACAAAGGTCTCGTGCCACTGAGCACCGTGGCCGATTTTGAGGTCACGGGCGGGCTTGGCCAGGTCAACAGGATCAACCAAGAGCGGGTGGTGACCGTGAAAGCAAATGTGGACGAAAAACAGGTTCCCGGTCCGGTGGTGAGGGCCCAGGCCGAAAAACTTCTTGCCGGTTTTTCCATTCCCCCGGGATACAAGGTTCGTTTCACGGGAGAATTCCAGGAACAGCAGGAGGCCAGGGCCTTCCTCAGCAAAGCTCTCGTAGCCGCACTGTTCCTGATCCTCCTCATTCTCGTGGCCCTGTTTAACTCGGTTGCTCAGCCCTTGATCATCATGACCTCTGTCCTGCTTTCTCTTGGGGGAGTTTTTCTCGGATTAACGGTTATGAACCTCCCTTTCGGGATCATTATGACGGGGGTGGGGGTCATTTCCCTGGTGGGGGTAGTCGTCAATAATGCGATTGTTCTTATTGACTATACCAATCGCCTGAGACTCCGAGGACTGGGTCCTCGTGAGGCCATCGTGGCCGCCGGATGCACGCGCCTCCGTCCCGTGCTCCTGACTGCCATCACGACCATACTCGGACTTCTACCAATGGTAACAGGGATTTCTTACGACTTTCATGTTATGGAAGTTGCCTGGGTCAGCGAGTCAACCCAGTGGTGGAAATCCATGGCCAGCGCGGTCATATTCGGCCTTGCCATGGCCACTGTTCTGACACTGGTTGTGGTTCCAACGCTCTACTCCTTGATCTTCTCCTCCAGCCTGGCATTTGGACGGGGTATTCGTTGGATACGAAGGGCTTACTGGGCTCCCTACTACAAACTTACAGGGACCATTCCCGAAGACGAGGAAGGAGGTTCGACGGAAGGATAAGAGAATAGTCAAACACTCTCTGCAAGCATGCCGGGCTTCCCTTCAAACCGACCTGTGGAGGATGCGGAAGATGGGGACTCTCCCTTCTTGTGTTCGAGCATATATCCCTTCTTGGCCATGTGATAGGTAAGCACACCATCGAATCCGTTTACCCACAGGAGGATGACACCTGCAACCACCATATTTGCTGCTGCTCCTGAAAGCACGGAAGAAACCAACAGCAACCAGACCAGCCCGGACCCCGTCATTTCCAGAACCCCAAGAAAACGGTGTCCCAGATAGAAATCGCCCAGCCCCGGCAGCAGCAGTGATCTCAAGAGGGCCTTCCTCGGCCTTTTGAATCCGGCCCAGCAATGCATGCAACGGACAAGACCTCTTTCCAAGGGGCTAAAGCAGACAGGGCAAAGATTTTCAGGTTCTCGCCGGGTGTGCTCGGCAAGGGCAGCTGCCTCTCTTTTCTTCATGACAAATCCATGCAGCGACTTGGAAAGATAGGACTTTACCCCCATGAAATGCCGTCGTTTCCCTTGCATTTTATAAAAGGTCAGGCTTACCCCAAAAATCCCCCGCTTGATCTTTTTTATGTCCTGAAATTGCAATTGAAAAAGATAATGGCTCGGTTTATTCATTCGATAATTGACATTAATGAACAGGAGTCTTTGGTCAGTGCCTACAATGCAGTAGCGATTGTAGAACATGGTCAGGAATCCGTTTCCCAGGAAAACTTCAAAGGGATAATATGCAGTCCCCCAGCAGACTTTCTTGACCATTTCTCCATCTTTCAAGATTTTTTCCAAGAGAGCATGTATGGAGATGAGTATTCTTGCTATTCCTTTATTTCTCCGCCCCCAGTTCCCACCCTTTTTATCCTGAAAAAAGACTCCTTCAAGGTCATATTTTTCAAGAAAAAGTTCATGTAATCGGGGGTATTCATTGAGCAGGTTTGTTTCAAAGAGCCCATCATCCGGCACATGAGAATGCAGGTCTTCCGGAACAGGCGGCGAGGGGGGGTTGGACTGACCTTCGGTCACATGCTCAGTGCTCATGGAGTATTGATCCTGCACTTGAATTATCATCTTATGACTGCATTTTTTGCAGACGGCTGACCCCTTTTTCCCTGGAGGAATTCTGTTTTCCCGGATATTGTAAGTCGCATTACAGTTGGGACATATGATCTGCACGACCTGCTCCTTTCCCGCGCAATTTTTCCCGCGTAATAACAAGAATATTTTTCCGCTCTCAACAAGGGCAATCATCTGTAATATCGACACGTTTTGCCACAAACTTTACACCAATTTGAAGTTCAGCAAAACATCGGCTTTCCCATGCCAGTGGAAGGCACCGTATCACCCCAACAACCACCCTTTTCTCTGGCTGATTTTCTGTAAAGTAAATCTCGACGCAACCCGATTAAGAGTATACAGACCCAAAAGGAAACCGGTAATTGAAATGATATCCCATGTCGTTCCATCTGGATCATTTGAGCTAAGCGATAAAAAGAAAGGTCTTCTGCAAGCCTACCTGGGTACCTGCGTTGGTGTTACCCTGAAAGATGCCGTTACGGGAATCGGAGGTCTCCTCCATATTCTTCTTGGCGAGCCCACGGGCACGGATATCCCTTTCGCACCGGAAACATATGCCACTACAGGTCTGCCGCTTTTCATACAATCACTCTGCGAAGCAGGGGCCTCAAAGAGCAACATGGTGGCCGCGCTTGCAGGGGGAGCCCTGGTGGGAGAAGTATCTGAGAGGGATCTCTGGCTCGACGTCGGTGGAAAAACCGTGGAATGCGTCAACGAAATTCTGCGAGATGAAGACATTCACGTTGAACAGGCTGAAACGGGTGGAATGTTCTGCTGCAAGATGACATATGATATCCAGATCATGACGACAACAATAGAACCTCTTGCTCCCGTTGTTCCTCACGGTCGAGGCACTCAGAGGGTGAGTCCTGACGAAATAGCTTCTGCAACCCGCACCCTGAAGCCCGTGCCCCAAATCGCCCTGAAGGTAATAAGAATGATTCGCGATGAGGATTATGTTCTGGATGATTTGGCTTCTGAGATTCGGCAGGATCAGGTGATCAGCGCGAAAATTCTCAATCTTGCCAACAGTCCCATTGTGGGAGTAGGCACCAGTATAGATTCCATTGACAGGGCCATCATCGTGCTGGGCGAAAAGAGGCTTCTTCAACTGGTCCTTTCGGCCGCTGCAGAAATGCTCTTTTCCTGCGGTGAGCTAGGAGGTTACTCCCTGTGCAAAGGAGGATTGTTCCACCATGCCCTGGCAACGGCCATGACTGCTCACGAAATGTCAGTGTTTACCGGCCGCGGCCATCCAGACATAGCCTATACAGGTGGGTTGCTCCATGATATCGGCAAGGCTGCACTGGATCAGTTCGTAGCCGATGCAACATCCTTTTTCTATCGCTCCATACATCAGGAAGGCATGGAATTGTGCGAGGCGGAGAAGGAAAGATTCGGAATGAACCATACGGAGGTCGGCGGGACCTTAGCCAGAGACTGGAACCTGCCCGAAAGCCTGGTGAATATTATCCAATACCACCACACCCCAGAACTTGCCCCCGGCGAAAAGGACACGGTAACAATTGTTAATCTGGCCGACCTTTTAATGTCCAGGTTCAAGGTCGGTTACCAGTTGGACAGGCCGAACGCGGAACAGTTAGAGCAACGGCTGGGGCAACTGGGCCTGACCAAGAAGGATTTCCCCGTCATAATCGACAGAATCCCAAGGACAATCTTCGAGTCCATTATGGCAATCTGATCTCAACCCGTAAAATTCATTATGATGAGGGAGGTGTCACCTGCCGCTTCAAGAGTCTCTCAGTGATTCATTTTCCATATTACCGAATCAGTTGCGCGTTTCGGAAAGCGTGCTCCATGTTTTCATGATGTATGGAGTCTTCCATTTTGACCGTGTGGCATACTTCGCAGGTAAGGTTGGAGCCAATGGGATAAGGCAGTCCTGCGTACTGCATGGGCTGAATATTGTCTCGGTTCTTCCTGTAGGGGTTCCGCGCAGGATAAAGGGCATGGGTAGATCCATGGCAGGCCTCACATCGAATCCCGCCTTCCCCGGTACGCATGCGGTACAATCCTGAAAATTCCTTATTCCACCTATTAAATCCAGTCGAGTTCGCAGCAGGTTTTTCAAAGTCCTTATGGCAGGTCAGGCAATCCGGTTCCTGAACCCAGGGGCGCCGCGGATTGACCTTTTCAACGGAATCGACATGCAACGACCTGAGATGGGCCATTAACCTCCTGCTCCCGCTTTTTGATTTTTCGGCTTTCAGTAGCGAGAGGCTGTGTTCCTGCATGTTGCCGTGGCAGTCCACACACGTCATCCCTATGGTATTGTGAAAACCGCGCGCGCACTGGGTATTTCCCTGCCTCTTGGCAGGATGGCACAGGACACAGGATCGCGCGTCATCGTAGGGCATGTAGTTGGCATGCCAGCCGTGCATGGTCGTGGAAAAATTGAGCAGGTCTGCTTTCCCTGGGGAACTCAGGGCAGCGTCGGCATGGCAGCTCTGGCAGCGTTTCGGCTTTCCCTGGCGTGCCTGCTCGAGCAGGTTTGTCCCCTCCAGGTGGTCATGCACGGCAAGAATATTGGTAGATGTGGTGGCATCAATACCGGCCACATTTTTCATGCGCCATCCTCCCTCATGGCAGTGACGGCAACCCATTTCAGTGGACACAGGGGCCACCACTCTGGTGGCGGCAAGGACTTTCCCGGTTTTGGGATCCGTTGCTTCCACGGTGAAGAGGGGATATGGATTGTAAGTGCCGTCGTCCTTATAGGGCACCACCGGAATGCCTTCCGCAATGAAGCTGGAATGGTCCGCATTGTAATGAAACTTTCCTGCCAGCCCGTTCCCGTGAAGGCCGGTATTTTCCCTTATTTTCTTCCCGAAATTGGATTCGGCATATTTCCAGAAATCCACCTGCGTAGCCGGATTCCGGTAGCCTTCCTCAACCGCATAGGTGATGTCCACTCCCTCGCTGACCAGTTCCGGTGTCTCCCCCCGCCTGATGAGCATTGCTTCAAGCGTGTTGCCCGGCGGCAGGATTACGAACCAGGGATCGCTGTCGGAGATGCAATGCATTCCCAGATCATTCCAGGCCAGCAGCACGTATTCATCCGTGTCCTTGTCAAAGGGTGGTATCTCCTGGTCTCCCTTCTTCACGTGGTTCCCGCTTTTCTCTACAGCCGGTTTCTTCTTGTGAAAGGTCCTGGTGATGTAGGCGGCCAAGGCATTTCTTTCCTCTTTCGTTCCCATGAAGGGCGGCATGTATTTTTGTACTTTCCCCTGCCCGGCCAGAAGTGCCTCCATACCCAGTTCGGTGAAGTCCCTGGTCCGGGAAACAACATCGTTGTGTAATCCTCCCACCGTGTGACAGCTCAGGCACTGCAGGAGAAACAAGTCACGGCCTGCAGGGAGCGCGTTTTCCGGCTTCACATCCTTTATCTTAGTCCATTTCGCGTTCCTTAAAAATCCTTTCTTGTTCAGTTTCTCAACCGAAGATTTTTCGACCATATTCGAGTACATGAATCCATTAATAACAAAGGGCTTTCTGGCGATTTCCCGGGAATACTCAAATCCACCCATCCAGAAAAGCCCGATAACCACTATGAAAAAGCTCAACGCGCGCTGGATTCCAACACCCCATTTCAAAGCAAGAAGCAGTCCAAAAACGAAAAGAGCAACTGTCAGGACAATAAATAGCCAATAAAAGAGGGCAGATTCGGGGTTTAAGGAGAATGCCGTATAACGGACCGAAGATGGTGTCGCATAAAAATACCACACGGCAGAGACAACAAGGCCCGGCAGCGGGTACAACAGCCATTTGGTGCAGTACCGCATCATGGTGGTCCTGAACTGACTGTCTTTCTGAAAGACCGTGGTAAGATAGCCGAACAGACCCGCGATCATAATGGCCATACAGGTGCGGAAAAACATGGAAGGCAAAAAAGTGGCATTCAGATATCCATCCCAGAAGGCATGAGTTTTCAGCCATTTCCCCGGGGTGAGCATGAAGGCGAGAATCCCGTTCACTGCCACCAGGCTGAGCCAGGCGAAGAGAAAGTAGAGGAATGCAAGGGTGAGGCGGTCCCATTTTCCGAGGAGAGAAAATTTATAGTGATAGATAAGGAGGGCCACAATCTCTCCGAGAAAAAAGACCCACTCGATGGCCCACGCAAAGACAAAATAGTGAATGAGAACCGAAGTACCCGCCGGATTTACGATCGCGATAATAAACCAGATCCCGACGCCGCTTACCCCGCCGAAGACCATGGTGAGAAGCAGAAAAAACCAGGTGTGTTTGCGAACATATTCATGAATAAGGGGGTTGTTATCCCTGAAGCCCTTCACATCGGTCAGCCAGATAAACAACCCTCCTCCGACTGCCAGATGTGCAATATACACGTGCAATACTGAGATGAACGCGATAAGCGTACCGCCACCGAGACTGAGCACTTCCCAGACCGGATAATTCATCAGGTAATCCTCCCATGATCGGCTGAACGAGACAATTTGATCATAAAACCAAGCGCAAAAATCCCGACAATAAGAATCCCGAAGAAAAGCGCCATCACTCCATATTGGGGATTCAGCCGGAGTGTACTGAGGCTAAATTTCCCGCTGAGATACATAGCTCTCAAGTTATGACGGGTGAGAATCATGGCAGCTATAGTAATGGCGAACAGGACACCGGTCGCGCGCAACCTGTTCGCAAAAGCAGCAGCAACCGCTCCGAGCGCACCCGCAAATCCCACGAGAAAAACAATTGTGGGGAATTGATCCCTCCCCATGAAATCCAGCAGGAAACCGTTGGGGATGGTTATCAGGAACCACATGCCGATGAGGATCTGGGCAATGGTTGCATACCCGAAAATCTTGAGACCGGCACTTCCGTTCTCACCTGGACCTTCCATCCCTTTCCTCGCGCGCCTTCTGCCGAGCAAGGCCATGAAGAGCCCGCCGACAGCCACGGAAGCAGCGACAAAATGCAGGTAACGGGGAATCAACGTGGGATCGGAAAGGTTGAGCAAGGTTCCTCCGCGGTTTTCAAAATAGGCGGTCCATTTTTCCGGCTGGATCATGAGCGTCATGTTGTTCACGAAGATCAAGCCGATGCAGAGCACGATAAGGGCGGCTGTCCAAAGAGCGATTTTTGATAAGAGGGGATAGACTTCGCTTTTTTTCGCGTAGAAATACGCCCCATAGTAAGCCAGGATCAGGAACGGAATGATCAATATCCAGTACACGGCCATGAGAATCGAACTGGTGTAGAAAAGATGCCCGTAGATGACCTGCATAAACAGAAGGGGAGCGACGCCGAAGTTGACTCCCAGGGCAAAGAGGGATGGTATCTTGCCGGCAACGCCATCGTGCACGGGGTTTTGAGGTGGAGCTTTCTTCCCTTTCAAGCCCCGAAACAGGATGATCAGAATACTCCCCAACGCAGTGTTGATCAACAGAATGTGAATGCCAAAAAGCAGAATGTCCAGTACAAGAAACACCCATGCCGGCGCTTGAATAATATCCGGGATCGGGATGAGAGATGAGGGATTCATGGCACCCTCCTGCTTTGAAGACAAGAAAGATAGTCAGGTATAATTTCCGGGGATCAGGGTATCAGGGCCCGTTTTCCCGAAAGGGGTCGTAATCGAACGGCACATACGGCCGCTGGACCGGACCGATACAATGTCCCAAAAGAGAAGAACGATCGGAGTAATTCAATATCATATACATCAGTTCCTCCCTCCTGAGAAATCCCAGGCAGCCCCGGGAACAGTTCACTTCATCATACTTGCTCACCGCATCACGCCGCACACATTTCCCGACAAAGCAAAGGGGTACAGGCTCCCCCGAATGAATCAGTACAGAGTCGCTTGGTGTGGAATGGTCAGCCGTAACCACCAGGAGTATATTTTCCCCCTGTTCCATGACCGTAACCAGGTCCACGAGGCCACGATCCAGACGGGAAATGGCATCCCGTTTTTTCTCAGGATCTCCCTTGTGGGAAGCCTCATCAGGTACTTTTGTGTGAACATGAATAAAGTCATGTGAATCATCTTCCAGCGCCAAACGAATGCGGCCCTGTAAATCCACTCCTGGATCTTCGGTATCCTTCACGCGGAAAAAATCAAGCCCCAATTCATGGGCAATGCCCGCGTAAACAGAGCCTGAAGCAATAACCATTCCCCGGAGGCCCCACTGCTCACCAAATGGAACCGCTTTCACTCTTCTCCCGCACCGCTGGGTAACAAGAAAGTTGGCGGGAGTCCTGCCCTGTTCCCTCCTTTTTTGATTCATCTCGTGATGGGTCAATACCTCGTGGCATTGAGCAAGGTAGCGGTTCATGGCCCCGGCGGTCCGGGATGCGGCATGATATTCCGGGTTTCCAAGAAGCGGGAGCACCGCTGCAACGGGTCTTTCAAGAACAATGGGGTCGGAATCGGAAACAAAGGGTGAGACGGCCCCCCGGAGAACGAGAATGGCATCGTTCCTTCGCGTCTGATGCAGTTCAAAAAGCACACCCTCCGCCTCGAAAGGAGTGATTGCCCTCATCAGCATGCCGATCTCTCCACGATTTCCTTCGATATGATCCCGGCCATGCACCAGGAAGGGCACTCCCTGCTTCCATTTCACCTCAGCAAAGTGCGCCAGGCAGAGGACATCATCTTTTTCAAAAGGAACGCCCTCTCCTACCGCCTCGAGGAGCCCTCTTCCGGGAAAATCTGAGAGATGGTACCCAAAAAGCAGGTAGTGAGCGGCCTCGCTCGGGAGGCACTGTCCGCAATGGGCAGCGTGGTAAAGGCCACTGCCTCCCAGCGCGGCCAGCCGGTCCAGGTTCGGTGTTTCCGCTGCCTGGAGCGGCGTTCGGTATCCCAAAACAGGGTAAGACCGGTCTCCGATTCCGTCAAGGAGGAGCAGAACTGTTTTCATTTCGGCCTACCCCACGTTTCCGTGAGCTGCTTCAGGATGGGGATTTATCAGCAGGGCAAGCTTTTCATCGATGAGCTTCTTTGTTGCCAATAATCCCGCGGCTTCCTTTATCTCAATGACCCACCACAGGCATCCAATGGAATAGAGCAACTGGAGACGTTCCTGAATTTGCCCCCATTTCGACGGAGGGATATGTCCTTTCCCGGGGATCTCCTCGTGGTAAATATGGGCATTGAAAACGCGATCCGCGTGGGGTGTGACGAAATCCTCTACCGCATAATATTGGCTTCTCACCGATTCGGATGACCACGCATGCCCGATATCAAGGGTCACTGCCGCCCCGCTCCTTCGGATGAGCTTTTCAAAAAGATTAGGCTTGCTGGTCCATCCCCAGGCAAGATTCTCCAGGCAAATGCTCACCTGATGCTCAGAGCCGTATTGTACCAGGCGTCTCAAATTAGCAATGGTTCTCTCCCAAGAAAGGGGTTCTGTAGAATCATGCCCGAGGCCGATATGGATGGTCAGGTATCTGCCCCCTGCCTTTGATACCAGACGAATGATCATCTGAAAAATCCTCTCCGCCTGCTTCATCTCTCCCTGATCATCATGTCCGAGATCGATGCGATAAAAGGGGCAATGATACCGTACTTCCAAAGATCCCAGGGTCCTCAATGTTTTTACCCAGGAGGACTCTTCAGCAGGGGATTGCGGCAGCCCATCCAAGTCAAATGACCAATCAATCCCGTCGAACCCGTTTTTCCGGGCAAAAATTACTAATTCCTCTACGGTCGGGTAAATGTTGCCCATGACTATTTTCGGCTTCACCGTTCTTTTCCCTCACTTCCCCAGCACTTCGGCGGCAATTCCCATAAAATCCGGATCCCTGCCTTCAAGGTAAGCAGAAATAATTTTTCTCGCACAGGGCACGGCAAACTCATCGAGATAAGCTGCCACCTGGTCAGTTGTTGCTTCGATGCCGCCATTGAGCATGCGGTAATTGCCGGAAAGCACACAACCCAATTGATCCCCTCCTTGTTTCCACCGGGACCCAATGATATTTTCCACTTCGGCACCGGATGCTACCTTGCGCAATGGAAGGAGCAAGGGAATACCGAACGATCTTGAAAGAGCCTGATATCTTTCAACCGCTTCTGCAATCTGGTTTACCTTCACGCTCCCGTCATGGCTCTCTCTTTCCCCTGATATAATCGCAACTCCTCCGAGGGAAGCGGCAAGCGGGATCCGCACGCTGTGGAGATAGAGATGACATCCGATACAGGGAGTGTAGAATCCGAACCGGGCTATCAATTCGCTGATAAATCTTCCATTTAATGCCTGCCAGAATCGGGAAGATCCCACCAGCACCAGATCGTGTATCGTGATATCCGGGAGCCGGTGCGAAAGGCGGCGAACTGCCTCCTCGACACTTTGTAATGATCCACGTTCCGTTCCGGTAAAAGCGTACGTTGGGAGCAAATCCGTATAGGGTCCCTCCTCAACGGCCTTTATCACAGCCGCAACACTGTCGCGACCGGCGATCTCAACGATGGCAAGCCGGGATGATATCTCCCGAAAGCTTTCAACCGCCTTCCGGGAGAGAAGCCATTCAGGCAATTGAATGACTGACTCCGACTTTTCAAGATACAGATTCTTTGCGTCTGGGGAGAATGTCATGCGCCCTTTCTGCCGGTGAGAACCCTGGTTCATCTCTTCACGGAATTGCACTTGGTAGATTATGAGGAAATACGGGCCCTGTCAACCTTCCATCATGGTTTCGTTGTAGTACCCCAATAAAAAGGGCAATGAAACTTAGACTCCTGCCCCCGCTCGGGGTCGAGGACAAGCTCTTGAGAAACTGACGAAAAGGGGAACTCACTGTCATTCCCGCCGAAGCGGGAATCCGAAAACCTGCTGCCAGTACGTCTCCCCTAGCTATTTGAGGAAGCCGTTTTCTAGCTTCATGTAACACTTGATCTTTATCATAAAAGCTTTTAAATTTTCATGGTAAAATGTTCATAGGCACGCAATGGAAAAATGAGCAGGAAAAAAGGGATCATGTACAAGGCGGCAACGGTTGCTTCCAACGGACCAAAAAAATGCGAGGAAAAAACAATGATGAGCACATTGTTTATATTTGCAGCAGAGATAGCTGACGCTATTCTATCCATTGGCTCCGCACGCCAGGCCGAAAGGATCCCGAGAATGAACAGGATGCCCCCCACGGCCACAGCGACAAGGGAGGCGCTGACAAAAACCTCAAGTTGTTGACGAAAGTATTCCCCGTATTTTGAAAAAACACCAAGGTTTATCGCAGCGAAAAGCCCCAGTGAAATGGGATACCTCCACCGCAATAGAAATGCCAACACGCCGGGGATCCATTTCCGGCACCCCTCAACTGCCAGGACCGGGACAAAGACGATCAGGCTGAGCACCTTCATCATGGCGAGAAGGGAGATGTCCAGTGTCCTTCCAAGGAAGAGCTTCACCAGCAAGGGAAGAGTGAAAGGGACAAGCAACGAAGTCACCACGACCAGGAGCAAGACAAGGGACCCGTTGGACCGCACGAGGGTGGCAATGAACGGAGCCACCACGCCGGTTGAAACGCTGCCCAGGAGAAATGCGGCCGTGGCAAATCGGGGATAAGTTACCTTGAAAACGAAAAAAAGCAGAACAGGAATCGCCACGAGCTTGAAAAACGTGAGCCAGATCGTCAGCGAAAACTGCTCTCGAAGGGTTTTCCCGATGGCACTCAATTCAAGGGAAAGAAAGCTGAGAAAGAGAAGGAACATCATGCAATAGAGCGGGTATGGCTGGAAATATTGGCCCACGCGGGGGGAAAAAATCCCCACAAGCATCGAAGAAAAAACGACGATGAGAAGCAAGAGATCGTTCAGACGAAACACCGGATCACCCCGTATTCAGCTCAAGAGAAAAGCAAGAAAAATCAATCATGTCGTTCCATAATAGTAACAGAGAACGCTGGACTAATCAAGAGGTGGAGACCGGAGAAGACATGAAAATCGGGTGAAGGATGGTGAATGGAGCCTGATCAGGTGACCTTTTTAGTAATCTTCAGAAAATAGTTAATCCCCAGGGATTCCTCGATCACCTGGATATCTTCGATACTCTCTTCAGGAATGGCTCTCGCGAATTCAAGCATATCCTGGCTGTCCCTGTAATAAAGAATCCACTCATAAACATATTCCATGACAAATTTTAGGTCCCTCGGATTGCCATGGCTGAAATTGCCGACAACAAGTGAACCTCCCGGTTTCAGCAGTTCAAACAAATTTTTCGTGAGAGCAACCGTGCCTTTACTGTCGTCGAGAGGAAAGGTCTTTATGTAATCATAAAGACCCGAACTGTAAACCAGATCGAAGGTCTCCCTCTGCAGGTATCGCAACTCATATTTCACCGGACCGAGAAGGGACCTGAATCCATTGAAATCCTTTCGAGGATAACAGTATTTGGCCAGCAGTTTTCTCGGTCGGGCCGTAAGATACTTGCCCGCAATAATTTGAAATGCATTGGCCAGTGCGTACTTGAAGCGTGGATCCCGGTCTGAAACATCATAGGTTTTCAGGGTATCCATATCATGGTCAAGGGCCAGGAACTGAAAGCTGTCATCCCGGTACACATCCAGGAGTTCCTTGATTTCCTGTGCCGGCCCTGCCGCGAGGCTCAGTATATTTCCCCCATTCGCCTTGATAATCTCGCGCGTCAAATAGAGTTTTCGATTCCGCACCGCCTGGCAGGCCTTGGTGGAAACCGCGTGCTTGTGGAGAAACATGCCAAAAGGGGTTTTCCCCTCAAACTGATTTCGATAGATAAATGACATCATCTGGGCGTCTCCGGCGTACCCGTTTGGCTTGTTCATAATCCTCCAATAAAAAGGCGCTTCCTGCACTACCTGATAGTAGTCGGACTTGCGCACAAACTGCAGATGCGCGGTGCTCTCTCCATTGTGGAAATTTCCCACGATCCGCCCCAATTCATCCATGAGTTCGAACCGCCAGGGTTCAAAAGAATCCAGTTCTTCGGTCAGCCTCTCTTCCAGCTCGCTTCCCTTCTCATTGAGCGCATTCATTTTTTTCCGGAGCTCAAGATGTCCTGACTCCAGTTCTCTAAATATTTTGACGAATTTATCAATAAGAACAGCCATAGTAACTCCTTATTCAGCATTGGAAAAGACCGTAATTACTGGAGGACCTCCCTGACTTTTTGTGAGAGTTTTTGAATGTTGTAAGGTTTCTGCACAAACCCCCTACACCCCCTGGACATAATGGTGCTTGCCTCGCCGGTTAAGCTGTATCCACTCGAGAGCAGCACCCTGATATTCGGGTTCACTTCTCTGAGGAGGTCGAACGTCTTGCTGCCACTCATCCCCGGCATGATGAGGTCGAGAATCACCAGGTCCACTTTTGAATTTAATTCATTGTACATTTGGAGGGCCTCTTCTCCGCTTCTCGCCATCACCACATCATAGCCGAGGTTTCTCAACATATCCGAAGCCACTTCAGCAATCATTTTTTCATCGTCCACAAGCAGAATCGTCTCTTTCCCGGTCAAGAGTTGACTGGTTTCGCAGGACTCTTCCCTGACCACCTCCTGGTCTTCTGCCGGGAGGAAGAAGGAAAAAGTGCTTCCCTGCCCTACCTTGCTTTGCACTTGAAAGAACCCGCCATGGTTCTGGATAATACCGTACGCCGAGGCCAATCCCATTCCCGTGCCCCTGCCCACCTCTTTTGTGGTAAAAAATGGATCAAAGATCCTTTCCATGGTCTTCTGGTCCATTCCTATCCCATTGTCCGTGACACTTACCTTGACGTATCGTCCGGGTCTTTTCTGCTCTTCGTTTTCTTTGTCCCCGTCGATGACGACGTTCCTGTTTCGAATAAGCAGGTCTCCGCCGCCCGGCATTGCCTGCCACGCATTCACAAAGAGGTTCAACAGCACCTGCTCGATCTGAGCCCGATCAACGCACACCGTCCACATCTCATTTTCAAAATCGAGATCTAGAGAGATCTCCTTTTTCGTCCTCCCGAAAAGCTTTGCACACTCAACAATGAGCCCTTTCAGGTCCGTGGGTTTGACCTCGTATTTTCCACCGCGAGCGAAACCGAGTAGCTGCCTGGTCAATTCAGAGCCCTTGACCACGTATTTTTCGCTGTTTTTGAGGCGTTCATATTTGGGATCATCGGGATCCATATTCAACAGCAATAGAGAAATGTTGCCCTGGATACCCATGAGGAGATTGTTGAAGTCATGGGCAATTCCCCCTGCAAGCCTTCCAAGGGCCTCCATCTTCTGGGCTTCCTGGAGTTTCGATTCCAGCTTTTCCCGCGCCTTTTCAGCCCTCTTTCGCTCTTCTATCTCATCACTCAATTCCTTGTTTTTTGTCTGGAGTTCAGCGGTTCTTTTCGTCACAATCTTCTCAAGACGCCGATTGGCGGACTTGACCTTTTCCTGCTCTTTTTCCAGCCTGAAAGCGAGAAAGAAATCCCTCCGGGTGTAGTATTCAATAAAATAGCAGGCAAACATTCCCACCAGGTTGGAGCTGATAAAGAAAAAATTGTTGTTCATGAGGACCGAAATCGGACTTTTGCTCAGCCCGATGGCGACAAATTCGTAGAGGGCCACCAGAATCCAGCTAGCGGACGTTGCCCAGATGAATCGAACCCTGGTGAAGGTATACCCCCAGATGAAAACCAGAATGAGCCCGGCGTAATAGGTCTGGTTCACGGGCGGGGGAAGGATGGCAATCATATAAATAATTGCGGCACCGGCGATGATCATTGCGGATGAGACGCTCAGCTGAAAAAACTTTCTAAATACTGGAAAATAGGAGAACCCGATTACTCCTGCGAGAAAAGGACACACCACGCCGAATCGGATGGCCCAGAGGGTACTTTTCATCTCGGGGGCCAGTGTGGCATCAAGAATCCCGAAAAAACCGTAAAGAACAATCCCCGCGAGCAGGGAGAAACGGACCGTTTTCAGGGAGTTCGAGTAATAGTCATCGAGAAAATCCTTCTCGAGCTGGCCCGGGAAGGAAAGAAAGAGAGGATGGATTTCCATCTCGTTCTGCCCCGAGGAAGAGGCAGGCATGATAAAATCCCTTTTTGCTTCCAATTCCTTTGTCTCTCCTGCATGGATTTTCTTGGTGCATTATCTTAATCGGCACTTTCTGGAATAAGTTGAAGAAAAAACGGGATTACCTGGATGCAGGGCTCAGGGCCTTTCAATTATTTTCTCAACCTTTGATGGCCCCCGCGGACAAGTCGCGGACCACCGGTTTGTTCATTGGACTTCCAGATGAGAAAAACACTGAGGGTTGGTTCTCGGAAGCTGAAGGAGTGAGCAAATCAATTTGTTGTGGGAGATTCGGAAGAAACCCATTCCGCAGGGGCGATCCTGACACCATGAAACAGCGTGGAAATGGTCTCAGTTATACATTTTTGATACCTTTTTCTCTTCACCCAGAATCCCCTGCGGGCGGTAGATGAGGATGACTTCAAGGAGGATACCCACTATGAGAAAGCGCAAATACGGGCCTTTGTCCCGGATAACATCGGGAAGCATGTCCATCAGGAAATCACTGCCGATCCAAATCCCCCATATGACATATGCCCCCAGGAGGGCGCCCTTGTTGTTGCCGCTTCCTCCTGCCATCAGCATGACCCAGATAATGAATGTCCCATAGAGGGGCGTAAACACATCGGGAGATATGGCCTTGGTGTAATGAGCGTAGAGGGCTCCTCCCACGCCCATGACCATTGAACCGAACACAAGTGATTGCATCTTGAACCGGAATACATCTTTTCCACTGGCCGAGGCTGATATCTCATCCTCCCTGACGGCCCGCAAGACCCTTCCCCAGGGAGACCTGACTCCCTTCTCAATAAGGAGATAGACAATAACCACGACGATTAAGACGATCACCAAATAGAGATAATCATAATTCCGACCACCCATCAATGAGTGGAGAGGCTGGGGTAATCCCATGAGTCCCTGAGGGCCGTTGGCCAACCATCTCTCATTATTAAAGATCAGACGAAATGTCTCAGCAATTCCCAGAGTGGCAATAGCCAGGTAATCCTCGCTCAGTCGCAGTGTTGGAACACCGATAAGAAAAGCAACCAGCCCGCACATGAGTGCGGCACCGAGGAGCCCGAAAACAAAAGGCAGGTTCAGGCCAAAGAGCTGATGGACGTATTGCGCCAGTATCCCGCTCGGCACGGGAGTTGTGATCATGGCCGACGTATAGGCCCCTATGCAGAAAAACCCGGCGATTCCAATATTGAACAGACCTGTATATCCCCACTGGATGTTCAGACCGAGGCAAAAAACCCCGTAGATACTCGCCATAATAACCAGTGATACCAGGTATCCTATGACACTGCCCGTTTCCATTACTTATCGCTCCCTCCGAAGATACCCTCAGGTTTGATAAACAGGATCAAGATCATGATTATGAAGGCTACCGCCAGTTTGTAGGTGGGAGTCAGTACAGCGGTTGAAAGCTGCTCGGCAATACCGATGACCAACCCTCCGACAAGCGCACCGTACATATTGCCGATTCCTCCCAGGATTGCCGCAGCAAAAAGTGGGATGAGAAAATTCCATCCCATACCAGGATGAATCTGTACGTCGATGCCGTAAAGCATACCGGCAGCCGCGGCCAACCCCCCGCCTATCCCCCAAGTCCACATCACGATACCCTCGGTATCAATGCCGGAAATAAGGGCCAGTTCGGTATTATCCGCGGTGGCTCTCATTGCCTTTCCCATCTTCGTTCTTTGAAGGAAAAGATGGAGAAGCACAACCAGTACGACCACCAGAGCCACAATAAATATCTGGTCGGGCCGTATCTTTATGCCGAAGGGAAGCTGGAGCGCGGGACGCATGATCCCCGGCCTGTAAAAACGATAGTCAGGCCCCGTTATAATGAGGATAATCATCCTGATCATAAAGGAAACGCCAAGAGAAGACATGGCAAGGATGACGGCGTTACTGTTCTTAAGGCGAAGTTTCTTGTAGAGCAACCGGTCAAAAAATATTCCGATAAAGGCAACGGCCGCCATGCTTACAGGGAAGGCAATCAGCATTCTCCATCCAAAGGAGAGAGGGCCGAAGGTGGTATCGGGTACGCCCAGCCACGGAAGTATTACGCTGACGATGAGCAGGGCGATATAGGCGCCGGCGGTCATAAACTCCCCATGCGCAAAATTGGCCATCCTGACGATCCCGTACACCAGGGTAATACCTATGGCACCCAGAGAGATGATGCATCCCAGAACAATCCCGTAAACAAACAGCTCTGCCATTCTGTCAGCCTCCTAGATACAGCTTCGCCACTTCTTCATTATCAAGAAGGGATTCCCCCTCATCATCAAGGACATTCCTGCCCATGGCCAGAACGTACCCATGGTCCGCCATCTTGAGGGCCTCCTTCGCATTCTGCTCCACAATGGCAATAGAAACGCCGGTCTTATTGATATCCAATATTTTTTCGAAAATCGTGGACACCAGGAGAGGCGCCAATCCCGCCGACGGTTCATCCAGCAGTAAAACTATGGGATCAAGCATCAGGGCCCTTCCCATGGCCACCATCTGCCGCTGTCCGCCTGACAGTTGGCCTGCCTTTTGTTTTCTCTTTTCCCGCAGCGTTGGGAAAAGGTTGTAGATCTCGTCCATTCTGCCCCCGAAGTCATCAGTCCGGATAAACGCTCCCATCTCCAGGTTTTCCTGGATGGTGAGAGAAGGGAAAACATTGCTCACCTGGGGTACATAGCTGATTCCTTTTCTTGCTACTTTATTGGGCTTCAATCCGGTGATATCCTCGTCCTTTAATACAATGCGCCCTTTTCTCGGATTCAGGATTCCGAAAATGGACTTGAGCAGCGTTGACTTGCCCGCCCCGTTCGGACCGATGATCGAAACGATCTGGTTGGATTTCACCTTCATACTCACGTTCTGCAGGATATCGAGTTCCGTATAACCAGCTGAGATTCCCTCGGCCTTAAGGATAGTCATCGATATTGTCCTCCCAGGTACGCCTCCAGGACCTGTTCGTTGTTCCGAATTTCTTCAGGGGCCCCTTCAGCCAATTTTCTCCCCTCGCTCATGACGATGATCGGGTTGCAGAGTTCCATTATCAAATCCATATTGTGTTCGATCAGCAGGAAGGTTATGTTCTTTTCGTCGCGCAGCCGCCTGATGTTGTCCACGAGCTTTCTCATAAGGGTTGGATTCACCCCTGCCCCGGGTTCATCCAGGAGGACCATCTCCGGATCAGCCATCAGGCTCCGCCCTAGTTCCAGGAGCTTCTTCTGCCCACCCGAGAGAGATCCGGCGTACTCATTCTTGAGGTCTCCCAGCTCAACAAAATCAAGGACCTCTTCGGCCTTTTTCAATAATTCATGTTCCTGCCGCTTGACCGATCCGCCCCTGAACCAGGTATTCCATATATTCTCGCCGATCTGATCTTCCGGCATGAGCATCAGGTTTTCAAGAACGGTCATCTGGGCAAATTCGCGGGTAATCTGAAATGTCCTGTAGAGTTTCTGGTGGAAGATTTTGTGAGGGGGAAGGCCGTCAATTTCCTGGTCTTCAAAAAATATCCGGCCCCGGTCAGGCTTGTAGCGGCCAGCGATGATGTTGAAAAGGGTGGTCTTTCCTGCCCCGTTTGGCCCTATAAGCCCGGTGATGGAGCCCTTTTCAACCTTGAAGGAACAGTCACACACTGCCATTAAACCGCCGAAGCTCTTGTACACCCCTTCTACTCTCAGCATATGCGCCTCTCAGCAAAAACAGTTGCTTCTATTCGGAGTCAAGCAGATCTGGATATCTGACGTTCAAACCAAATTTCGCGTGTTCGGATTACCTTAGAAGAGTTCATTCAATATGTCAAACAGTAACAGATTTCTTATGCACTCACAGGAAAGGATCTCAATATCTTATAATAGTTACAAGAACTCTGAGTTTGATGTCAAGAAAAATTGTTTTAAGAAAACGAAAAAGCTGGCAGTGTGTTCAGTGACTGGTGAACCCGGAGGCTGGGTGACGAAAATTCTTTGAAAGATTGCTCTTTTGGTGCTATAAATCCTACACGGTACAAAGTGAAGTTCAAAACAGAGGGAGTTTCCATCCATAGATCAATTTGGAAACTCACTCGTGCCCAAAATTTATTTGTGAATGGGCACAAAAAAATGATCCGGGAATATAAGAAATCACTAAATGGAGTTGAGGAGGTCCATCATGAGTAGATTGTTGTGGAAGCCTACAGAGGAACGAATAAAACAAACAAACATGTATCGCTTTATGCAGACCATCAACGACAAGTTTGGCAAAAATTTCAATGAATACAATGCCCTTTATGAATGGTCTGTTGAAAATATCCCCGAATTCTGGGCAACCATGTGGGATTTTGGAGATATCAAGGCCTCCAAACCCTATGAGGACGTCATAGATGATGTGACTAAAATGCCCGGCGCCAAATGGTTTTCAGGTGCTCAGCTCAATTTTGCCGAGAACCTCCTCCGATTCCGGGATGATGAGATCGCACTGATCTTCAAAGGCGAAGACCAGGATAAAACACGAATGACCTACGCGGAACTCTATGATGCGGTGGCACGCCTGGCGAAGCCCTTAAAAGACATGGGTATTCAGCCCGGTGATAGAGTCGTCGGATTCATACCCAATATGCCGGAGGCGATTATTGGGATGCTCGCCGCCGCCAGTCTGGGGGCGACCTGGTCTTCGTGCTCCCCCGATTTCGGCATTAAAGGTGTCCTGGATCGCTTCGGTCAAATCAAGCCCAGGGTTATCTTCACCGCAAACGGCTATTCATTCAAGGGTAGAAAATTCGACTCCCTTGAGCGGATATCAAATATTCTCAAGCAACTGCCCAGCATCGAAAAAGTGGTGGTGGTTCCCTACACGCAGCAGAAGCCGGATATCAGTTCGGTGCCAAACGCGGTTCATTACGATAATTTTAGATCCGCTGAATCAGGACTTGAGATAGAATTTACACAACTTCCCTTTGATCACCCTCTCTACATCATGTATTCATCCGGCACAACGGGGCTCCCCAAATGCATGGTCCAGAGCGCAGGGGGAATTCTTATTCATCACATGAAAGAGATCATGCTCCACGCCGACCTGAAACGCGAGGACTGCATTTTCTATTTTACTACCTGCGGATGGATGATGTGGAATTGGCTCACCAGTTCCCTCTCAACGGGTGCAACCCTTGTCTTGTTTGATGGAAATCCCTTTCATCCGGACCCGGGTGCCTTATGGAAAATGGCACAGGACGAAAAAATCACTGTTTTCGGTACGAGCGCAGGCTATATCGCCGCCCTGCAAAACGCCGGTGTGAAACCTGGGAAAGAATATGACCTTACCCCGCTCAAGGCCGTTCTTTCCACGGGCTCACCCCTCTCCATAGAAGGGTTTGAATACGTCTACAGTGAAATAAAAAATGATCTCCAACTCGCTTCCATTTCAGGAGGGACCGACCTCAATGGATGCTTTGCCTTGGGGAATCCTATGGGGCCCGTTTACGCAGGGGAATTGCAATGCCGTGGCCTTGCAATGAAGGTGGAGGCATTTGATGAGCAGGGAAAACCGATGACCAATAAGCAGGGTGAACTGGTTTGCATGGCCCCGTTTCCATCGATGCCCATCTATTTCTGGGACGATCCCAACGGTGAAAAATATCACGCCGCCTATTTTGATGTGTATCCCAACGTATGGAGACATGGAGACTTCATTGAAGTAAATGAGCATGGTGGGGTCGTCATCTATGGCCGTTCCGACGCCACCCTGAATCCCGGGGGAGTGCGCATCGGCACAGCCGAAATCTACCGGCAGGTTGAGCAGCTTGAAGAGATTGAGGACAGCCTGGTGGTGGGGCAGAACTGGAAAAACGATGTGCGGGTTATTCTTTTCGTGAAAATGGCTGAGGGATATGAACTCACAGACGATATCAAGACAAAGATCAGAGCAACCATTCGGAGCAACGCGTCACCGCGTCATGTGCCGGCGAAAATTCTTCCCGTTCCTGATATCCCCTATACACTGAATATGAAAAAGGTGGAGCTGGCAGTTAAAAAAGTTATTCACGGTCAACCCGTCCTGAACAAAGATGCCCTGCGGAATCCTGAGGTGCTGGACTATTTCCTGGATCTGAAGGAACTGCAGGAAGACTAATTTCACGTTGGATAATGCGAGGGCAGCTCATGTTTTGGGCTGCCTTTGT
>CAZJRD010000039.1:0-2288 GCA_964548365.1 uncultured Desulfobacteraceae bacterium | reverse complement strand
ATAGGGGGTGCACATGCAAGAGGGGAAAAAAACCACACTGGTCTTTCCTCCTCTGGGCCTTAGCAAAGGAATGCTGGAGCGTGCATCATTCCTTTTCGGACCACCAGGGGTCTGTCTCCCCTGGTACATGGGCTCGGCAGCGGAAAATGGGGATAATGACAGTCCCTCATCCTATTCCGTTCTCCGCCCTCCCGAGGATTTGAAACCGCCCGAAGGTTTCCCAAGACTGCTGGAGGAATACCGCGCCTGGATGAAAGACCATTCCGATCGATCCGCACTATCATTCCTGTCCACAGCGAAATGGATTCGTGAACCTACACGATGGGAAATCCAGAAAATGGTCCGCGAAGGGTCCGCGATCAATTCTCTCGAATTGAAAAGGAATGAGGGTCTGAAATGGCATCTCATCCTGCACCTGGCTGCACGGTTGGAGAGGGAACAACAGGAGGCGGAAAACGCCCTCCGCCATTCAAGGCACCAGGGATCCCCGTTGAAGGATGCACTGGGCGAAGGGGCTGAGGTCCCGGACTTTATGGATGATCTCTCTTCCTCGCTTTTACACCCCGTTATAGAACAGGATCTGTTTGAGGATATCTGTAAAGCCTGGCTGGGCCTTTTTGGTGGGCTGATTCAAGAGGAAACCATCCTGGTAACCTTTGATGAGGCGATACATACTTATGTCAGCACCCTCTTTGAAGAAGCTGTGTCCCAGCTCGATCTGATTCAAGACCTCCCAAAAGCATCCTTTCATATGGGGGACCCGCTTTCCTTCGTCTCCCGAGAAATCAGCATCTCAAGTGAAGGTGGAGTACAGAAGAGGGTCATGTCCGCAATGTGCGATCTGGAAAGGGACCTTTTCAATAGAGATGAAGGAGCCGCAAGCGAACGTGCGGCCCTTATCCATTCACTCCAGGAGATGCTTCCCCCAAGAAACGATTCCGATTCCATACGCCTTGAAATGGTTTCTCTCCCCGGCATAGAAGGATTGCATCCTTCACACAGCTACCCCCTATTGAACGGCCTCTCAGAAAAAATGCTTGTTTTTCTGAAGGCGGATCTGGAAAATAGATGAAAAAACCCGGACCAGAGAACTTAATGAGCAAGGAGGGTGAAACATGGCCATCAGCAAAGAACTACTAGATATTCTCGCCTGCCCCAAGTGCAAGGGAGAAATTCACCTGAACAAGGAAGGAAATGGGCTCATCTGCGACCATTGCAAACTCCTCTATGAGATCAGGGATGATATCCCCATCATGCTCATAGATGAGGCAAAACCAGTCACAACCGTCGAGGCGGGACACTCGGAGTAAAGCCAACTTCAATGGAGAAAAAAGAACCAAAAAGACACCATATTGGTCATCGGGTTGTCCACCTGGCGGTACTCGCGTATGTTTCGGTCTCGCGCGTTTTCCCCATGAAACCATGGCTGTTGATAGGGAAGTCTTTCGGTCGGCTTTTTTATATCCTGGATTTCTCCCACCGAAGGATCTCCATGAGGAATCTTCGGTTTGCCTTTGCAAATGAAAAAGATCAGAGTGAGGTTGAAACCATCGCCAGAAAGAGCTTCGAACAGTTCGGCATGACCGGAAATGAATGGGTACTCCTCAGGAATATGAGTGAGGAGACTCTCAGGTCGCTGGTTCAAGTTGAAGGCAAGGAGTATCTGGACGCGGCAAAGAAAAAAAACAGCTCGGTGATCCTATTAGGGGCGCATTTCGGCAATTGGGAATACGCCCACGCATATTACGCGAGCACAATCAACACCCTGAACTTTATCGTGCGTTCCATCGACAATCCTCTCCTTGAAAAAGAACGTGTGCTTAACAACCAGCGGTTCGAGGTCCGGATCCTTTACAAGGAAAACGGGCTCAGGCAGGCAATAAAAAGGCTGAAAAACGGGCAGGACCTCGTGATCTTCGCGGACAGAAGAGAGGGCTATAAACAGAATATCCCTTGCCTGTTTTTTGGCAAGTTAACAGCAACCATGACACTGGTTCCTGCCCTTGCCAGAAAATATCATATCCCAATAGTTCCTATGTTCATTGTCCGATCAAGCGACCTCATTCACCACCGTCTCATATTTTTTCCTGAGATCCCCGTTAACTACGAGTCAGACAAGGAACAAAGTATCAATGAAGCGGCTCAGCTCCAAAGCAATATCATTGAAAAGATTATTTCAGAGCACCCTGATCATTGGACCTGGCTGCATAAGAGGTGGAAAATATATCACCCATTCCTTTACCCGGAAGACATGGCCAAACGAACCAGGCGAAAGGCCAGAAAAAGGG
>CAZJRD010000038.1:0-32364 GCA_964548365.1 uncultured Desulfobacteraceae bacterium | reverse complement strand
TTGCCCGTTACCTGCAGGCAACAGGGAGTCGGTAGAGTCCCGCCGGCGGCGGGATTAACCACTTGGTCGGCAGTTCGAGTCTGTCCCGGGGAGCCAGAATAAAAGAGGCCCAATCAGCTACGATTGGGCCTTTTCCATGGGAAAGGATTATGGGTGATCTCTTTGTGAAAAATCTTGAGAGAGACGCGAATCAGGCAATCTCCATCAGTTCCACCTCAAAGAGCAGAGTATGTCCCGCCAAGGGATGGTTCGCGTCCAGGGTAATACTCTCTTCATCAAGGGCGGTGATATTCACGTTGAGGATATCACCTTTCTCCTGCTTGATCTGTAATTGCTGACCAACGGCGGGTGCAATGTGGTCGGGAAACTCGTTCCTCATCACTGTCACCACCAGTTCCTCCCGCTTTTCTCCGTAGCCTTCCTCCGGCGAAATGGTGATACGCTTTGAATCTCCTACTTCCATGTCGATGATCCCGTTTTCAAAACCAGGGAGGACATTCCCACTCCCGATAACGAATTCAAGCGGATCGCGCTGTTTCGAACTGTCGAAAACGTCTCCGTTCTCCAACTGTCCCGTATAGTGCACTTTCACCTTGTCTCCGTCTTTTGCTTTACTCATAAATCCTCCTCTCCATCGTGGTGGTTAATACCTCATAATGCATTTTGTTTTCAAGAATTCTTCACCAGGTTACAAGAAAGGCCAACCTAGGCCTGTCATCCTGTCTCCCTGATCAGTAATGACTATTGGAGGTGCAGTCTGCATACCTTTCTGAAGTGATGACCGTAAATCGCCAGAGTGATCGCCACTTGAAGCAAACCGGGACGTCGTGAGAGGGTCCAAAACAGGATTTTCCAGTACTGGAATCGTTCCCGCCCAAAAACGCCCAAGCGGATATTGGATCGAAAAAAGGCGAGGATACGCTGAAAGTCAAGGGGAATCTTGACATTGGGGCTTTTGTACTCCTGCAAGAAAATCTTAACACGTTCATAATATTGTTTGGGCGAATAGATCTGGTTCATGATCCGGTGATAACCCTCGCGAAGCGAATCGAGGTCCATGCGGGGGATGATGTTGGTCGTGCCATCAGTATCCCCGGACATATTGCCCAGCAAACGTCCTTCCTCCTTCAAACGTTCGTAAAGCCTTGTGCCGGTAGGAGCCTGAAGGAGCCCAACCATGGCCGTCACGATTCCACTCTTCTGGATAAAATCGATCTGCCTCTGAAAAATAGAGGGTGTATCATTGTCAAACCCGACGATAAAACCACCCTGAACCTGCAAGCCAGCTTTCTGAATGGTCTTGACGCTTTCCGCCAGATCTCGGTTCTTGTTCTGCATTTTATTGCATTCAGCAAGGCTCCCCTCGTCGGGCGTCTCGATTCCGATGAAAACCGCGTCAAATCCCGCCTCCACCATCATTTCCATCAACGGTTCGTCGTCAGCCAGGTTGATGGAGACCTCCGTATTGAACGGCATACCCTTCTTGTCCTGCCGCCAAGCAATTAACGCCGGCAGCAACTGGGTCTTGAGATATTTCTTGTTGCCGATGAAATTATCATCCACAAAAAATACCTGCCCTCGCCATCCGTGGCGGTAGAGCGCATCCAGTTCGGCGATAATTTGTTCAGCGTCCTTGATACGCGGCCGGTGTCCGAACAAGGCGGTCACATTGCAGAATTCGCAATTGAACGGACAGCCCCGCGAGAACTGGACGCTCATTGCGGCGTACTTTTTCATTGAGGCCAGCTCCCAGGCGGGAACCGGCGTTTTCTTGATGTCGCCGAATGCCCGGGTTCTATAAAGGTGCTTGGCGCATCCCTGCGCAAGGTCTTCGAGGAATGGAGGAAGAGTGAGTTCGGCTTCGTTCAATACGAAATGATCGACCTCTGGAAACTCCTGGTACTCACTCGTGAAAAGCGGCCCTCCGGCAATCACCTTGACACCGGCTTTCTTGCACCGGGCTACAATCTGATGCGCGGAATCCCTCTGTACAACCATGCCGCTGATAAAGGCGTAATCAGCCCATGCCAAATCGCTCTCCCTGAGCCTCGTCACATTGAGGTCAAGGAGGCGTTTTTCCCATGGTTCCGGTAGCATGGCCGCCACCGTCAGGAGGCCCAAGGGTGGATAGGCGCTTTTCTTGTGAATGAATTTCAGCGCATGCTTAAAGCTCCAGAATGTATCTGGAAATTGAGGATAAATGAGGACGACTTTCAAAGGAACTCTTTCTCGGTGCATATTGAATCTGCTCCACCTAAACAGCAAAGAAACCTGGCAAGAGCAAACAGGTACATTGCGAAGTCTTTCGTTACTGGGGCAGTTTCAGGATTAAAATGAGGTGCTGGAGGCAAAGACCTGCGTATAATTAGATAGGAATAACATCACAGAGTCAAGCAAAATCGAAAGAAAAACGTAGTTCACCACGAAATTAAGCGCCTTCTTCCCTTGTCAGGTCTTTTCCCCACAAAGCGAACACCATCGTGCCAAGGAGACCGAACCCGAAGGCCGCCAGGAAGTTCGTTGCAGGGCTCACCTGCCACAGGAAAGCGCCCCCGAAGGCCGCTACCGATACAACCACGTCCCGCAGGAGATAATAGAGGCCGAACATGGCCGCCTTGAGGTCTTCCGGGGCCAGGTCCATGATCAGGGCCTTCCTGGTGGGTTCACCAAATTCCTTGAGCCCACGCAGGACAAAGGCGGACGCCAGCCAGGCGAAGGAATGACAGAAAAGGAGCACCAGCGGGAACAGGGTGAAAAATCCGAAGGTCACCACCACGAAAGGTTTTTTCCCGCTTCGGTCGGCAAAATAGGCGACCGGAATGTAGATGAGGAGTGCGGTGCCCATCTCTATGCTGGTCAGGATGCCGAACTGGAAGGCGGTTACCGGCCTGGCAATGGTTTTCATGGCCCACACCACGACAAAGGCGTAAGGAATCTGCTCACAGAAACGGACCAGGATATCGGATACGAGAAGCCGTTTGAGTGACGGGCTCATGAGGCGAAAGAGTCTGAGCGGGTTTTTTCGGGATTGAATCTCTTTTTCAAAAGCTTTCGGGCCGGGTGCGTCTTCCTCAATGAGCATCTGCTGCAATACCAAGGCGACAAGGGAAAGCAGGAGCGCCACCACAAATGCAACCCGCACCCCGTCTTTTTCTCCCCAGAACCCGATGCACAGGCCACCCAGAATCGGGCCCAGAGCCATGGGAATCCTTCGGACCAGGGAATGCATGGTCACTCCCATGGTTCGCTTGTTCATGGGGAGTACCTTGGCCACGAGACTCATGGTTGCAGGCAGTGAAACGGCCGTCCAGGAAAGGAAGAAAAAGGCACCAACCAGCACGGCCTGCCACGTGGGGATCAGCAGAACGATGATGAATCCTGTCATGGCGATGATGTTGAAAATGAGTAATGCCCGCTTGGTGCCGAGCCGGTCGGAGAGATACCCTCCCGGGAAGGAGTAGAGGGCCGAAAGGAGGTTGTCAAGACCGTTCAGGAATCCGATGGAAAGGGCTCCTCCGCCCAGAGCCATGAGATAGATAGGCAGGAAGCGCTCGGCCATCTTTTCCCCCATGCCTACGAGGATGACCATGACCAGCATCCCCACCGTGCTTCTCTTCAACCCCAAAAACTGTGTAATATATCCCAATCTTCCCATGTGACTTGCCTGTTTTTGATACCCCCATTGAGCAATTTGGTATTATCTTGTACAGCCGCCGGCTCGGAAAGAATTACTGATATGCTTTCGGCGGTTGTATCGTTGGTGCCTGTATGGCACCTGTTTCACATTGTACCAGGCATGCCCTGCATGCAGTGCATGCACCCTTCCTTATCATTTCGGCCCGGTTATCTTGGCCCATCTGCCAGACTCCCTGCGGACAGATCTCAGTGCAAGTGCGGCAACCATTACAAATTTCGCGATCACAGGTCAGGACCCGATATCCATTAAGGATTTCAGTCCGGATCGTACCGGCAAAGGAAATGTTTCCTATGGCGCCAATGCCATGCTTCGCGAGGAATGGATCAAGGTCGCTCTTCATGGTGGAGGCGATCCCGCCAAGCTCCAAACCATAGAGGGGTACCATGACCATGGCAATGATCAGAAGGGGGAGAAATAGACGGGTATCGAATCCGGGGAGAAATTCGAAAGTCAAAACCATGGCAAGCAGGATAGCATCGCAAAGAATAGCCTTCGTTATTCCCCTTTTGCCCGGTATCCACGGACACAATGAGAGGAAAGCAAGGAAGGCTGCTGCGCCGGCCACAAGATAATCAAACAAGAAATCGCGGAAGAAGACAAGAAAAATGATCACACCCAGAAAGTAAAACGGAAAAAGGGCGCCAATGGCCGTGTCGAACCTCTCCTTTAGATCGTATCTGATCCGCTTCATGCTTTCATCTCTCCTGAACCCCCTTTCCTTGAAGCGAGGAATGTCCTTGGCATACACCGGGCCCCATTTTGTTTGCCACCCGGTTTTCGCCCTCACGTCCGCCGCTCGTATGCCTGGTGCGCCCAAAGGGGGCAGGATAAGGGTACGATGGGTTACCATGTCTCCAATTCCACTGGTTTTCACGGCCGAGACCACTGAATGGGTGTTAAACTCCTCGGCACCGGCCGCGCACCAGACGTTGACGCCCTTGGAATCAGCCACCAAGAGCCACAGATCCAGGCTGTGCAGAATTTTCTTGAGCCTTTGCACAGTCAGATGGAAGTTGCAGGTAACAAGGACAGGACTATCCGGGCCTGGATTCCCTATGCGGCGGAGCCCCACTCTTGTTGGGCATGGAAAAAGCCTGAACAGGAATCCCCATATGGTTTTTGAGAACATCATGTTCTGTACTCACTTTTCTTTCAGAGCAATTACAAAGGCAAACGAATCACCCTGGCTTCGCTCTTCTTTCCGGACGGACAATCCCGTTTCCTTTATTTGACTCGAAAGGCCCGATATGGGACGCGTTGATGTGCCCGTTATGAGATAGGTCAAAATAAGCAGGGGCAGCCTTGCCACGGAATGAATAAACCTCCGCACTTTGGTCCGTGGTACAACCTCGTCTGCTATAACCAACCGTCCACCGGGCTTGAGGATCCGTGACGCGTGTTTCAGGGCAAAGCGCCTCTCATCGTCACTGAGTTCACTCAGAGCCAAGGTGGAAACAACTGCATCAAAATTTTCGTCTGGGAAATCGTCCATACCTTCGACTCCCATGCACTTCACAGAAAATCTGCCGCTTAAATTCTCTTTTTCTAATCTCTCCATGGCCGCCCCTACCATGGAAGGGCTTAGGTCAAATCCCTCCACGGTACATCCGCGTTCAACCATAAAGCCGGCGAGTTCCCCGGTGCCGCAACCGATTTCGAGCACATGGCCCTTTTCAGGCATCTGTCCTGCTATTTTCTCTTTCATTTGCCGTGTGCGGCCCCTGCTTGCCTTTTGCATGCGGCGATCGTAGGATCTTGGCCTCATTTCAAGGATTTTCATGAATACATAGCTGAACATTCAGAACCCCTGGCTTTATCGTGATTGCCGTTTTGTCTTGCTGGAATTGGAAAAACTCACACGCTCCTGAGCATGTTGAGCTTGTAATAGATTCCCTTTTGATCCATCAGTTCCTGGTGTGTTCCCTGCTCCCGGATCCTCCCCCTGTGGAGAACCAGGATCCGGTCCGCATGACGCACGGTGGAAAGCCTGTGCGCGATGACAAGGGTTGTGTGGGAAGAGGTCATGCGCGTGATGGCCTCCTGGATGAGGCCTTCCGTCTCGGGATCCACGCTGGACGTTGCCTCGTCCAGGATCAAGAGGGGGGGATCGGTCGCAATCCCCCGGGCAAAAGAAAGGAGCTGCCGTTCTCCCGCGGAAAGGGTGGCACCCCTCTCTCCGATTTCCTGTTCCCATGCTCCCGGCATCTTCCTTACCAGCGATTCCAGGTTGACAAGCGTCGCTGCCGATTCCATGACAGGCCCGTGCACGGCTGTCCTGCCGAGGGTAATATTGTCGGCGAGGTTCCCCGCAAAAAGAAACACGTCCTGCATTACCAGACCCATTCGGACGCGCAGTTCACGCTTGTTCCAGTTTCTCAAGTCTATGCCGTCGAGAAAAATCACGCCCCGGTCAGGATCATAAAACCGCTCGATGAGATTCACAATGGTGGTCTTACCCGCCCCGGTGGGGCCGACGATCGCGAGGGTTTCCCCGGGCTTCAGTTCAAATGAGACATCATGGAGCACCGTCTGTTCTCCATCATAGGAGAAAGAAACGTTCTTGAAGAGAAGATGTCCTTCCTCTTGGGAAGGTGTTGCCGGGTTCTCAGGTTCCGGGATGTATTCCTTGAAGTCCATGAATTGAAAGATCCTTTCTGTTGAGGCCATGGCCGACTGCATGATGTTGTATTTTTCAGAGATATCCCGGATGGGTTTGAAAAACATCTGCATATAGCTGATAAAGGCTACCAGGGCCCCGAGTGTGAGCTGGGCTTCAATCACCCGTCTTCCGCCATACCAGAGCAGTAAGGCGATCGCAAAAGAGGAAAGGAGTTCCATGATGGGCATGAATACGGCAAAAACCTTGATCTGCTTCATACCGGCGAGAAAATTCTCATGGTTGATCTTTTCGAGCGTCCCAAGCTGACTCTTTTCCGCGCAAAAGAGCTGGATCACCTGCATGCCGTTCAATCGCTCCTGCAAAAACGCGTTTATCCTGGCGACCGTTGTACGCAGTTCGCGGAAAGCCTCCCGTGCCATGGCACTGAAGAGAAACGCTATGCCGAAGACAACCGGCATGAGGATAAAGCAGATCAGGGCCAGCTTCCAGTTGAGGTAAACGAGGATCGCGAGGATACCCACCACGATGAAGATGTCCTTGAACAGGGTAACAAGGACCGTCTTGAACATCTCGTTGAGGTTCTCCACATCGTTTGTGACCCTGGTAACGAGTCTCCCCAGGGGTTGTTGGTCAAAAAATCTGATCGCCTGTTTTTGGATCGTTTCAAAGAGTTTCAGGCGGATATCCTGCATAATATGCTGGCCGGCATATTCCAGAAGATAGAATTCTCCATATCCCAGCCCGAATGCCAAACAAAGAACGAGCAAAAGGATACCTCCCACGGCCGCCACGCCGTGCAGGTCCTGATCCCGGAGAGCAGCAAGCTTCTTTGGAGAGAGCCCATTCAAGCTGCCTGCGCTGACCGCAACGGAACCGTCTGCCATTTCAACGGGGACAGGCCGCAACCGGGATACAATGGCGGCATTTCCGTTACGGGGAGTGATACGGTAATATTCCGTGGCAGAAATTTGCCCGTTTGTGCGAAGCACATGCAGTTCAGCCGGGTCTATTTTCCTGAGATTCCTGCGGGAAATGATGGCAAAGGAGCCGTCTTTACTCCTGATGAAAAGAGCACCGTATTTTTCCAAAGATGCCCGGCCTTGCAAATCTTCACCACGGGTGAAAAAAACCTTGTACCAGGTGGAGACGATATACCGGTCAATGGCAATCTTGGTGAGGTAGGGAACGGCGAGATCAAAAAGAGTGATCACGACTGACAGGACGAGTGCCAGGATCATGATTTTCTTGTACGGAGAAGCAAAGCTGAGAAGTCTCTTGAGAAGCCGTACATTATACGGTTTCCCCAGCTTTCCCTCTTCCATGTATCCATAATCCCACCGCATGCAATCACCCTTTCCCTATTCTAACGCACCAAGCTCCTCGGCAAGGATTTTTTCCTCGTAAAGCCGCGTGTAGAAGCCCCCTTTTGCCAAGAGGCACTCCGGGCTTCCCTGTTCCACGATCTCACCATCTTCCATGACAAATATCCTGTTAGCCCTCGAAAGGGTAGATGGCCGGTGGGACACGATAATGGTCGTTTTCCCTTCCCTGATGCTAAAGATGCGATTCAGAATCCTTTCTTCCGTCCTAGTGTCCACCATGGAAAAGGCGTCGTCCAGAATTAGGACAGGGGGATCGGTCACAAGGGCTCTCGCTACGGTGAGACGCTGCCGCTGCCCGCCTGAAAGGCTTATTCCCCGCTCACCCAGAATTGCTTCTACCCCCCCGTCAAGGTCTTCCATTTTATCCTTCATGGCCGCAATATTCAGGACCCTGTCCAGGGCTTCCCCGGGGATGTCTTCCCTGCCCAGCAGGAGGTTCTGCTGCACCGTGTCGGAAAAAAGAAACACCTCCTGGGGAACAAATCCAATATTCTCTCGCAAGCGTCGAAGTGGGATATGCACCGCGTCGTGCCCGTCCAGGAAAAAGGTCCCGGGAGGGAGTTCGACGAGCCTAGCCATTGCCTTCAAGAGGGTGGTCTTTCCCGAACCCACTTTTCCCGCGAAAGCAACCGTTTCCCCGGGCATAATGTGAAGATCTATTTCCTTCAGTTGCGGCGAGGACTTATCCGGGTACTGGAAGCTCATGTCCTTTATTTCTAATTCACCGCGAATATTCGGCATGGTTATGGGGACTGCCGGGTCTGTGATTTCAGGCTGTTCTTCCAGGATGGCGTTGATCCGTCGCATGGATGCCGAGCCCCGCTGCACCATGTTTGTCACCCAGCCCATGGCCATCATGGGCCATGTAAGGAGGTTCAGATAGCTGATAAAGGCAACGAAGTCTCCTGTGCTGATTTTTCCGAAGATGGCGAGTCGACCTCCCATCCACAGGACAATGGCAAGCCCCAGGTTCGTGAACAGGACCATCATGGGGAAAAACAGGGCCAGGATTCTTGCCAGACGCATGTTCTCGGAGACGTATCGTTCCCCTTCGGCTTTGACCCGTTTATACTCCCATTCCTCCCGGTTGAACGCCTTCACCACGCGTATGCCCGCGAACGCCTCCCGCACACGTTCCGTCACATCTGAAAAGGTTTTCTGCACCGTTTCGAATCCTATGGACATCCGTTGGGTGAGTATCCGGGTGAAAAGGACGATAATCGGTGCGGGGATGAGGGAAATGGCAGTGAGCTGCGGGCTGATTGAAATCATGAAGCCAATGGCCGCAAGTCCGAGGACGGTTCCGTCCGTCAGGGCCACAAGCCCCATACCCGTTGCCATCCGGATGGCGTTGATATCATTTATGGCCCGGGCCATCAAGTCCCCTGTTTTCATCCTCTGATAGAAGGAAGGTGAGAGGGTCTGGAGGTGCTCGTAGAGACGGTTTCGAAGCCCTTTTTCCACCTTCCTCGAATGCCCGAAAATGAGACGTCTCCACACGTAGCGCAGGAGTCCGATGGCAAATGCGATCCCAACAATAGTAAGGCCTTCCTGAAAGAGCAAACCGGGCGTCGCCATCCCCCTGGTGAGCAGATCGACAGCCTTCTTGATGATCAGCGGGATGATCACCTGCAGGAGGTCAACGAGCAGCAGGCAGGCGAGACCGATGATGAGGGCCCATCGGTTCTCAACAAAATAGACCTGCAGCGTCTTGAAGTGGCGCAGCGTTTTTATGAAAGGGAGACGGGATTCTTTCATAGGAACCTTGTTTATCATTATGGTGCCTCTTTGGGCAACACCGATTTTGCACACAGTCGCGCTTTCTTGCTTGATAATAATTCTCCTGGAGGCTATTTTTGGCCCATGGAAACCAATGCGCAAAATCACATAAAGATGGTCCTGTTCGACTTTGACGGGACCCTGACGAAACCCGGAGCCCTGGATTTTGACGAAATCAAGGCAGCCATCGGATGCCCCCACGAAATTCCTGTGCTCGAGTACATGAGAGGCGTTACCGATCCGGAGCGCCGGCGGGAAGTATCGAATATTCTTGACAGGTTTGAAACGAAGGGGGCGGAGATATCCGAGCCCAACACGGGGGCGGAGGCGACTCTTTCACTGCTGAAAAAACGGGGCATCCTCCTCGGGATACTGACCCGGAACACCCTGAAGACGGTGATACGGGCGCTTGAAAACTTTGAAGGTACCAACATTTCCGATTTTGATGTGGTGATCACCCGAGATGATGAATTGAAGCCTAAGCCTCACCCGGAGGGCATTCTCTGGGCGGCCGAGAAAATGGGAATCAAGCCTGAAAATATTCTCATGGTGGGGGATTTCGCCTTTGACATGGACGCGGGGACGAGAGCCGGCGCCATCACCGTATTTCTGGATAATCATGGGAAAAAGAGGCTGAAAGTGGAGCGTGCCTTCACCATCTCCACCCTGGAAGGCCTGCAGAAAATTATAGAGATGGGGCAACCTCTGCCCGCGGGAAAACTCCCGAACCATTTCCTGAGAAAGTTCCTCTCGGAGTTTTCCTTCGACGAGCCGTCAGTGATCATCGGTCCAGGGGTAGGGGAAGATACCGCGGCAGTGGATATCCAGGGAGAAGAGGTGCTGGTTCTCAAATCCGATCCTGTGACTTTTGTAACTGATTCCATCGGATTGTACGCGGTCCTGGTGAGCGCCAATGATATTGCAACATCCGGGGCAACACCGCGCTGGATGCTCACCTCCCTTCTTTTCCCCGTGGGGACCAGTGCACTGGCTATTCACCGGGTCATGGGAGATTTATCCAGGATCTGCCGTCGGCATGGTATTACTATCTGCGGGGGACATACAGAAATTACAGAGGCCGTTCAAAAACCGGTTGTCTCCGGGATGATGGCGGGGACCGTTGAACGGGCAGGCCTGATCGACAAGAGCCGGATGTCTCCAGGTGATGTGGTCCTCATGACCAAGCGGGTGGCGGTGGAAGGGACCGCCATCATTGCCAGGGAGTTTGGGAACAGGTTGACAAAACAGGGCCTCTCTCAAAGAGAAATACTATCCGGGCAAGGGTTTCTTTCGATGCTGTCCATCCTTGAAGAGGCGCGCATTGGGGCAGCTTGCAAGGGTGTTTCCGCCATGCACGATGTCACTGAAGGGGGTCTGGCCACCGCCGTTTCCGAATTGAGCATGGCCGGAGGCTGTACCATAAGGGTCCGCATGGAGGACATCCCCGTTTATCCCATCACCAGCAAAATCTGTTCAATGTTTGGCATTTCACCCCTGGGCCTGATCGGTTCAGGATCGCTCCTTATCTGCTGCAAAAAAGAACATGTTGAGCCTCTCACGGAACAAATCCGCAATGCAGGTATTGAAGTAACCGCCATCGGTGAAGTCCTGGCCAAGGGAAAAGGGGTTAAGGCCACCAGGAACGGGGAGCCCACAGCATGGCCCAACTTTCCCGCCGACGAAATCACCCGCCTTCACTGAATCACCTCGATCTGATCGTTCTCTGCAATAACCTTCAATAGATTAAAAAGTTCGGCGGGTTTTTTTTGCCTTGACGTATTCTTTTCGAGGCGCAAGACCGACCAGGGGCTAAGAACCTGACCCTGGAGGAGGCGGGAAGCCTTGCCGGAAAAGACCCGGCCCACGCCACCCGCGATCTCTACACTTCCATCGAAAAAGGTGACCACCCTTCCTGGACCCTTGAGATGCAGATCCTGACCCCGGGGCTGGAGAGCCTTTCTTTGAACTTTCAGGTGAGGCAGGCCGTTTCCCGTTCACCCATCCCAACGATGATTTTGTACAGGCCGGCAACCTTTACCGGAACGTCATGGACGAGGCCGCACGGGAGCGGTTGGTGGGGAACATCGTGGCCCACTTTGGGGGCGCACAAAAGCGCATCCAGATGCGTCAAACCGCATTATTTCACAAGGCGGACCCAGAGTATGGGAAAAAGGTTGCAGAGGAGCTCGGGCTTGAAATGAATGAAATAGAGCGCCTTTCGGAATTGAGCCAGGAAGAACGGGCTGCGGCCACCGCAGGATAGGTGACAGTGAATCGCCGTTCCTGTGGAAATGTCGGAGCAATGGATTACTCAGCATCCATTACTCCGATTCGAAAAAAACGAGAAGGGACTGTCTACCCGATCATGTTCAGACGAGCCGTTTGGGCGAGATTTCGATGGCCTGCCTGTTCCGCGACACGGCGGACATCAGCCAGACATCACCTGCCTTTCGGGTTCGTTTCTGCACAATTGCACCCACCCTGTCTTTTCTCGGCCATGATCTTCTCCATGATCGTAGAGCGGCCGTTCTCTTTTACATCCTTTCGGATGTCATCAGCAGTATGTCCAAAACAGTAACAGATAAGGTCATTCATAACTTTTTCTTGCTCCTTTGACGTGCGGTTATGCTCATTCGTGGGCAGTTGCAGATTGGCGATTGACCAGAACCATGCCCGCACTGACGAGTAACAGGGCAATGAGGAGATTGAGATGCAGTGGCTCCCCCAGGATCAGGACCCCGCTCAGAAACACACCGAACACCGGCGTAAAAAAGGAAAAGGCGTGTAACAGGCTCACGGGGTAGCGGTGGATCAGCTCAAACCAAACAAGATAACTGAGAAAGGCCACGATGATGCATTGGTAAAAGAGGGCTGTCAGACCTGCAAAGGTTACGCCCATCACCATGGGAGACTCCATGAGGAAACTGAACGCAAACAGGAGGGGCGCTGAAAAGAATACCTGGTAAAAGAGTGTCTGGAGCGATTGGGTTTTCCGGGCCAGGAATCGTTTTATGTAGACGGTTGTTGCACCCCAGAAGGCACCGGCTACCAGTGCCATCAAATCCCCGGGGAGGGCCTCTATGGAAAAGGAGCCCATTCTTTTTAAAAACAGCGTGACAATCCCGAAAAAGGCGAGGACAAGACCCGCTCCCTTCCAGGGGTTGAGCCTGTCCCCCTTCAGGAACAAATGTGCCCCGAGGGCCGTAAAGAACGGGGCTGTATAGAGCAGTACATAAACGCGGGAAGCCAGCGTGTATTCAAGACCCTCGTAAACCAGGCCGAATTCCACCCCGAACAAGGCGCCCACCACCATGCCATGAAACAGGATTGTCCAGCTTGGAAAGACCTTCATTCCCTTGATCTTCATCCAGATGAAAAGCCCGATGCTTGCCACCAGGGACCGCACGCCTGCCATGAACAGGGGCGCCATGTCCCTCGCCGCGATTTTGATGGAGGCCATGTTCCCGCCCCAGATCAACGCCAGGATGATGAGGATAACGATGGGCTGCCATTCCAGCCGGGATTCTTCCATTGAATATCCTTTTACCTCCAGGTGATGCGCGGCTCATTTCGCAGGGGAAGACGGTAGTAGGCATATCTGGGGTAACCGATCATTATTGAGCCGAAACAGGTGTCTCCCTCAGGGAGATCCATCGCCTCCTGCATCGGGGACCACATGGTCGCCGCGGTATTGAAATAGCCGGCCCAGCAAGCGCCCAGGCCGAACGACGGGGCTGCCAGATCCAGATAGGAAAGAGCGATGGTGCAGGCCGCCGGAGCAGCGCGATTATCTTTTGGTGCATGAGTTACGATCACATGGGGGGCATTGCGACAGATGCGGTCCATCCCCCCATCCCACCCCGCTACAATGCGATCCATGTGCAGGGACATGGCGAACTCATATTGGTCCTTCATGAGAAAGCGCATCCAGTCTACCACATGGCCGGCAAGCTTTTGTACCTCTTCACGGTCGTAGATGATATACCATCTCACCGGCTGACTGTTGTGGCCTGAAGGGGCGTAGCGGGCAATATCAATCAGCTTCGCGAGCGTTTCCCGGTCCACGGCCTTTTTCTTGTAGGTGCGAATGGACCTCCTGGACCGAAGAACGTGTTCCACCTGCTCGGGGGATAGGCGAAGTTCCTTTTGCACGGGCGGGCATTCATCCGGGGACATGGCCATATGTGAAAGGGCTCCATACGGGCAGACCGCAACGCAATGACCGCATTGGATACAGTATTCCTCAGCACGGCTGACGGGCACAGGGGGTGTGTTCTTGTCTTTCATCTCGATGATCCGCGCGGGGCACTCATCCACGCATATACTGTCCTTTTTGCACTTTTCAGTATTCACCACAAACAAGTCCATCATTCCCTCCTTTTTCAGGGTCTTGTGCGAACCGGAGACAACTCTCCCTTGACAAGCCCTTAGGTTATGGCATTCTATAGCAAATGAAAACTGAAAAAGAGGGCAAAATGAAAATATGCTCAATTCTATGCGCGGGGTTTTTTATCGGTTTCTCATTCCTGCCCGGGATCGTCGGACAGGCTAACGCTCAACCATTCGGCATGACGCAACAAAGCGCTCCTGTGCAACCGGTTATTCAATGCCTCACCAGTGTCGGGGGAAGATTCGCTTTTGGGCAGATATCCGATTCCTCAAAGGACAAATTCATGCTGGATACCGTTACCGGACGTCTCTGGCGAATATCGGAAAGCGGGGAGATCGGGATCTTCCTCTCTCCTGTGCCTTATCGAACGAAAGGGGGGAAGTGCACTTTCCTGCCTGATGAAGTGCCCCTCCCGAAGAAGAAATAACTCGCGCTTCCGTGATGACCGTTCATGACCTGAATAAGCGATGCGATGGCGCGGCTTTCCTCTGGAAGCTCTTTCTTGCTTTCCTGCGGCTGGGAGTTACGGCATTTGGCGGTCCTGCCATGGTTGTCTATATCAGGGACCTGGCGGTCACGAAAAAACAATGGCTCTCGGATGACTCCTTCAAGGACGGGGTGGCCCTGTGCCAGACCATCCCGGGAGCAACCGCCATGCAGGCCGCTGCCTATGCTGGGCTCAGGGCCGGAGGGTCCCTGGGAGCGGTCGCCGCGTACGTGGGGTTTGGATTGCCTTCCTTTGTGTTGATGGTCTTCCTTTCCGCTCTTTACGGCAAGACCCATGACCTGCCCGCGGTTGTCTCCCTCTTTACCGGCCTGCAGGTGATCGTGGTGGCCCTGGTGGCAAATGCCACGATCAACTTCGGCCGCCGATCCATCAAGAAATGGCAGGATGTGCTGCTGGGTCTGGGAGCGGCAGGGTTCCTGGTCGTCGGCGGGAGCCCCATCATCGCGATCATTGCCTCCGCACTCCTGGGCCTGGTCCTCTATGTGAAACTTGACCTCACAAAGGCCACGCACAAAACAAGCCTGCAGAGAAATGTCTGGGATATGATGCGTCCGGCTCTTATCATGATCGCGCTCCTGGCGTTATGCCTGGCTGTCCTGTTTTTCCTGGAAAGAAGGCTTTTTGACCTCGCCACGCTGATGCTCAAGGTGGATCTTTTCGCATTCGGGGGCGGGTATGCCTCGGTCCCGCTCATGCTCCACGAGGTGGTGGGGGTTCACCACTGGATGGACAGCAGAGTCTTCATGGACGGCATCGCTCTTGGGCAGGTGACCCCGGGGCCCATCGTGATTACCGCCACATTCGTGGGGTATCTCCTCGCGGGCATCCCCGGCGCCATCGTGGGCACCGCCAGTGTTTTTACGCCGTCGGTCATCATACTGACGATGGTCGTCCCCTACTTTGACCGCCTCCAGGACAATCCCGTCCTCCAGCGGGGACTCCGCGGGGCGCTGGTCTCGTTTGTGGGCCTCCTGCTGGCCGTGGCCGTCCGGTTCGGTCTCGCGGCCCAGTGGAGTGTTTTTTCCGTCATCATCGCCGTAGCAGCCTTTGTCGCGTTACGATTGAAAGCAGATATCCTCTGGGTCGTGCTGGCGGGCGGTGTCATTTCGGCGCTCGTTTTGTAAGGTAGACATGAAAACAGGATAAAAAAAGCTCGTAATAGCCCAATAGAAAGGGAGAAAAGATGAAATATCCATTTGACAAAAAACAGGCGCTGGACCTCCTGGAGGAGAAACGAAAAATCCTCGGGAGGGGCCTCTCTTATGCCGAAAAGATCCTCTTTCTCCATCAGGCAAAGAATGGAGCTGACGGGACGCCTGCCCGGGGAAGAGACCAGATCAGGATGGTTCCCGACCGGGTGGCCATGCAGGATGCCACCGCCCAGATGGCCATGCTCCAGTTCATGCAGGCCGGTCGCGATCAAACCGCAGTTGATGCCACCATTCACTGCGATCACCTGCTCCGGGCAAGAGAGGGGGCAAAGACTGATTTGCAGAATGGCCTTGCCGCAAACAGGGAAGTCTATGCATTCCTTTCTTCAGCCGCCCGGCGCTACGGGATCGGTTTCTGGGGCCCGGGATCCGGCATCATCCACCAGGTGCTTCTTGAAAACTACGCGATCCCGGGCGGGATGATGATCGGGACCGATTCCCATACGCCCAATGCCGGCGGGATGGGGATGATCGCCATCGGAGTCGGCGGGGCCGATGCGGCCGAAGTCATGGCGGGGCTTCCCTGGGAGACCACCATGCCCAAACTTGTGGGTGTGAGGCTCCTGGGGAGCCTTCGGGGATGGGCTTCTGCAAAAGACGTGATATTCGAAATGCTTCGGCGCTTCACGGTCAAAGGGGGAACTGGAAAAATTTTTGAATACTTTGGTGAAGGTGCGGCAAGTCTTTCCGCCACCCAGAAAGCTACCATAACCAACATGGGCGCCGAGATGGGTGCCACCACATCCGTCTTTGTGTATGATGACTCCATGGATGCATACCTCCGAAACGTGGGCAGACCCGGGGACGCTCATTGGGCTGCATCCATGGCGGAGATCCTCTGCCAGGACGACATCTGCCACCGGGACCCTGAAGCGGTCTTTGATGAGGTGGTGGACCTGGACCTGGGGGAAGTTGAAATGGCCCATGGCGGCCCATTCAGCCCGGACAGGGTCACGAAGGTGAAGGATTTCAAGCATGTTGCTGAAATGGAGAAATGGCCCCGCAACGTCTCTGCGGTTCTCCTGGGATCGTGCACCAACTCCTCCTATGCGGATCTTCACGCCGCCGCAGAGGTTCTGGAACAGGCCGGTAAACATGGATGCAAGGCGAGAGTCCCTTTTCTGCTCTCCCCGGGTTCCGAGCAGGTCTACGAGACTGTCAAAAAGGAAGGCATCCTCGATAAGATTGTGAAGGCAGGCGCGAAGATCCTGGCGGCTTCGTGTGGGCCGTGCATCGGGCAGTGGGACCGCAAAGATGTTCCAAAGGGAAAGCCCAATTGCCTCTTCACCACCTTTAACAGAAATTTCCGCGGGAGAAACGATGCCAACCCCGAGACACGGGCCTTTCTTACCTCACCGGGTGTGGCGGCGGCCCTGGCCGTTTCCGGGGACGTGGGATTCAACCCGGAGACGGATCCCATTCCCGGGGCGGATGGAAAGACCTTCCTTTTGAACCCGCCACATCCCCCTGACCTGCCGCCCGGGGGGCTTGTAGCAGTCAAAGACGCCTTTGTTCCACCGGAAGCCGGCGGAAAAACCGGGGAGGTAAAGATTGACCCCCACTCCGACCGCCTTCAGTTACTCCGGCCATTTGAGCGGTGGGATGGAAAAGATTTCATGGATCTCCCCATTCTCGCGAAAACAAAGGGGAAAACCACAACTGATCATATTTCCCCGGGCGGAAAATGGCTCAGATACCGGGGACATCTGGCCAATATTTCCAAGAATCTCCTCGAGGGAGCGGTTAACGCCTTTACCGGGGAAACCGGACACGGGAAAAATGTGATAACCGGTGGAAAAGGGGTCGCCTTTTCTGATCTTGCTGCCTACTACAAGGAAAATAAAGGGGGCTCCATCATAGTGGGCGATGAAAATTACGGCGAGGGTTCCAGCAGGGAACACGCCGCCATGAGCCCGAGGTCCCTGGGCGTGAGGGCTGTCATGGCAAAGTCCTTCGCAAGGATACATGAGGTGAACTTGAAAAAACAGGGGATCCTTCCCCTGACATTCAGGGACCGGGAAGATTACGAAAAAATAGAAGAAGAGGATAGAATCAGTCTTGTGGAGCTTAAGGATCTGGCACCGGGATCACCGGTCAGGTGCATCATCACGAAAAGAGGCGGTTCCCGTCACGATCTCCTGCTGGACCACACGCTGACGGAAGAGCACATTTCGTGGTTTCGGGCAGGCTCGGCACTGAACACCCTTCGGGAAAGCCGTGCATCATGAACGTGCTGCCGTTTCCCTCACCTCGTCAATAATGGCAAGAATCTCTTCCTCATAAGACTCGGGCGCCCTGATTTCTCCCCACCCCTTCTGCGTCTGGAACAGGCCGTCATAGGCGGTGTCGTGATAGGACCGGAGCATATGAGGAATCTCCCGTTCCTTGAGAATGGACTCAATCAAGCGGGCCTCCACCTCGTTGTCCAGTATGGCTATCTTGCTATAGTCTTCCATCGGCATTTCTTCCGTTTTGCGCATCTCCCTTTGAAAGATCGGCAAGGAACTCGTGCTAGAATGTAAATACAGTCGATCCTTCTGACAGGGAGATCAGCTTGGGCGCGCCCGCAAACTGTGCTGTCTTCACAATATCCTGCTCGCCAACCTGGCGATTCTTGGCACAGGGAATTCAAACGTATATGGGGACTTCCTTTTCCAGAATAGAGTCAAAGTAGTCTTTGGCTCCGTCTCCTGTCGGCGCCTTCACGGTATCCACCATCCCCGGCTTTGCCAGCACGACTGCGTCATCCGTCAGGAAAAGGTTCACTTCATTTTCCTGCTCTCTGGCCACCTTGGTGAGCTGGAGACACCTGGTCACGCGCGTAGGGTCCTCAAGGCCTCTCGTCAATACGAAAAGGTATTTTCCCATTACTCTCTCCTTTCGCTGTTATGTGGGTCGGCCCTCCAGGAAATCTCTTGTCTGGTCCCACAGTTCCTTGACGGCCCTATTCCCTTCGGAATTCCCATCGAATTCCACGATGGTTTTACCTTGTACCATGGCCTTTGTAAAGACTGGATCAAAAGGTACGCGGTTCAAGACCCTGATGTTGTGTTCAACAGCCACATCCTCGATGGCCTTGGCCTCATCCGCGTTCAGGTCAAACTTGTTGATGGAAAGGAGTGCCGGTACCCTGAAATGGGCCGCCAGTTGTGCCACCCGTTCCATGTCATGGCGGCCGGAGACCGTGGGCTCTGCGACAATGAGCACTCCGGAAGCGCCTCCGATTGAGGCGATAACCGGGCATCCAATCCCCGGAGGTCCATCCGTGAGGATCAGGTCCAGGCCCCTGGTCTCACCCAGCTTTTTGGCTTCCTGCCGGGCAAGGGTAACCAGCTTCCCGGAATTCTCCTCCGCGATTCCAAGTCTGGCGTGCACCATGGGACCGAAGCGTGTCTCCGAGATATACCATTCGCCGCACGTTTTTTGCGGGAACTCAATAGCCTTTTCCGGACAGAAATACCAGCATACCCCACATCCTTCACATGATATGGGAGCAACTTCAAAATCCTCACTAATGGCATCCCACCGGCACAATTGGCGGCACAACCCGCATTCGGTACATTTGTCCTTATCGATAACCGCCTTGTTGCCGCCTTTAAAGTCGTGGCGCTCCAGTATTTCAGGGGCCATGATCAAATGCAGGTCAGCAGCATCCACATCCGCGTCACAAAGGACCTTGTTTTCGGCCAGGGCTGCAAAGGCGGAGACGATACTGGTCTTGCCGGTCCCCCCTTTTCCGCTAATAATAACCAACTCTTTCATGAAGTCTGCTTCCCTTCCTTGTTCACAATATTTATGATGTCTTCATACAAATCCACAAATTTCTGTTCCCATTCCGGCATTGCTTCTATGATCGTGTTTCCCCTGGAATAGGCCTCCGCGATTTTCCGGTCAAACGGGATCTCCATCAAGATGGGAATCTTTTCCCTTTCCGCGTACTCTTTGACTTTATCGTCGCCCAGGTCGGACCGGTTGATGACCAAACCGCAGGGGATATCCAACACACGCACCGCTCCCACGGCAAGTTCCAGATCATAAAGCCCGAATGGTGTGGGTTCTGTAACCAGCAGGATAAAGTCCGCTCCTTTCATGGCCTCGATGACTGGGCAGGAAGTCCCGGGGGGGGCATCAATGATGGTCAGGCCGTCCGGTTTGGTAAGAGAGCGTACCTTGCTGATCAAAGGGGGCGACATGGCCTCGCCTATACGTAATTTGCCGTGTGCGAAACGGAGTCCGTTCCTGTGCCCTTCTTCAATGATCCCCAGTTCTCGTCCCGTTTCAGTAATGGCGCCCTCAGGGCACACCTCAACACAACCGCCACAACTGTGACAAAGCTCATGAAATGGAAGCACGGTCTCACCGATGACGATAATTGCCTTGAACTGGCAGATTTCAGCGCATTTTCCACACAGGGTACATTTCTTTTCATCCACCACCGGGACCGGTGTGGTGACCGCCTCGGTACGATCTATGGTGGGGTGGATAAAGAGGTGAGCATTTGGTTCTTCCACATCACAGTCAAGTAATTGCACATCCCCGTCCAGTGACAGGGCAAGATTTGTGGCCACGGTCGTCTTGCCCGTGCCCCCTTTTCCACTCGCTACACTGATAATCATATCCGGATCCGGAGTTTGACGTAACTCTCCGTCCTCCTTTCATCTTTGTTTTCCGACGTATCCTGCTCTAAGGAGTTCGACACCTAACGTTATTTGCCAAGCAACAGAAAGGAGCCTTTTTAGCAGTGAACCGGCATATTCCCTCTGCTCCCCTGCCTTTCCAGAAAGACCGACGTTGGACAGAGCTGAAATACGTTAACGCAGGTGCGAATCAATGGACTAACCCCGGGTCATCGGAGTGCCGCATTTCGGGCAGTTCATTTCAAAGCAAGGCGTTCCGCGCTCGTGGGGCTTTTTTTCTCCGCAATTGGGGCAAACGCACTCTCCTCCGGGGCCGAGAGCCCGGCCGCCGCCCATTCCTCTTCCGCGACCGGAGAGCTCCTGTCCTCTTCCATCGCCGGGACCTTTTTCTCCTGGTGCCATAATAAATCCTCCTTTTGGATTTTAGTGGTCACAGACGTTGTTGCCGGTGACGAGTGAACCGGAAAGAAACTGATGAGCTATAGCTTCAGGTGAATCCATGGGTGCACCGAGAATCACCTCGATGCCCTTTTCTTTCAGAAGCTGTTGGGCCTGATCCCCCATACCGCCGGTTATGACAACGTCCGCGCCCTGCTCGTATAGCCAGCGAGGGAGGACTCCCGGTTCATGAGGGGGCGGCGTTTTCATCTCATGGCCCTTTATTTCCCCCTTCTCGGTCTCAATAAAAGCGAACTGCTCACAGTGCCCGAAGTGTGGAGACAGTTTGCCTTCCGCCACCGGAATGACGAGAGTCTTTCGGCCATTTGCGTCCTTTTGCACAGGGCGGCTGGGGACATCGCCTCCGGTCATGGGAAAAGCCACCTTATCCTTGTGCGTTTCAATGATCTTATCCACTATCTCACCAAAGGCACGGGTAAACGGTAAGGCCTCGTTATCGAGGAGTGCCATATCCCCGGCATCTCCATTTTGAACCACCGTAGGTTCCAGTGGCAGGCTCCCCAGAAGCCTGACATTTTCCCGTTTGGCGGTGATCATTCCGCCTCCGGTCTTAAAGAGATCTATCACTTTTCCACAATGGGGGCACACAAGACCGCTCATGTTTTCCACCAGTCCCAGTATCTTCATGTTAACCTGCTGGCAGAAATGGATGGATTTCCGAACGTCGGCCAGGGAAATCTCCTGGGGCGTCGTCACAATGAGTGCTTCGGCGTCCGGAATGGTCTGGGCCACGGTCAGTGGCTCGTCTCCGGTTCCTGGAGGTGAGTCAACAATGAGGTAGTCGAGGTCACTCCATTCCATATCTGCGATGAACTGCCGGATGACGCCGATCTTGAGAGGTCCTCTCCAGATGGTGGCCTGGTCCTTGTCCTCTCCCATCAGGGGTTCAATGGAGATAACCTCCATATTGGGGAGATACTCGATGGGTTTCGCCTTAGCTTCCTGAGTCCCTGGACGTATCGTTCCCCGGAGACCCAACAAACGCGGAATACTGGGTCCATGGAGATCCACGTCCATCAGTCCAACTTTATACCCTCTCTTGGCGAGAGCTACTGAAAGGTAGGCTGCGACGCTGCTTTTTCCCACACCTCCCTTTCCACTCATGACCAGAATTTTGTTCTTGATGTGGGAGAGTCTCTCCCTGATTTCCACGTCTTGTTTTTTTTGCTGATCTTGCTGGCTGCTGAAACCGCAGCTTTGTCCTTGATTTGCCATTAATTCATAACCCCCTTTTTCGTGTTGGTTTTTTCTTTTGATTTCGTTTTGCGGAACCGTAGGCCACAAATACCTGCAGCCTATCTACCTGAGTAGTTCCGTTTCACGATCATTTTTCTGCCGCGAGTTTCACATCTCCCCTGCCACCGGCAGCCTGGCATGAGAAACCTATCGTGGTTCAACGTCTGAGCGAAATATGCCGAGATCACCTCTTCCACCTGCCCTGATATCCATGGAACAACATCAACTTGAGCCGCATCGAGCATTCTATAGAACGGTCTTGAAATAGCGCCGCAAATGAGCACTTCGACACCTGATTGTCTAATGGAACCGCACCGGCGACCGAGATCGGACCCAGAAAGGGGGATCTCGCATCTGGAGATCTCTTTTTCCCCTTCAAATTCAAGAACCAACAGCCGGCTTGAGGTGTCCAAGACCGGGGAAACCTTGCCTTCCCAATATGGAACAGCGATCTTCATTCGGGTATCGCTCCAGACCGCCTATTTTTTCCCCAGGCCATCTATTTTGGATTCAAGGGCTTCAATTTGCCGGCGGAGTTCTTGGGTCTGGGTCCTCAAGAATGAAATCTCTTCATTAGAATCCGTCCCTTGGTTGCTCATACTCATACCTCTACCACGACCCATACCCATGCCGCTGCCACCTCCCATGCCTCTGCCGCAGCCCATGCCGCCCCCGCGGCCCATGCCCATTCCACCACCCATGCCGCCCCCGCGACCCATGCCCATTCCACCACCCATGCCCCCACGTCCGGTTCCCATGCCGGCGCTGTCGTACGTTCCGGTATCAGGTGCAGAGCCGGAGGAGCCATGGTGATCAGCGACATTGGCCTCGTTTGTTGTACCCAGCAGCCCTTTCTTGTACCTTTCTATTGCCTCGCGTACGGTTCCTGACTGACCCACAATAATCTTGGTACCCGCGGCATTCAGTGTTCGGACGGCATTGGGACCACAATTCCCGGTTATCACCGCATCGGCCCCCTTGGAAGCGACAAACTGCGCAGATTGGATCCCGGCGCCTCCTCCCAGTGCGATGTTTTCATTGTCAAATACTTCAAAGCTCATATCCTCTGTTTCCACCAAAATAAAATAGGCGCATCGTCCAAAACGCGGATCAATAGGTGCGCCCAAGTCTTTTCCGCTGGCACTTACCGCTACTTTCATTTTTGTTCTCCTTCCTTTGTATTTCATCGTTCCCTGCACCCTCGTGATGCAAGCAAGTCAATCTTATTTAAGCAGAATTCGTGCCACATTCTTCTCTTACAGCAGTATAAATATAACTATTTAATATTATAATGGATATTCGCAAAGGTAAAATCAGCCCGGGCATTCGGAATAAGCCTGGCATTGCATAAGTGCAAATATAAAGCAGGAACTATATTGCAATTATGCAATGCAAGAATGCTTTCTCATCCCGCCCTGTTTAGAAAATTATGGCACTTCGGCCTTTATGCGCAAACGCTTCATCTTGCGCCAGAGCGTGGTGGGATGGATGCCCAGTTCATGTGCGGTGGCAGCTTTTTTCCACCGGTTTTTTCTGAGAGCCGCCAGAACAAAGCCCTTTTCTATCTCCTCCCAGGAAGAATCGCGATCCATGGCACCATCAGCCTGGTCCGTTCCAGCCGCATCGGTGGAAACAAGGTAGCCGGGCAAATGCTCAGGACCGACAATACTGTTCTTGCAGACAACGGAAGCGTATTCCAGCACATTTTCCAGTTCCCTCACGTTCCCGGGAAAGTCATGCGCCATCAGGAGGGCAAGGGCCTCGGGAGAAAGCCGCTTGATATCTTTTTGATTAAGTCGGTTATATTTGCGGATGAAATGATCAGCGAGGAGGGGAATATCTTCCTTCCGTTCCCTGAGCGGAGGGAGAGAGAGTTTTACCACATTGATGCGGTAATAGAGATCCTGCCGAAACTGCCCCTTCGCCACGAGATCTTCGAGGTCATGATTGGTGGCTGCAACGATTCGAACATCAGCTTTGAGGGATTTTGTGCTCCCCAGCGGCTCATAGATGCGATCTTGCAGAACACGCAGTAACCTGACCTGCAGGGCAGGAGAAATATCCCCGATTTCATCCAGGAAAAGGGTGCCTTTCTCTGCAAGGGCAAATCGACCAGCCTTGTCTTTTCTGGCGTCTGTAAATGCCCCGGCCTTGTAGCCGAAGAGTTCCGATTCCAGGAGAGAATCAGGCAGGGCGCCGCAGTTGATTGTGACAAGGGGTCCATTTTTCCTCGGACTCAAGGAATGGATTGCCCGCGCGAATAATTCCTTGCCGGTGCCGCTTTCTCCCTGCAGCAGGACCGTGCTGTTACTTCCGGCAACCTGCTCGAGCACCTGGAACAACCGGTGCATTTCTTCATTCTTACTGATAATATCAAAAAACGAATGGCGTTCATTGAGCGCCTTCCGAAGCTCCTCTACCACGCTCAGATCGCGAAAGGATTCAACCCCTCCGATGACCGTTCCCTCTGGTTTCTGCAGGAGCGCTGTTGAAATACTAACCGGGACTCGTTCTCCTTCAGAATTGACAATAAAGATCGCCTCGTCCACGACCGGATCCCCTGACTCCATAGTCTGCTTCAGTGAACAATTTGCTTCGCAGATACTGGCGCGGAATACATCCCAGCAATGACGGCCTATGGCCTCATCTTTCTTGATGCCCGTTATTTTTTCAGCGGCCTTATTGAAAGAGGTAATTCTCCAGTCAAGATCGACAGTGAAAACCCCGTCGGCGATGCTGTCCAGTATAATCTGAGTCTGTTTCTCAGGATCTAGCGTCATAGCATTCTCCTGGCTGCTTTCGCGGGAAGCCAGTTGCCTATAAAGATGGTAATGATTAGAGGCAATGTCAATAGAAATGAGCCAGTTCCAAAATGCCCAATTTTAGAACTGGCTCAAAAGATTTCCCGTTTGCGAAAGGGCAGAGACTAACAGGTTCACTGCACAGATGAACTTGACTTGCGCATGGTGGAGCGATATAAACTTTTTGGAGGAGAGGCGGAAGCCTTTTCACGGTTGTCGGTTTACAGTTCACAGTCTTTAGCTCGTCTTGCCCAAGAACAATTTGGGTTATTAGCCATGAACCGTGAACCATGAACGGTTGCCTTACACTTAACGGAGATGTGACATGTCCAAGAAAATATTGATTGTGGATGATGATCCCGATGTCGTTCTTTTTTTGACCACGGTGCTCCAGGATCACGGATTCGAGGCCCTTGAGGCCCAAAACGGCCAGGAAGGACTTGAAAAAACCCTTTCGGAACGACCGGACTTGATCCTGCTGGACTTGATGATGCCGGAGAAAAGCGGCATTTCTCTCCTTCATGACCTGAAAACTAATGAAGAGCTGGCAAAGATACCAGTGATCATGGTGACGGGTGTTTCGGGCGAAACAGGGATAGATCTTGAACATTTTTTCAAGAAGGCGGGCCCGGGCGATGGTGGTGATACCGTGCCAAAACCTGATGGATACCTGGAAAAGCCCGTGGATCCCCAGCGCCTTCTGAAGCTTATGCAGGGGCTTCTGTAGTTGCTGAAAATCGACGGTGCACGTGCAATCCTGAGCCCTGAGCTATAAAACCTGACAACCCCAGTATTTGCCATATGAACGCATTAAATGTCGCAATTGTCGGAGGAGGTCCGGGTTGCCTAGCCATCCTTGACATGATTTCCAGTGATCGGCTCCGGCAGCTTCAAATGAACCTCGTCGGCATCGCTGATAGTAACCCCGAAGCTCCAGCCTTAAAAAAGGCCCAAACACTCAATATTTATACCACCCAAGACTACCATGAATTATTCAGCCTGGAAGATCTCAATCTCATTATCGAATTAACAGGGAATCCTGCCGTCAGCCAAGCACTCCGGAGAGAAACACCTTCCGAGGTCCAGGTGATGGATCATACCGTTGCCCGGCTCTTCTGGGATGTGCTCCGCCTTGAGGAAGAAAAAATCAAGACCCGGAAAGAGGGAGGAAAACGCCTCAAAGCGGAAAGAGATCAAACAGCCGCGATCCTTGATAATCTCGGTGACGGGGTCCTGCTCATCACAGAAGACTTTTGCATTGAAAATGTGAATAAAACATGTCTTTCCCAGTTCCATGTGACCCGGGAAGAAGTGATCGGACAAAAGTGTTTTGAGATGTTCTTCTGCCGGAGCAAACCCTGTGACAAAAGGTTTTGCCCCCTGGCTGATCTGTCTCCTGAACATACTCCCACCAGGCACAAGGAATATTCTTTCTTGCGGCAGGGAAAACTTGTTTATTACGAGGCCGATTACAATCGCCTTGATAATGTTCGGGGCGATGGGTCTCGCTGGCTCATTACCCTTCGTGATGTCACGAACCGCAAAAGGCTTGAACTTGATCTCGAAAAATCCCGAAAAAGATACAAGGACCTCTTTAAAAACGCTCGAGAGGGTCTGGCTTTCTTTAACGATCAGGGAAAAATCCTGGAGGTGAATTTTTCGCTCGGGCAGATGCTTGGATACACGACCCAGGAACTTGAAACCATGATAATTTCAGACCTTGCTGTTGGCTCTTCCCGGTCTATCCTGCAAGAACACCTCAATGGACTCAAGGTCCTTGGGTTTGTCCCCGTGGAAATGGAATTTACCACAAAAGACGGGGTCACTCTCCCGGTGGAGTGCCAGATACGGTGGGTAAAGGATGATAAACTCTTCCAGATGATGACACGTGACCTGTCATTGAAGAAGAAACTGGAAGAATCCATGAGGATCTATTCGGAAAAATTGGAAAAGGAGGTTGAAGAGAGAACCAGGGAACTCAGAAAATCTGAAAAAGAGGCCACCCGACAGAGAAAGACGGCGGAGGGTATCCTCCAGGGGACGCCGATTCCCATGTTTGTTCTCAATAGGGATCACAAAATCGCTTACTGGAATAAGGCATGTGAAAATCTGACTGGCTTCTCTGCGGATGAAATGATCGGGACCGATCGTCACTGGAAACCCTTTTTCCCCCACAAGAGACCCCTTCTTGCGGATCTCATTATTGACGAAGACCTCCAGAAGATAGAGGAACTCTACCGGGGGATGCATTTAAGGGAGTCTTCAGTCATCGATGGAGCCTTTGAGGCCGAGCACTTCTTTTCTCACTTGGGGAAAAAAGGGACCCACCTCTATTTCAACGCGGCACCCATAAAGGACGATTCAGGGGCGGTACAGGGTGCCATTGTCACGTACCAGGATTTCTCGGAACGAGTCAGGATGACCGAGGAAATTAAGAGGCGCGAAGCCTTCGTACAAAATCTCATCCAGAACTCCATTGACGGTATCATCGCCACGAACGAAAAAGGAAACATTGCTATTTTCAATCACGGCGCAGCTCAGATCCTTGGCTATGCGCCTGAAGAGATCATCGGGAAGATGAGCTATCAGAAAATCCTTTCCCCGGGCACGGCAAAGCTAATTCGCGCTGCTTTTTACGGCCATGATTATGGGCCGGTGGGCAAGATCATCAACATGGAAGCCCAGGGCAAGAACAAGGACGGAGATGCCATACCACTGCGGTTTTCAGGAACGCTCCTCTATGAAACTGGACAAGAAGTGGGAAGTGTCGTTTTTATCCAGGATCTCCGTGAAATTCACCGTCTCCAGAAGGAGAAAGAGCAGGCCCAGCGAATGGCGGCTATCGGGCGGACTGTCGCCGGCCTGGCCCACTATATCAAGAATATCCTGAACGGGCTTCGAGGAGGTGCCTATGTGATTGACTCGGCCATGGCAAAACAGGATTTTGAACTGGTAAGGAAGGGCTGGGACATGGTGGAAAGAAATATAAACCAGATCAGCAATATCGTCATAGATATGCTCATCTATTCCAGTGAAAAGAAACCCCACTATGAATGGGTTGATCCCAATGGGATCGTCAAGGAAATTCTTGAGCTTATGGCAGACCGCGCCGGGCTTTCCCGGGTGGACCTGGTATCGGAACAGGGTCAGCAGATTGGAAAGGTGGCCATGGACAGGACGGCGATACATCGCTGTCTTCTCAACCTGGTCAGCAATGCTATTGACGCGTGTACCCTCGAAGGAATTGTAAAGGGAAATGCCCGGGTAGAAATCAGGACCGACAAACCTCCCGGTTGGGGCGTTAGATTCAGGGTTAGAGACAACGGGACCGGGATTGACCCTGAAACCCAGGAAAGGCTTTTCAAAGATTTTTACACGACAAAGGGATACAAGGGTACAGGCCTGGGCCTGCCGGTGACGCACAAAATCGTCAAGGAGCACGCGGGCGAACTTTTTTTCGAGACCGAACCGGGAAAAGGTACCACATTCACCCTCCTGCTCCCTGAAAGAAACCCCCGAACATTTGATGCGTGACCTGATGCAGGTTGAATAACCACGGAAGAGCCTGTTCCTTCCTGACGGGAATACCCTTCTTAAAGCCTCAGGTTGATATGAATGAAACAGAGGGAGGACCAGGGGAATCCTTTCTGGCGGGAATATACCTTTTCTGCGGTTATGGAACGGTGCCAATATTCTGCGAGGATGCCTGAGTAATAGTAATAGAGGAGACAATGGTCAGGGAGGCCGTCCGATGCGCCTGCCTGGACCGTAATCATTTTACGATAGCAGGTTCTAAGACACCCCGGTATCCCTGATATTGCCCTTTCAGAAACGAACCCCCTGTCCCTCCCTGGTGCACTAAAATGCCCCCCTTTTTCTAACCAGAATATGGTGGGTGGCGGAGAAGGGACACGGGGATCTTTTTGCAGGGCACGAAACCTTTTCTTTGCAGGGAAGACGCATATCTCCTGGGCAAAGGCGTTCCGGCCCGCTTGCATGGCCTTCACTGAACAATTTTGGGAAGTAATGCAAGGACAAAGGATCCCCCGGACGCCTTGATCGGCAACGCAGGTCAACGCGAGGGTGACACGACCCTCGTGCCTCGCAAAAAGATTGCTGTGACCCTTCATGAGGTCTGTTTAAAGATCAAACAGGAACCCGGGTTAGATATAGTGGTGGGCATAAGACCTGACGGGATGGCCGTCCAGGACATGAAACTGCCGGATTTTCTTCAGGGTGACCGGGGAAAACATGCCGATGGGAAGATAGATGATCTTCTTACCCAGCCGCGCCGCTATACTCCGGCACCAACCGGAAGGAGGCGCGGCCGAAACATAGACAACGTGTTTCTCAACACTGTAATCCAAGGCCGCGATCAGGAGCCTTTCCGGCTTGTTCCGGGCAAAATCAAAGTAGGGATCTTTCCAGATATCGTACACCCGCAGGGGTGGGTAGGTAAGCATAAAGCCCCCATACTGGCATCTGGATATGCCCGGGCCGTCCATAACTTCTCCAGCCGGAGTGCTGTAAAAGGCCATATCTGATTCCTGTTCGTGCTCACCGAGCCAGGTCACGCACCATGGAAACTGTTCTTTTCCTTCCTCGTCCGGAAGATCAGGATCGAAAATCACCACTATGGAGCCCACTTTTCCCCGCAATGGCTTCTCTACCTTCACATATATCTTCTGTCGGGCCCAGTCACGGATGGTTTCCCTGATATCAATACCATCAGACATGGAGCAGGTAAAAGGCTCGATGTGGGTGTTTTCCGCTGTCTTTATCTGGAGAGCCCTTTTTTGCAGATATCGTCCATACCCTTCGATAACCACATCCTCCGGTGGGTACGAGCAGATGCTCCGGGCCTTGAATTCCCGCTTCCATTCCCCGGGCTTTCGCTCCCTCTTTTTTTTTCTGACCGGAACAGGCACAAGGCGTCTCCGCATGGTCTTCAGTCGACGGTGAAACCTGATGCGCTTCCGGTCCAGGTAGAGGTCTTCACCACGAAGCCTGAGAACGGGTAACCCGGGCGCTTCCTCCTGCCAGGGATACCGGCTCCCCAGATCCCACACTTCATAGGCGAAATCATCATCGGCAACCCCTCTTGTTGCTACCACCAGCTGATAAAAATCCGGTACCAGAGACCCGGTGAGGAGAGCGTAATTTCTGCTGAATGTATACAGGGTTTTCAATTGGGTCCTGGACAGTTCTTCCTTGTTGTGCTTCCAGTAATTCTCTCTTGCACGGTCGATAAGTCGACTGTTTATCTCAAGGCGGTCCAGGGCAATACGTTTTTCCGATCTTTCGCGCTCATAAGCGGCAGCGAGGAATGGCATTTCCGTCATGATCTCGCGACTCGATTCCTCATGGAGATGCGCGATACCCACACCTTCCCTTTCCAGCCGTCCGATTACCTGGGCCTGGGAATGATCAAGGTGCTGAAGGATCCCGGGCAGATGAGAAAGCCCCCCCACAAAAAGGACACGCTTTCCTTCCCTGTTCAGTTGCTGCAGGTGATAGGCCATGGTTTTCTCCCGGAGGAGGTCCTCAGGCGGCCGCTCATCTCCATGATGGATGTGGAGGTAGGCCTGTGCGTAGAGAAAATGACCAATTCTTGCAGCGGCATACGGGTCGGGCATGGGTGAAAAATCCAAGGGGTACCCTTCGGTATCCCGATCAACAAACCGGATGGGGATCCCCGCCATTCGAGCCAGCCGCATTGCTTCCACCTGTCCGTCGGTGGGCTCCAGGAGAAGATAGGTAAATGTTCCATCCTGTTCTTCATAATAAACGACCGACAGGAGTGGGAGACGCTCAACCCCTTGAAGGATCTTCTTCTTCAGCGTGACCGGGAATTCCACTGCAACCACGTCCGGCCGAAAGTTCTTAAACTGCCGCCGCACCTCGAGGGCGAATTCAATCCTGTTGTGCAGGACGGGAACAAGGCGAATGTTTTTCCACGTGAAATTATTGTTCAAATTCCCGGTCATCTACAATTTCCCCGAAATAGTCTGACGCGGTCTTGTCCAGGATCATTGAGGCCGCCTCTTTGAGAAGGAAAAGAGTTCTTGTCTGCTTCTCTGTTTCGGTTAACTGTTCACGGCTATCTTCGAGACGTTTCAGGGCGTAGCGGGCGATGTTGATTCCGTCTCTTGCCGAATACCGCTCGTCCGCCTCGTGGGCGGTTTGAAGGAACTCGACCACATACTGCAGGATTTCTATGTCGGCGAACGGGAGATTCTTGCGGAGAATCTCCAGCTCGTCATCCTTTTCCGGGAAATCGATATAGATCTGGGGCTGCAGCCTTGAGTGGATATACTCCGGGAGTTCAAATGTACTGGCATCGTCATTCAACGTTGTGCAGAAACGAAAATCCGGGTGTGCTGCGATCTTGATCCCTGCCACCACCGATTCCACGTAGCGTCGACTGTCCAGCAGGGGGGCCAGGGAGGCCCAGCTTTTCTCACTCATCCTGTTTCCTTCATCGATAATGGCGATTCCACCCTTGATCATGGCGGACACCACCGAACTGGCCATGTATTTTATCTTTCCTTCCTCTGATATGACGGGGGTGACAATGAGATCCTCAGGCCTGGTATCCATGGTCGCCTGAAAAAGATATACGGGCCTGCTAAGGCTCTTCCCGGCATGATAGGCAAGGGTTGTCTTGCCGACTCCCGGTTTCCCGACAAGCCTGGGATTAAGGGGAAAATCATTCTCTCCTATAACCAGCCAGGCCGCGAGGACCTGGGTCACAAGCTCCGGTTGACCTACCCAGGACATGGGCAACTCGTCCGGCTGGCATAAATAGAGATCAACCCCATCAATTTGCACTTTTTCCATTTTTGTGTAGTCCTCCTCCCGCTGTGCTTGTCCGAATGCCTTGAACAGAGTGCAGGAATCATTGTAATACAAGTACAGGGAATTGCAATCATCCATCACGCTTTTTTTGAGGAATCGAAGTAGTATTCCAAATGCATTTTTTTTTGCAAATCATCCCCATCTGTGATAAACAAAGTAATCAGCATTGCGTGTAAATATTTCGTTATGATTGTCTTACCACGAAAATCACGAAGGCCACGAAGAATTCCAACAAAAACAAAGGCTTTGTATCCTTCGTGGTGGATAAGCCTATGCTGAGTCAAAACCAATCCAAAATTATTAACTCTCTAATAAGGAGGTCTATGATGGCTGGAAAAATGTGTACCATGAGGCAAAGGGGTTTACTGACAGGATGTATCCTGGCGTTGAGCTTTGTCGTCCTGTCATTGATTCTGCTGCCGGCTCACGCCGATGCCCGTAACATCAAGGTGGGTATCATAGATTGCTATAGCGGGCCCCCGGCGGTGTATGCGAGGGATGCGCTCAACGGATTCAAGCTGGCCCTGAAAGAGATCAATAAGAAGGGTGTATTGGGGCGAAAGATAGAATACACCACCCGCGACACCAAGTTCAAGGTGGGCATCGCCCTGAATATGGCCAAGGAACTGGTGATGCGAGATCATGTGGACGTCCTGGCGGGCACCATTAACAGCGGGGCCGCATTGGCCGTATCCGAGAACGTGGCCATGCCGAACAAAGTGCCCTTCATGGTCTGGATTTCCAAGAGCGAGAATATCACCGGCAAGAAGGGCAATCGCTATGCCT
>CAZJRD010000037.1:0-32492 GCA_964548365.1 uncultured Desulfobacteraceae bacterium | reverse complement strand
CCCCTTAGGGAATGGGGTTGACAGACACAAAAAAACAGGTTATTATAAACACAAATAACATACCAATATCCCTACAAAAAATAGGCTTTGTTACGTATAGTATTATCAATCCTATTCTTTTAATCCTCATTCAAATGTTATAACTACAATACGAAATCTTCATACGTTCCCACCTATCGCTATGGGAACATATATGTTATTTAACTCATAGTTGTATTTTCTGCTGCGTTGCCTTCGGTCACTCCTCCTTGCGACGTATTAGTCATACGACTCAGTCGTCGGTCCTCGGCGCCTTGCATCTGACACCTTGCTGGTGGATCAGGACTTTCGCCAAATCAACCCACGGGATTACCATTGCGGAATTTAGACGGTGGATTTGGGCGGTAGGGAAAGGCTTGATGGTGATCAGGGACAACCATTTTCATTGACTTTCCAAGGATTGCCACGATAAACACAACTGAGGCATCAGGCGCAAGGCGTAGGGCGCAGGGAAACATCATGGTGCAACAAACATGGTGTAGGAGCAACGTCTACGTTGCGAAAATGGAATGATTGGCAATGCGGAGAAATTGAGTTCATAGGAAATGCCTTGTTTATTGAGCTCTTACACATCGAGTCAATCCTGTTGATCCTGTCAGAAAGAGGAAACGGAGACACTGCTTGAAAAACGTGAAAGCCATCGGATTTGACCTCTTCAATACCCTCATCACCGCAGACCCGAAAGCGGTGAGCGAGGCGGTTGAAAGGTTGATCAAGAGTCTTCGAAAAAGCGGCTTCAGCTTTGAAGAGATACCATTTAAAAAAACCTATCGCCGGTGCGCAATGGATTTCCTGGAAAAAACAAAGGAAGACGGGAGAGAAACGCATAACCGTTTCTGGGTCAGCGCCGCACTCCGAGAGCTGGGATACCCTGTTGAACCCGATGACGCCCGCATCGCAATAGCACTTGACGCCTATTTCTCCGCGTTTTTCGATTACTGTCGTCTGATACCCGGCACCATGGAGATGCTCAACAAGCTCCAAGGGATCTATCCCCTGGGACTCCTTTCCAACTTCACCCATGCTCCCGCGGGGAGGGGGCTGATCACCCAGCTCGGGCTGGCGCCGTTTTTCGAGGTGCTTCTCATCTCCGGGGAACTCGGCTATCGTAAGCCCCACGCATCGGTCTTTCAGCAACTGGTGAAAGACGTTGGCGTGGACAGCTCCCGCCTCCTCTACGTGGGTGACAACATCGAGGCCGATATAAACGGAGCACTGCTCGCGGGCATACGGCCCGTCTGGTTCACCTGGGCCCTTGACCACAAGGTTCCCATGTTGCCGGGCGTTTCCATCGGAGATGAGGAACTCCCTGATGCAGGCATACCCCGGGTCAGCGACTGGGAAGAATTCCTCGCATTGCTCCGTGACGCATAAGCGGGAACCTCACGGAGCTGTTTTCTTCCTTTCTTTTTCTTTCAGTTTTTTCACAGGGTTCATAAATGAACAGGGAACTATTGACGAACATTTCCCGCACACATCTGCGAACCCCTCATTTTTGTGAATCGCGGCATTTTGCAAGAGCAGTTCGTAACATTTATGTCGGTCAAACGAATCCTCGAGCAATGCTCCGATAGGACACTTCTCCACACATACACGGCACGATTCATTATATTTGAAGAGGCAATATTCATCATCCGGTCTTTCAGTCGGCTGAATCTCTGCCGTTGTAATGAGACTTCCGAACCGGCCGCAACACCCCTTTTCCGTTATCAAGAGGTGATGTATTCCGAATGTTCCGAGCCCGGCAATAAAGCCGACATGCTTGTGGGACCAGTCACTCATTAATTGTTCAGAATCGAAGTGGTGGGTGGGAGGAAGATCAGCAGAAAAAAAGCCCTTTTCTCCCAAAAGCGCCGCAAGGTGGCGATTTATATCTCTGATAAGCTGGTTGGTTTCGATATAGGCGATGGCCCATGCTTTGGATGCATAATATTTTTTTCTGTTCGATCTTGCGACATCCTTGCAAAAGGGGATGAAATACACTATGACGGTCCGGGCATCCGGCAACAAGTCATGAGGCATGGAGTGAGAAGGTCTCACCACCTCTTTCAGCTTTTCAAACAAAGGGTCCTTTGCATTGGCAAAGCCGAGAAGCGGTTCATCCCATTCAGTCCGAATCGCTTCATCTTGAACGCGTTCTTTTATAAATCTCGTCAATGCCATTCTTATGACGTCTTGCATTCTATTCTCCCGTCTACCCTGTCGCGCCTATCCACCGATAATCCCGTCTCTGTTTCCCTTTCGCCTTTCACCCTCATTCCTCTTCAAAGCCAGACTGTTTTCCCGTCATGCTTGTTATCTCTATTTGGATCACAGCCGTTCCCTTTAACTTGTTTTCGGGAAAATGGAATGCCCGATTCGAATATTGGCCCATGATCACGTCGAGGGCCTTTTGTTTTTCATCAAGATCTGTGACAAAAGATGCTTTTCCAAAGCCAATAATGCTCTGATATTGCATGCTCCAATCGCACGCCTTTTCTGCGTCTACCGCCTTCGTGTTTATGTCAAATTCAAAACAGACGTTCTGATTCTTCCGAAGCATCTCAATCTTTTTCCCTTTCAGTGAACCATGCACATAGATGTTCCCGTCTTGATACCCAAAACACAAGGGCACTACATATGGCATATCACCGTCAGACAATGCAAGGCGGCAAACTGATGATTGCCGAATGATTTCTTCCATAGCAGGTTTGTCAGTTATTTCTTTTTCTTTTCTTCTCATGTTCGTTTTTTTCCCTTTAGATGTGCGCAATTCATTTGTAAGAGTCGTCTTTTCAGCACTGACCATGGGCTTTTTGGCAAGATGCTCACCAATCTGACGATTTATACCAAAAACAGTGAAAAAATGATAGAATAAACATCTACTTTCCCCTATCACCGTGAAGTATTGACAGGGTGGAAACACTTGCCTATCAATAGATACAGAATTTTTTCCAAGGAGGCCATTCTACTATGGAAGCTATGGTTCTAGAAAAAATTACTGATCTCTCGGTTGAAAGGAACCCCCTGAAGAAGGCAACGGTCCCGGATCCTGTTCCGGGGAAAGGTGCGGTCCTGATCAAGGTGTCCACCTGTGGCGTCTGCCATACCGAGTTGGACGAGATAGAGGGCAGAACCCCTCCCCCGCGATTTCCTGTTATCCTGGGTCATCAGGTGGTGGGTACCGTTATTGACCGGGGGCAGGGCGCCCGGTTGTTCCAGGCAGGGGACCGGGTCGGGGTTGGATGGATTTACTCCTCGTGCGGGACATGCGCCTTCTGCCGTAAAGGGTTTGATAATCTCTGTCCTGAGTTCCGGGCAACTGGCCGTGATGCCGATGGCGGATACGCCACTCTCATGACGGTCCCGGAAAGGTTTGCGTACACGATCCCGGAGGTGTTTTCCGATTCAGAGGCCGCCCCCCTCCTGTGTGCAGGAGCAATCGGATACCGATCTTTGCGGCTTACGGAAATCCAGAACGGCGAGCTTCTGGGCTTGACCGGTTTCGGGGCATCCGCCCATCTGGTCCTGAAAATGGCGCGATACCAGTATCCCGACACGGATATCTTTGTGTTCGCCCGCAGCGAAAAGGAACAGGAATTTGCCCGGGAACTGGGGGCCGTCTGGGCCGGACCCACAGCGGCTATGGCCCCACAGAGACTCCACGCCATAATCGATACCACACCGGTCTGGAAACCGGTGGTGGAGGCCATGAAAAACCTGGAGAGTGGAGGAAGGCTGGTCATCAATGCCATCAGGAAAGAATCCATTGACAAGAAATACCTCCTGAATTTAGAGTACCCTTCGCACCTCTGGATGGAAAAAGAGATCAAGAGTGTTGCCAATGTGGCAAGAACGGACATCAGCGAATTCCTCGACCTGGCCGCCCGCATCCCCATCAAGCCCGAGGTCCAGGAATTTGCTCTTGAAGACGCCAACAGGGCTCTGCTGGAACTCAAGGAACGAAAGATCCGGGGGGCAAAAGTGCTGAAAATGGCGTAGCTTTTTTCGCGAAGAACGAAAAATATCAATACATGCAAGGAAGGAAAAATGGCGTTTTCACTCATGGAGGGCAATGAGGCCATTGCCTGGGGCGCATTTGAAGCCGGATGCCGGTTTTATGCGGGATATCCCATCACGCCCGCCACTACTATTTTTAATACAATGATCAAACTCCTTCCCCCGGCAGGAGGAGTCTGCATCCAGGGAGAGGATGAAATAGCCTCAATCGGCTCGTGCCTGGGTGCCTCCATGGCGGGTCTCAAGGTGATGACCGCCACCTCCGGGCCCGGCTTGAGCCTTTACAGCGAGCACATCTCCTTTGCCATCGGCAGTGAGATTCCCATCGTGATCACCGTTGTCCAGAGGCTTGGACCATCCACGGGCTCGGCCACCCGCGGGGCGGACGGCGACATCCAGTTCATGCGGTGGGGAAACAGCGGGGGGCTGCCTATCATTGCCCTCGCACCTTCAGACGTGAGAGACTGTTTTGTGCTTACCATGTACGCCTTCAACCTGGCGGAGGAATTCAGGTGTCCGGTCTTTCTTGCGTCCAACAAGGAAGTGAGCATGACCAAAGAGGGCCTGGATGTCAATGCAATAGAACGGCCGCAAATCATCGACCGGGCCACTCCTCCTGCGGATGCGCCGTTCTTGCCGTTCCATGTCGCCTCAGGCCGGTCTGTGCCCAATTTCCTGCCCATTGGATCTAAAACCCTTGTGCGTCAGACCTCTTCCACCCATGGCCCGGACGGCTATATCACCACGGACCCTGAGCAGATCGCCCGGAACCAAGCCCGGCTGAGAGACAAACTCCTCTCGGCCGTGGACCGGTTTTCCTATTGCGAAGCCTTTTTTGAGGAGAATGCCGATACCCTTATCCTCACGTACGGGGTTACAGCCCGTGCCGCCAAGGACGCATACCTCGAACTGAGGCGTGGTGAATCCCCCGTCTCCCTCCTCGTTCTCAAAACACTCTGGCCCGTCCCCGAGATCCTCATAAGGGAAAAGGCTAAAGGAGTAAAACGGGTAATCGTCTTGGAAATGAACGACGGCCAATATGTACGGGAGATAAGGCGTATCCTGCCTGAAAAACAAGTGGATTTTTATGGCAAGATGAATGGAAAGCTCCTCACGCCCCCGGAGATCCAGGAGGTGATCAGCCATGGCTAGCCTGCTCAATAAAGACAGACCGCCGGTCTTCTGCCCCGGCTGTACCCATGACCGCATCGCCAAAGTCCTTGCTACCGCTTACCAGCATATGGGACTCAAGGGCAACCAGATTGCCATGGTCAGCGATATCGGCTGCTCCGGCCTATTCGATACATTCTTTCACACCCATGCCTTCCACGGGCTTCACGGCCGAGCCCTGACCTATGCTACGGGTATGAAACTCGCCCGTCCCGAATTGAACATGATCGTCACCATGGGAGACGGCGGCATGGGCATCGGCGGAGCCCATTTTCTCAGCGCATGCCGCCGGAACCTGGACCTGACTCTCTTTGTCCTGAACAACTTCAACTTCGGCATGACCGGCGGCCAATTTTCGGCAACAACACCTCCGGATGCGGTGGTCGGTTCCGGATTCCTCAACCAGCTCGAACGTCCGCTGGACGTGTGTAAGGTGGCTGTTTCCGCCGGGGCAACCTACGTGACCCGATGTTCCGCGTACCGAAAAGACCTTGCCGAGGAGATAGAACGGGCCATCAGGCATGACGGATTTTCGGTCATCGACATATGGGGAATTTGCGTTGGGAGATACGCAAAGAAAAACAGGTTAACCCCCAAGGAAATCGACAAGGACTTGTCAGCACTGCCTCCCGTGGAAGGAGTGGTGGAGGAAAACCAGAGAAAGGAATACGGGAAACAATACCGCGAAGAAGCCAAGAAACAGCAGGAGGCCTCGCCGCCGCGGGGTATTGAACCGGACTGCAGCCCCTTGGAAAAGACCAGGCAGGAGATCATTGTTCTCGGCAATGCAGGGCAACGTATCATCACCGCAGGAGATCTTCTGTGTCTCGCCGGGCTTTCAGCCGGGCTCCGGGTAACCCAGAAAAACGAGTATAACATCACGGTCCTGCGGGGCCCATCCATAAGCGAGGTGATTCTTTCCCCGGAAGAGATCCTTTACACGGGCATTGAAACCCCTTCGGTCGTCATTGCCATCGGCCAGGAGGGAGTGAACCGGAGGGCTCAACTCTTTGACCGCCTGCGGCAGGAAACTATGGTGATCCGGGGACACGGTGTGACCCTTCCCCAAACAGCGGCACGAACCATTACCGTTGACTTCAAGGCGCAGAGCATCAGGGCCCCGGAACGAGCCCTTGCCTCCCTGGGAATCCTTGCCAAGTTGGGAAACGCAATAACTCCGGATATGCTTCGGGCAGCTCTCTCGGATCGGTTCAAAGATCCCGTACTGGCCTCAAGCCTTGATTTGGTCAACCGCGTTGAATATAATGCCTGACATGGGATCTTTTGAACAAGCAGCCACGTCTTCCCACATACGTGGCAAGTCATTACTCATAATTTATGTCAAGCTCTTTCTCACCGCCGTCTTCTGGGGCGGGACCTTCATCGCTGGGAGAGTCGTCGCACGGGAGGTGGGCCCCTATTCGACCGCCTTTTTTCGCTTCGTCATTGCCTCTCTTTTTCTCCTTTTCCTCACCCGGAGAGAAAACGGGGGGTTCCCCGGTCTTAGGAATGCGCAAATTATCCCTATTATCCTCCTCGGTGCCACCGGCGTCTTTGCGTACAACGTGTTCTTCTTTAAGGGGCTCAAGCTCATAAACGCGGGGCGGGCATCCCTTATTATTGCCAACAACCCGGTCGTCATTGCCCTCTTCGCCACCTATTTATTCCGGGAAAAGCTGGGACTCATAAAGATCCTGGGCATTATCCTCTCTGTCTGCGGTGCCATTGTAGTGATCTCAAAGGGAAACCCCGTCAGCATGCTGCACGGCGCCCTGGGATGGGGTGATTTTTTCATCTTTCTCTGCGTCCTCTGCTGGGCAGCATTCTCGCTTATCGGCAAGGCGGCCATGGATGGCCTCTCACCCCTGGTTGCCACCACTTACAGTTGCCTTGTGGGAACGGTGGCGCTCTTCATCCCGGCATGTACCGAGGGGATGATAACCTCTTTCGTTCATTATTCGGGGACCGCATGGTTCAGCATAGTCTACCTGGGATTCTTCGGCACGGTCCTCGGGTTTGTGTGGTATTATGAAGGGATTGATGCTATCGGCGCCACAAAGGCAAGCCAGTTTATCAATTTCGTCCCCATCAGCGCCGTCCTGCTCGCTTTCATCATCCTGGGAGAGCCCATTACCTTCTCCCTGGCGACCGGAACCGCCTTTGTTTGCCTTGGAGTCTACCTGACCAACAAGCCTGCCCCGTCTCCAGTGCGGGTGGTGGAAATAAAGGCATCTTAACTAATGGGTTTGATTCCGGCGAAAATCACTCCTTACTAAAGCGTTTTTCAATGACTTGAATGGATTCGGCCGACGTGGCATATTATAAAAAAAGGAGGAAGTCATGGTGGAAAAAGTCATTATCATGGGGGCTGCAGGCAGAGACTTTCATAATTTCAATGTCTACTTCCGGGACAACGATCGGTACCGGGTTGTGGCCTTCACCGCGGCCCAGATACCAAAAATAGAAGGACGTTTGTACCCCCCTGAGCTTGCCGGAAAGCTCTATCCGGAAGGAGTTCCCATTTACCCGGAAAAGGATCTGGCTCGACTTATCCGGGAGCACCAGGTGGATCTGGTGGCCTTCTCTTATAGCGACGTCCCCCACGTGGAGGTCATGCACAAGGCATCCCTGGCCATGGCAAAAGGGGCTGATTTCATCCTCATCGGGGCACCTTACACCATGCTCAAGGCCCGAAAACCGGTGGTAGCAGTGTGTGCCGTCCGAACCGGGTGCGGCAAATCCCAGACCACACGAAAAGTGTGTCATATCCTCCGCGAACAAGGGAAAAAGGTGGTCGTGGTGCGCCACCCCATGCCCTACGGGGACCTCAGGACCCAGGTGGTCCAGCGTTTTTCGGCCTACGAGGACTTTGAAAAACACCGCTGCACCATCGAGGAGCGCGAGGAGTATGAACCTCTGGTTGATCTCGGGATCGTGGTCTATGCCGGCGTGGACTACGGGCGGATACTCGAAGCCGCTGAAAAGGAGGCGAACATCATCGTCTGGGACGGGGGCAACAACGACACGCCCTTCTATCGGCCCGATATCCTTATCGTCCTGTTCGACCCGCACCGGGCCGGCCACGAGTTGCTCTATTACCCCGGTGAGACCAACATGCTCATGGCGGACATCGCCATCATCAACAAGGTGGACACGGCATCCCTGGCCCAGGTGGAGCAGGTGCGCAAAAACATCGAGCGGTATGCCCCGAAGGCCCGGGTGGTGCTGGCAAAATCACCCGCTATCGTGAGCCAGCCGGAACAGATCAAGAGAAAACGTATCATGGTGGTGGAGGACGGACCCACGCTGACCCACGGGGGCATGCCTTACGGTGCCGGACTCATCGCAGCCAGGCAATATGGCGCCTCCGAGGTGGTGGACCCTCGGCCCTCTGCCGTGGGCACCATAAAGGACACCTATCTCCTCTACCCTCACGTCGGGCCGGTGCTCCCGGCCATGGGATACAGCGATGAGCAAATTTCCGACCTGGAAGATACCATCAACGGTGTGGATTGCGACCTCGTCCTCTTTGCCACCCCTATTCACCTGACCCGGATCGTTACCATCGACAAACCGGCCATGCGGGTCCGGTATGAGTACCAGGACTATGAACAACCCTTTCTGGAGAAAGTGCTTCTGGAACGACTGGCAATGCGTGGGGCTGATGGATAACAAGGCCAAGAAAGGAACTTTGCTCGTGGCCCTCGGAGGCAATGCACTCATCAAGAAGGGACAGGTGGGAACCGTTGAGGAACAGTTTGAAAACCTCAAGGAGCCCATAAGACAATTGGCCCGCCTCTCCCGGAACTATAACATGATTATCACCCACGGCAACGGGCCCCAAGTGGGTAATCTGCTCCTTCAGCAGGAATTGAGCCGGGATATTCCGAAACTGCCCCTGGAAATCCTGGTTGCTCAGACACAGGGTCAGGTGGGCTACATGATCGAATCCAGCCTGGACAGCGAACTCATGGCACTCGGGATCATCCACCAGAAACCCCTCGTGAGCCTCATTACCTATGTGGTGGTGGACCCTGATGATCCGGCCTTCCTGAGCCCATCCAAGCCTATAGGCCCTGCCTACACAAGAGAAGAGGCGGCCACGGTCCCCTTTGTGACCCGAGAGACGAATAAGGGATACAGGAGGGTGGTCGCCTCCCCCAGGCCCGTGACCATTGTAGAAAAACGTGAAATCACAAAGCTGATCCAGATGGGATTCATCGTCATCTGCTGCGGGGGCGGCGGCATACCGGTAATAAGGGAAGGCAGAAGTTTCTGCGGGGTGGATGCCGTCATCGACAAGGATCTGGCGAGCGGTCTCCTCGCCAAAGAATTGGGGGTCGATATCTTCATCATGGCCACCGATGTGGAAGGGGCCATGCTGAACTTCGGAACTCCCCGGGAAGAATTGCTTCGCCGACTGACACCTGCAAAGGCCGAGCATTATCTCAAGGAGGACCATTTTCCTCCCGGCTCCATGCAACCCAAGGTGGAGGCGGCCCTGCAGTTTGTCCGGAAGACCTCGAAAAGAGCCGTCATCTGTTCTACCGGTGCTATTGAAAAAGCCGCTGCCGGAAAGGCAGGGACCCAACTAATGTAAAATCTGGCTCAGGAAGAGCTTCGTCCTTTCATGCTGCGGGTTGTCGAAAAACTCCACCGGTGTGTTGGCTTCAACAATTCGACCGAAATCCATAAAGAGCACCCGGTGGGCCACGCTCTTTGCAAACCCCATCTCGTGGGTCACCACCAGCATGGTCATTCCTTCCTGGGCAAGCTCGATCATCACATCCAGCACTTCCTTGATCATTTCCGGATCAAGGGCCGATGTCGGTTCGTCGAAAAGCATCAGTTTCGGTTTCATGCACAGGCTCCTTGCAATGGCAACACGCTGCTGCTGTCCTCCCGAAAGCTGGCCCGGATACTTGTGGGCCTGTTCAGCGATATGCACCTTCTCCAGGTAAAACATGGCCGTTTCTTCCGCTTCCGCCTTCGGAACCTTCCTAACCCATAGGGGGCCAAGGGTGAGGTTATCAACAATAGTCAGGTGCGGGAAGAGATTGAAATGCTGGAACACCATGCCCACTTCCGCACGGATCTTTTCAATATTCTTGATATTATGGGTCAGTTCGGTGCCATCCACTATAATCCGGCCTTTCTGATGTTCCTCCAGCCGGTTGATACAGCGGATCAAGGTGGATTTTCCCGAACCGGAAGGTCCGCAAATGACAATACGTTCACCCTTTTCGACACGCAGATTGATCCCCTGGAGCACATGGAAGTCCCCGAACCATTTGTGCATGTCAATCATTTCCACCATTGCATTGTCAGACTGTCCGTTCTGTAACTCTCTCGTCTCTTGTGCTTTCATGAATCCCTCTTATTGTCTGGCAGCGTGTGAACCCCAATGAACCAAAAGAAGCCCGAATACTTGTTTATTGTTGTTCACCTGCTGACAGCTCCCGCTCCAGCTTCCGGCTGTACCCTGACATGGAAAAACACCCTGCAAAATACAGAAGGGCGACAAATATATATGCTTCGGGACTGAAGCCCATCCACTCCGGATTCGCCAGAACGGACTGAGTTGTCTTGAGCAAATCCCACAGGGCGATGATCACCACAAGGGATGTATCCTTGAAAGCGGAAATCAGGATACTCACGGTGGGTGGTATAACGATCTTCAGTGCCTGGGGAAGAATAATAAGCCGCATGGTCTGGAAGTAGTTCAATCCCATGGATTCGGCCGCCTCATACTGCCCCCGGGACATGGCCTGCAATCCTCCCCTAACAACTTCTGCAATGTAGGCCGCGGTAAAGAGAATGATGGCGATCTGGGCCCGCAGGATCTTGTTAATAGTGATCCCTTCCGGCAGGAACAGCGGGAAGATGATGGCCGACATGAAGAGAAGGCTGATCAGCGGGACTCCACGGATCATTTCAATATAGACAATGGAAAGCCACCGCATCGTGGGCAGCTTAGATCTGCGCCCCAGGGCAAGAATGACTCCAAGGGGATAGGCGGCAGTAAGCCCAAAAATTGAGAGCAGCAGGGTAAGGGGCAGACCGCTCCACTTCGTGCTTTCAACGGAGGAAAGCCCGAAAAGGCCGCCTTTCATGAGCAGTCCCATAACAAAAAGGCCCAGAATCCACACGTAGATCAGGTGCTTTTTCCAGTGCTTCCTGTTCTGGCTGTAAAAGAGGAGGCCGAAAAGGAGCAACATGGCCGCCAGGGGCCGCCACTGCGAATCAAAGGGATAAAACCCAAAAAGGATGAAACGAACGTTATCCCATACGACCGACCAACAGGCCCCGGCCGCATGCCTGCATGCCTTTCCGGTCGTGTGCCAAACACTGTCGATAAAGGCCCACCTGATGAGCGGTGGCACTACTTTCCACAGCAAATACATGGTCACTATGGTAAGAATAGAGTTCAAGGCACCATTGAACAGGTTCCCCCTCATCCACCCCAGAATACCCACATGGGTTACCGGGGGTTTTATATCTTGTGTTTGGGTTTCCACTGTCTCAGCTATTGTCATGCCTATCTCTCCACCAGTGCCGCTTTCTTATTATACCAGTTCATAAACGCCGACGTGGACAGACTAAAAATGAGATACAGGGCCATGATCAGCGCCACCCCCTCGATGGACTCACCTGTCTGGTTGATACAGGTGTTGGCCACAGACACAAAGTCCGGGAATCCAATTGCGATTGCCAGGGAGCTGTTTTTTGTGAGGTTGAGCATCTGGCTCGTCAGGGGCGGAATAATCACCCGGAGGGCCTGAGGCAAGATCACAAGGTTCAAAACCAGGGAAGGCCGCAGACCTATCGCCATTGCGGCTTCTCGCTGCCCCCTGCTCACTGATTGAATACCAGCCCGCACCACCTCGGCCACAAACGCGGAGGTGTAGAGCGCCAGCCCCAGCAAAAGGGCCACGAACTCGGGGCTGAAAGTCAAACCCCCTTTGAAATTGAAGCCCACAAGTTTGGGAACATCCATTTTCGTGGGCGCCCCGAAAATCAGCCAGATGACCAAGGGGAAGCCGATGATCAGCGCAATCGACACACGAAAGGTGGGAAAATATTTTCCTGTTTTCTCCTGACGCCTTCTTGCCCAGCGCCTGAGAAAGTAAGAGAGGGCACAAGCAACTAAGAAGAATAATATCATGTACTTGTGCGCCGGGTTTGCAGCCGGCACTGCAAACGCGATCCCTCTGTTACTGAGAATAAGGCCTGATATGGGAGAGAGCGCCTGCCGCGGTGAGGGCAGGCTTTCATAAAAAATCGCATACCAGAAAAAGAGCTGCAGCAGAACAGGGATATCCTGCATAACCTCAATGAAAATGCCTGCAAGCTTGGATACCAACCAGTTGGTCGAGAGACGGGCAATACCGACAATCGTCCCGAGCACCAGAGTGACGACAATCCCTATGAATGAAACCTTGAGGGTATTCAGTGCGCCCACAAGGAGGGCACGGCCGTAGGTGCTGGCTGCTGAGTAGGGTATCAGGGACTCACCGATCTCGAACGAAGATTCCTTGTGGAGAAAGCCGAAACCCGTGGCAATGGATTGTTTCTTGAGATTAACGATGGTGTTGGAAACAAGGTAATAAAGGATCAGACCGACCACGCAGAACACGGCAATCTGGTATATGATCGCTCGTTTCCTGGGATCGAGCCAGAATGGAATTTTCTCCGGTTGCTTTTCTTTCATGAGGCAGCGGTTTTCCCTGAGGTTTCCGGTTCCTCCAGAATATGCCGCATGGCCGGCCCCCTGGATCGTCGGAAGACCTCATACTGATCATGGGTATTACGGCCGGTGGTCAAACAGGAATGCCCCTCCGGAGAGGGGCATTCTGCATCCTTCTCATCTGAATGGAGCGGCGTACATCAAACCACCTCTTGTCCAGAGATCGTTCAGACCCCGTTTGAGACCGAGAGGAGTGTTGACACCCACGCTTCGTTCAAAAATTTCACCGTAGTTCCCCACCTGTTTGATGATATTATAGACCCATTTATTGTCGAGCTCAAGGTCCTTTCCCAGAGTCCCACTCACCCCCAGAAACCGCTGGATCCCGGGGTTCTTGCTCTTCATCATCTGGTCCACGTTCTTGGAGGTAATGCCGAATTCTTCGGCCTGGATCAGGGCCATGACGGTCCAGTTGACAATGTCGTACCACTGATCATCGCCGTGGCGGACGACAGGAGCCAGAGGCTCCTTGGAAATAATTTCCGGAAGGAGTTCATAATCAGCCGGGTTTGGGGCGACAGAGCGCTGGGCAGCCAGTTGGGAAGCATCGGAAGTCAACACGTCACACCTGCCGGCGAAAAAGGCCTTGTTGAGCTCGGTCGTGTTTTCAATAACAACCGGTTTCCATTTCAGTCCATTGGACCTGAAGAAATCAGCCGCATTCATCTCGGTGGTCGTCCCGGGCAAGACGCACACGGTCGCTCCCCCCAGTTCCTTGGCACTCTTGATCCCAAGTTTTTTCGGCACCAGGAATCCCTGCCCGTCATAATAGTTCACGTGGCAGAAATTGAGGCCGTTGACCGTCTCTCGAGTCAATGTCTGCGTGGTATTACGGCACAGAACATCGATCTCTTTTGACTGGAGGGCCGGAAGCCGCTGCACGGCCGTCAGTGCGACATACTTGACTTTGCTCGCGTCGCCGAACACGGCGGCTGCAACAGCCTTGGCCGTATCCACGTCGAGCCCTTTCCATTCGCCCTTCTTGTCAGGCATACTGAAGCCAAACACCCCGCCGTTGACGCCCGCAATGAGCACACCCCTGGCTTTTACCGTGTCAAGGGTCTCACCTGCCATGGCCATCCCCGTCATTGCCAGGAATACCACGGCCACCATCAATGCACATACTTTGAAAAGCTTCATACCCTGTTCCTCCTTTCCTGTTTGCAGGTTTACCTGTTCTGCCGCAACCTGCTTCCCTGGCACAAAAACGCTTGCCTGATGCGCAGACCGGCATGTTTGATCCCCCAACTTACAACATTTTCTATTGTTGATTAGCACAAGGTCCATCGTTTTTCAAGAAAAAGCTATAGATAAAGATAGATAGAGTGAGAGCGGAAAACTGACTCGTTGCAAGGTTGCGCTGTCGCTTTTTAAGAGCTTGCCACGAGGTTTCCATTTGAGGTACTATCGCTGCCTGAAACGAAAGGAGGGAAAATGCAAAAGCCTATTGAACACTACTGGAATATGCGACTCAATGATGTGAAAGAGGCACTGGAAGCGAACAATTTTAAGGTATATCCGGCCAGCAATGGCGATCACGCCCGGGAAATTCTGCTGAACGAACTGCTCCCTGAAACCGGCGCGAAGAGCGTCTCGTTCGGGGGCTCCATAACAGTGACCGGGACCGGGGTTTATGATGCGCTCAAGGCAATGAACGAACTGGACGTCCTGGATACCTATGACAGTAGCATTCCAGGGGAAGAAGTCCTGGAACGCAGGAGGCAGGCACTCCTGGTGGATCTCTTTGTATGCGGAACCAACGCTGTGACGGAAACCGGCACCCTCGTCAACCTGGACATGATCGGCAATCGCATCGGCGGTCTCACGTTCGGGCCCAAAAACGTGGCCGTGCTGGTGAGTCGTAACAAGATCGTTCCCGACCTTGAAGAGGCCATGTTCCGCATCAAGAACTTCGTGGCCCCTGCAAACGCCATGCGCTTGGACAAGAAGACACCTTGTGTCAAGACCGGGTACTGCGAAGAATGCAAGGCCCCTCAGCGCATCTGCAACGCGTGGACCATCACGGAAAAATCGTATCCAAAAGGCCGTGTTAGGGTTATCCTGATCAACGAGGACATGGGGTTATAGGGACTCTTCCTCCCGGGGATTTTTTATGCTGCATGTCCTCTACACCATTGGGCCCGTCTTCGTAATCATCCTCCTGGGATGGCGGTTACGGGCATGGGCCTTTCTCCCTGGGCTCCTGATTGCACCCCTGAACCGGATGGTCTATTACCTGGCTATCCCGGCCATGATTTTTCGGGAGGTTGCACAGGCCTCATTCCACGCCCATTTTCAGCCGGTGCTCCTGGGGGGCACGCTTGTGCCTGTCGCCGCCGTCTTCGTTATCGCGCTGGGCTTGGGATTTCTCTGCTCCATCCAGAAAAAGGAATTTGGAACCTTCCTCCAGAGTTCCTTTCACGGAAATCTCGGCTATATCGGCCTTGCTGTCGCCTATTATTTCCTCGGCAAGGAAGGATTCACCCGGGCCAGTATTCTTGCTGCTTTTCTCATGTTACTGCAAAATCTCCTGGCCGTCCTTGCCCTTCAGGCCTTCTCTCCCGTGGAAAAGTCATCGCACCGCCTGTTTTTCTTTGCGAAAAGAATAATTTTCAATCCGGTGATTCTCTCCGCCATGGCCGGCATCGGCTTTTCTTTTTTCCAGATACCCATTCCCGAGCCCATCGACCGCATGCTCGCCATCATCAGCGGTATGGCCCTGCCCTTGGCCCTCCTTGTGATCGGCGCATCCCTCTCTTTCGGATTGATCAAATCGCATCTCCTGCCTGCGCTGGGTGCGGGTTTCCTGAAACTCCTGGTGCTGCCCGGGCTGGGTATCGGGCTCTATCACTGGCTCGGGCTCTCCCCGGCACAGTTTCTTCCCGGTCTTATCCTGCTGGCATCTCCCACCGCCACTGTCACCTACGTGATGGCAGGAGAAATGGATGGGTCCACCGAACTGGCATCCGCCGCCGTTTCCATGAATACGCTTCTCTCCGCCGCCACTTTTGTGTTCTGGCTCGGGATCAGGTATCACTGAGAGGAGGGGAACCCCAAGAATTTAAGGGCTCCGCCATTTCTGCCGATAAACCCTGTCGGGACCATGCCATTCTGTCCTGGTGAGCATGAAAATATCCATGGTGTAGAAAAAAGTGCACTTTTTTCCTATGCCGATCAGGGAAGAAACCGTTCAAAGTGATCCAACTAATTGACATTACGTTTATTTTTCTTTCTTACGTAAAACGGTATGCTTGTTGCAACTTTTTCCATGCAAAGACGGATATTTCCATCTCTCGGAAACCCAAGAAAGGCCATCAGAAACCATGAAAAAATTCCTCGCGACCATTATTTTCTGCTCGTTCCTGTTCCTGGCCTTTTGCCCTGCGTGCCTTGCAGATTCACGGGGTGCCGCCATTTCAAACGACCTTGCCCTGCTGCAGCAATGGGAAAAATCCCCAAGCCTTTCGGCTTTCCTGTTGTTTGATAAGAAAGATTTCGCCCTTGTTCACTTTCCTTTCAGGAAACTCTGGAATGTGAACGCTCTTGGAGATTTGGCCACATTTTTTCCCTTTTTTGATGCTGCTCTCTCAGCAAGGGATTTACTGTGGACGGAGATTTCGAAATGGAATCCAAAATCTTCTTTCTCAGGAACTCCTCGCTACGAGGCAGTTGCGCACACATTCTATAAGGCCTTTGATTCAAATAGCCTTGCCACCGAGGATCGCATGGCAATATCCCTGCATCGTGGTGTCGGCGCTAGAAAAGCATGGAATATCTCCCTTGATCTCGGCATCGCAATCCAAAAGGATTACACCGTCATGCCTGGAGATGGAGTTTCAGACGCCTTCTTTCCCAAACGCGGCAACGATTTGAACAATCAAAATGATGACATCTTTGATCAGCTCAAAAGCGCAACTTCTTTCATCGGGGTTGGGATCTCCTGCAGATTCTAACAGCTTGCCCGAGAAGAGGAACAAACATCTTTCCAGCCCTTCCTCTTTCCTGTATCATCATTCCTCGTCGTACCGAATTTCTGTTCACAAACAATGGGATCAAAGAGCGGAATTCAAGGGGTTCACGTGCCAGACTTTCAATACCAGAAATGGAACGGCTACTTTGCACAGCTTGCCGGAGGAATAGAAGACCTCGGCGTGGAAGAACTGTCCGAACTCGGAGCCAGGAACGCCAGGACAGCCTACAAGGGGGCATATTTTGAAGCCGACAAAAAGGCCCTCTACCGCATCAACTATCAATCCCGCATCGCATCCAGGATCCTCGCGCCGCTCCTGACCTTCCAGTGCCACAGCACGAAATACCTCTACCGGACCACAAAGACCATCCCATGGTCGAAAATGCTGTCACCTAATGACACCTTCGCCATCTCTGCCACTGTTTCTCACAGCAAGATCAGGCACTCAAAATATGCGGCACTGTGCGTCAAAGACGCGATCGCGGACTATTTTATGGAACTTTCGGGGAAAAGACCGAATGTCCAGATCGGCAATCCGAATGTTCGTATCAATCTCCACATTCAGAATAACAAGGCGATCATCAGCCTTGATACATCGGGAGAGGCCCTCCATAAGAGGGGATACCGGGAGCAGACACTTGAAGCACCCATACGGGAAACGCTGGCCGCGTCCATCATCCGCCTGACCGGATGGGACGGACAAACTTCGGTGTGTGATCCCATGTGCGGCTCCGGCACGCTCCTCTGTGAAGCCCTTATGTACGCGTGCAGGATTCCTTCCGGCTATCTCCGGCACCGGTTCGGTTTTGAGAACCTGGCCGATTTTGACCGGGACCTGTGGATGCGGGTGAAAAGGGAGGAAGACCACAAGATCAAACCACCCGCTCCGGGGCTGCTCTCTGGGAGTGATCTTTCCCGGGAGGCTGTGGAAATCGCCAGAAAGAATTGTGCCCCCTTGCCATTCGGAGAAAAAATCCACTGGGAAGCAGTGTCGATCGAAAACATCAAGGTCGCTGAAAGAAGCCTCATCGTTTGCAATCCACCCTACGGCGTACGGATCGGAGACAAGAAAAAGGCGGCTGAGCTGTATAGAAAAATGGGAAAAGCTCTCAAGAAACGATGCAGTGGATCAACTGCATTCATCTATATAGGTGATCCTTCGCTCACCAGGGAATTCGGCATGAAACCTTCTCTCAAGAGAACCATGCCCAACGGCCCCATAGAGGGGCAACTCTGCCGTTTTGAAGTCTTCCCGCCGGACCGCTCCTGATACTCCGGCAGGAGTCTTCCCTTACTCTCTGCCGGTCTTCCGGGTCTCCTGCAGAACCCATTCCAGAAAGGGACCGTATCCTTCCAGTATGGGCAGGGTCACAATGCAGGGGCATTCATAGCTGTGCATGGATTTCACTTTCTCGATGAGATCATCCACCAGGTCCTCTCGCGTCTTTGCCAGGACGATCACTTCCGTATCTTCCTGAACCTCCCCTTCCCACCAGTACATGGAATGGACAGGGTGAATGATGTTCGCACAGGCAGCAACCCGCGCAGACACGAGACCCCGGCCGATGGCCCTTGCTTCATTCATATTGCCGACAGTGATGTATACTAAACGGACATCCATGGCTTTTCCCTCCCTTTCTCCCTGATCTTTCTGCTATCATGCAGGTCTTCCACGAGATGTCAAACACCCTTTTCCCTTGACCCTTTCTTCTTGTTTTCCTATACTTTATTTCCGTTCGATCAGCCGTGACTACCGGCCCCATCGCGCGGGTTCAAACCACGGCAGCATCTTCACAATAAAACCTGCAAACACGTGAGGAGGTTCTTTATGGGAAAAGTTGGAATTATCGGCGTGGGCCAGAGCGCCTTTGTCAGAGGATACCCCGGCTCCATCAGGGAACTCGTTTTTGAAGGCTTCACGGAGGCCATGAAAGATGCTGGGATTTCAGTAAAAGACATTGACGCGTCCATCGTCTGCTCAGCGCCTGAATATGACAAGCAGCGTTCACCGGCGGGTGTCTTTGCAGAATACCTGGGGCTGACACCGCAACCCACCTTCTATCTTGAGAGCCTCTGTTCTTCAAGCAGTACCGGCCTCAAGACGGCCTATGCCCTGGTAAAATCAGGGCTCCATGATATGGTGGCGGTAATCGGCTTCCAGAAGATGTCGGAAATATCTTCCGCCGAATCCCAGGAACGTATGGGCAGAGGGGGAGATATTCAATGGGAGAGTCCCTTTGGGACCATGATGCCCGCTTACTACGCCATGTACGCCAGGGCCCACATGGAAAAATATGGTACCACTCCTGAAGATCTGGCGTCAATTCGTGTCAAGGCATCCACCTACGGCCAGATAAATGAAAAAGCAGTGTACCGGAAACCGGTAGCGCTGGAGCAATTTTCAGATCCTGAGAGCCCCATGTCAGGGCCGGTGGCCAGCCCCCTTCGGGTGGGAGACTGCTGTGCCAACGCCGATGGCAGCTCTTGCGTCATCGTCGCGAACGAAGAAAAGACAAAGGCCTTCAGCAAAAAGCCGGTTTGGGTCCTGGGGATCGGGGCGGCCTCCACTGCGGTCAATCTTGCGGGGAGAGACCTTTTTACCGGGCTGACCGTGGCCGAGCAAGCAGGGGAACAGGCCTATAAAATGGCCGGCATCACCCCCAAAGACATTGATGTGGCGGAGGTTCATGACTGCTTCACCATTGCCGAGATGATGGCCTATGAGAACCTGGGATTTGCCAAACCCGGTGAAGGAAAGGACCTCATCCGTGGAAAAGAAACCTACAAAGAAGGAAGCATCCCCATCAACGTGGACGGCGGCCTCCTTTCCAAAGGCCATCCGATAGGCGCTACCGGAGGATCACAGCTCAGGACCATCGTCCTCCAACTCAGGGGAGAAGCCGGTGACATGCAGGTCAAGGATCCGGAAATAGGTCTTGTACACAACATCGGCGGGGTCGGTCTTTACGGAAACGTCACTATCCTGGGGAGGTAACATACATGGCTAAGAAAAAGGAAATGGATACCAGATTCGGTAAATTCGGGACAGTGAGCTTTACCGCCATCACAAAGGTCAATGACTTCATCGACTATCTCGAACAAGGAAAAGTCATGGCTACGCGCTGTATGGACTGCGGCCTGACCTTCTTTCCTCCCAGGGCCGACTGCTACCACTGCCTGGCGAGTAACATGGAATGGATTGAGGTCTCGGGGACCGGAAAACTCGTCACGTACAGCAAACTGGAATATGCACCCATCGGGTTCGGGGATGATCTCCCTTACGCGATAGCCTTGCTGGACTACGGTGAGTACAAGGTATTCGGAAGAATCGCCGGAGATCTGCCCGAGGAAGATATCAAGGTCGGCATGGACATGAAGACCGTTCCCAACACCTTACCCAATGGGCAGATAAACTACGTCTTTGAGAAGGCGTGAAAAGCCCTTCCCGGACCAATCATTGACGAGGAACAGAGGATGGTGTCTGCCGGTCCATCCAACCAGGAATGGATGGAAATAGCGATCCGGATAGATCCGGTAGCCCATGAGGCCCTCTCTGCCATACTCTTCCCTCTGGGGTGCACTGGGATGGTCACCGACAACTGCGGTGACGGAATTGTGAAGACCTATTTCCCGCTCCCGGAGAACCCTGAGGAGCTTCAGGAAACCATTTCGTCATCCATCCGGAAACTGGCCGTGTACTTTCCCCTCATGGCTCCTCCCGAGCTCTTATTCGGTTCAATTGGGGACGAGGAGTGGGACAAGAACTGGCGGAGGTTCTTTCGAGCCGAACAGGTCACCCCCTTTCTTACCATCGTGCCTGCCTGGGAATCCGTTCCCGAAAGTGCTACGTCAGCAGTCATTCGCATGGATCCCGGACCGGCTTTCGGTACTGGGAAACATCCTACCACGCGTCTCTGCCTCCGCGCCATGGAACTGGTACCCAAGCCTTCCTCATGGGACCTGCTTGATGTGGGCACGGGAAGTGGAATCCTGGCCATCTACGGGTCCATGCTCGGGGCGCTAAGGATCAGTGCCCTTGACATTGATGAAGAGGCCCTTCACTGGGCCGGGAAAAATATTCGTTTGAACGGCCTGGAGGACGAGATTGAGGTCAACTTCATTCCCCTGGCGGAATTGATGCAGGACTTTTTCATGGTGACTGCCAACCTGATCCTGAATACCATCATGGGCCTCATGGGCCATTTTCCACGAGTGGTGAAGCCGGGCGGACACGTGATCCTTTCAGGAATGCTCCGAGATCAGATCGACCTTGTGCGTCCTTCTCTCGAAGAGTGCGGGTTCATCTTAGAAAAAACCCTTTTCCAGGAAGACTGGGCCTGCCTGCTCGCCCGGAAATCCGGCTGAGGAGAACCGGTGCGCCGCTTCTTCATCGAAAAAATACCTGCAGCAAAAGACCTTGTTACCATTGCGGGCAGTGAGGCAAGGCACATCACCCGTGTATTGAGGATGGGGCAGGGGGACCGTTTCGTCCTCCTGGACCGAAGGGGTTTGCGTTTTCAGGTCCTTATTAAGTCGGTGAACCAGGGAAACGTCATTGTTTTCCTGGAAAGGCCCCTTTCTCCGCCACCTGCACCGCCGGTCCATGTGTTCATTGGACAGGCCGTGCTGAAATCAGGTGCGATGGACTTGGTGATTCAAAAGACAACTGAACTGGGGGTAAATTCCATCCATCCTTTTGTTTCGGAAAGGACTGTGGTCCGTCCCCGAGCCGACAGGCGTGCAACGAGGGTGAAGCGATGGCAGGATATTGCCATAGCGGCATCCAAACAGTCGGATCGCGCCCGGCCTCCTGAAATTACCCCTGTGATCACCTTCACGGAACTCCTCCAGACACCTCTTCCAAAAGAGACCTTGAAAATCATTCTCTGGGAGGAAGAAGAAAGCAGGAACCTCAAATCCACGCTTCGATCGACCCTTCCCCGGTCAAAAGCGGTCCTGGCCCTTGTGGGACCGGAGGGAGGATTTACTCCCAAAGAAGTATCGCTCGCCGGAGAGTCCGGCTTTCTCTCTGTTTCCCTGGGTCCGCAAGTCCTGCGGGCAGAGACGGCGGCCATGGTCATAGCGGCTGTTCTCAACTATGAATCCATCAATCCTGAAGGAAAGGAAACACCAAAATGACTGAACTCAAAAAATCCCTTGCAGGTGTTCTGCCGCCTGTTCCGACACCCTTCGGCCCCCAGGGAGAGGTGTATCACCGGGCCCTGGCCGACAATCTTGAACGCTGGAACACCTATGGGTTGGCCGGGTACGTGATTCTGGGCTCAAACGGCGAAACCGTATATCTGTCCCATGATGAAAAACTCGCGGTCCTGGAAACAGCGCGAAAGGCTATACCGCTCAACAAATGGATGATTGCCGGGACAGGATGCGAATCCACCGGGGCGACCATCCAGCTCACCCGGGCGGCGGCGGAAATCGGGGTTGATGCAGTCCTGGTCATTACTCCTCATTTTTATGGGGGGAAGATGACTGTTGAGGCGCTCACGCACCACTACTTCTCCGTTGCCGATTCATCGCCCATCCCCATCCTGATCTACAACGTCCCCAAATTCACCCATATCGATCTGGACGCTCAAACGGTGGCCCGCATGGCTGAACATCCCAATATCATCGGCATCAAAGACAGCGGCGGCAATATCACGAAAATCGCCGACATGACGCGGCTAGCGGGAAAGGGCTTTCAGGTTCTGGCCGGATCTGGGGGGTTTTTCTTTCCAGCCCTGGCAGTGGGAGCAGTGGGAGGAATCATGGCCGTGGCCAATATTGCCCCCCAACAGGCCCTGGAAATTTATGATCTGTTCAGGAAAGGGCTCATCAGCGAAACAGCGGAACTTCAGCGGAAGATAATCCCCCTCAATAGCGCGGTGACCGGCCGCTTCGGCATTGCAGGCCTGAAGGCGGCACTCGATATGCTTGGCTTCTATGGCGGCCCGGTCCGGACCCCACTGCTGGAGCTGGATGAAAATGCCCGCGAAACACTCCATGCTATCGTGGCGGAAGCGGGAATCATCGAGGCGAAATAGCTTGCTGTCAAGCCTCCATAAAATGTCCGTTCATCTTTTCCTTCACCTCGTCGAGAATTTCAGAAAGCCAGAGGACATCATCGACGGAGAGGCGACCTGTCTTGGTTGTTCCCTTGGAGCCGTCCTTCTTGGTGTAGGAACGGGGGCCTACCTGGAGTTTGGGGTCCCCGTCACCGTACCGGTAAATACTGAGCAGAAGCCCGGTTTCATCATTTTCCCATGACTCAAGCAGCTGGTCCTTGGTTGCGTCGTATGCCATTTATGCCTCCCACCCGAATTCCGCCTGCTTCCCGAGTTCTTCCTCGATTCTCAGGAGCTGGTTGTACTTGCAGATACGTTCCGAGCGGCACAGTGAGCCCGTCTTGATCTGTCCAGTGCCGGTGGCAACGGCAAGGTCCGCGATGAAGGTGTCTTCCGTCTCGCCCGACCGATGGGAAATCACCGCATTCCAACCCACTTTGTGGGCCATCTGGATGGCCTCCAGGGTCTCGGTGAGTGTCCCGATCTGGTTCAGCTTGATGAGCACAGCATTTGCGGAACCTTCTTTGATGCCCCGTGCAATCCGCTCGGTGTTGGTGACAAAAATGTCGTCCCCCACGATCTGGATGCGGTCACCCATTGCCTTTGTCATTTTACTCCAGTTTTTCCAGTCATTTTCCGCAAGGCCGTCTTCTATGGAGACGATGGGGTACCGGTCCACCCAGTCCTTGTAGAACTCGATCATGTCTTTTCCCGTCCGCTTGGAGCCGTCAGACTTGAAAAACACATATTTTCCACTTTTGTAGAACGAAGACGACGCCGGGTCCAAGGCCAAGGCCACATCTTTTCCTGCACGATACCCTGCCTTTTTTATACCGGCAAGAATCATTTCAATAACTTCCTCGTTGGACTGGAGGTCAGGAGCGAACCCGCCTTCATCTCCCACGGCCGTGGAATAGCCCTTTGCCTTCAGGACTCTCGCAAGGGCATGAAAGACCTCAACACTCATTCGGAGTGCCTCCTTGAAAGTCTTTCCGCCGATGGGCATGATCATGAACTCCTGGAGGTCCACATTGTTGGGGGCATGCATCCCGCCGTTGAGGATATTCATCATGGGCATGGGAATCCTGCACGCGTTGGTTCCCCCGATATAGCGGTAAAGGGGCATATAAAACGCGTCTGCGGCGGCCCTGGCTACGGCAAGGGAAACTCCCAGGATGGCATTGGCGCCCAGCTTGCTCTTGTTGGGCGTTCCGTCCAGCTCGATGAGCGTCTTGTCCACCAGCCGCTGATCCTCTGCCTCCATGCCCCGGAGGGCCGGCGCAATGACCTTGTTCACGTTCCTCACCGCCTGCTCAACGCCCTTCCCCCCAAACCTTTTCTTCTTCTTGTCCCTGAGTTCCACTGCCTCATACTTTCCCGTAGAGGCACCGGATGGAACCGCGGCCCTCCCGAAGCTTCCGTCGTCCAGGCCCACTTCCACTTCCACGGTGGGGTTCCCTCTGGAATCGAGGATTTCCCGTGCCCTGATAAATTCTATCTTTTCCATTTTTTCCTCCTTGCGTCACAGGCCGTAAAAAACATTTCAGGTTTTTTCCTACGGCTATTGTATGCGCGTAACTATACTGGCTTTGCCCCAGCCTGGCAAGATAAAAGCCTCCGAAGCGAGCCACGGCGATAACGCTTCTGTTGCATTGTGCTGGGAAGTTTTGTAGAAGATATGAAGGGAAAGGGTCTGGAATTTATCATCCAGGGTTTAACCCCCTTTTCTCACGGGTCTTCGAAGGGAGGTGGTGGAGAGTCCCGTGGATAGCAAGTTGAGCTTGCGAAACCCCGCTATCGGGAGCGCGCGAAGAAAAATGGATGAAGGCGTACTATCAGTACTTTAAAGTCATTTTTCTAGAGCAACGCAGGAGACATGGGGCTATCCGCCACCATAGTAGATTGTTTGTGAAAAATGTGGGTTTGATAGAAAAAATGATAAGAACAGTACTCCTCTTCCTTTGGCTCGGAATCCTTGGACTCACTCTTTCATCAGGAGCCTCCGCCAAGCCCCTTCATGCTCTGCAAGACCGAAACGCCACTGTCTATTATGGCGATTCACTCCACCCGGCCGCAACCAAAATCATGGAGATTTTTCCACAAGTCTATCACGACCTGATCAATATTTTTGGGTGGGAACTCGTATCAAGACCTTCCGTCCTCTTGATCAAGGACAGGAATCGATTTCAGAGAATGGCGGAAAGCCCCCTTTCCGTTGCCTTCGCGGTCCCCGAAAAGAACCTCATCGTTATAGACTACTCAAGAATGCTCGTTCGCCCTTTCAGCCTTGAAGTTACGCTCAAACATGAACTCTGCCATATCCTACTCCACCAGCACATACGATCTGCACTTCTTCCTCGGTGGCTGGACGAAGGCCTTTGCCAATGGGCAAGTGACGGGATTGACGAGATCATTATGGATCAGCAACACTCCCTCCTGAACCGGGCTGCTCTTTCAAAGGACTTCATTCCACTCAATAATCTCAACCGCCGATTCCCGCGCGACGAGCGGGGACTGATTCTGGCATACCAGGAGAGCAAAAGTTTTGTCACCTACCTCTTTTCCCATTTTGGGACAACCAAAGTCCTTTCCATGCTTCACCTCCTGGCAAAGGGTAGCGAAACGAGGCTTGCTGTAAAAAAGGCGTTTTCCACACCCCTGGAAGAGCTGGAAAAACAGTGGCTCCAAACAGTCAAGCCCAGGATGGCCTGGCTCGAACAAATAAGTTATCATCTTTACGAGATTCTTTTCGCTTTTGCAGCCATCGTATGCGCCTATGCATTTGTGCGCATACTGCTACGGAAAAGACTGTACAAATCCGAGGATGATAGTATAAATGAAGATAGCTTTTCCTGAATTGATCTATAAAATCCAAAAAACATCCCACAACCGGTCATTGTGAGAAGATCGGCGGCAAACCATTCTCTTCCTCAGGAGATATGCCATGCAGAGCCCTTTCCCGTTTCACTCAATTCTTCTTTTCGGTTTTCTTGCTATCCTGCTGCTTATCGGCGTGGTTCTCCGGGCAAGGGTCCCTTTTTTCCAAAGGTTTCTCTTTCCAAGCTGTCTCATCGGAGGAGTACTTGGCCTGATCCTTGTAAACACCGGCCTTGTTCATTTTTCTGCATATGGCTTGGAAAGCTTCGCCTACCATTTATTCAACATCTCCTTCATCTCGGTGGGGCTCACCCGTGGCAGGGACGAGCACAATACTTCAGGGCACAAAAAGGAGGTAGTGAAGGGCTCCCTGTGGATGGCCCTCACCCAAGGCGTCACATTCCCTCTCCAGGCAGCTATCGGGGGGCTGGCCGTTCTCTTCTTTTCCCTCTTCGGCCTGAAGCTCTTTCCCACCTTCGGTTTTCTCGTGCCCCTCGGGTTCAACGAGGGGCCGGGCCAGGCCCTGTCGTTTGGCAAGGTATGGGAAACCGTGGGGTTCAATCATGCAGCCACCCTAGGCTTAGGGTTTGCGGCTGTCGGGTATTTCTTCGCGTTTTTTGTGGGGGTGCCCCTGGTAAATCATTGGATCAGAAAGGGTCCTTCTGCACAGGGAACACGCGCGCTGTCCCGAGATTTCATGGTAGGGATTACGGTCCGGGACCAGAAAAGGGAATCAGCCGGTGAGTTGACGCTTCATTCGGCAAACACCGACAGTCTCGCCTTTCAGGCTGCCCTGGTTGGTCTCGTCTATGTGCTGACCTACTTCTTTGTAAAATACTTTGGAAAAGTCCTACCCCCTGATGCGGGTAAGATGCTGTGGGGGTTTTTCTTCTTTTTCGGCCTCGGCCTGGCCCTTTGCGTGCGCTGGCTCATGGAAAAGATGGGGCTTGAGTACTTGGTTGATAGGGGAATCCAGAGAAGGATTACAGGCTTGTCCGTGGACTTCCTGATTGTTGCCACGGTGGCTGCCATCCAGGTGCTGGTGGTCTGGACATACATTGTCCCCTTTCTGACCATTTCCCTGGCCAGTGGGGTGTTCACTACGCTCGTGGTACTGTTCCTGGGAAAAAGGCTCCCTTCTTACAATCTGGAAAGGACCGTGGCGATTTACGGGACCGTTACCGGAACGGTGTCCTGCGGTCTCCTGCTCCTCAGGATAGCGGATCCTGAGTTCCAGACGCCTGTGGCCCTGGAAATGGCCATCATGAACGTGTTCGTGGTTCCCATCGTTGGCGGATGCACCGTCCTGGTAAACGGCCCCCTGTGGTGGCACTGGAGCACTGCCTTCACGGTGCTGGTCTTTGCCGTCATCATGGCAGCTTCCCTCACCGTCATCAAGATTCTCGGCCTCTGGACAAAGCCTCCGATACATTCATCCCGTCATCAAAACCCTCTTCGTTGCATATCTCGGAACCAATCATGATGGAATCGTAAAAAGTCCGTCCATGGACTTTTTACTGACGGAATCCGAAAAACGCGACTTTCGGATTCCTTACAAATCAACGGGTTGCGGTGCATCCCACTGATTTACGCGCCCCTCCACGGGCGCGTTGATGACTTCTACGAAGTCATCAATCATGGGGATCAAAAAATACGCTATTTGGCCTTGACAGAAGCATAATCGTTTGCTATCGAATGTTCGCATGCAAACGACATTCCCCGAGCCAAAATATTTCATCTGCTCCCTTACCACCCTCATCGCCAGGAAAATGGTGGCCTATTACAACCGCGTGCTGTCCCCCCTGGGCCTGACAGCCCAGCAGATGATGGCCCTGGGGGTGCTCTGGCGGGAGGAAAACCTGAGCCTCGGGGTGTTTGCCCGGCGAGCCGGCATCGGCAAGGCCGCTGCGGCAACCATGATAAAGCGGTTGGAGCAAATGGGCCTTGTCTCAAAGGAAGCTGATCTCAAAGACGGACGTCTGAATGTCCTCAAGCTGACGAACAAAGCGCGGAAAATGGCCCCGCAGGTGGCGGAAAAGGTTGCCACGCTGGAGAGAAATATCGAATCAGCAATCGGCCATGAAAAGGTCCGCTCCCTTATTGAAGCACTCACGATCATTCGAGATCTGAAGCTCTAGCCCACAGAATTATGCTCATAATGCAGAGGAACCTATGCTTGAATCAGTGGAAAAAAGTGCTCTTTACCCTTTTCTGAATCCCAAATCCATCGCCTTTTACGGCGCTTCCAACCGCTTTTCAGCCATGGGAACAACCCAGTTCAGGAATATCTATGAGCTTGGGTTCGATGGCAGTCTATATCCCATTCATCCCAAGCTGGACCAGGTACAAGGCAGGAAGGCTTACAAGAGCGTCCTCGATCTTCCTGAAGTACCTAGTCTTGCGATCATGGTGCTGCCAACCCGCGTTGTCCCGGAGGTCATGGAGGAATGCGGCCGCAAAGGAATCAGGAACGTCATTATTGTCTCGGGCGGGTTCAAGGAAATCGGAGGCGAGGGAGAGGGTCTCCAGAGCCAGATTGTGGCCATCGCGAATCAATACCGTATGAGATTCCTGGGTCCAAACTGCATTGGTGTAGTCAACCCCTATCACAAACTCAACACCACCTTTCTCCCTTACGACACCTCTCCGGGTTTTATTGGAATGGCATCTCAGAGCGGGAGTTTCGTGACCCAGATGTTTGATTACCTGGGAAAATTCGGGCTCGGATTCAGTGCCGCCATCAGTGTAGGGAATGAAGCCAACATAGATATTGTGGATTGTCTCGAATACCTCGCCGCCTGTCCCAACACGAAGGTCATTGCCCTCTACATTGAGGCGATCCGAAGGGGCAAGGAGTTCTTGGACACAGCACGGTCCATATCCCCCCATAAGCCTATCGTGGCACTGTATGTGGGGGGATCAGAAGCGGGAAAGCGTGCAGGATTTTCCCACACCGGGGCCATGGCAGGGCCGGACCGTCTCTATGACGGGGTGTTTCGGCAGAGCGGCATCATACGTGCCCGATCCATAGAGGAACTGTTCGACTTCTCCTGGGTGCTCGGCGCCTGCCCTGCACCCATGGGCAATCGCGTGGTTATCCAGACCCACTCGGGAGGACCGGGTGCCGCGGCGGCAGATATGTGCGGCCGTTCTGGTCTGGAATTACCGCCTCTTTCACCTGCTACAAGGGAAAAACTGGCTCCCTTTGTGCCCCATACGGGAAGCATAAACAATCCCGTCGACCTGACCTTCACGAAAAACCCTCTTGACTACTTTCACAGCATCCCAAAAGTGCTCCTGGAAGGGGAGGGAATCGACGGACTCCTGGTCTATTTTCTCGTGCCCACCCAGTCGGTAAGGCGTGCTCTGGAAAGTCTCGGCGTCCCCCGGGACCAGATCACGGCTCAGAGTCAAAATATCATGGAACAACAGTCAGAGGCAGTGTCGGCCTTGCCCCTGGAATCCGGAAAACCGCTCATAGGATACTCCCTTCGCACCAGGGATGATTTCTTCATTGCGCGGTTGCAGGACATGGGTATCCCCGTGCTGGGAAGCCCGGAACGGGCAGCCCGGGCCATGGGAGCGCTGGCACGATATGCCCGCTGGTGCAGGGAAACCTCCCTACTTGAAAATCAAGAAATGTGATCGCGGCAATGAGGCAGTATTCACTTCCTTTCAGCGATGACGATAATGATCACCGATCACCCCCAATTAGCGAACAGACTCCGGTAAGGGATTAGCCCGCATTTCTTACAGGCAATCTACTGTGGCGGCGGATAGCCCCATGTCTCCTGCGTTGCGCTAGAAAAATGACTTCGCCCTAAGCAGAGGCCGCGCCTTTCAAGAAAATGGCCATGAGATTCAATGGGGAGGTATATGTGAAATAGGCCAAAAACCCACAAGAAACATGAGACCACCATATATTATGCCGCCTTTTTTCTTGGCTCACAAGGGCACTTTCTCTATACTTTTTCCCCAAGAAAGCAAGGCCTTATCACTGATGCGTGGTGCTGTGACGGCGGATTTGTCCGTCTCTGTCGTAAGAAGGGATGGGGACGTTTTGCTCCGGACGTCCCCTAAACCCACTCGGTTAACTGCCTGACTTGGTTTCATTCCAGAGTTCCAAAAAGCATCTGGCTGGGAACCTGGGCACTTTCCATTAATGTAATTTACATTATATCCAATTTATATTAATCTTATAATATTCCAAGAAGAACACAACAGGATGCTCCTGGTTTTCTACACCATGTAATGATTCGTGAGATAGAGCGAGAGCGTTATCCTGAAGTGATGGAGGACATTTTGAGAAAAGTCGTCTTAGTAGCAATCCTGTGGCTTATTCCGACGGCAAGTGCTCTTGCAGGGCCGCCTTTTCTCACCGATGATCCCATTCCGGTCGACCTCTACCACGGTGAAATCTACCTTTTTTCGACCGGCACCCGCGATGAAGGGGGAACGAGCGGGTTGGGACCGGCAGTGGAATTTAACTACGGCATCCTGCCTGATACGCAGTTTCATCTCATCACCCCCATGGCCTACGATGCGCCTCGAGGTGAAGATTCCCATTTCGGTTACGGCGACACGGAAATCGGGATAAAATGCCGTCTTGTCCATCAAACCGATTTCCTACCGGCGATTGGAATATTCCCGCTCGTGGAAATTCCCACAGGGGACCAGGACAAAGCTCTGGGCAATGGGCAGGCTCAGTATTTCCTCCCGCTCTGGATGCAGAAAGACTTCGGTAAATGGACAACTTATGGCGGCGGAGGCTATTGGATCAATCCCGGTTCAGGAAACAAGAACTATTGGTTCTCAGGCATCTTATTGCAATACTCTTTTTCTGACACCTTTTACCTGGGAGGGGAGATCTTCCACCAGACCGCCGACACGGTAGATGGAAAAGACAGCAGCGGCTTCAATATCGGAGGCAGCGTTCCGTTGGCTGGTAATTTCCAACTTTTGTTGTCAGCCGGTCGTGGGTTGACAAATAGCTCAGTCAACAGGTTCTCCTATTATATCGGCTTGTATCGCGCGTTTTGAGGCTTATGAAAGAGGGGACACTTTTTTTATTTGACAGAAAAATGCTGTTCCTCTCTCCCTAAAAAGAACTTGATTGCTATCCTGATGTCATTATTTTTGTCAATATAGAATTTAAATGAGTAAACATAATTCACCTTGCAGGGGCAAGTACCCCGACTGTACCCCATCATCAGAACATCAAAGAAGAATCCGGGAGGAAACGGGCATGCGAAAATACATCTTGCGATCTGTCATGATGGAATTAGTGATTGCGGCAATAATTCTGGGCATGGCGCCATTTATATCTGCAGCATCGAAAAACACATCTCAAAAAACCGGGACACGGACATCACCCGACAAAGGCGCCCTGTTATATAATACCTATTGTTCATTTTGCCACGGCCAAAAGGGCCAAGGCTACCTCGCTGATCAGGCCCCGGCCCTTGGTAATCCGAATTTTCTTAAAAGCGCTGATAATGGCTATATCACCCAGGCCATTGTCCAGGGGCGACCCGGGACTTCCATGTCCGCCTGGGGAACCGCCTACGGCGGCATTCTTACAAACAAAGAAACGGAGGAGATTGTTTCCTATATCCGGAAATGGCAGACAGAAAAGTCGGTGGATCTGGGCGGTATCAAGGTATCCGGGAATGCGAAAAACGGCACCGGAATTTATCAGAAATACTGCGCCTCCTGCCACGGAAGAAAAGGAAGCAAAGGCACGGCTGTCGCACTTGATAATGCGGTATTTCAAGAGACCGCAAGTGATGGATTTATTCAATACGCCGTTTTATATGGTCGTCCCGGAACCCCCATGCCGTCTTTTAAGAGCCGGCTTAAGAATCAGGATATAAGCGACGTCATCGTTTATATCCGGACCCTGAAAGCCGGAAGTGCTCCTAAAGAAGCCGGGGAGAATGAAAAAAATATCGTGTTCTCAAAAGCGAATTTACGTGTGATCAACCCGGGAAAAGAACCGGCCACCTTCTCGCTCTCCAAGAATCGCTATGTGTCGGTAAATGAGGTTTACAAAGCCTATGCCGCCGGAAAATCCTTTATGATCATCGACGCTCGCCCCAGAAACGACTATTTCAGGGACCATATTACGGGTGCCGTATCGATTCCCTTCTATGATGTGAAAAAAGAGATCGAAAAATTGCCCAAAACCATATGGATCATTACCTATTGTGCCTGCCCCCACGAAATGTCCGGAAAAGCCGCCGATACGCTAAAGGCAGCCGGCTTTGACAAGGTTGGCGTTCTGAACGAAGGGTTTTTCAACTGGAAAGACAAAGGATATCCGACAGAAAGCGGAGGTCAGTAAGTCTCCTTTCAAATACAGGTACCCCCGGTATTGGCGGCGAAGCCCGGGCAATCATTCATTAGTGTTTGTTATGATTTATGTCTGCCCGTCTTCATGTCTAAATTCCTTCCAAACCAAAGTTGATTACCGTGTAAAACAAGTCACTGATACATATTCAGATAGAGGATAATATGTTGTTCGATCGCGATTATTTTTGATCTATCATCTCTTTTGAAAAAAGTATTTCTTCTTTTAATTCGTCCACAGGGGAACTCGAAGAGTCACTATCAACACGAATTATTG
>CAZJRD010000036.1:0-33397 GCA_964548365.1 uncultured Desulfobacteraceae bacterium | reverse complement strand
TGACAACTTGAGCGGAAATCAGGAGCAGGACTTCCTGAGCGACGGGATTACAGAGGAAATCATCTCCGGCCTCTCCGCGATTCCTCACCTGTTTGTGATCGCCCGCCGTTCCGTATTTGCCTACAAGGGAAAGCAGGTGGGAATTGAGCAGGTAAGCAGGGACCTCGGCGTCCGCTACGTCATGGAGGGGAGTTTCGAACGGTCGGGCGACCGCCTGCGCATCAGTGCCCGGCTCATTGATGCTGTGACCGGGCGTCACCTCTGGGCGGAGCGCTACGATCGGGAGCTCAAGGGGGTATTTGCGCTGCAGGATGAGATCACCATGAAGATTCTGCGGGCAGTGGAGGTGAAGCTCACGGAAGGGGAAAAGGCCCGTATCAGCGGAAAAGGCACGGATAACGTAGATGCCTACATAAAAACCGTGGAAGCGATCAGGCATCATGAGCGGTTCAATAGGGATGATAATGCTGTGGCGCGGCGCCTGTGTGCGGAGGCTATCAACCTTGATCCCATGTATGCGCGGCCGTACCGTGTCTTAGCGATGACCTATCACATGGAGGCTTCCTATGGCACCGGCGCGTCGCGCAAAGAATGCCTGGACCGGGCTCTGGAGCTGGCGAAAAAAGCCCTGTCGCTGGACGACTCTCACCCCTGCGCACATGATACATTGAGCTATATCTATACCCATAAAGGTGAGTATGACAAGGCCGTTGCCGAAGCAAGGCAGGCCATCGCCCTCGATCCGAATAGTGCTGACAGCCGCGTGGCCCTAGGGTGTGCTCTCTATATGGCCGGCAGGCCGGAGCAGGCCATTGCTCCCATCAAAAAAGCCATTCGCAGCAACCCCATCGCGCCAAGCCATTACTACTATTTTCTCGGACAGGCATATAGATTCACGGGACGATATGAGGATGCGATCGCAGCGTATAAGAAGGCCCTTGAGCGCTCACCCGATTATATTCCCGCTCATGTGAGCCTGACCATCGCGTACAGCCTGTCAGGCCGCGATGGTCAGGCCCGCGAACAAGCCCAGGAAGTCCTCAGGGTGCAGCCCCGGTTCTCCGTCGAGAGGTATATGAAATCGGGTCCTCTTCATAAGATCCCAAGCCCATTATTGCGGCGCTCCGCAAGGCAGGGTTGAAGTGAGGAAAGTAATATGGGTTAGAAAGCGATCCTCCAGTAGACTCCGACATAGGTGCTCTTGCCCTGATTTTGGGTAACACCGGCAGCGTCAGTGAAATCAAGCTCATCCCTGACACCGATTTCAGGGGATATGGTTAACCCCTTGACGGGGACGATGGGAAACACCAGATAATAAATGGCCCTCGCGTCATCCTCGCTGAGGTACCGCTTTGTTCGTATCTTGAAATAGCCCACTTCGGCACTCACCACGTCATTGATTTTGTATCCCATGACCCCTCCATACCCTTCCAGGTCCGAGTCGGTGGCTTCGCCCGTGGTGGTAAGAGCATGGTTCTATACTTCAAACCGGTGGTGCCGGTATCTCCATAGTTGCCAGGATTTGTTCCCCCGTACCAGATTCCTTTCAGATACGCAGGGCCCAGGGGGAAAATCACCCTGAGGCCATAGATGTCAAATCTCACCGTTTCGCTGGCTTCAGTGGATGAATCAACGGCATTAAACCTGCAAAACGCCATAGTGCTGAAGCAACTGGTGTATGCATGGGTTGTTCTTGGTACTTTAAGGTAAGTTTAAAAATATCTAATAATTTATCAAAAAAATATTGACAAATAGGAACCGAATAAATTAATGTACGAACCATCCATGGTGAAGCGAAAAAACGTGCCCATGTTTGGGCATATCTCGATGGTATGATAATTTATGGTGAAAGAGGGCTCTTGAAGAAGCCTCTTTTTTTTGGAATCTCTTGTATCAAAATTGACATATGATGTCTCAAGAATCTCTGACTATGAAAGATTTGCTCATGTTTTTTTACGCGGGCGCTTGTTTTTTCTGTGCGCTTGCGTTTTTGCTTCATATTGTGAAAAGGCGGACTTCGGAGCGGGTCGCAGCCAGCGCCGGACTGGTCATCAACGGCGCGGGCCTGGGTGCTGTGATGCTTGCCTCCGGACACCTGCCCGTATTCAATCTCTTCGAATCCATGATTTCCACCGCCTTCATCCTTTTGTGCCTGTACTTCTTTTTCACTAGGGCCGAAGAACGGCTGCCTGATGTGGTCCTGTGGGTGTGGATTGAAGTTTTTCTGGTTTTGGGACTCGCACTTTTGTCCCCGAAGATCCTTGCACCATCTCGCTACGATTTTAACCATCCGTTCGTTGTCTGCTTTTTTCTTTTCCGCGTAGGTGCGCTTGCAACCATTCTTTTTTCGTCGGCCTTTATCATCCAGGCAAGGGTGCAAGGAGAAGGCCTGCCCGCCGAAACCAACCATTTTTATCAAGGGCGTAACTTTCTTCTCCTGGGCGCTATTCTCTTTTTAGCGTCTGAGTACTCCGGCATGATCTGGTGTCAGAACGGATGGGGAGATGTATGGCGTTGGGGTGGCGGTCACCTGCAGTCGGTATTTATTTTTCTCTATCTCATGCTGGCGTTTCATATCCAGGAGAGCAAAAAGGGGGTTCGGGGAATACGGTCCATCGTGGCCGGCATGAGCGGGTTTGTGCTGCTTGCGCTTACCGTCATGAGGGGGGTGGAGTGAAAGAAGTTACCCGGAAACTCTCCTCCCTTTCGTTCGCCGGCTGGACAGTGGCTGCGTTGATCCTGTGGTGCGCCCTGGGAATTGTACTCGCCGGAAGTAAGGCTCTTTCAGACCAGGTTTTCCACATGAATGAGATGATCCTCAGGGATTGGCTTATTCGGCCGCAACAAGGCGCTCTTTTGCTAAAGGTGTGGTTCTTAGGGTTATGCGCGGGGATGATGGTTCTGGGGGTCAACCTAGTCTTTTGTACCTGGAATAAGTTTGTCAGGTTGATCACACGCAACCGATCTGGAGTATCAAAATATGTCATGCTGGTTGTTCATATCCTTTTCGGATTGGTCGCCTTAGGCCATTTGGGAAGTTTCATGCTTGGTTACAGATATGAAAATATCCGCCTCAGCGAGGGAGAGGCTTTTGATTTTGGAAGTGGGCTAAGCATCAGGCTCGAGCGTGTGCATTTTGTCGATGACTTGCGGGTCCTTCAACTAACTCACCGAGGCCAAACTGCGGCGGACTTCCACTATCGTTCAAACTATGCGGATATGGTGTTGAGCCGTGGAGGCAGGGAAGTGTACCGGGACAGAGTCTTTATCCTTGATCCGATGCGATTCAAGGCGATTCAGGTGACTCTGAAGCGATTTACTTCGCCCAGGTTAAGGCGGAGCGAGAAGCCGGGGGTTGTGCTCGTTGTGTCCAGAAATCCGGTATTGACGACTTTTCTGCTCATTTATCCATTTATGATTGTGGGAATAGGCCTTTTTCTGGGAATTACTTGGCGTAAGCCACACGGGAGCATGATCAATCCCAAGCCAGCGGGGTTGAACCAGATTCATCACATCCATCCCCGGGCATGAAATTACATCGGATTACTTGGCCACTGCAGGGGTGGTTTCAGGGTAGACATAATTCGTATATGAAAGGAGAGAGAGATGAAAAAAATATTTGAAGGTTTAGTGGTGTTGATTATCTTTTCCTTCACCGTCTTTCTGCATGCCGCATGGGCAGAAGAGAAGACAGATCGTCCGATCCCTGAAGAGGGAGGGGTGTTTTCCCTTGGCGAGGTAGTGGTGACGGGTGAGGCCGCCGAGGAGGTGACCACCGTTGATGTGGTGAATCGGGAGCAGATCGACTTGACGACCTCCAACAATGTTTCTGAAGCCCTGAATACCCTTCCCGGTGTCTTCATTTCGGTGGGGAACAAAAATGAAAGGAATTTCAACGTACGGGGCTTTAATGAACGATACGTTCCGGTCCTCTACGACGGCATTCCAATCTATGTGCCGAACGACGGCTACGTGGATACGGGAAAGCTGCCCACGGGCAATATTTCCCAGATAACGGTCACAAAGGGGGTAAGCTCAGTCCTCTACGGCCCGAACACCATGGGCGGGGTCATCAATATCGTATCAAAAAAACCTGTGGAACGTTTCGAAGGAAACGCCAGCGTTGAGTACAGCCAGGAGGATACCTGGAATACCACCCTCAATCTTGGCTCGAAGCTTGACAAATTCTACATCACGGCCGGAGGGGGATACGTGAATTCGGACGGGTTCAGGCTCTCTGATGACTTCACACCGACGGAGAACGAAAACGGAGGGACGCGGGACAATTCTGATAGCAAACAGTGGAACGGGGCCTTTAAGGCCGGGTTTACCCCGGCTGAGGGGCAGGAATTCGCCGTGGGCGTCAACCATGTAAAGAGCGAGTGGGGACTTCCCCCGAATGCCTACGATGAGAGACCCCGTTACTGGCGCTTCACGGACTGGAAAAAGACAACCTATTATTTTATCGGAGACTCCAGGATAACAGACGGGCTCACGGCCAAGGTCCGAGCATTCCATGACACGTATTTCAATGTACTGGATTCCTATGACGACGACACGTATTCCGCGGAGACCATGCGCTACGCCTTCCACAGCACCTATGACGATTACAGCAACGGCGGTTCGCTGGTTCTCCAGGCAAAGTACATCCCGAGGAATACGCTGGGCTTTTCCTTTCATTATAAGCAGGATGTGCACCGCGAGCAGGATGACTATGGCGCCGACTGGGAGCGCTATGAGAGCAAGATCCTGTCTTATGGATTGGAAGACGCCATCCAGGTCACCGAGACCGTGTCGGCCGTCGTGGGGGCGAGCTACGATGTCCAGAAACCGGAATACGCCAACGGAGGACCACTCAGGGACGATGACACCTCCTTTAACCCTCAGGCGGGAATCAACTGGTCCGTGCTCAAGGATACGACCCTCTACGCTTCAGTGGGAAAAAAGACAAGATTCCCCACCCTGCTCGAACTCTATTCCGGTCTGTTTGACAGGAATGTTCCAAACCCGAACCTCAAGAAGGAAGAAGCCGTCAACTACGAGGCGGGCGTCAGGCAGAACCTTCCTCTCAAGACCTTTGCCGAGTTCAACCTCTACTACTCGGATGTGAAGAACCTGATCGTCAGCAAAGAGTTGCCATCGGGAGACGACCAGTTCCAGAATGTGGGCAAGGCTCGATATCAAGGGTTCGAGGTCAATTTGAATACCGGGTTCGTTCCGCGCAACGACATCAGGTTGAGCTACACCTACCTGGATGCGGGGGACAAATCGCCGAACAGTAAGACCGGCCACCTTGAAGAGACGCCAAAGCACAAATTCTATGTGAGCGATCTCTTTAAACTGAATGACCTCATATCTCTTTTCGGGAAGGTGATGTGGTATTCCAAACAGTGGTATGAGGATGCGGACACCGAAGAATGGAAGACCCTCGACGGCTTCTGGACAGCCGACGCGAAAATAATTGCGAATCTGACGAAAAGCCTGAGTGTGGAGGCAGGAGCCAAAAACATTTTCGACAAGAATTATCAGCTGTCGTACGGCTTTCCGAGAGAAGGACGGACCTTTTTCGGCGTCGTCCGCTTTGCCTTTTAGAGAAGTTCACTAGTGAAGGGAGCAGAGGGAATATCCCGCTTCCCTGCTCGCAACGTCTCAATATGTTGGTGCAGTTGGGAATCAAAACACTTACTGAAATGCACTTGTTGTCGAGGTTAAATATGAAAAGAAAGATCAAGAAGACGCCCATTATAGCCGCTCTCCTCCTGGTTCTCCTGGCGATGGCAAACGCTCACGCGGATCAACCGACCCTTGTGAGCGTTACCGGGTGTGTAAGCCAGCCCCTGAATTTCAGTCTGGAGGATCTGGAGAGATATCAGTCCATTTCTGTTCAACTGAACGAAGTCATGGAAGACAGCTCTTACCGGGGCGTCTTTTACTATAGCGGGGTTCCCCTCAGGACGCTCCTGGAAACAGCGTTTGTTCAAAAGGGGGAGACGGCCTTTTCGAAAGGGGTGGACCTGGCCGTCCGCGTCAGGAGCCGTGACGGGAAACAGGTGGCCCTCTCATGGGGGGAAATCTTCTACAAGAACCCCGGGAGGATTCTCCTGGCTACCTCGGCCCGGCCCATCATGCCGCATCATGACTGTAAAACCTGTCACACGCCGGAGGAGTATAAGCCGAGACTGGATCAGCTGCATCGGAAGATCGGATTCCCGAAACTGGTGGTCACGGGGGATGCTTACGCGGATCGCTGTCTCGAGAACGTTTCCGCCATCGAAGTCATTGACCTGTGTCCCGGCAAACCCGCCGCGAAGATGAAAAAATTGTTTTCTCCTGAATGCACCGTCACGGGCAGGAATGTGAAGACGATCGTCCTTCGAGACCTGTCCAATCGTCCTCAACGGACCTTGCGGGTTAAACACCTGGGCGAAGGCAAAGGATATCACGGGGTTAACGGGTTCAGCGGGGTCCCTTTCAAATCGCTCTTTGAAGACGCTGGTGTAAGAGCAGATCTCAGTCTTGTTTTTCTGGTCTCTGCGCCGGATGGGTATCGTTCTCTTTTTTCCTACGGGGAAGTATTTTTGGACCCCTTGGGGGACCGCATCATCCTGGCTGACAAAATGGATGGCAAGCCATTGAAGCAAGGGGGTAAATTTTTCCTGATTCCCCCGGACGATCTCATGGCGGATCGGGATGTCCAGGCGGTGAAAAAGATAGAGGTTCTCTCTCTCAAGAAGAAACCGCAGGTTTTTGTGATCGGCGTGGGCTGCGGGGACACAAACTTGATCAGCCTCGAGGCTGTCTCCTCTTTGGCCAAGGCGGATGCCTATGTGTGTCCTCCAGACATACAGAAACGCTTCTCCCGATACATGGGAAACAAACCGGTCTTGTTCGATCTCTATGAGTTCGCTCCCCCAGTCCTGAGGAGAAGGCATCCCGGGCTTTCTCAGGAGGGCCTGCAAAAAATGATGAAAGAAAACCAGATTCGCGCGGCAGGAATGATCGAACAAAAACTGAAGGAAGGCGCGACCGTCGCCATCCTCGATTACGGTGATCCCACGATCTGGAGCGGATGGAGCTGGGTAAGAGAGTTTTTCAAAGGGGATGTCCTTGAAATTATCCCTGGGCTGAGTTCTTTTAATGTGTCTAACGCCCTGCTGGGAAGCCGGATCGACTGCAATGGAACGATCGTCCTGAGCACACCGTGGGAGATAAAACAAAGCAGGCCTTTCCTTAAATCCCTGGCAGAAGAAGGTCAAACGGTCTGTATCTTCATGGGCCTGAAGGATTTGCCCGGCTTGGTTCCCCTGTTTGAAGAATATTACAAGAAAGAAACCCCCGCGGCCCTCGTTTACAAGGCTGGATATTCTGCAAGTGAGCATGTGATCCAAACCACGCTCGATGGGCTCCAAAAGGCTGCTGACGAGTACCCGGAGAAGTTTCTCGGCCTGATCTATATCGGTCCCTGTCTTACCGTAAGGGCGGGGAAGGACTGCGAGTAGGTCGAGGTTTCGCATGATCAGGCAAGCCAAGATACAGCAAATTCCCCTCGGTCAATTGGGGCTCAAGAGGGGTATGGGTTTGGGCTCCGCAACGATTCTTGTGATCGCCAACATGATCGGTACCGGGATTTTCACAACCTCCGGGTTTATCATGTCTTCTCTTCGAAATCCCCAGGCCATGCTCCTCTGCTGGTTTGCGGGGGGAGTACTGGCCCTTTCGGGAGCGTTTTGCTATGGAGAGCTCGGGGCCATGTTCCCCAGAGCAGGGGGGGACTATGTCTTCCTCAGGGAAAGCTTGGGGCGGCTCATGGGATTTCTCTCCGGCTGGATCTCGCTCATCGTCGGCTTCTCAGCCCCCATAGCGGCCGCTGCAATGGCCTTTTCCACCTACTTTTCCCACAGCCTGCCTGCCGGCGCCCATGGCTGGACCACCCTGTTTCTTTGGAAAGTCGGCCCGGTAACGCTTTCTCCCATAAACGTTGTGGCCATCGCGGTCATTATCATTTTTTCGCTGGTTCACTGGAGGGGCCTCCATTTCGGCAGTCGCGTCCAGAACCTGCTCACGGGCATCAAGGTAGGGGCAATTTTCGCTTTTATCATAGGAGGACTGGTTCTCGGCAAAGGCAGCACGGCACATTTCTCTTCCGAATTGCCCGCCGACCTGATTTTCTCGGGACCTTTCGCCATCTCCCTGATTTTTGTCTCCTTCGCTTATAGCGGGTGGAACGCGGCCGCATACCTGGGAGCAGAAATTAAGGATCCGTCACAAAATATCCCGCGATCCCTTTTGCAGGGTACTCTTTTGGTGATGGTGCTTTATCTTCTTCTGAATGTGGTTTTTATCTACGCCCTGCCCGTGGAAGAAATGAGCGGCGTTCTGGAAGTGGGAACAAAATCGGCCCTCTCCCTGTTCGGACACTCCTCGGGGAGCGCTTTTTCAATGGCAGTTACCGTCTGTCTTCTGTCCGTCATCAGTGCCATGATCATGGCCGGTCCTCGTGTCTATTACGCCATGGCAAAGGACGGGACATTTTTCAGGTGGTTCGGAGAGGTCGGCAGCCGCCCGGCGACTCCGGGCCGATCCATATTCCTGCAGGCTGGCATAGCCGCACTCATGGTGATTACTTCGGCCTTTGACAAGCTCCTTCTGTATATCGGTTTTACGCTTTCCCTTTTCGCCATGTTGACGGTTCTGGGGATGATGGTTCTCCGTTACAGGTGTCCCGATTACCCACGTCCCTATCGAACCTTCGGATATCCCGTGACACCTATTCTTTTTATGCTGGGTAATCTGTGGATCATCATCTTTTCTTTTAGCAGCAATCCCATGGTGTTCCTGTACGGCGGTGGAACAATTTTGACAGGCCTCCTGGTCTTCCTATTTTTCGACCGAATCACTCGCCGGCCTGTCGGTCTCGAAGAAGATTTTTCCGGCGCCTGGAATCAAGAGGATAGCGACCTTTCCTGCCATGAAAATGAATAGATCTATCTTGGGCATTGTGATTCCTGTTCTGGTGCTGATCTGGTTGCCCGGTCGTTCGGTCTGTGCAGCAGAAAGAGTGGTGCAGAGAGATACGGACAGGGACGGTAAAATCGACCAGGTCGCCCACATCGCCAAAGACGGCGAGATCAAAAAACTGGAGATAGACATCAACGCCGACGGGATTATGGACCGTTTTCAGTATTACCGGAACGGGCAGGTTGTCAGGATTGAAAGGGATACGAACGGAGATCGAAAAACGGACACCTGTGACTATTTTAAGGGAGGGAAAAGGGTCAGGCAGGAGCGGAAATCCGTTAAGACAGGCCGCGTAATCCAGATTGCCTGGTTTGATGACCAGGAACGCTACCTGAAGATTGTAAAGGATTCAGAAGGGAAGGGGCGTTTGGACCTCACGTATTATTTCAAGGATGGAAAGCTGATCTCCTCGGAAAGGGATACCGATGGCGATGGAAAGGTGAACGTGAGGCTGTCCTATCGAAATGAGAAACCCTTAGAAAGATGGGCTGATACTAATGGAGACGGCCGGCCCGAGAGCATCATCATGTACGGAGAAGACGGACTTCCTACCAAGAGCCGGCACGACCTGGACGGCGACGGCGAGATGGAAACCTTTCGAACCTACCGGAACGGTTTCATCTTGGAGGAGCGAAAAGATGAGGATCATGACGGCCGGCCGGAGATTGTCACCCGGTTCAAAAAAAACAAGCCCGTTGAACAGCAACAGGACACGAACAAGGACGGTCGATTTGACCTGACTATCCACTTTAAGGACGGAAAGCCGTTTTACCGGGAGTGCGACACGAACTTTGACGGCAAGAATGATCGTTTCATCTCTCTTGATGATGCCGGCCGGCCGGCTAAAATAGAGGAGGACACCCGTTTCAAGGGCCGGATAGACAGACTCAGAACTTTCCGGCATGGGGAGCCGCTCAAGATTGAATACGACGGGGACGGCGACGGATACAGAGAGACGGCGACCTTTTTCAAGAAGGGAAAACCTTATCTCCAGACGCAGGATACCAACGCGGACAAAAAGCCGGATGTATTGATCCATTTCAATGACAAAGGCGAAAAAGTTGAGGCTGAGATCGATGCGGACTTGGATGGACGGGTAGATACCTGGGAATATTACCGGGACGGGAAATTTGTGAGGGTCGAGAGAGACGAAGAAGGGAAAGGGAAAGTGAATGTCAAGGTCTTCTACAGAGACGGCAAGAAGGAGAAATTGATGAGGGATTCGGATCATGACGGCCGATTCGAGACGACGGAGTGGTTTGGCAAGGCTCCCTGGTCCGTTGTCGTGGAACAGGACAGAGACGGAGACGGCAGGCCTGAGAGGCGTTACTGTTACAAGGAGCGAGTTCTGAGACTGAAGGAGATCGATGAAGACAGCGATGGAGTGATTGACCTGCGGCAATATTTCAACGAGCATGGAAAATTGGCCAAAAGTCAGGAACGCCGTGATGCAAAAGGCCACATGGATATTACCTGGTTCTACAATGAAGCCGGGGAGGCTGTCCGAGGGGAAAGGGACAAGGACGGGGACGGCCGCCCTGAGATTTGGTACTTCTACAAGAATGGGAAAGTGACGCGTGTGGAGGAAGACACGAACGGCGACGGGAGGCCCGACATCTGGGAGGAATACGATGGGGCGGAAGCCCTTGTCAAGCGATCAAACGACTTGAATTTTGATGGAAAAGCGGATCTCGTAAAGACGATGGATGGAAATGGATTGAAGTAAGCCGATGCCGCCGTTGCGGCAGCAGAAAGGTCTGGAGAAAGTATGATTGAATTTCTTTCAAAAGGGGGCATCCTGGTTCCGCCCATTCTCTTGTGCTCCGTCCTCGCCTTGGCCATTTTTCTTGAAAGGCTTATCCGGTTTTCAAGACTGCGCGCCAGGGGACGCGATGTGCAGCAACGGGTAATCCGGTATCTTCAAGACGGCGAGGATCAAAAAGCCTTGGATGCGGCTTGTTTAAGCAACACCCCTGTGGGCCGCATCTTCAGCAAGGCCATGGAAGTGAAAGACCAGGACCGGGAAACTTTTGAAACGGTGCTCGTTCATGCCGGCGACGAAGAGATTAGAGGTCTTTCACGGTATCTTACTGCCCTTGCCACCATAGGGAACATTGCACCGCTGCTCGGCCTTTTGGGGACGGTCCTGGGCATGATAAAGGCATTTATGGCCATTCAGCAGATGGGGGGGAAGGTCAATGCTTCCGTCCTCGCAGGGGGTATCTGGGAGGCCATGCTGACTACCGCTCTCGGCCTGGCCGTCGCCCTCCCTACCATGGTCGCTCACAGCTATCTGGCCTCCCGGGTTGACCGGTACGAGGCCCAACTTCAGGATGGGAGCGTCGCCTTGCTGAAAACCCTGAGCAAACGGTCGTGAGGGAGGTCTGCCATGCTTGTACACCGGAGGAAGCGGAACAGATTGCAGGTGCAGGCCCCACTGACCGCGCTGATCGACATCGTTTTTCTCCTTCTGATCTATTTCCTGCTTACTACCAATTTCATGGTCGACGAGGGCATCAAGATTAAGCTCCCGCAGGCAAAGGCTTCCGCACCCCAGACCGAGAAGGTCATTACCGTCTATGTTGACAAAGAGGGAAGAGCCTTTCTGGACAAGAAAGAGGTCTCGGACGCCCAGCTCTTTGACCGGCTCAGGCAGATGATAGGGAACGAGGCGAACAAAATGGTGGTGGTGAGGGCCGACCGTGAGGTCATCCTCAATAAGGCGGTAAGAGTCATGGATATCGCCAAAGCCGCGGGGGCAGGGCGACTCTGCCTGGCTACTGAGAAGGACTTCTGATTTGAAGACATCGAGAGGAGCTTCTTTGGAATCCATTCCCCGGAAAGATACAAATTGGTTATTGGTTGGATTGATTGTTCTTTCTGTGGGAGTACACATACTCCTTCTCATCCGCATCGCTGGGGTCTATCGTTCGGAGGCCCTTGCGACTATCGAGTTGACCCTCAAGGACGTTTCCATGCCGGTTGGAAGGAGCATCCCCAGACCGCCTCGCAGACTCAACATGTCTCCACTGATCAAGGAGACAGAACCCCCGAAGGCAACCGAAAGACCGATCCCATCCCTGAAACCCCTCAGAATCGAGCCGGTGGCGTCCGTGCTCTCCACCGGACCGGTTGAAAAAATCAATGTACCGGCAGTGCCGGATGTATCTGCTCCGTCCATTGTCGCATGGCGCCCGGAATCAATCGCGGAACCGATGGCGGGACCAACGGTGGCGGCACCGATCGCGGTACCGTCCGCACCGGTTGCCACGAGGGCCGGCTATTTCGAGTTGGTCAGACAGGCCATTGAAAGGAACAAGAAATATCCGGAGGTTGCCCGCACCGGCAGGATCGAGGGACGGGTGAATGTGGGATTTATGATCACTCCCGACGGGAATATCAGGAACGTTTGCATCGTCAAGAAATCCCGTTCAAAATACCTGGATGCGGCCGCCTTAGATGCAGTAAAAGAAGCTGCGCCCTTTCCCAAGCCTCCAAAGAGTCTCTTCAAGAGATCCATCAAATTGGTGATCACCATTGTCTTCGAATTAAGATGAGATGTCCTTAGACTTGTGAAAGGAAGGTGTCATGAGAAGAATTCGATCCTTTGTCTCCGTCCTTGTTGTGTTCCTCTGCCTCCCTGCAGCGATTTCGTGCGCAGAGGAGCGCGGCTGTCTGAAGTTCGACGCCGTTTATGGTCGCGGAGATCGGTCCATCACGGTAGCCACGGGAAGTCCCGGTGAATTGGGCCTCTTGAAGTCACTAGCGGAGTCCTTCAGCAGGGAAACGCCCTGCCGCATCCGGTGGATCAAGATGGGGAGCGGGAAGGCGCTCGACACGCTCAAGGCGGGAAAGGCGGATACGATCTTGGTGCATGCGCCGCAGGCGGAAAAAAGGGCGGTGGAGGAAGGATGGGCCTGCATGAGAACCCTACTAGGGGGCAATGAATTTTATATTGTCGGCCCGAATTTGGATCCAGCAGAAATTCGCGACGCTGAGTCGGCGGCCGATGCATACGCCAGAATTGCTAAGAAGAGGGCCAGATTCTTTTCTCGAGGAGATGGGTCGGGCACGCATAAGAGGGAGATGAAGATATGGGAGATGGCAGGCATAAAGCCGGAAGGGGATTGGTACATCGTAACCCATGAGTTTATGGGTCCGACGCTCAAGCGTGCGGATAAAGAGGAAGGTTATTTCATGACCGATTCGAGCACGTTGTTTGTAAATCGAGCAGACCTGAAAAATCTGATCATCCTCTTCAAAGGAGATCCGATCCTTGTGAACGTCTATCATGGGCTTCTAGCCTGTGCCGGAGATCGCGGTTCCTCTCGTCGCCTGTCACAAAAGTTCCTGAAGTTCATAGTGTCTGCCAAAGGGCAGAAAATTTTGAGGGACTACGGTAAGAAAGAATACGGCGCTCCGCTCTATAATGACGCGGAACACGCACGAGAATGAGATAAGCAATTCACTCGTCCCTCACCAGAGGTTCACTTCCTTCTTTGCATCCATTTTGCGTTAGGCGTATGATGTTCAGCGTTTGTGGTTTCCTTTTGGTCTTAAAATCCTTTAGGATACTATCATCGCGTATTCCCGGAGAAGGAGGTAAACCGATGTTGAATATCGAGTAGAGGACTGGGCTTTCGGGTGAAAAAGTAATCCAGAAGCTCAAGAAGTTTTTCGGGAGTGGGGACTGAAGCCCATTATGCTCGAGGCCACCAAGGCACGTCTTAAGACCATATCCTCCACTGACCCGCAAAAGCACTTCCAAGGAGAGCTGGCCATCAACGACTACAAGGCGATCTTGGACGTCATCGACCAGGTCAGCAGGGAAAAAGGCCTCGACATGGAATGAAATGATTCAAGATGGTAAGAAAGGAAAAGTTATTTTGCCGCTCGACTAATGTGGCTTTTCAGCTGTGGAAAAATAGTATTGACTTGCAAGTACATAATTGTTCTAAATAATGAGGAAGAGGGGAACGATTATGGAAGAGAAAAAACTGTTGAATACTAGGGAGGTTGCACGGTTCCTGGATATCAATGAAAAGATGGTCTATTCGTTGATATCCGAGAAGGGGCTCCCCGCGACCAAGGCGACCGGAAAGTGGCTTTTTCCGCTGCACCTGGTGGAGCAGTGGCTGGAAAACCAGACCATCAACTATCCAAAATCCTCTCATCCCTTGCCGCCGTACCACGGACTGCTCATCATAGCAGGAAGCAATGATATTCTGCTGGACAAGGCTATCTCCTTTTTTAACAAGAAATACCCTGATCACCTGGCGGTCTTTGGCAACCTGGGAAGCATGGGAGGGATCAGAGCTCTCAGGCGGAATGTCTGTCACGTGGCGTCCAGTCACTTGCTGCAGGAAAACGAGGAGGAATACAACTTCGGCTTTGCGGAGGAGGAACTGCGACAGATGCCCGCGATGGTGAATTTTTGCCAGCGTGAACAAGGGCTTCTCGTGCAGAAGGGGAATCCCAAAGGCATCAAGGGTGCAGGAGACCTGGCGGCCAGGGATATCTGTATCGTCAGCCGTCCCCCCGGGACTGGGACACGGCTGCTTCTTGACCGCGAACTCGAAAAGGCTGGGATCAGCGGGATCAAGGTGGAAGGATATAAAAATGAGGTGGCACGTCACATGGACGTGGGCCTGGAAGTGCTTTCCGGTCGCGCGGATGCCGGGCCGGCAATAAAGGCGGTCGCCTCTATGCTGGACCTGGATTTTATCTCATGGCGCTGGGAACGATTTGATTTTCTTATTTCCAAGGAACGGTTTTTTGATCATGGGGTGCAGCTTTTCTTAGGCCTCTTGCATGAAGAGGCTTTCCACAAGCTCGCAGGGGAACTGGATGGGTATGATTTGAACCTGTGTGGAAAGATGGTCTTTCCGCAAGAAGGTCAACAAGAAAAGGGAGATCAATCGTGAAGAATTTTTTTTCAAAATCCGTTGGAATTGTATTGGTTGCGGGTATTATCTGTGTTTGTCTTCTTACAAGCCCTTTACGAGCAGATGAAGGCAAGAAGCTCATCATCTTTCACGCCGGGTCCCTTTCCATCCCTTTCAGGGAAATGGCAAAGGCCTTTGAGGGCCATCATCCCGGAGTGGAGGTGATCAGGGAAGCGGCCGGTTCCAGGACCTGTGCCCGGAAGATCACCGATCTTGACCGTCCCTGTGATGTGATGGCCTCTGCCGACTATACGGTGATCGAGAATCTCCTGATCCCCGACCATGCCTCCTGGAACATCTCTTTTGCCACCAACGAGATGGCCATCATGTACCGGCCGGATTCAAAGTATGCAAAAGAGATCAACGGGCAAAACTGGTATCGTGTCCTCTTGCGCAAGGGCGTGGAATACGGCCACTCTGATCCGAACAGCGACCCCTGCGGGTACCGGAGCCAACTGGTCTGGCAACTGGCGGAAAAATATTACCATGTGCCCGGGCTTTATGAAAAGTTAAAGAAGGGCTGTCCTTTGAGGAATGTGCGGCCCAAGGAGACGGATCTGATTGCCCTGCTGGAGGCGGGGCAGATTGACTACCTGTTCATCTATCGATCCGTGGCCATGCAGCACAACATGCCCTTCGTCAAACTGCCGGACCACATAAACCTGGGCTCTTCAAAATATGCCGACTTCTATAAACAGGCCCGCATCATGATAACGGGCAAGACGCCCGGCAGCTTTATTGAAAAGCAGGGCAAGCCCATGGTCTACGGGATCACGATTCCGAAAAACGCTCCCCATCGGGATTTGGCTATCCAGTTCATTTCGTTTTTGCTCGGTTCTGAAGGGAAGGAGATCATGAAGCGAAACGGCCAGGCGCCGCTTTCGCCGCCGCAGGCAACCGGCAATGTCAGGAAACTGCCTGACGCGCTGAAGTCGTTCATACGGTGATAGAGAAACATCTGAATTAGGGTGAAATATTCCATCTGCGATTTGTTCACCACAGAGCCACTGAGAACACAGAGAATAACCTTCCTTGTTAGTCCAGAACATATTCTGAACAAACAAGAAAACAGCACATCTCAGCTCGGAGTTCCATAGAAACGAATCAAGAAGAAAGTGAAATATGAGAATGAATTGTCTTCGAACCCTGAGGGACAGTTGTGTTTTTGTCTTTTTGACCGATCGGGCTCTCGCGATCGGTCAAAAGAAGGAAACACTGTGTCCTCTGTGACTCTGTGGTAAGAGGTGTTTTTGGGGACATGAAAAGCTTCAAGATCGTCATATGGGGCCTGGGAACGATACTGGTTTTGATTGTCGTGGTTCCCTTGTTCAGGATGATCCTGGCGGCGGATCCGAACGTCCTCAGGACAACCGTTGCTGATGCCGAGGTCATGCGATCCATCATGCTGACCCTCAGGTGCGCTCTATGGGCCACCCTTGTGTGCGCATTTTTCGGGATCCCCCTTGCCTATATTCTGGCCCGCTACCGTTTCCCGGGAAGGAGCCTTGTCCAGGGGATAATCGACCTTCCCGTGATGATTCCTCACACAGCCGCCGGGATTGCCCTCCTGATGGTCTACGGTCGCAGGTTCTTTCTCGGCAAGGCCTTTGCATCCGTGGGCCTCAGCTTTGTGGGGACAGAGGCGGGGATCAGCCTGGCCATGGCCTTCGTCTCACTCCCTTTCCTGGTGAATGCTGCCAGGGATGGATTTCTGTCCGTCAATCCAAGACTTGAACGGGTGGCACGAACGCTCGGGGCGTCTCCGTGGAAGGCCTTTTTTAAGGTCAGCCTGCCCCTGAGCTGGCGGCCCATGCTCTCCGGCGGCATCATGATGTGGGCACGGGGCATTTCCGAATTCGGCGCTGTGATCGTTCTCGCCTACCATCCCATGACCGCCCCTGTGCTGATCTGGGAGCGATTCGAGTCATATGGCCTCAAGTACGCGAGACCCGTTGCCGTAGTCCTGATTCTGCTGTGCCTGGTCATATTCGCCGTACTCCGCTCTATTGCGGCGAAACAAAGGGAGGTGTAAGGTGCTTCGCCTCCAGGAAATCTGGGTTACCCTCGGCGATTTCAGGCTCAAGGATATCTCTCTCCACGTAAAAAACGGGGAGTATATGGTCCTCCTCGGGCCCACGGGAACCGGAAAAACCGTGCTTCTGGAAACCATTGCCGGTATGCATCGAATAGAGAGAGGGAGCATTTCCATCCGTGGGAGAGATGCCACCCGTTTACCCCCGGAGAAGAGAAATCTGGGAGTTGTTTACCAGGACTATGCCCTTTTTCCCCACCTCACCGTTCGCAAGAATATCGCTTTCGGACTGCACCTGAGAGGAAAGCCGGCGCGAAAGACCGGGGAGGCGGTGGAACGAATGGCGGACTTTCTTGATATCAGCACGATCCTTGACCGCCGTCCCGGTAATCTCTCGGGAGGGGAACGGCAGCGGGTCGCCCTGGCCCGGGCCCTGGTCCTGAAGCCCTATGTCCTGCTCCTGGACGAGCCGTTAAGCGCGCTGGATCGTTCCACACGTGACCGTCTCCGGCGTGAGCTCAAGAGAATCCACCAGGAAATCGGCGTCACGATTGTTCATATCACGCACGATCTGACCGAGGCCTTTTTCCTGGCAGACCACCTGGCGGTCATGAAGGATGGGAGCATTTTGCAGCAGGGCACCCCTGAAAATGTGCTGAAACGACCCAGGAATCGCGCGGTCGCGGAACTCCTGGGCATAGAAAACCTGATTCCCGGAGCAATCGGAGAAAACGGCGGATTCATCACTCCCCTGGGTCGCGTGGATATCTCCATACCCTCTTCCGTTTCATTGAAAAGTGCCGGCGACTGTTTTCTCACGGTTCCGGGATGGTGCGTGGAAGTACTCCCCGGAAAGGCCGGAGATCACTATGCCTGGAAAGGCAACATGAAGGTCGCGGGCATCCATGGTATGGATGGCCAGGTAGAACTGGACCTTGTCCACTTTAGCGGAGAACACCTTCGTACCTTTCTTTCCCGGCGTGAGGCCGGTGCCCTGCCGATCTCTCTTGAGAAGGGAAGGGAAGTGCCGGTGGGCATTCAGAGAGACGGTGTATATTGGGTCCCGCCAATCGACCATCCTTTTTCCTACCAGTAGGTGGCGGCCTTTCGCCGTCCCTGGCTTCACTCACTGCGGAAGTTGGCCCTTTCCCGCCCATGGCGGGACTCCAGGGCCAACATGCGCCGCCTCGGAAACATCCCGTACCGTTGTTTTTCCAGAAAACCGATTTTGGACAGAGTTGGTCTCAAAATATCCTTGAATGATGAGGACGCAAGAGGTATGTCTTGTGGGGCTTGAAATATGATACGGCGGTCGCAAGAGCCGATGGATGAGCTACAGGGCGGAGCGCAGTTATCAGGAAGATTTGATTGAACGGAGACACTGGCGAATGAGTGAGAAAATGAATGGCGAAAAGTTGAACGGAGCAGTCAAGAAAAGATGGACATGGGTCATCATTTTGGCCGTTATCGGCGTCCTGCTTGCGGTAGGCTATTGGTGGCGGTACATGCGGGACCGGGTTTCTACGGACGACGCGTATGTGAGGGCCGACAGTGCCGCCATAAGCAGTCGAATATCCGGAAGCATTGCTGAAATTCATGTGGAGAATGACGATTGGGCGGAAAAGGGAGATGTCTTGGTCAAGCTGGATCCTACGGACTATGAGGTGAAGGTTGAGGAGATAAGCGCTTCACTGGAACAGGTTGAGGCGCAGTTGTCTTTTGCAGAGGTCAACCTGCATCTTACGGACAGGCGAACCAAGGAACAGGTGGACGTTGCCGCGGCACAGAAGAAGGAAGCCCAGCAGACCCGGAAAGAAGCAGGCCATCGTGTCGAAGAACTCAAAAAAATGCGAAACGGTTTGCTGGCCGAACTGGAAAACGCCAGGAAAAACTATGAAAGGTCCGAGCGGCTTTTTCGAACAGGGACGGGATCGGAGAGTGATCTGGACGCCAAGCGAACCCGCTATGAGAAGGCCAAGGCGGCACTGTCAGCAACGGATCAGGGTATCGCCGGAGCCGGCGCGTCAGTGGGTGCCGTGGCCGAAAAAGTGGACCAGGGTACTGCAAATCTCAACGCCGCAAAGGCTTCGCGCCTTCAGGTTGAAATGGCGCGATACAAGCTTGCCGCACTGAAGGCCCAGCATTCGGAGATTGAGGCGAAGTTAAAGCAGGCAAGACTTAACTTGTCCTATTGTACCATAAAGGCCCCCATCTCCGGCTACATTGCACAAAAGAGTATCCAGGTAGGGGATTGGGTCCAGCCCGGCCAACCGCTTTTTGCGATCATTCCTCTGCGACAGATTTATGTGGAGGCCAATTTCAAGGAAACCCAGCTGGGAAATATCCGCCTGGGACAACCCGTTGCCATCGACGCAGATATCTACCCCAACTATACCTATCATGGAAAGGTGGTTGGAATTCGAGCCGGCACGGGGGCGGCCTTCGCGCTTCTTCCTCCTGAAAACGCCACGGGAAACTGGATCAAGGTGGTCCAAAGGGTACCGGTAAAAATACGGATTGAAAACCCGCTGCCTCCGGAATATCCCCTGCGGGTAGGACTCTCCCTGAAAGTGACGGTGGAGACTTCCGACAAGAGCGGCAGGCGATTGGTTTCAGAACTTCGCGAAAAGCAATAGGTCCGGCACGTGGAAAGACAAAATCCTGCGGACGTGAGCAAATGGATCATAGCCATGACGGTGATTCTGCCCACGTTTATCGAGATCATGGACACCAGCGTTGTCAACGTGTCGCTCCCCCACCTCCAGGGCAGCCTCAATGCTGGAGTGGATGAGGTGACATGGGTGTTGACCTCGTACCTGGTATCCAACGCCATCATCATACCCATTTCGGGGTGGCTGTCGAGCGTCTTTGGACGCAAGCGGTATCTCATCTTCTCCATCGTCCTCTTCAGCACTAGCTCCGTTCTCTGCGGGTCCGCTCCCACCCTCGCGATTCTCATTGTCGCGCGTATTCTGCAGGGAATAGGGGGTGGAGGATTGCAACCCATCTCCCAGGCCATTCTCCTGGAATCGTTTCCGGCAAGGGAACATGGAATGGCCATGGCCGTGTTTGGAATGGGGATTGTGCTCGCCCCCATAGCCGGTCCGGTGGTGGGTGGGTGGATCACGGACAATTGGACCTGGCGCTGGGTGTTCTATATCAATGTACCGGCCGGCATCCTGGCGGTCATGATGGCCATGGCATTTATCCAGGATCCACCGTATGTTCGAAAAAAGGGAATTCGTGTCGACTATCTGGGCCTTGCATTCTTGATCGTCGGCCTGGGATGCCTGCAGATGCTTCTGGATAAAGGGGAACGGGCGGACTGGTTTTCATCCGATTTTATTCTGACGCTGGGGATCATATCGGCAGTTGCACTCACCAGTCTCGTTTTTGTGGAGCTGCGATCCAAAGACCCGGTGATAAACCTCAGGGTGTTTCGGGATCGCACATTCACCGTGGGAAACCTGATTATGTTTACGGGTTTTCTCACTTTTTTTGGCGCGATCGTCATGCTGCCTCTCTATCTCCAAAAGCTCATGGGGTATACCGCGATCTGGGCTGGCCTTGTGCTCGGCCCGGGTGGTCTGGCAACGCTGCTGGTGATGCCGCTGGCCGGAAATCTCATGAAAAAAGGGATCAAACCCCAGAGGTTACTGGCTCTGGGTATCCTGATCAGCGCTTATTCGCTCTTTCTCATGTCACGATTCAACCTGGAGGCGGATTTCAACGCCGTTGTCTGGCCACGGGTGGTTCAGGCGGTGGGAATGGCACTCTTTTTTGTGCCTCTGGCGGCAGCCACCTATGTGAATGTCAGGAAGGAAGATATGGGCAATGCCACCGGAATCTTCAATCTGCTGAGAAACCTGGGAGGGAGTATCGGTGTTGCCTTCGCAACCACCATTCTTTCCCAACGGTCGCAGTTCCACCAGACATCTCTTGTGGGGCATTTGACACCTTTCAACCCGGCTTTTCAGATCAGGATGCAACAACTGCTTCGCCACAGCGAACAAGGGGGGGCTCTCACGACCCAAAGCAAGAGCCTGCTCGCCTTTATTTACAGTCAGGTCTTGCGCCAGGCAAGCATGCTGGGCTTCAACGATACGTTCTGGATGCTTGGGATGCTCAGCATGTTGCTGATACCGCTTCCCTTTTTCATGAGATCCAGAAGGCGGGCGTTCTCTAGAAAGTGAATGTCAGATGAATCCCGACGCTCAGGGGGGAAGCCTTTTCTTTCGTTCCAGGGCTCCGGGCTGGTCTTTTCAGTGACTTGCCAGCGTGGGATAGCTACCCCCTCCGCATTCTCGACTACGTCGAGCTGCGGGTTCCCCCACTGATAAGTGACGAAAAGACGGCGCCCTCTCACCGGTCAGTGCAGAAAAGGCTTCCTCCCTGAGCCCCCGGTGAGGGCCACCCGGGGCTTCCCGCTCTGCGGGAGGTGGGTCACTCACAGCTGGTTGGAGACATGACAAGGAGGTGCTCTATGGCAAAACAAAAGATCCCTTCAACCCAGGCAATCAGGGAACTGAAGGCACACCAGATTGATTTCACCCTGTATTCCTACCGGTACGAAAAAAAGGCTGGTGTCGCGGTCGCAACCGCGGCTGCTGTCGCCGTCGGGGTGGATGAACACCAGGTTGTCAAGACGCTGGTGATGATGGATGAGCGTTCTGAGCCCTTCCTGGTCCTGATGCACGGGGACAGGCATATTTCCACCAAGGCCCTTGCCAGGGAGCTTGATGTAAAAAAGGTGCGTCCTTGTGATCCGCAGGAGGCAAAAAAATACAGCGGGTACCTCGTGGGAGGCATTTCCCCCTTTGGAACGAAAAAGAAGATGAAGGTCTACGTGGAATCATCTATCCTGACCCTGCCGAAGATGTATATCAATGCCGGGAAGCGCGGCCTTGTGGCCTCCATGGCCCCCGACGTACTCACCCGGGTGCTTAGCGCAATCCCCGTCAATGTCGCTGTGTGATCAGGCGTACCCAAATCCACCGTCAATTTTTTCATCATGATTTTTGACCGGGTGATTTGGCGAAATTCCTGATCACCAGGTGTCAGGTGCAAGGCGCCAGGGAGCGACGACTGAGACGTATAAACAATACGTCGCAAGGAGGAGAGAGCAAAGGCAACGCGGCTTGAGCTCCGCGAAATCCCGTCTGGGCGGGGAGATGATACCCCGATAGTGGATCAGGGTGAGATGAACATTGTTGCCTCTTTGCCCAAAGAAGGGTATCCTGTGTCTGCTCATAAGGAGAAACTGAAGATGGAAGGTGGAATCAGGTGTCTGAATTGAAAAATGACGCACAGTGCAGGCTTTTGCGCTGTATGCGGTAGAGAAAAGATGATACGGGAGATGTTTCCCGCTTTGCGGGAGGGTAACTATTGCAGGAGGAACTACCAATGAAGAAAATGATTGTGACTATCTGTCTGGTTTTTACTGTTGCCGCTTTTTCAGGATGTGCTCCGGCATACAAGGCAAAACCGCTGTCTTTCAAGGCGCCGACCGCATACCCCAACTATACTCAGGTTGATGGGGTGGGTATCGGGGCGAGGGCCTACGTGGCATCGGAGAGTGCCAAGGAGGCCTTCGGGTTCGATATCCGGGCCGCCGGCCTGCTGCCGGTAGAGATCGTTTTTGATAACCAGGGGCGGACACCCCTGGAAATAGATGGCTCGCAGACTTTTGTGGAAGACGGGGAAGGAAACCTCTGGCCTATCTTGAGCAGCAAGATAGCCTACGAAAGGGCAACCAGGTATGCCAAGACCAACCAGGTTTTTGAGGCCGGTGCATACCATGGCTTTCTGGGTGCGACAGCCGGCGCCATCCTTGGCGCCGCCATCGGTATCGTGAGCGGGGAGAACGCAATACGGAGCGCAGGAAGGGGTGCGGCCTTGGGCGCAGCGGCAGGGGCTACCCTGGGCGGCGCCGATAGCTTAGGTTCCGACAGTGCACGGCGAAGCATTATACAGGACCTTCGCGACAAGTCCCTGCAATACAGGCCTATCCCGCCCGGTGGCCTGTCTTTCGGATTTCTCTTTTTCCCCGGTGAGGCCAAAAGCGCGAAACTGCTTCGGCTCAAGGTGAGAGAAGGGAAACATGGGCCGACCCGGGTGCTCAATCTCAGGTTTTATCAGCAGGCTTCATGAACCATCCTCATCCTTTGAAAAACGGCTCTTTAACGATACTCTTTGGCCAGATTGAAAGGATCACCTATACCAACGAGGAAAATGGCTTTACCATCGCAAAGGTGAAGGTCCAGGGCCAAAGAGATCTTGTGACCGTTGTGGGGAATTTACTGGCACCCACCCCAGGGGAAATCCTGGAGATGAGGGGCGAGTGGACCACGCATCCGCGGTACGGAGAGCAGTTCAGGGTTGCCAGCTACCAATCCGAGGTCCCTGCAACGGTGGTTGGCATACAAAGATACCTCGGTTCCGGGCTCATCAAGGGTATCGGTCCGGTTATGGCCAAGCGCATTGTTTCCCGGTTCGGCAAGGAAACCCTTGAAGTCATTGAAAAGGATATTGATCGGCTCGCTGGAGTGGAGGGCATCGGCCGGAAGCGTATCGAGATGATCCAAAAGGCGTGGGATGCGCAGCGTGAAATCCGGAATGTCATGCTTTTCCTCCAGTCCCATGGGGTGAGTTCCGGCTATGCCACAAAGATTTTCAAGCAATACGGGGATCGTTCCATCCAAGTGGTCAGGGAGAATCCCTATCGCCTGGCTACCGACATATTTGGCATCGGCTTTGTGACCGCGGACCAGATTGCGGAAAAACTGGGGTTTTTGAAGGATTCTCTGCTACGGGCGGAAGCGGGAACGCTCTATGTCCTGCATCAGCTCGCAGACGAGGGACATGTCTTTTACCCATATGAACTCCTGATCGCCGAATGCTGTGAGATGCTGGAAGCGGAGCCGAAAGGAATTGTTCAGGCGCTCGGAGCGCTCCACCAGAAAAAAGGAATCATCATTGAATATCTGAATGAATCCTTTCCCACGTCAAACGAAAACAACAAGGCCGTCTACCTCGCCAAGTATCATCTCTGTGAAACAAGCATTGCAAAACGACTCCAGGCCCTCCTGGGGTATCCAAAATCCATCAGGGCAATCGATACAGGAAAGGCCGTCAAGTGGGTACAAGATAGGCTGACGATTCGCCTGGCCCGGGAGCAGGTGACAGCCATCCGTTCTGCTGCTGAAAACAAGGTTATGGTGATCACGGGTGGGCCGGGGACGGGAAAGACTACCATCATCCAGGCCCTGCTCAAGATTTTTTCCCGTCTGGGGGTGAAGATCCTGCTTGCCGCTCCCACGGGCCGTGCCGCCAAAAGGATGAGCGAAACAACCGGATTTGAGGCAAGGACCATTCACCGGCTTCTGGAATACAGCTTACAGAAAGGCGGCTTCCAGAGGAATGAAGACAAGCCGCTGGATGTCGACCTCCTCGTGGTGGATGAAGCCTCCATGATCGATACAATCCTCATGCACTATCTCCTGAAGGGCATTCCCCCGGGTGCCACCTTGATCCTGGTGGGCGATGTAAACCAGCTCCCGTCAGTAGGAGCAGGCAATGTGCTGAAAGACATCATTGATTCGGGTGCAGTGCCGGTGGTAACGCTAAATGAGATATTCCGGCAGGCCCGAGAGAGCCTCATCGTGGTGAATGCTCACAAAATCAACCAAGGTGCCATGCCCTTGTTTCGTTCTGAAGAACGGAGCCATGAAGACTTCTTCTTCATTGAACAGGAAGATCCTGAGGAGGCACTCCACATCATACTGGAGGTGACATCCCAGCGAATTCCTCAAAGATTCGGTTTTGACCCGGTCAAGGATATCCAGGTGCTCACACCCATGCACAAGGGCCTTGTCGGCGCCGCGAACCTGAACAGGGCCCTCCAGGAAACGCTCAACCCGGGCGAGGCGGTGGTGGTGAGAGGGCAGAGCAGTTTTCGCGCCCATGACAAGGTGATGCAGGTAAGGAATAACTACGACAAGGAGGTCTTTAACGGGGACATCGGTACCATCATAAGTATCGATCCGGAGCTTCGGGAACTCATCATTTCATTTGACGGAAGGGACATCCCTTACGATTTCCTGGACTTGGATGAGGTTGCTCTTGCCTATGCCATATCGGTACATAAATCACAGGGTTCTGAATACCCGGCCGTGGTGATTCCGGTAACAACCCAGCATTACATGCTCCTCCAGAGAAACCTGGTCTATACCGCCGTGACCCGCGGGAAACAGCTCGTAGTCATGGTCGGCAGCAGAAAGGCCTTACGGCTTGCAATAGAAAACGACAAGACGGAAAGGCGCTTTACGCGGCTCCGGGAGCGGTTGAAGTCGTGAATTGTGCAATTCCGGCAATGAACTATGATTGATGAATAGGAGCAAAAAAATGCTGGTAGCATCGGTGCAGATGGCTGTCGTGGAAGATGACAAGGCTACAACCTTAGAGAAAGCTGTGGCCCTGATTCGGGAAGCCAAGGACGCAGATCTGATACTTCTGTCGGAACTCTGGAACATCGGATTCATGAGCTTTGAGCGGTATGTGTCTGAAGCAGAGGGGAAGGATGGCCCCACCTTGAGCACATTCAGAGACCTGGCGGGGGAATTGAAGGTCTATCTCCACACGGGCAGCTTCGTGGAGGAGACCGGCGGCAAATATTACAACTCAAGTTATCTCCTGTCACCGGAAGGGGAGATTCTGGCAAACTACCGGAAAGTTCACCTCTTCGGCTTCAACTCAAGGGAGGCCCAAATTCTTACCCGCGGCGAGGAAGTGGTCGTGGCGGAAACCGAATTGGGCTCACTCGGGCTTGCCACCTGCTACGACCTCCGCTTCCCGGAACTTTTCCGCCGGATGGTTGAAAAGGGAGCGGAAGTATTTCTGGTGTGTTCCGCCTGGCCCTATCCCCGCCTTGAGCACTGGATTATGCTGAACCGGGTGCGGGCGCTTGAAAACCAGTGCTTCCTTGTTTCCTCAAATTCTGCGGGGATGAATAAGGGAAGCCAGTTTGTCGGTCACAGCATGATCGTTGATCCGTGGGGAATACCCCTGGCAAGTGGCGGAGATGATGAAGTCATTGTGCGGTCGGAAATTGATCTCAGGGAAGTGAAAAGCGCTCGTGATCATTTCCCGGCCCTGGCTGATCGACAGGACTGGTTGACCAGAAAGCCATAGAGAACCTCCTGGCCAACTGCGAGGAAAGGATGCAGTGATACCATATCGCAGAACAACTCTCAGTTTCTGGAGAAGGCGGCATAGCGGCCTGTTTCAGCGGCCACCCTGCTTTTTGCCAGATTCAAGGCACATTTCCTGGGCATGCGACGGGTTTTTCCGGCTTCTTCCATGATGGCGCGGGTATTGGCGGGTATTTTTTCTTTGATGGAGTCAAATATTGAATCCACTCCGCCTCCACTATACTCCGCATACGAGGTGATAACCCCTCCGGCATTTGCCACGATATCAGGGACCACAGTGATTCCTCGCTTATGACAAACATTTTCCACCCAGAAAGACAAGGGGATATTGCTCCCCTCGACGATCAGTTTGAAATTGAGGCGATCCACGTCTCCCACCTTGACCAAGTCGGGCTGTGAGGCGGTCACCAGGATATCCGCATCCACATCAAGAATGCGATCACAGGAGTTCAGGGTACAGCTTTTGCCGCCTTTTTGAAGGCCGTATGTTGTAACCGATTCTCCCCTGCGCTTGAGTTCTTCGAGCAACTCGAATGAGAGCCCTTCAGGATTGAAGATGGATCCCTGACTGTCAGAGACTGCGACAAATCGGGCACTTGCCTCAGTGAGATGCCGTGCAGTGGCTTTGCCCACATTGCCAAAACCTTCCACCGCGAAGGTAGCTCCCTTTAAATCGATCCCAGCAAACTCCGCTCCCACGCGGGCGGCAAGAAATACTCCGTAGCCCGTTCCCCCAATCTCGTGGGGAATTCCACCCATTGATTTGGGCTTTCCGGTGCATGATTTTAGATCGCCATTGGCCTCGGCGAACCATGCCATGTCCTGCTCTCGCATGTACATGTCTGGAGCAGCCACGTATGTGGCAGGACACATCGTCTTGATGGCCCGGGAAAACGACTCCACAAAAACCCGTTTCTTTTCTTTGCCGATCCCTTTGGCATCGGCGATGATCCCTGCCTTCGCCCCCCCGAAGGGCAATTCGGCAAGCGCGGATTTCCAGGTCATGCTGCGGGCCAGTCTTGCCACTTCCTCCGTGTCTACAGTGGAGGTCATTCGGATGCCCCCTTTACCCGGCCCCAGCACGGTACTGTCTACAACAACAATGCCTCTCATGCCTGTTTTTGCATCATACACGGTGAGGATTTTCTCGGGTCCAAACTCATCATATTTGATCATTACCGCCTCCTGGAAAAGACATCATTCTCTGGTTGGCACATCATGATTACTCAGGGTGCTGTGGAAGACAGATTCGTTTTGTTGGAAAAGAAGTATAGAGAGTGCACTACCTTGAGTCAAGAAAAAGAGTCTTATCAGGCCTCACCATCTGCATCCGATTCAAGCCAGAACCTTTCGGTTCGGGTTTCACTCTGTATATAATAAGTACAAGGGTTTTCCCCTTGACTTCCTGTCATGTTAGACGTATTTAATTAGACGGTGTACGTTGATTTGCAGGTTCTTTCCCCATGGATGCTGCTGTTGATTTGCGCTTTGTGTTTTTCCCCTTTTTGTCCTGCTGTCCACGTCTATTTTGCACTGCTTTAGAGAGAGTCTGCGCGTCGTCACCGCTCTTTTTCATTGGCTTTCCCGTTTCATGTCCTTCGCAAGGGGGCAGATTATGAGACATGTCATTGTGGGGACCGGGATTGCCGGAACCCTGGCCGCAGAAACCATCCGAAAGTTCGATCCCAAATCCCCCATTATCATACTTGGTGGCGAGCCTTTTTTCCCCTATTGCCGACCCATGATCAGCATGCTTCTTGAAGGGAGCGTCGCTCCTGAAGAGATGGCTATTCGTGAAAAAGAAGATTTTCTCTCCCGGGACATCGAACTCCTGCTTGGGGAATCAGTACGGGAGGTCAATGTACTGGAACGAAAGCTGGAAACAGAACGGGGGAAGGTGATTCCTTTTGATCGTCTCCTTATAGCCACCGGAGCAGACCCCGTGAAAATCCAGGTGGACGGATGCGATTTGGCCAACATTTTTACCATGAGACACCGGGAAGATGCGGAACGCATGTTGAAGGCCCTGCCGGAAGTCAGGAGAGTGCTGATCGTTGGTGGTGGGCTGGTAGGCCTCAAGGCTGCCCATGCACTCCTGGCTAGGGGTACAAAGGTGGCCATGGTGGAAAAACTGGCCCATCCGTTGCCCTTGGTGGTAGACGGAAAATCCGGGGCCGCTATCTCACAAAGGCTTGAAGAAATGGGAGTGATGCTGAAGATGGGAGTAACGGTCGCCTCCTTCGCCGGCAATGGATTCGTGAAAGAAGCCTCTCTTGATGATGGGTCGAGGGTGCGCTGCGACCTGGTTGTCGTGGCCGTAGGCTCGAGACCTGCGGTCTCCTTTCTGGGCAAGAGCTTTATAAGAGTCAACCAGGGCATTCTGGTCGATTCTTTTCTTGAAACGGATGCGAAGGATATTTACGCAGCAGGAGATGTTGCCGAGGCTACTGATGTTGTCCTGAATCGCAGGAAGGTCAATGCTGTCTGGCCGGTCGCGGCTGAACAGGGAATCGTGGCAGGGATGAACATGGCCGGGAAAAGGGTAGTCTATCGAGGGAGCATGGGAAGGAATGTGCTGCGCATCGGGGACCTGGATGTCCTGACCGGCGGGCTTGTGAATCCACCGCCAAATGAAGGCTATGATGTTCTTGAGGACGAAAACAGGCGACGGAAGACGTATCGAAAACTGGTCTTCAAAGGGGATGTGTTAAAAGGTCTCGTGATGCTGAACCAGGTTGAGAAGGGAGGGACGCTTCTCTCGATAATACAGCGGCAGATTCCCGTGAGCATGGAAAAGGAGCGGTTGTTGGAACCGGGTTTTGATTTTTCTCAGCTCTTGCCAAGATGATAGAAAGATTGAGTTAACAGAACATGAGAAGAAAGGAGGGATGGCCAAATGAAAGAAGTGGTAATTCATCCGGAAAGGTGCGTGGGGTGTATGCAGTGCATGGTGGCATGTGCAACGGCCCATTCCAAGACCAAGAATCTTCTGACGGCCCTTGTGGAAAGCCCGCTCCCAAAGCCCAGAATCCATGTGGGTGTCGGGCTTTACCGGGAGGGTTTTCCCAACCGATGCCGTCACTGCGACCCGGCCCCCTGTATGATGGTCTGTCTCCCAGGGGCAATTTACCGTGATGAGACGTGGAACACTGTGCTCATCAATACAGAACGATGCATCAATTGCGCCACCTGTGCCATGGCCTGTCCTTTCGGCGTGATCCGTTATCACGAGGACAGCCTTGGACCTCCGGAGAAGACCATTGCGGTAAAATGCGACAACTGCGTTGACCGCCAGTCAAGGGGCCTTGTTCCCGCGTGTGTGGAGGTCTGCAAATGCGGAGCGCTCACGTTCGAGGAGCAGAGCAGCTCCCTGAAGCGGAAAACGGACGAGATGGCAAGACGGGTCTCTGTAGGGGCTGAAGACCGGGGAGTGGTTGAATCTCCCGGTTTTGACCTCTTGAATGCCTTGAAAAAAGCCAATGTCGAATTATCCGGGCGTGAAGCCTCGTTGTAATCAGGGAGGAGGGATACCATGAGCGACAAGACCAGAAAATACGAAAAATACACCATCACGCGTGACGGCCAATTGATGCTCGGGAAAGCGGAACAGGAGCAGATTGAGACGGTGTGGGATCGATTTCAAGACCAACTGCCCCAATGCGGATATTGTGAGATGGGATTGAGTTGCCGCAACTGTGCCATGGGACCGTGCAGGGTGGACCCCTTCGGCGAAGGGCCGCAAAAGGGGGTGTGCGGTGCTGACGCGGATATTATTGTTGCCCGCAATTTCGGGCGGATGATCGCAGCCGGTGCAGCATCCCATTCCGACCACGGCCGTGACCTGGTGGAGGTATTGGAGAAAGTAAGCCAAGGGAAGGCCGCGGGATACGAAATCGGCGATCCTGGAAAACTTATGCGGGTGGCAGCGGAATACGGAGTGAGCACTGAAGGGAAAGACGCCTCTGCCGTTGCAGGCGAGCTGGCATTTGCCATGCAGGAGGACTATGGTACCAGGAAGAAGGGTCTTCAATTGATTTCCCGGGTGCCCAAGAAGCGTCTGGATACATGGGAAAAACTGGGAATCACTCCCCGGGGCATCGATCGCGAGACATCTGAGATGATGCACAGGACCCACATGGGAGTGGACAATGATTGGCTGAATTTGCTCCTGCACGGTTTGCGGAACGCGCTTTCCGATGGTTGGGGAGGCTCCCTCATCGCAACGGAGGTGTCTGATATCCTGTTCGGCACTCCCAAGCCCGTCACTTCCACCGTCAACATGGGCGTCTTGAAAGAAGATCAGGTGAATGTGATTGTACATGGACACAACCCGGTTGTCTCGGAAATGATCCTCCAGGCGACAGAGGATGAAGACCTGATCAAACTCGCAAAGGAAAAGGGCGCCGCCGGGATAAACCTGACGGGCGTGTGCTGTACCGGGAGCGAGCTCCTCATGCGCCATGGCATTCCCATGGCCGGCAATCACCTCATGACGGAACTGGTGCTTGTCACCGGCGCCGTTGAGATGATGCTCGTGGACTACCAGTGTATCATGCCTTCGCTCGGACATACGGCGAAGTGCTTCCATACGCTCATGATATCCACCAGTGACAAGGCCAAGTTTCCCGAGATGGAGCACAATGAATTCCATCCTGAAAATGCCAGGGAACTGGCTCGGGGTCTGGTCAGGAGAGCGGTGGAGAATTTTGCCAACCGGAATTCCGACAGGGTGTATATTCCGGTTGAGCCGGTCAAGTGCATGTCCGGGTTTTCCGTCGAGGCCATTCTTGGTGCCCTTGGGGGCACACCTGACCCCCTGATAGATGCCCTGAAAGCCGGAAAGATCAGGGGAGCTGCGGGTATCGTGGGATGCAATAACCCCAAGATCAAGCATGATTACGGGCACGTAACCCTGACCAAAAGGCTCATTGAGAATGATATCCTGGTCCTCGACACTGGCTGTGCCGGCATAGCCAACGCTAAGGCTGGCCTGAAGGTGCCCGAGGCCATCAAGTTTGCCGGGCCGGGCCTCAAGGAAGTGTGCGGGGCACTTGGGATTCCTCCGGTCTTGCATGTGGGAAGCTGTGTGGATAATGTCCGTATCCTGGTCCTGGCTGCCGCCCTTGCGAATACCCTGGGGACGGATATCAGCGATCTCCCTCTGGCCGGCGCTGCTCCGGAGTGGTATTCGGAAAAGGCCGTTTCCATAGGGGTCTATGTGGTGGCCTCAGGGATTTTCACCGTGCTCGGGCCTACGCCCCCGATTACCGGGAGCGCCAATGTGGTCAAGACGGCGACGGAAGGTCTGAACAACGTGGTGGGCGCCTGCTTTGCAGTGGAGCCGGATCCGGAAAAAGCGGCTCTCCTGATCCGGCGCCACATTGAGCAGAAGAGGAAAGGGCTGGGCCTCCCCTCACTGGACATCTAGTCCTGAGCGAGTCTCCTCCCGCGGAGCGGCAGATATCAGCTGGCCCCTCCGCGGGACCCAGAGAGGATCCACTTTCTATATCTTTTTAATCAACCTGACCCAGCGCTATCAGGTTTTAGTGTTTCTGGAGATCTCCTCATTTGGATAAGATCATCAGATCCTTAGAATAACTTGTTCCAGGCGGCTGCGCCACCGCGATTAAACAATAACTTTATTAAGATGTAATACACATGAAGATAGCTATTTATGGAGCAGGTTCTTTAGGAACGATTCTAGGTGCATTTATCACCAAAGGCGGAATGGATATTGACCTGATAAACCGTAATACTAGTCACATAGCAGGATTAAAGGAAAAAGGCGCACAAATTATCGGGTCGATACGGATGACTGTTCCTGTGAAGGCATTCTTGCCTGCAGAGATGAAGGATAAATATGATCTTATCTTTTTAATGACAAAACAGATGGATAATACCAATGTCATTAAACAATTGGAGAAACATCTAACAGGAGACGGGGTTATTTGCACGATGCAAAACGGATTACCCGAATTATCCGTGGCCGAAATAATCGGGGAGGACAAGACCTTCGGATGCGCTGTATTATGGGGGGCAACCATGATCGGCAACGGTGTATGCGAATTGACATCAGCACCGGAAAAATTAACATTTAACTTAGGATCTTTAAGCCCCAATAAGCAAGCAAAGCTCGAAGAAATCAAACGAGTGTTGGAGCTTATGGGACCTGTTGAAATTGAGGAGAATTTTTTAGGTTCCAGATGGTCCAAGTTGCTGGTCAACTGTTCGTTCAGCGGTATGTCTGCGGTGCTCGGAGCCACATTTGGCGAAGTTGCAAAAAATAAAAAATCCAGATTATGTGTGCAGAGAATAATAAAGGAGTGCATAGATACAGCCAAAAAGGCGGATATCAAAATTGAGCCTATACAAGGGAAAGATATTTGTAAGCTCTTGGACTACAACAATAAACTCAAGCAAAAGATCTCTTTTGCAATCATACCTTTTGCAATAAGGAAACATAGATTTACAAAAGCAAGTATGCTGCAAGACCTTGAAAAAGGACGGAGGTGCGAAATTGATTCGATAAACGGAGTGGTATGTAAATATGGAGATAAGTATGATGTACCTACTCCGTTCAACGATTTGGTTGTAGAAATCATACATGGTATCGAAGATAGTAAATATCCCCCCCGTTTTGATAACTTAAGATTCTTTGAAAATTTGTTCTAAGACCGCAATCGATAAATAAATGTATGAGCCAATTCCAGGGCCTAACCCGCAAATCCAGCGGACGACTTTCAGCCGGCGTTAGGCCTAAAGAGGGATGGGGTCACCAGAGGGATGGGGTCAGGGATGGGGATCAAGTCTGCTCTTGACTCATCTTAAGATATGAGGGTAATAAGAAGACATGGCCAGACCACTAAGAATCCAGTTTCCAGATGCCTGGTACCATGTAATGAACCGTGGAAGAAGGGAAGATTTGATATTTAAAGATAAAGGGGACTACTACGCCTTTATTGATCTCCTCAAAGATTGTATTGAAATGTGGACTATTCGGGTGGTCGCCTATTGTTTGATGGGGACTCATTGTCATATTCTTCTGCAAACTCCTGATGCGAATTTATCATGATGTATGAGGCATATTAACGGCGTCTATACACAATATTTCAATCGATCACACAGGTTGGACGGACATCTTTTCAGAGGACGCTATAAATCCATTTTGGTTGATTGTGTTCGTGTCGTGTGGG
>CAZJRD010000035.1:0-36489 GCA_964548365.1 uncultured Desulfobacteraceae bacterium | reverse complement strand
AACGCATGTTTGCTGTCACGAAGCAAGGCATAACTGCTGTTTCAAGTTGAATAGTCCTTTATGATTCCAAATCCTTTTTCTTCCGGTCAAATTCCTCTTTGTCGATTTCACCTTTTGCATAACGCTTCTTCAGGATATCTATAGGCGTCTCCGTGGTCGAACCAGCGGGACCTTTTGATTTTGAAGCCTGAAGCAGGAAATAAACCCCAACGCCAACCAAAGCCAGAAGTATTATTATCCACATAAATCCTCCACCATACCCGTAGCCCATCATATGGCCCCAGTTGCCCATAGGGCTATTATAAGGACCTTGTGTGCAAGCAAAAAATGTTAGGGGTGCAAGCATCATAAATATAAAGAATATTCTTTTCAGTCCCATCTCCTTCACCTCCTTACCCTATAGAATCAAAAACTTTCTTTATATTGGCCAAGATGGTATGGCTTAACGCTTTCCGTTATTTCACCATGTACTTCAGATCGGACGTAATGGTCGGGTAGGCCCACATGAATTCGGCCAGCTCGGAAGCCTTGATCTTGTGTTTCATCGCGAGAGCCAATACATTGATCGCTTCGCAAGAGTTATGTCGGGCGATATGCGCGCCCAGGATCTCGTTTGTTTGATTGTCGATGAGAATCTTGTAAGCGCCGTGTTCTTCTCCGATGCGTTTCGACGAGGGCCAGTGTGTCGTCATTCCCTGGTTGACACGAAAATCAAGCTCTTGCTGTTTCGCTTGCTCCTCCGTCAATCCAACCGATCCGATGCCCGGTATTGTAAAGACCACGCTTGGTATCACGGAATAATCGATCGTCTTGATATTGCCTTCGAGGATATTGCGAGCGGCTGTTTTTCCTTCCTCATCGGCCACGGGAGCCAGCATATAGTTGGTTGCAGCACAGTCGCCGACGGCATAGACCCGCGAATTGGAAACGCTTTGGAGGAATTCATTCACAATGACACCCCGCAACGAACTATCAACTTTGCCGTAGCCGCCTTTTAAAACACTCAGGTTGGGAACCCGACCTGTCGCTTCGATGATAAGATCTGCCTCGTAAACCGCCCCTTTCGACCCTTGAATGATCAATCCGTTTTCGGCGGATTCAACAGATCTCGGCGACTCATTGAGCACGACCTTGATTCCCTCTGCTTCGCTGGCTTTAAGGACGATTTTTACGATGTCCTGATCGAAGGCTTTCAACGGCTGGGAGGAGCGATGCAGAATGGTAACCTTTTCCGCACCAGCATGAATCGCGACGTGAGCGAATTCGAACGAAATGTAGCCGCCACCAATGAACACGATTCGATTCGGAAGGTCGGGCAGATTCAGGAAATGCTCGCTATCGCGAACGTGCTCGGCGCCTGGAATCTCGGAGCGTCGAGGAGTGGCACCAGTTGCCAGGACGACGTGCTGCGCCTTCAGCCGATTATGGCCGACGGTCACCTCATCCTCACTGGACATGACGGCTCGACCGTGAAAGGTGGTGACTCCCGCTTCCTGCCAGTCCTTCACTTCAGCTTCGGATCGACCGTCAAGATACGCATTCTTGAGCGCCTGAAGGGACTGCCAGTCAGTTTTCGGTCCAGCCACGATCCCCCTGCCAACGAGGTGACTCGCCATGGCCACTGCCTCAGCGTTGCTCACCAGATACTTCTTCGGCTGGCATCCGCGCAGAGCGCATGTTCCTCCGTAGGGACGTTCGTCGACAATGGCGACCCTCCGGCCAGCTTTGTTGAGACCGTCAACCGCATAGTAGGCAGAAGTGCCAGAGCCTACCACAACGGCATCAAACTCCTGATGGTTCATGTCTCTGAGGTAAATTTATCATTTCTTATCAATCTCGAAGTTAAAGCCCAATATCAAAACGATAATATCCCTTTTATTCCAATATCCTAGCCCTGTCAAGTTCTAAAACACACCAGCATTCTGGATACCCACCAACAATACAACAGTATTCGCAAAAGAGGGTTACCTGCGTCCAGAGTTAGATCTTCCATACGTATGGAAACTCAACTTCCCGACCAAGAAAGGAGGTGAACAAATCATTTAAGGCATCGGGACAGGCGAACCTGTAAGTCGCCAACAACATTACCCACGGGGCCAGTCGGTCATTGAGATCGGCTGGCCCTTTTTGCGTTTCGGTCCCGACCAAACGCAGGAAAGGAGAAAAGATCATGGAAAACCAAGTAAACGGCAATCAGTTTCGAGATGAGGAAATCGTCATCATGTCCCATTGGGACAAGAAGAATGAGGGGTTACGCCGTGACGAGGATCAAAAGTGTTTCGCGGCAAAGGCACGGCCGGAGTGGGATTTCAGGTATTTTTCGAAAGCGGCGGCCTTTTCGCTGGAACGAAAAGCAACGAACGTTTCGATTCGCCAGGGGCGGTATTTGGAGGTGTGAGGAACCTGCCCAGCGTTGTGAGATTTCAGACGGGCTTCGAGGTCTTCTGTAAGTCCGGTGTAGTGGTGGGATTTGTCCGATTCGCTGGTAAGGATGTAAACGTAATGGAATGCGTTGTTCATTTGGCTTTGCATTGGGGGGCCGCCATTGGATATGCCCTTTGTAAGTGGCTTGCCAAGGCGAAGTTCGAAACGCCGTTAATTCGGATGTACTGCTTGGCCCGGCTTCGCTTGGGGCGTCGCCGTTGGCTATGCCCTCACAAGTCAGCTACGCCGTGGCAGTCTTCGGTCTCAACTGCGTTTCGAACGAAGACTGGTGGAGGCGGCGGGAGTCGAACCCGCGTCCGAAAACATTCCACTCAGGCGTCTACATACATAGCCCAACAAAAGATTTTCACCTCCTGGGACTTGCCGGGCATGGTGGCCAGGAGATTAACCTGTAAAAGTTTTCGCTTCACCGTCTCACAGGTACGTCGGATCAGCTAGCCTGCTCGTCGGCGCCCTATTCAGTGTCGCAGGCAAGCACTGAGAGGACGCTAGCCGTCTATGCGGCTAGAGCGTACGCATAATCGTCTGCGTTTGTCTTTATCCCACCTGTTTTACGAGCAAGATGGAACCTCGGTATGCAACCTAAGCTTCTCTATCCCCGTCGAAACCAATTCGCCCCCTTTCGTGAAGTGAAGTAGAACAATTATAACCACTTTTTCGTGACATGTCAATAACGCCCTCTTTTTCGTGCCTGGTCCATTTCCCTTTTTAATTCCTTTTCCTTCAGTGCCCTCCGCTTGTCATATTTTCTCTTGCCCTTGGCCAGGGCGAGTTCCACTTTTGCCTTTCCATCCTTGAAATAGACTTTTGTGGGGATGAGGGAATACCCTTTTTCTTCGGTTTTGCCGATGAGGCGCTTGAGTTCCCGTTTGTTCAGCAAGAGTTTTCTGGTCCTGACCGGGTCCAGTTCCATGTGGTGGGCAAAGGGATAGGCAGTTATGTGCATGCTGTGGAGGAATGCCTCACCTTTTTTGATCCTGGCGTAGCTGTCCACCAGGTTGGCCCTCCCTTCCCTCAAGGATTTTACCTCAGGCCCCAGGAGGACAAGTCCCGCTTCAATGGTCTCATCAATATGGTAGTCGTATGAGGCTTTTCTATTCCGGCAGACAATTTTTATACCCATGGTGTTTCGCTCTCGGGATGTATTTGGTGGTAAATGAAAAGGTGGCAGATCAACCTGGAAAAAAGCCCTTTTCACCCAGTTCCGGGATCATTTTCTTCATTCGCGTAAGGAGGTAATCGCGGACATCCCTGGCAGTGTTGAGTTGAACAACCAGCTCAAAATCCTGCCGGGCTTGTTCAAGGGAAATGGCCCGCACGATATTTTTCACCAGGGGGATAGATCGGGCATTCATGCTCAGTTCATCCAGGCCCAAGCCCAGAAGGATTGGGGTGCAAAGCGGGTCCCCGGCCATTTCACCGCACAGCGATACCTTGATCCCCGCTTTTTTGCCCTCTTGTACCACCTGCTGGATCATCCGCAGGATGGCCGGGTGAAAGGGTTGATACATAAAGGCAACGTGTTCATTGACCCGATCAATGGCCAGGGCATACTGGATGAGGTCATTGGTCCCGATACTGAAAAAGTCAACATGCCTGGTAAGCAGATCTGAAATGGTCACGGCCGATGGGATTTCGATCATGATCCCTACCGGCATATTTTCATCATAAATGATTCCCTCGTTGTCCAATTCCTGCTTCACCGTGTTGAGCATTTCCTTTGCTTCCAAAACTTCCTGAAGGCCGGAAATCATGGGAAACATGAGTTGGACCCGCCCGAATGTACTCGCACGCAAGATGGCACGCAGCTGCGTTTTGAAGAGCCCAGGTTCCTTAAGACAGAGACGTATGGCCCGCAGTCCCATGGCGGGGTTCATTTCATTGGCGATCTCGATATGCGATGCGAATTTATCACCTCCGAGATCGAGGGTCCTGATGGTCACCGGTTCGGGTGCCATGATCTCCGCGACTTCCCTGTAGTCACTAAAGAGTTCCTCTTCAGTGGGCAATCCCTTGCTCCGCAGATAGAGAAATTCCGTCCTGTAGAGCCCAATCCCTTCAGCCCCATGATCCCGAACGGCGGTTACCTCCTCAAGAAACTCTATGTTGGCCTTTATGGAAATACGATACCCGTCGGGTGTTTCTGCAGGGAGATGACTGATTCGCGCAATGCTTGACTTATATTTTTCATGCTGAAGTTGTTTTTCCTGGTAACGAATGATTTCAGCGTCATCAGGATTGATAACAACTTCGCCGGTACTCCCGTCAACGATGAGGAGGTCCCCATCGGAAATCCTTGCGGTTGCCGATTCAAGCCCAACCACGGCGGGGATTTCAAGCGCCTGGGCCATGATCGCGGTATGGGACGTCTGTCCTCCCACATCGGTTATAAATCCCATGACCTTGCTGATATTGAGCTCAGTGGTGTCGGCCGGAGAGAGGTCATGGGCAACGATGATGACGCGCTCTTTTATCTCCGCGAGGCTTTCTTGTGTTTCCCCGGAGAGGTTTCTCAAAATCTTTTCCGAGACGCTTTCTACATCCTGTATTCTGTTGCTGATGTATTCGTCATCAATCTGGGCAAATATTTTGCGAATTTCATTGAAGGATTTCTTCAGCGCCCACTCCGCGTTAATCTTTTCCTCTTCAATCCTGTGTACGGCGGACTCCCGGAGCATGCTGTCCTTCAAGATCATCACGTGGCTGTCAAGGATGAAGGAATGTCCCTTGACGTGTTCAGGCATCTTGTTTTTGAGAGTTTGAAGTTGCTCTTCAGTAATCCGAAGGGCATTTTCAAAGCGTTCCACTTCCCCGGAGACCTGTTTTTCATCGATGAGGTACTGGTAGAGGATCTTGACCCTGGACCGGTCTACGAGGTGAGCCTTTCCAATGATAATTCCCGGTGACACGGGAATTCCCTGCATCGTGTCCTTTGCTTCATTTCGGCGGGCGGTCATGCCTCTTCTCCGAATTTGTTGGCAAAAAGCTCTGTCAGGCTTTCCATGAATACCTCTGAATCCTCACCGACGATCTTGGCTTCCACCTCTGTGCCCTTGGGGCAGGAAAGGGTCAGGATGGACAGAATGCTGGAACCGTCCACCTCTTCCTTGTCTTTTCTGAGAAACAGCTTTGATTCGTACTGATTTGCAAGGGCCACTATTTTTCCCGCTGCCCGGGCATGCAGCCCGAGGCTATTGTCAATTTTCAGTACCTTTTTCTCTTCTCTGGTTGATTCGCATGAATTCATCGGGTTTCCGTCGATGACAGCATCGTTTTTCTCTCAAGGCACATCTTATATACCTGCCGGTAGGGCAATCCCTTTTCAAGGGAAATGTCCCCGGCAATATCTTTTACACTCAACTGTTTTTCGGTCAGCAGTTTGTCTATTCTCCCAATGACCTCTGCGGAAATTTCTCGTTTCCCTTGCTTTTCCTCGCTTCCCTTCACCACGAGGGTCAATTCTCCCCTCGTTCGCTCTTCCGGCAGGTCTTCCAGGACAGCTGATATATCCCCCCGGTATATCTGTTCATAGAGCTTGGTCATCTCCCGGATCAGGACGATTTCACGATCACCCAGTACGTCCAGCAGATCTGCGAGCATGGCCTTTAATCGATGAGGTGCCTCGAAAAAGACCATGGTGCGGCGTTCGGAAATAAATGCCCGAAGTGCTTGTTTCCTCTTGCCGCTCCTTGGGGCGAGAAAGCCTCCAAAAACGAATTGCTCCGCAGGAAATCCGGCGACCGAAATGGCACCGGTTACCGCGGAAGGACCCGGGATCGGCTTAACCGTAATAGCTTCCCGGGCGGCTTTGTTAATAAGCAATGTGCCCGGGTCTGAAACGCCCGGTGTTCCCGCATCGGTCACCAGGGCTATGTTTGTCCCACTCTTCAACCTGCCGATGAGTTCGGGGGTTTTTGTTTTCTGATTGTGCTGGTTATACCGTACGATCCTGGTCTTGATCCCGTAATGTTCACAAAGCCCCCTGGTATGGCTCACGGTTTCAGCAGCAATAATATCGACTTCCTTCAAGATTTTCAAGGCCCTGAGAGTAATATCCTCCAGGTTTCCGATAGGGGTGGAAACGATGGAGAGTGTGCCGCGGCTAGTATGCGAGGTCGAATGCATTTTTTATGACCTCGATCTTTGGAGAAGGCCCTGCCAGGCTTATGGCCACCACATCGAACCTGGCTCGTATGTTCCCGCAATTGTTCGCCTTCATGTACGCGAGCGCGGCTTTGGAAATCTGGTGCCTTTTGCGGGCATTTACCGCCTCCTTCGCATAGCCGGTTGATCCGGTTCTCCTTGTCTTGATCTCCAGGAATACCAGGGTATCACCGTCGCGGGCAATCAAGTCGATCTCACCAAGGGGACACCGGTAATTTTGAAGAATATCCTTGTATCCCATGGACCGGATGGTCTTCAGGGCAAGGTTCTCGCCCTTTTTCCCGAGCTCAAGGCGCTCCCTTGTCACGTCAACATACCCCCCGAAAGGTGAGACGGTGAAACGGACAGGGGCCAAATCGCTTGAGGGCGTCCAGGTGATACCGCGTACCATAGCCTTTGTTCTGTTCAAAACCGTACTGGGGAAACAGGCGGTGATAATTTCTCATGATCCTGTCGCGGTAAACCTTTGCCATGACAGAGGCCGCGGATATGCTCATGCTCCTCTGGTCGCCTTTTTTCAGGCACTTCTGGGGCAACCGGACGGGCACAGGTTGGATACCATCAACCAGAAGAAAAGCCGGCCGCGGTTCAAGAGTCAGGACAGCCCTTTTCATCGCCTCAAGGGCGGCGTTCAGGATATTGTGGGTATCGATGTAGGTATTCGAAACGACTGCAATACTCACGGCCGTTGAATCCCGCTGAATCAATTCGAAGGCCTTTTCCCTCGCATGGGGCGTCATCTTTTTGGAGTCGCGGACTCCCGGCAAATCCACCTCCCCGGGGAGGATCACCGCGGCGGCCACCACCGGCCCCGCAAGGGGGCCACGTCCTGCTTCATCCAGCCCGGCAATCATGGCGTAGCCTGCCTTCCTGACCATGGCCTCGTATCGGAAGGGATTAGGTTCGCCGGGTTCAATTCCCTCAGGAAAAAGGGATAGGTTTTCGGGTGGACTCGACAAGAAAATGATCAAAATACCTAAGAGGGTTAGTACCTTTTCTCCTTGATCCGGGCGGCCTTTCCTCGCAGCTTCCGCAGGTAATAGAGACGGCCTCTCCTCACCTTTCCTCGGGTCATAATCTCGATTTTTTCGATGGAAGGGGAGTGTAACGGAAATATCCTTTCCACACCAATACCATACGAGATTTTTCGAACCGTAAAGCTCGCTCCCGTGTTGCCTTTCCGTTTCCGGATGACAACCCCCTGGAAGATCTGGATGCGCTCTTTTTCGCCCTCTTTGATCCTGGCATGGACCTTAACCGTATCACCCGGCCGGAAGTCAGGGACGTCGATTCGCATTTGTTCCTTTTCAAGCATTTCCAGAATGTTCATATTTCCTCCTCATGTCACCATACGCTTCGGGGCCAAATGGAAAAGGGTCGTGATGCGATTATTGATCCCTCGAATCCTCACCCATTCAGCTCCCGAACGATGTCTGTTTGTCAGGTTGTTTAGACTGTAGGCTGAAGGCTGTTAGGTTTTGTACATTCGTTACTACGGACTAAATGCCTACAGCCTGTCTACCTGTGTAGTCACGTCTATTTTGTGCCAAATGGTGCCTATCCAGAAATGAGATAGTTTGCCATTCATGAATGAGCACCAACAAGCCGATCCAATATAATTGCCGCCGCCGCCCGAACAGGGAGATGGTTGTACCCATCAGCACCCATGACCGGTTCCAGAACGGCGTTTGATCCCTGCAGGACCTCCTGATCCAGTCCCCATGCCGTTCCAAAAAGGAGCAGCACGACCCGGTCCTGACGGATCATGGCCCGTGCGTCCGGGAAGGAGAGCGTGTTGTCATTTTGTGTCCTCGCGTCAGTGGCGAGGACAAACGGCGTTACCCCTTCCGTTGCGTGGATCCTTTCAACACCATCCTTCAGAGAGGAGGCCACGCTCACGAGTTCAATAGCCTCTTTCCTTTGGGGATTGTATGAAGCACCGAAACCGAATTTCCAGTGGTCGCAGATTCGACCTACAAGCCCATGCTGATCTTTCAGCGGTGTTATCACCAGTAATTTGCGGACCCCATAGGTCTTGGCAATCCGTGCCAGATCGTGGAGGTCCACCGGGGTGACTGCCGAAGCAATTCGCTGCTCGTTCTTGTTATACACGGGAAAATGAACGAGTCCTATGTACAGGCGCATTAATTACGTTCCGAATTTATCAGTCTTTCCCTTCAGTTCCCCGAGAATCACCTCATCCTGTGGAGTGAGACGGGCCTTCTGAAGGAGATCAGGCCGTTTCTCAAGGGTCCGCTTCAGAGACTGGATTCTACGCCACTGGCGGATTTTTTCATGGTCCCCCGACAGAAGGATCTCCGGGACCTGTTCCCCCATGAACACCCTGGGACGGGTATACTGAGGGTATTCGAGCAATCCATCTTCAAAAGAATCCTCCTGGGTGGATTTATCACCCCCCAGGACGCCGGGAATGAGCCGGCTTACCGCGTCCATGAGGACGAGCGCCGCGAGCTCTCCTCCACTCAAGACATAGTCCCCGATGGACAATTCCCTGTCAACACATAGCGTCCTGACTCTTTCGTCAATCCCCTCGTAGCGTCCGCAGAGAAGGATAAGCTGTTTCTGCCTGGAAAGTTCCCAAGCCATGGCCTGATCGAATCTTTTCCCCTGGGGTGTGAGGAGCACGACCAGGTTTTCCTGCGCGACCCTGGGCACCGAGTCCAGCGCTCTGTATATGGGCCCGGGCTTCATCACCATGCCGTCCCCGCCCCCGAAGGGACGATCGTCTGTATTCTTGTGGGCGCCTTTTGCAAAGGCGCGGATGTCTGTTATCTCAATCTTGATCAGGTCCCGTTTTGCGGCGCGTGCCAGAATGCCTTCTTCGAGATATGCCCGGATCATTTCCGGGAATATGGTCAAAACATCATATCTCATGAAGATCCAGGAGGCCTTCTATGGGGTGAATCATCATCTTCCCCAGTTCTAAATCAATGTTTTTAATGATCTCAAAGGTGGCGGGGATGAGCACCTCGCCTTTCCCACTCTTGATCACATAGATATCATTGCTGCCCGTCGCAATGATATTGGTGACGGGACCCAGGTATTCCCCTGATTCCAGGAACACGTCAAGTCCCAAGAGCTCGTGCCAGAAATATTCACTTTCCTCTTTCTGGGGCAATGCATCTTTTCTGACCAGGATGTCCGCATCCCGGTATAGTTCAGCATCCGTCAGAGAAGAGATTCCGTCCAGTTCGACAATATATCCGGACTTGAAGGGCTTTGCGGAAGCGATGGTGACCTCCGCCAGTTTTCCCGTTCGATCCCTCAGAAAAATGGTGCGGGCGCTCAGAAAAGTTGCGTCCGAGCCGGCGTACGCAGAGATTTTCATCTGGCCTCGCAGCCCATGGGGCCGGAGAACCTTTCCCACCGGGAGCAGACTATGATCTGGTTTCGGGGTCAAGCCTATTCAAGGATTTCCAGAACCGATCGCTTGTTAATTTTCGTGGAAGCAGCGCTGAGGATGGTCCTCATGGCGCGTGCCGTACGGCCCTGCTTTCCGATGACTTTTCCCAGGTCTTCCTTGGCTACCTTTAGCTCAATCACAGAGGTTTGCTCTCCCTCTATCTCAGTGACAACCACGTCTTCCGGTTTGTCCACTAGCGCCTTTGCTATGTAGGAAATCAAGTCCTTCATATCGACTCACCTCCATGTTTGAGTTCATCCGCGTACCACCTCAATTTGCCGCTGAAGGAGACTTTGTTAACCCTTGCTTCTTCAAAATTGATCTGGCCGATTCCGTCATTACCGCGCCCTTTTCCAGCCAGTAACGGACCTTATCCTCCTGAATTTTGATTATTGCCGGGTCGGCTTTTGGATCGTAATAGCCGAGAATATCCAGAAACTTACCGTCACGCGGAGCTTCCGAGTCAGCTGCTACCAACCGGTAAAAGGGCTTTTTCTTCGCGCCCATCCTTGTCAATCTAATTCTCACCGCCATGTTGCAGTATCACCCCCTATAGTTTTAATAGTCCTTCGCTAGCCGAAAAGAGAGCCCACATCACGAATGCCCTTTTTGGTCAGCCGCTCCATCATCTTTTTTGATTGTGCAAAATTCTTCAACAACCGATTTACGTCCTGAAGCGAGGTACCGCTTCCTTTTGCGATTCTTTTTCTTCTGCTGCCGTTGATAAGTTTGTAATTTTTTCTCTCCTGCCTGGTCATTGAGCTGATGATTGCTTCAATCTTCACCAGTTCCTTCTCGTCGGGCTTGAGCTGTTTCAGTTTTTTCATCTGCCCCATGCCGGGGAGCATCCCCATAATCTGTTCGAGCGAGCCAAGCTTCTTGACCTGTTTCAACTGCGCGGAGAAATCATCCAGGTCGAATTCCCGTGTCTTGATCTTTTTCTGGAGCTTTACGGCATCCTTTTCATCAAATTGGGCCTGGGCCTTCTCAATCAGAGAAAGGACATCACCCATCCCCAGGATCCTGGAAGCCATCCTGTCCGGGAAAAAAGGCTCAAGGGCATCGAGCTTTTCCCCGACTCCCACAAATTTTATGGGCTTCTCGACGACCGCTCTGATAGAAAGGGCCGCTCCACCCCGGGCATCCCCTTCCATCTTGGAAAGGATAACGCCGGTTATGGAAAGGGCGTCGTTAAAGTGCCCGGCCACATTGACCGCATCCTGCCCGGTCATGGCATCTGCTACGAGCAGGATCTCGTGGGGGTTTGTCTTTTCCCTGATCCGTTGAAGCTCCCCCATGAGCGGTTCATCAATGTGGAGACGCCCCGCCGTGTCAAAAAGCAGGAGGTCACAGTTCTCCCTTCCCGCCCTTGACAATGCATCGACACAGATGTGCTCGGGCTTCTGTTCAGGACTTGAAGGATAAACCGGCACGTCTATTTGCGAGCCAAGTTTTTTCAGCTGTTCAATGGCCGCCGGGCGGTAGATATCAGCCGGTACCAGATAGGGGTGCCGGCCCTGTTTCCGCAAATAATAAGCAAGCTTCGCCGCCGTGGTGGTCTTTCCGGAGCCCTGAAGCCCGACCAGCATGATGGTATGGGGCGTTTTGCCGGCCAGGTCCAGATCCTGCCGATCCCCCCCCATCAAGAGCGACAACTCCTCATTGACAATCTTGATGAGCTGCTGGCCCGGGGTCAGACTTTCCAGGACCTCCTGGCCGATGGCGCGTATTTTGATGTCTTCAACGAGCTTCTTTACTACCTTGTAATTGACATCTGCTTCCAGCAGTGCAAGGCGTACTTCTTTGAGAGCATCCTGGACATTGGCTTCTGTAAGCTTTCCCCTACCGGTTACCTTCTTGAAGACGCGATTGAATTTTTCGGTCAGGTTTTCAAACATCACTGGCTCTCAAAACGAAAACGATTATTATTATTCAAAAAAATCAATTATGTCAATGAAAATCATGACGATTTCAAGGTGCGTTCCTTTTTGCTTATTTTATCATAGCGTTGCATTTTTTCCATAAAAAACTTTCTGAGGGGCCGCGGGAGGTTTGAACAGAACAACCGAGAGGAGTGCAGGCGAGCCTTCAGTTCTAAAATTATGGTTGCCAATACCGGCCATACCTTTTAGTATTCCGTAGTTGAAAAAGTGGTGGAGGATGGGCGCATGGGAAACGGGATATCCCGCGAGGGCGAGGAAAGGCGGGTGGAAGAAGGGATTATTTCTCCCAGGAGAGGAAGAAATGATCCCGTGCTTGGACCCGACGTCGTGCTGGCAATGGCCCCTGATGCTTTGCGCTTTCTGGTGAAAAGGACCGGGGGAGAAAGACTGCCGCTGCATGATATGGCCCTCTCGCAGCTGTATCGACCGGGAGATCCCGTGGACCAGCGTGTAAGCTTTGCAGGCCCGTTTCTGGGTGCTCCCCAGGCTGTGCTCGCCATGGAAAAGCTCATTGCGCTGGGGGCAAAGCGATTCTGGGTCTTGGGATGGTGCGGTTCCCTCCAGCGGTACCTGAGGATTGGTGACGTGGTGATCCCCACGTCAGCCATCCCTGAGGAAGGGACGTCGAACCATTATCCCGTTGGGAAGGGCCCTGTTGAACCCGACCAAAGTATGACTGAGCTCCTTGTGCAGGGCGTGAAGGGATTGCCCGTGGAAGCAAAGGCCGGGGCTGTCTGGTCCACGGATGCTCCTTACCGTGAAACACCAGCCAAAGTGGAAAAGTACGGCCGGAAAGGTGTGCTGGCTGTGGAAATGGAAATGTCGGCCTTGATGCATGTGGCGGTTTTCCGATCCGTGGCGGTCGCCGGCATGCTCGTAGTTTCAGATGAGCTGTTCGATCTGCGATGGCACACGGGGTTTTCCAACCCGAAAGTGAAGAAGGTCACCAGGGCGGGCGCGGAACTCTTCCTGGATCTGATTTTGTCCATGGCCGGGGAATTACCAGGAGACAAAACAGGCCCATGAGAGGGAGAATATAGCCCTGTGGAAAAGAGACAGGAAGAAATTGAACGGCTGAGGGAGCTGATCCGGTACCAAAATCGCCGCTATTATGTGCTGGATGACCCGGAGATATCGGACGCGGAATATGATCGGCTTTTCCAGAGACTCGTTGCGCTGGAAAAAGAGTATCCCGAACTTGTTACCCCTGGTTCTCCCACGCAGCGGGTGGGTGGGGAGCCCCGGACCGGGTTCAAACAGGTCAAACATCGGCTTCCCATGCTGAGCCTCGAGAACGTTTTCAGTGATGAAGATATTAAGGATTTTGATTCCCGTGTGAGGAGGTTTCTTGGGGAAGAGGGGCCCTTTCACTACACGGTTGAGCCGAAAATTGACGGACTGGCCGTGGAGCTGGTGTATGAGAAAGGGCGGTTAGTGGTTGCTTCTACCCGGGGGGACGGGTACACGGGAGAGGATGTGACCGGGAATGCCAAGACCATCCTGGCGATTCCGCTCAAGCTCAAATCAATGAGCGGGGAACGTTTGGTTCCGGATCTCCTGGAAGTTCGGGGGGAGATCTACATGGAGATAGAGGCTTTCCGGGCCTTGAACAGGGAACGGGCGGCCCAGGATTTACCTCCCTTTGCGAATCCGAGAAACGCGGCGGCGGGCTCCATCAGGCAGCTTGACACACGGATAACCGCGAGACGCCCCTTGAATATGTTCTGCTACGGCGTGGGAGAACTGAGCGGCCTGACGTTTCAAACATACTACGAATTGATGCTGGCGCTGCAGGATTGGGGACTGCGGGTAAACAGACCGCATATCCGGGTTTGTGATACCGTTGAAGACGTGATACTGTATTGTCACCGGTTGGAAGAAATGCGGGCTCAGTTCGCGTTTGAAATTGACGGCGCGGTGATCAAGATCAACCGACTGGACCTTCAGGCCAGGCTTGGGGAAAAGAGCAGGAGCCCAAGGTGGGCAACGGCTTTCAAGTTTAGGGCTGTCCAGGAGACCACCAGGATCGTGAACATTGAAGTGCAGGTTGGAAGAACAGGGGCGCTCACGCCGGTAGCACACCTGGAACCCGTGGAAGTGGGCGGTGCGGTGGTCAGGAGGGCCACGCTTCATAACCAGGATGAGATTACCCGGAAAGATATTCGCGAAGGGGATACGGTTGTGGTTCAGCGTGCCGGGGATGTTATCCCGGAAGTGGTAAAGGCAATCGTCTCGCGCCGGACCGGGAATGAAAAACCGTATGTGATGCCGGATGCCTGTCCTGCCTGCGGGACAAAAGTACAAAGAAAGGAAGGGGAGGCCATCTCACGGTGCCCGAACTCTGCGTGTCCAGCCCAGGTCCGTGCGTCACTCAGGCATTTCGTGTCAAAGGGGGCCATGGATACTGACGGGCTGGGGGATAAAATCCTGGCCCAGCTCCTGGAGCGGGAAATGATTCATGACGAGGCGGATATTTACGGGTTGACCATGGAGGACCTTCTCAAGCTGGACAAGATCGAGCAGAAGTCAGCCGCCAACCTGTTGCAGGCCATCGAGAAGAGCAAGCGAACTACCTTTGCCAGATTTACCTACGCCTTGGGGATCAGGCATGTTGGGGAGCACGTGGCACAGCTCCTGGCCAGTCATTTTCTGACGCTGGAAAATTTTCGGAAGGCCACGAGGGAGGAGCTCCTTTCCATTAAGGGAATTGGTGAAGAGATCGCGGACAGTATCCTCTCCTATTTTGAAGATCCGTCCAACCGGGAATTGATTGAACGCCTTCTGGCCTCCGGGATTACATTCGAAGCAATGGCGCGTTCAGGGTCTTCGCCCATTGAAGGGAAGGCTTTTGTGTTGACCGGGTCACTTGGAACCCTGAAGCGGGCTGAAGCCAAGAACCTGATCGTGAGCAAGGGAGGGAAGGTTTCAAGCGCGGTGAGCAGGACCACAGACTATGTGGTGGTTGGCACATCTCCCGGTTCGAAACTGCAAAGGGCCAGGGAGTTAGGCGTCACCACCATTGATGAAACAGCCCTTTTGGATCTATTGGGTCTTGCATAATTCCCGCGCAAAGGGGTATGAGATCTGAGGATGAGAAAAGCCGGTCCATCGGCCCAGGATTGTTCTTGGAGGTTTCACATGGATAATCTCCGTGTCAGGTTGATTATTGAGGGAAGGGTCCAGGGCGTCTGGTTCAGAGACTCTACCCGCAGGCAGGCAAACCTGCTCGATGTTTGGGGCTGGGTGAAAAACCGGTCTGACGGTGCGGTGGAGGTCCTTGCTGAAGGGCCTGAGAAGGCGGTGAAAAAGCTGGTGGCGTGGTGTCATGCAGGACCGTCCGGTGCGAGGGTCGACCGGGTAATGGAAATTGAGGAACCTTGGCAGGGAGAATTTGAAACGTTTGATGTTGTGTTCTGAGCAGAGGCTTTTCGGAAGAAAGGAAGAGAATGAAAAAGAGATTTTTAGGGACTTTTGTATTTGTACTCTTAATCGCGTTGGGGACTTTGTGGGGCTGCAGTTCTACCCATTCCCTGTTGAAAAAGATTCGCAGCAGTGAGCCTGTTCTCGCCAAGCGGGTAAAAGTGCTCCCGTTTCTGGACGAAACACACTTGGGCGGTAACCTGGGGAATGCGTTTACCAGGGAGTTCGTGTCAAAGATGCGGAAGATCCCTTTCGTCATCCTGGATGAAAAGCCCTTCGATCTCTCCATGCCGGACAATATGAAATCCCCCCGGTTCGGTATTGTCACACCTAAGGACTTTATCTTGAAAGCAGAAGAACGCGGGCTGAATATCCTGATCACCGGGGTGCTCAATCCAGTTGATGTGACCAGCAAACGAACCGGCATCTGGCCTTTTCGGGGGAACGCCCATTTCTATGAGATCTCCGTGGTTGTGAACCTCATCGATGTGAGCACGGGCGCGGTCTTGTTTACACGGCTGGAATCGAAAAAAGTTTCGGGTTCTGAAGAAGAATATGCCGACAGTGAAAAGCAATTCATGACAGAGCTGATAAAGGATCACATGCCGAAGATTTTAAAAAAACAGGTGTCAGCTATCACAGACGTCCTTGAGGGGATACCCTGGATCGGAAAGGTTCTTTCAGCCGAGGACAAGGCCGTCAAGGTGAATGGCGGGCGTAACGTGGGAATAAAGAAGGGATATGTCTTCGAGGTATTTTCGTACGGGAAGTGGATCAGTGCTATGAATGGCCGCCCCTATCCTGTCCGCAGCCAGAAAGTGGGAGAGATTGAGATTGTATCCGTGGGTGATGAGGAGGCCGTAGCAAGGCCGCTTTCCGGCGGGCCTTTCACCATCGGCCAGGTTATTTTGCTCAAACACTAACCCACCATTTCACGGGCATGCGCCAAGGCCTGGGGAGTGATCTTGCGCCCTGCAAGGAGCCGGGCTATTTCTTCGATGCGCTCTTTTTCGTCAAGCTCCAGGATGGAGCTCTCTGTCCTGCCGTCCACCACGCTTTTCCTGACTTGATAGTGGGTATGGGCCTTGCTGGCTATCTGAGGCAAGTGCGTGATGCACAGGATCTGGTGAAATCGGGCAAGTGCCTCCAACTTTTCTCCCACCACCTCTGCTGTGGCCCCTCCGATTCCAGCATCAACTTCGTCGAAGATGACCGATTCGACAGACGCACTCCTTGCCAGAATGCTTTTCAGTGCCAGCATGATGCGGGAAAGCTCCCCGCCGGAAGCTATTCTTGCGAGCGGCTTGAGGTCTTCCCCCACATTCGGGGCCAGCAGAAATTCCACCTGGTCAAACCCCTCGCTTCGGAGCATCGAAAGGGATTCCGGGGTGCCCGGGGCCTGTTCCTCTTGGTCAAGAAACGCCACTCGAAAGCGCGTGTTGGGCATGTTGAGATCATGAAGTTCCTTTTCTACTGCTTGTTCCAGGCGCCGGGCGGCCTTTTTCCGCCTGTCTGAAAGGCGGTGTGCCGCTTCCAGGAGTTCGTCTTCCAGGGAAGAGAGGCGGAATTGCAGTTCGCGCTTTTGCGTTGCCTTTTCATGTTGTGCATCCATCACTGTTGCTACCTTTTCCCGAAACGCAAGAACAGCAGGAAGGGTGGGCCCGTATTTTCGTTTGAGGCGGTTCAGGATTTCCAGCCTTTCCCGGACCGCTTCGAGCCGCTGGGGGTCCATTTCAATAGTCCCCTGGACCTCCCTGAGAGTCAGGGCGGTTTCTTCCAGGGCCAGTCGGCTTTCAGCAAGGGTTCTCGCCGTATCTTCAAGGCGGTCATCTATTTGAGCGGCTTTTTCCAGCCTTTTTGCGCAATCAAAAAGCCCGGAAAGCAGGGAATGGTCGCTTTCGTACAGTTGCTGATAGGTCTCTGAGACTGTGGTAAGAAGCTGCTCGGCATGTTCCAGCCGCATTTTGTCTTTTGCCAGGGATTCATCTTCGTGCTCCGCTATCCGGGCCCCGTCGATCTCCTCCCTTTGAAAGCGAGCCAATTCCTGTTTGTCCTGCATTTCCGCGAGTTGTCTCTCAATGACCTGTATTTCTTCACGCAATGATTGATACTGCTTGAAAAGACCGCCAAACGCTTCTCTGGCGGGGAGCAGCCCCCCGAATCCATCGAGGATGGCCAGGTGGTGATCCTGGCGAAGCAGTCGTTGATGTTCATGCTGGCCGGAAATGCTGATGAGGTGGTCACCGAGAGAGGAAAGCATCTGGAGTGTGGACATGGTCCCGTTCATGGATATCCTGTTTCGGCCTTCCCGGTGGAGCGAACGCCGTATCAGCAGTTCACCGTCAAAAGGGATGGCAAGATCGTGGAGCAGTAAAGCGAGATGCCCGGATGAGGGGATGGAAAAAAGCGCCTCCACCATGGCCTCGTCAGAACCGGTTCGGATGAGATCTCCAGAGGCCCGCCCCCCCAGGATGAGATTCATGGCATTAATGATGATGGATTTCCCGGCCCCGGTTTCGCCTGAGAGGATGTTGAGACCGGCCTGGAAAGAAATGTCCAGGTGCTTTATGATTGCAAAGTTCGATATGGTCAGTCGGGTCAGCATTTTTTCATTGATTCCACGTTACCCGGAGAACTTCCTGGTAAGTAGTTATTCCTTCCAGCATTTTTCTGACAGCATTTTCCCGGAGGCGGACCATGCCTTCGGCCTCTGCCAGCCCGGTTAACTCCTCAAAACGCACCTCCTGGGCTAATAGCTGCTTAAAGGCGTCGCTGAAGGGAAGCACCTCAAAAACAGAGGTCCTCCCGAGATATCCTGTTTCCCTGCACTTGATACAACCCTTCCCCCGCCAGAGTTCGGTAACCTCCTCTTCTCCCAGATCCAGACCCATGGCCGTCAACTTGACCGGATCAACGGAGAAAGATTCCTTGCAATGGGGGCATATTTTGCGCACAAGACGCTGAGAGAGCACCCCGACAAGCGTTGCCTGAATCAAAAACGATGGAATTCCGAGATCTAGGAGCCGGGTGATGGCGGAGGGTGCATCGTTGGTGTGGAGCGTGGACAGGACCAGGTGCCCGGTGAGGGCCGCCTGAACGGCATTTTGCGCCGTTTCAAGGTCTCTCATTTCACCGATCATGATAATATCCGGGTCCTGCCGGAGGATATTCCTGAGAATGGTGGAAAAAGTAATGCCCACCACCGGTTGCACCGCGATTTGGTTGAAGTCTTCGTTGACCATTTCTATGGGGTCTTCCACCGTGGTGATGTTGATTTCAGGAGATGAAAGGTATCGCATGGCTGAATACAGGGTCGTGGACTTCCCGCTTCCGGTGGGACCACAGACAAGCACAATGCCATGCGGCATGCCGATGAATCGCTTGAACCTGGTAAGATCATCTTCGGTGAAACCAAGACCTTCAAGGTCCTGGAGCAGGATGTCAGGATCCATGATCCGCATCACGATCTTTTCCCCGAACGCCACCGGGACCGTGGAGACCCTGATTTCCGCCTCGAGGCCTTTCCCGGCGGTCTTTATCCTGCCGTCCTGGGGACGCCTTTTCTCAGCCATATCGAGCCGGGAGAGGTTTTTGATGCGGCTCACCATGGCTGAATGAACATTCTTTGGAAGCTTATACACGGTGTGAAGGACACCGTCGATGCGCATCCTGACGATGCTGGTGTCCCGTTTGGGTTCCAGGTGAACGTCGCTCGCCCGTTGATCAAAGGCGTAATTGAGGAGGTGGTTGACGGCATTCACGATGTGCTTGTCGTCTGACGGGAGTTCCTCGGCAGATTTCAATTTGATGTATTGTTCCAGGTTTCCCAGGTCCACCGGCAGGCCGGAATACTGGTGTTCAGCGCCGGCAATGGAACGCCTGAAGCCGAAGAATTCGTTGATAAGCCGCAGGATATCGGTCTTTGAACTGACCACCAAGCGGACCTTCATGTGGCTGACTCGGCCGATATCTTCGATGACTTCAAGGTTGAAGGGATTGGGCGTTGCCACGGTGAGGCAGTCTTCCTCTACCTCAATGGGAAGGACAAGGTGTTTTATGGCGAAGGAATGGGGGATCGTTCCCGTTACCAGGTTGAGGTCCAGCTCCAGGGGGTCGATTTTCTGGTAAGGCATTCCCCAATGATCCGCAAGGGTCTGCACGATGACATCTTCGTCCAGGGGACGTCCCGGATTATCAGCTCTCTCGAGATTGAGGGATGCGATCACGTCGACGATGGTGACAGGCGCATGTGGAATGGAAGTTCTTGAGTCAGTGGATCGCCGCCGCTGCTGGCCCGCTTCAATCTTTCGGCGGACGCTGGAGTGTTTTGCGAGAATTTCCTTATGTTGCCCGGGAGTGATGATTCCCCTGTCCGCCAAAATTTGGCAAATTTCGTTTGCTGGGAAAGCGCGGTCCCAATTTTCCCGCTGGTTCATCTGCCGCCACCTCTTTGCTGCTGGGTTGATTCTGTGTAAGTGTAGACGAGATCCTACCACCTCCATTTTCACTTTAAAAGTCTTTTTTGCGCTATCGTATTCATCGCAGTATTGGCGCCGGGGAGATGAACGTTGACCTCTCCACCCACAGCACCTGGATGCACAATATCCCTTTGGTCTTTCCCGGGATTCGTGGTATAGAAAAGTGTTGCCAAGCGTAGGGCGTAGGGAATTATGTTTGCTCGGAAGACGGGTATTTGATGAATGGTGATGCGATGATACTGGGACTGGATGTAGGCGGCACCCAGACAGACGCGGTGCTTTTAAACGAGCAGGGGGTTTTAGCGGAAATAAAGACACCCACCGGCGAGGATTTGCTTGAGACGCTGAGAACGGCCGTTTTGAAGGTTACCGGTGCCATTGATCCGGGAAAGATCAAGAGGATGGTTTTTTCCACAACCGTGGCCACCAATGCCATTGTCCAGGATAAGCTGGAACCGGCTGGAATGATTGTCTCTGCCGGTCCGGGCATGAACCCGGAGTGGTTTTCCGTGGGGCCTTCGTTCCATATTGTAGGGGGATGCCTGGACCACCAGGGGTTTGAGGCAATGGGGGTGGAGAGGGAGGCAGTTGAAAAGGCGGCCGAAGCTGTCCTGGCAAAGGGGATCTCGGTGGTGGGGATTGTGGGGAAATTCTCGGTCAGAAACCCGGCCCACGAACTCGAGATGGCCGATTGGATAAAGGAGCGGTTTTCGTCCATTGCGCTCGGCCACCAGGTCTCAGGAAACCTCAATTTCCCCAGAAGAATAGCGACGACCTATCTAAACGCCGCCCTCCACCAGGTACACAAAGAATTTTTGAATGCCCTCACGCGAATCCTGGATGAACAATCTCTTCAGGCGCCGCAATACCTCCTGAAACCGGACGGCGGAACCATTGACCTTGCGTCTACTGTGCATTCACCGGCGGCAACCGCGCAGTCAGGCCCGGCGGCAAGCGTCATGGGCGCTCTGGCACTGGACGGATGCCCCGGCACGGCACTGGTGCTGGATGTAGGGGGAACCACCACCGATATGAGCGTGGTGCTGGATGGAATCCCCCTTTTGGAGCCGCGCGGCATCAGGATCGGGCTGTATCAAACCCTTGTCCGTTCCCTGCTCACCCATTCCATGGGAATCGGCGGGGATAGTGAAGTTATGATGGAGGAAGGAACCCTGCGTGTCGGGCCGCGGAGGCAGGGACCACCCATAGCGTTTGGAGGCAGGGTACCAACGCCGACTGATGCAATGATTACCCTGGGCCTGCTGGAAGCAGGTGATCGGGAAGCGGCAAGCATTGGCATGAAAAAAATGGGGGAATCCATGGGGTTTTCCTCGAAGGTCATGGCACAGCGCATTCTTGAAACCATGGCCCGTGCCATTGCCGATTCTGCGGAGGCTTTCCTGGCAAGGATCAATTCCAAGCCGGTCTATACCATCCATGAGGTCCTCCAGGAGGAGAAAATTGTTCCTGATTCACTGGTGGTGATTGGTGGTCCCGCTCCCCAGGTAGCCCCTTTCATTGGTGAATCCCTGGGGTTACCACATCGGGTCCCGGAACATTTCGGGGTGGCGAACGCCATTGGCGCAGCAGTGGCGAGGGTGACTGCGGAGATCACGGTCCAGGCTGACACGGAAAGGGGATCGCTTGTCATCCCGGAGGCGGGAATCGATCAGAAGATTCCCTTCAGGTATCAGCCCGGGGAGGCCATGTCCCTTGCCAACGAGGTGCTCAAGGAGCAGGCACTGAAAATCGGGGCGGATCCGGACTCCCTAGAGATATCCATTATTGAACATCAGGTTTTCAACATGATTCGGGGGTATTCACGTACTGGGCAGAATATCCGCATAAAGCTGTGCATAACGCCGGGGATTATCCGGGAGTGGAAAAAGGAGCAGGGGGCATGATAAAGGCACCGAGACGCATGGGGCTGATCTTCTTTCCGGCCTATGACTGGGCCATCAGTCCAACCCATCCTGAGCGGGAGGAACGTCTTCTGTACACCCAGGACCAGGTCCTGGAAGAGGGACTCCTGGATGTGGAGGGAGTCCTTGAGTACCGGGTCAGGCCTGCCGGGGCTGAGGACATTCAACGGATCCATTTTTGCGTTCCCGATGAGGCAGCGGTGACCACGGAAAGCCACCTGATCTCGGCCGGGGGGTGTCTTGTAGCTGCTGATGCGGTTCTGAAAGGGGAAGTGGAGAGCGCTTTTGCGCTGGTGCGGCCGCCCGGTCACCATGCCATGCGGGTGGTGCACGGAAACCGTGGTTTTTGCAACATCAACAATGAAGCGGTAATGACGGAGTACATCCGCGACACTTACGGGGTCGAAAAAATTGCCATCGTGGACACTGATTGCCACCATGGTGACGGGTCCCAGGATATCTTCTGGCATGACCCGAATACATTGTACATCTCAGTGCATCAGGACGGGCGAACCCTTTATCCCGGGTCGGGTTTTCCCGAGGAATTGGGTGGCCCCAACGCGGAAGCGACCACCGTGAATATCCCGCTTCCTCCCCAGACAGGGGAAGAGGGGTTCCTGTATGTACTGCAAGAGTTTATCATGCCTCTGCTGGAAAAGTTCAAACCGGAACTGGTGATCAATTCCGCAGGCCAGGACAATCACTTCAATGACCCCATCACCCACATGAATTTTTCGGCCAGGGGATACGCCCAGCTCACTGCCCGGTTGAAACCGGATATCGCGGTCCTGGAAGGGGGATATGCCGTGGAAAACGCGCTTCCCTATGTGAACGTGGGAATTATCATGGCCATGGCAGGCCTTGATACCACCTTTGTGAAGGAACCCAATTATGACCGGGACTACAAGGCCCAGCGCTCCGATATTACCCGTTATATTGAACAGCAGGTGGTGGATTTGAAGGGGATGTTCCTGCGCGAGGAGTTCCAGAAAAACAGCTATGACCCTGGTGAGATAGTGCCAAGGAAGCGGGAGATCTACTACGATACCGACAACATCCGGGAACGGCAGCAGGAGAAAATCCGCCGGTGCATGGATTGTGCGGGCACCCTTGCCATCGAATCAACCTCCAGCAGGGGAAATCACATTTTTGCCGTGCATGTCCCGAGAAACGCATGCACCTCGTGCCGGGAACTGGGACAAGCCTGGTTTGACGAGGCCTGCGGCGGGGCATTCGACTTTGTGTATCTCCAGGACCGGGTCAGGGGAATCTATGAGCGGATCGAAAGGTAAGCCCGACCGTGAGCAGTGCGCCTGGAACCATCGCGGATGATCCTTTGGAGTACACGCTCTCCCGTCTCGGAACGGGCCAGGGGGTTGGCTGGTTTTCCTGCGTCCCTGCGGCAGACTTTACGATCAGGGATCTTAGCGCACATCTCGAGAAACATCCCCATGACCAGTTTCTGCGCCAGTACGCCTTGGATTGGATAGGAAAGTTTGAGCCCAATGAACTGGTCGATTTTGTGGAAAAAGGCGGCAGACAGAAGACCTTGCTCCGGGTCCTGGCCTACGAGGCGTCACTGCTTTCCAGAAAATTTGCGGCCCTCCGGGAGCGTCTGGCCTGGATGGATCTTGAAACAGAAAGACTCTCGAGCCCTCTCATCTATCTGCGCTGGGCAAGGGCGGCCCGCCATGAATCCCATGAAGACTGGCTCAGGCTGTTCTCGGAAAACATGACCTGGCATAAGCGGTTACCCTCACTTGCTGAAACAGGCCTTTCCATTCCCTACGATTCCGAAGTAATAGAGCGTTGGCGGACCCGACGGGTCACCGTGGGAGATATCTCGGAAGTGTCCGGCGGTGGCGATAACAGAGATACCAAGGCCCGGACAAAAGAAGCCGTCAGAGAGGTGATGAAAAAACTGGAACGCTTGAATATCCTCAGGGGATGGGAAGCCAGGACCGAGGCCACGGTAAGTCCCTACGCGGTGGAAAGGCCCTGGAACCTTGACGTAACCCTGAAACAGGGGAGAAACAACTGGAGACTGCAGGGGGATCTGGTAAGCTACGGGCGTGGCATGAATATTCACCAGGCAAGGATCTCCTGCCTGATGGAGATGGTGGAACGGTATTCCGCCTTTTGCCGGGCCGATGAAGAGGCACTGCCGGGATACCGTAGAGAGCCGAAACTGGTGGAGGGAACCTATTCGGATCTGAGAGAGCATGGTGCAATAAATCCCAATGAGTTCCTCCTGGAAGTCCCTTATGAAGACCAGAAAATCTATTGGATTGCCGGGGAAGAGGCCGGCCCGGAAGGGTATTCGCGGGTTCTGGTTCCAGCCCAGATGGTCTTCTTGTTCGCCAATTTCGATGAGATAAGCCTTACAAGCGGACTTCCCTCAACAGGCCTTGGCGCGGGCAGCACCAATGAGGAGGCAAGACTGAGCGGCCTCCTGGAGGTAATCGAAAGGGATGCGGAAAAGGTTGTACCGTATCGGGAAAATCGTTGTTTCCTGCTCAGCTCTGATGACCCGAAAGTGAATGACACCATCGAGAGAATGAAACAGAAGGGCATCCAGATCCAGTTTCTTGACCTGACCCAGGAATTCGGGGTCCCCTGCTACAAGGCCTTTATCCAGGGGCCGGGCGGGGTGATCCTGAAAGGAACCGCGGCGAACCTGGACGGAAAGCGCGCCGTGGTTTCCGCCATGACCGAAATCCCCTATCCCTATCCCTACTGGTTCGGATCGACGGCTCCGCCGAAAGGTTTAAGGACCGTCAACGACAGGGAACTCCCCTGTTTTTCATCAGGAGATGCAGCAAAGGATCTGCGAATCCTTGAGGAGGTATTGCTCGGAAACGGCTATCATCCCATTTGCGTGGATCTGACAAGAGAAGAGCTGGGAATCCCGGTGGTCAAGGTGCTGGTCCCGGGCCTGGAGCTGACCAGCGTGCTGGACCGTTTCTGCCCCCTGAGTCTCCGCAAGTTCGGCCATTACCTGAAAATGTGAAGGGGGCCGCCGCGAATCACGGTTTGTGTAATTTGTAAGCAACGTGCACAAGGGAAGAAAAATGAAAAAACTTTTCAGTGTGCCATCCTCTGGATCTTCTGTAAGCCGGCAGCTACTTGGTTGCCCTACATTTTGTCCATTCGTGCTGTTTTTTGCTATTTTGCTGGTATGTCAACCAGTAAGCGCGTTCGCCGGCCAAAAGTTCAAAGAAAAGATGCATGTGTCCATTTCTATGAAAAGCAACTGGGATCACGGTTATCCGGAGACTAATGTGAGACAGGTTGGTTCGTACTTCGTTCAAGTTTCAGGAGAGGTTGAACTGAGTGAAAGGGATGGAGATTTTCTGAGATATGTTTCCAAAAACGTGAATGCCACTTATAAGTTTGAAGATAGAGGCATCATGATGGCTCCTGGTGATCAATGTACTGGAAAAGTAATCTCAAAAGCAGAAACTTCGGGCTCCGCCCCTGTTACTGGAGATGGGTTTTTTATTGATGTGAAACTTGGAGAATTGGGAAAATTTGCGCTGCTGCAGTGCGGAGGGAAAATCACGTCTGAAAATATTCAAAATCTGAACAAGATGCCTCCCAGTGACAATTACAGCGCAGTACTATTGGTGCCCGTGAAAATAACATACAGGTCCACATCTGACAGTGGTTGTGAACTTACCAATGTGAAATCCGGCGAAGCGGCTTTTAGTCTTTTCATAGGATTCAGAGAACTCAAGCCCTGGGGAATGTCTGGATCGTATAAATGGGGAGGGCAAGGGGGTGCAAGGACGCTAGGCGTTGTGGATTGCCAGGGTGATATCAGGTACCAGCCGGAAGCCGGAGATGGACCCCCTCAGTATGAAGTATCATGGGTTTTTGGAGAGGTGAAACCTATTGTTCGAATTTATTGGAAGGATAAGGATATTACCGATACAGAGTCAGAGGAGACAATCGTTGGGAGAAAAGTAAAATTAGAGGCCAGGGTTTTCCCTGCAGGATATGGCCGACCCACTGGCAAGTGGGAAATTGGCGGGAAGATTGTTTCCGGATGGAAGGCAGATAAAAACCATGCCGAGTTAAAGCCCTTCGAAGATTTTGACAAATCTGAAATTGAGTTTTTCTGGGTAGACGGCAAGTTTGCAGGCGCACCGCAGAAGGTGAAATATACAGGTAAGGTTAATGGAAAAGATATTGAAGCAAAGGCCACTATTCAGGTATTCAAACCGAAAATAAAATCTGAAAAAGTAATGCCCGCAAAGATGATTACGCTCGGAGGGATGATCGATAAAAAAGGACAGATTCCGCAATGTCATCTTTACCCGGGAAACGTCAATATCGGCACATGGCCCCCTGTGGCTTCTCCTCCCGGGATTTACATCTCCCATGAAATTGAAATGCCGCCCACAGACAATCAACCTCCCCATCTTCTTCAATACGCTCAACTGGTCAAAGAAGATGTTCTCGAAAATCTGAATGGTGAATACTGGAGAAGATACAACAGCAAGTGGTGCCACGACGAGCGATACCCTTATGGAGGAATACGAGCTTCCTTCAAGGTTGCAATGGATGATACCCCGGGTTCTGATTTAGGACAGCTGACCAAAGAGCTGCACGAAAAAGACAACTTTATGACCTACCTCATGTTTATCCCTTCCTCGAATCCCTCCGACAAAGACGCAATATGGGTGCCTCTGAGTCTTATCGAATGGGAATGGGCGGCAGGAGTGAAAAAGGGGGAAAACTTGCCCCTTGATTCCCCCTGCAGCAAGAAAACATACCGGCCGCTTTATGAGGTCCCCCCGATTGTGAAAAACAAAAATATTGCTCCTGCTTATCCTGAATGGTCCTGTAATATAGAAGACAATAAAAAGAAGAAAATAGGCACAGAAGGGTTCACTGATGATAAATGGAATGATTTAAAGAATAAAATAAAACATTTTTGAAGATCTTCAAAGTTTTAAGTGCACAATATAACGTTCTTCACAAATTACACTTACGCAGTCCCAGGCCGCAACTCGGTTTGGGAATAACGGAAGTGATCACTTCTAGTTGTGCGGAGGCTGGTGCGATTGTAACTGTCGCAGTCCCTTTTGTCCTTGACCCATAAGAGAAACTTCTCTAAAGGCTCCCATCCTTCTTGCCGCCGACGCTATTGCTCCTCTGCGGGCATTCCAGCAGAACAAACTGCCGAGTGAACAACAGATCAAGAAATCCTATTTCAACTTCACCTACCGGCCTTTCAAACGCAAGGATCTTACCTTTAACCTGTTGATACCTAAAGGGTGGCGCGACATTCACCTTACTGTGCCAGCCAAAATGCTGGAGCAAGATACTCAGCACATGGTACCTCTTGCCGAGCAAATTGCCCCTGGTGACGATAAGGATCCGGCCAGAATTCAGGTAGCATATACGAGGATAGCCGCGGAAATGAGCCTGCATGACATTCTGGATCAATATTTCAAGGAAAACAAGGTTGATGTGCTCATGCGCCGGCGAGGCACCTATAACCAGCGGGAAATTGAAGAGGTTGTGACCAGGTTTTACAAGAATTCCTTATCGTTCCTTTCACGAATGACCTTTTCCTGTCACGGTGACCGTATTTTCGTAGTATCGGGGTCGGCACGTGAATCCGAATTTATTCGCTATTCCCCAACCTGTTTAAATTGTTATCATGAATTCTAAATATTCCTCCATAGACAAGGCCGGCGACCATAAGGGGAGAAATAAAGGCCACCGTAAAATTCTCAGTTCCCCAGAGCGTCGGCATGGCCAGTGAAAGAAGGAGGGGAATATGCTCAGTTATAAAGAAATAGAATGACATTGCGCGTATTGTGGGACACATACCTTGGTTCGAACTCGTATTCTGTTGGCACCGGCATCAGTCTCACGGCGTTGAGTCATCCTTGCCATGCAGGAGCCTCCAAGCAAGAACACTTCTCCTTTCTTTATTTCGTCTCCTTTAATCGTCCCTGGCTTGACGGCAGCCACAAAAAACAGTAAAGGGAAAATACCGATTTGAAGTCACGAGTTGAGGGAGGAATTTCGAATGAACAATGAGCTGACCGAATACGTAAGAAAGTTGTTTCCAGCCTTAAAGAGAGAAATCAATGGAAACCCTATAGCCTATCTTGACGGTCCCGGTGGTTACCAGGTGCCGGAATCTGTGATTCACGCCGTAAGAGATTACTTTATCAACACGAATGCCAACGAGGGGAATCAATTTGAAACGGCCGAAAACACATCGATGATGATTCAGAATACTCGCACCGTGTTTGCCGACTTTTTCAATTGCACCTGGGATGAAGTTGTATTCGGCGCCAACATGACTACTCTGAATTTTACTCTGGCCCATGCCTTGATGCGGGAAATGACGGCCGGGGACAAGGTGCTCATTACGGAAATAGACCATGAGGCGAATCGGGGGCCCTGGTTGCAGCTCCGGGAACGGGGGATTGTGGTGGAAGAGGTGGCGCTGGATGTAGACACCTGCACGATCGATATGAGGAATTTCGAGGAAAAGGTTTCACGAAAACCGAAACTGGTTGCTGTGAACTATGCCAGCAATGGGGTGGGAACCATCAATGAGGTTCACAAGATTATCCAAATGTCCCATGATGCTGGTGCATATACGGTGGTAGATGCTGTTCACTATGCCGCTCACGGGCCAATTGATGTCCGGGAACTGGATACGGATTTTCTCTTGTGTTCGGCCTACAAATTTTTCGGCCCTCATATCGGAGTATTGTATGCGAAAAAAGATATCCTTGAGCGGTTGCGCCCTTTGAATCTGCGAACTCAGCACCAATACCCTCCTTTCATGATGGAAACCGGAACGCTTCATCACGAGGGGATTGCCGGAGCGGCGGCAGCAGTGGAATTTATCGCTGATATGGGTTTGAGGTTCGGACAGGATCGTGACGGTGAAACCGAGGAACTGCCTAAGACCCGAAGGAATCAGATCTGTGCGGGGCTTCTAGCCTTTGAAGAGTACGAACAAACGCTCACCGAGTATCTCATCAAGACCATCAATAGAGAGGTCCCCGGGGCAACGCTTTACGGACCCCCGGAGGGATATCCCCGAACCTCCACTGTTTCTTTTACCTACAAAGGGTATAGTGCAGACCAGGTAGCCAGATACCTGGGAAGCTTGGGACTGTTTGTCTGGGGAGGACATTTCTACGCTATCCGTCTCGTTGAACAGCTGGGGCTTTTGGATCGGGGCGGACTGATCCGGGTGGGCATCGCCCCTTACAATACCAAAAATGAACTGGACCGCCTTGTTGCGGCGCTAAAGGACGAAGAGGCACTCAGGCATTTTGTCAAAACCATGGATTGAGCCATATCCGGAAATACTCAGGGACACTTCTTTCATAAATGGGCTCGGATATTTCACGTTATTTACGGATGTCCCTATTTCCACACAAAAATCTTGACACTACTTTCGACATTTGCTCAGTTCGTGGGGATGATGTCAGCATAAGCAAACCCATTTCGCTCCACGACCTGACCGATCTGGACCTCAATGCGTTTGTCAAACATCGGCCCGTCGACAACGATCGTGTGAATCTCTCCGTTCTCTCCACACGGATCAACTCCCGCGGGAAGATCCTTCAGCACGTCGCGGGACCATCTGCAGCCCGCGAAACCCGCCGGCAGTTTCTTGAGATCCACACTACTGATGTATGCCTCCATTCCGGCAGCGAGCATTTCTTCAGCCAGCGTATCCGTGGGAATCTGCCACAGTGGAAAGAGCGGATCAATGGCCGTGCCGGACAGCTGCTTCTCACGGTATTGACGCACGTCTTCAAGAAAGAGGTCGCCGAACGCGATACTCTCAATTCCTTTGGCAGCGAACTCTGCGACAGACTCGCCCATAATCGCATCACATCGCTCGTTCGTGCAGGGATCGGGGAGATTGATGGTATGCAGTAGCAAACCGGTGGCTTTCGCCTGTCTCGAGAGCAGCTCCGCTCTTGTGGAATGCATGGACACGCGGTTGAACTGCTCGTTCAATACACTGAATAGGCCCACCACCTCGACCGTGGGGTCCTGCCGCAAGACGTGCAGCGCCCATGCGCTATCCTTGCCGCTGCTCCAACTGAGTAATGTTCTTTTTCTCACTTTCGGACGTCCTCACTTCCATATGATTATTATGATTCGAACACCGGTCAGTTGGACTGAAAGGTTCTGCCTTAAAGATCCAGCTGGATCGCGATAGCTCGGCCTAGGGAGCCTCTCTCATTAATAATTTTTGATAATGTCTTCCTGGACACAACAAGGATAGCAGGCATATCCTTTATATCTTTAATTTCATTGGCAGTATTCAAACGGTCCAAAATCCTTTCCAGCTTATCAGCATGCTCCGGTCTAATTCCTTTCAAAGCTGCGCTTTCATCAAATGCCCGAAATTTCCAACCATAAGTTTATCTGCTCGATCATTGAAAAATCGTGCATTAATTTCTTCAGGTCCAATATCTTCAGCTTGTGTGAAGCCGATGGCTTTCAAGTCCACTATCAGTGAGTTTGGATCAAAAAAACTTTGCCAAGGTTCTCCAGCGCTTTTTACCCTATTAGATAGCAAGCGAAAAACCAATCTACGTAAAAATTTCTGCGAAGAAGGCGGAATAACATAATCAAATACGATTCCGCTCCCTAGAGGCGTAGACGAGGCGATGTATTTCATCGTTGCCATCATCGCTTCGCGGGTTAGATACATTGTTACGCCAAGCCATGAGAAAAAGGATGGTTCATCCATCCTAAGCCCGGCTTCTCGCAACTGATCTGCTAATGCCTGACTTTCAAAATCTATTGGAGCAAAAGTTAAAGTTTCCGGTATGGATATCTTTGCAGCATTAAGCAGCTGCCGCTTCCATTCTTGAGTAGCTGGATAGTCAACTTCAAATATTTTCAAACCGTTAGTAGAATACGGAGTGCGATAGGCAAATGTATCGAGCCCAGCACCCAGAATAACGTACTGACGGACACCACGCTTGATCGCTACAGAAAGTTCATCCTCAACAAATCTGGTACGTGCGACAACAATAGCTCGAAGATAGCTATGTAGTCTTTTCTTGAACTTTCGCTTTTCTGAACGAATGTCGGAAGTACTTTGAGTACCGATAATACTTAATGCTATCGGATCTTCGAATACTTTTGGATTATCAAGAATCTGATGTGTTGCCCGCATCATCGCAACTTTATGTGCAGTTAGGCTGGGGTCATTTTGTTTCATATATTTCTCCAGATGATTGGTTTGCCCAATGCCGAGTTGACCTGCAGAACCTCCGGGAGAACGGGAACCGGGCAAGTTGTTGGGCAATGCTTGCTGCATTTGCTGTTGTCCGCTGTCACCTCCGCATCTTCTTTCCACCGGTAGAATTGTGTCCCTTAAGTCAACTACGTGGGTCGCGTCGCCCCTCTTCATAGAACAAACAACAACCATGAATTTCGTGGCAAGTCTCCTTTGCCTTTGCTGCTCACGCCCCCACTTGTTTCATTGCTTCGTAGGCCCCGCTGATCGCCCCCGGAATTCCCCCAAACTGCGTTGACCAGCACGAGCCGATGAAGAGATTCTTGACGGGCGTGACGGTTCCCCGTGAAGCCAGATCAGGATAGAACCTTTTGTGAGGATTCCAGCTCCACGACGACGAGGCGCCTTTTGTATTATGGGTAAAGCGTTCGAAGGTGAGCGGCGTCGCCGCATCTTTGAGGAGTATCCTCTCTTTCAGATTGGGAATCAGTCTTGATGCCGTATCGATGAGTCCGGTCGCAGCCAAACCCTTGAGCCTCTTATACTCTTCTCTGTTGCCGCCGCCCCAATCACCCATCCAGCCTGAAGGGCTGAAGGTCTCGATCATCAGAGAAGATTTCCCCTCTGGCGCGAGCGTAGAATTCGTCAGTGATGGAGAGTACAGCATGCATCCTGCTTTCTGAAAATACCTTTCATCCGCCGTGTCAAAGAAATCGATGTCGGGAACATTCGGATGATATGAGACAAGGGGAACCTTCAGGAACTTCAGCAACTCATCGTTCGTCATATTGAGTCCGAGGTAGGTGACGAGGAACGCTTCGGATACCGCTGCGTTCTTTATGTGGTCTCGTGTACCGTCAGGAATCAACGATTGATCGTCTACCAGCTCAAGCATTGTCTTCTTGTAGTCGCCGCAAGAGATGACGCAGTCAGCAGGAAACTCCATCCCCCGAGAAACGACGCCCACTGCCGCACCGCTCTTGGTGACGATCTTTTCGACGAGGGAGCGGAGTTTCAATTCGCCGCCAAGCTCTTTGAATCTCCGGGCGAGCGTGTCCGCCCAGAACTGCATGCCGTTTTTCACCGTCCAATAGTCTTCCAGAAAGCTTTTATAAGACGCGCCGATCATCCATGCAGCCGCGTCGGGATAGGCAACAGAGCTCAAGAGGGAAAACAAGCGCGAACCCTTCTCGAAGAACCTTCCTACGAATTCCGAAGTGGTGAGCTGGCCATACTTCTTCAGTACCTCCATGAACTTCATTCCCAATGTCATCATCTCCGCCATGGCAGCCGCGTATTCTGTGCCCTCGTACATTGCGGGCATTGGTTTTCCGGTGTCTGGTATTGCGTTGACGATTTCATCGACTTCGCCAAAGAACCGCCCAAGACTATCTTTATCGGCCGTAAAGGTTTTGAGGTAGAGATCCTTCACTTCTTCATAACGTTCAGGAATGAAATCGTATTCCGGTGTCACTACCCTTATCCTCTGCCTCACAAACTCGACCTTACCTTTAAGCTCGATATCTTCCATGGCCTTGTGTACGGAGGGAGTGCCTTCCAGGGAGACGGTGCCGCTTTCAAAATAGAAACCCTCTCTCCAGAAACCTGCGGTATAGCCTCCCGGCGTGCGGTGGGATTCAAATATCGTAACCTTGTGCCCCTTTTTTGCGAGCAGATTACCGCACAAGAGACCGGACAAGCCTGAACCGATGACAGCAACGTTCTTCATGCTGTTCCCTCCTTTAGATGGATCTCTTTTCGGCCCCCTTCATCATGCCGGTTGCCGCCGTTTCATCGCGCCGCTTCATGCGGCCTTCCCGTGGTTCGGTGACTATTTCACCTTTATTAGGTTTCTTGATCTCAGTATTTCTTCTACACGATCTCCATCTTCAACTGTAAATCCGATATTAACCCATTGATCTTTCAAAGCAGCAATAAAAATTCTGTTGCGCTTGGGCCGGCTACAGTCCCTAGGGAACCAGATTTTGAAATTTCCCGTCCCATGCAGCCTCCACTTACCATTCCATAGGGTTGGTTTTTTGACAGAGATACATTCTATGTTATCGATCCTTACAACCTTTTTCTTTCCTGTGAGAATATAGTAGTGATGAAAAATGATATCATCATTTGTAATGGTAACAAGTTTATCTGTTGTATTTTCAAACAGTTCAGACAATGGCTCACACCCTTAGGCCTTCAAGCATATTTGCCTCTATAACTTGAGCAAAGGCATTGGAAAGCGCAGCCATGAACGCTGCATGCACCTGCTGCGCTTCAATGGCAACCCCTCCAAATTCCAAGTTTCTCGTTGCACAGGCATCCGATATCACAAGACAGCGAAAACCCAAGTCAAAAGCTGCTCTTACTGTTGTATCGATGCACATGTGAGTCATAGCACCACAAATAATGACCTTCTCCACATTAAGATTCTGAAGCTGCCCATTCAAAGAAGTATCTCTGAAGGAATTTGGAAAATGTTTTTGAATTAAATACTCACCACTTTTGGGGGCCACACTTTCATGTATCTCGACACCACCTGTTTCCGGCAAGAAAAAAGTCGCACCTGCTCTATTTGATAAGTGCTGGATATGGAAGATCGGTAAATTCTTAGCACGAAAGAGCTCAAGGGCATGTCGGGCATTTTCAGCGGCTTCCTCTATGCCTATAAGCTCCATCCTTCCACCAGGAAAATAGTCATTTTGCATATCTACGATAATTAAAGCTGGTTTCATTTCGATCCCTCAATCTTAAAAAGTATAATGATGATGGGTTAGAATTAGATGACCAATCTCTGACAAGCTGGTATTTGTCTCATCCAGCCTTTTGCAGAACAATTCCCATTCATATTCATAACCCGTATCCACTAAAACGCATCGTTAGCCTCTGGATTGAAAATAATTCGAAAGCAATTTTTGCCATTCGCAGATGAATTCTTCGTAAGCACTCTCATTAAATTCAGAAATAAACTCCTCGCCGGATCTTGACAAGGCAAAGTATTTGTATGTCACCCGAATATTTGTCGTTGTGGATTCCAGTTTTTCACACCTCACTGTGATAATGCCGATTTTATCTTCAGGTTGAATTTTGTAAAACTGCACAAAATGTGATTTAGGGTCATATCTCTTTACAATCCAGATCGCATCTGTTGTACCATGATCCTGTGTTTTGGTTAAGAAAACATAATCTTCGGATAGTTCGGCATTCCCCATGACATTTTCGTAATCCCAGCCTGGTACCCATTGCCTTTCACCTTCGGGACTGAACAACGGGAAAAGGTCAGCTATTGGAACATTCATTTTAAAGGCTTTTGTGTGGATAATTGATTTCATAACTTTTCCTGAAGGCTAATGCCGAGGTGACCGGCAGGTTCTCCGTGATAGCGGGCGAGTATCGCTGGATATCGCGGAGGTTCTGCAGGTCGAACGTTTGGTTCCCGAGGCGCGAAGCGCCGAAGAACCAAACGGGAGATCGGGAACTGGGCAACTCGGCATTCCCGCGGTGCGGAGCGTCGCGGGAACGCTTCGCTTCACGGGCGCCTTACTCGGCGACGAAGCCGACGGGTAAAGTGTCCTCGTGCAAGCGTTAGGCGATTTTTTAAATAATAATCTAAGTTATCAACTTTTGACCTTAATTGTGAGCAGTTTAGATTTTCTTTCCTTTGTAAATGACCACCAAGGTTTTGGTTCTCCGCCTTCCATAAAATCCACAGCCGACATGAAAACATCAATTACACAGGGATCATGTCTTATACCAGTTTTCTCACAAAGAATCTCATACAAGTCAAATGGGTCTTTCCCAATTAATTTGTCAGGATGATCGATTCCGATCAAACGAAAATCTCCTCCGATTGCTTTTCCAACATTCGGAATGTCCTCAAGCTGGGATAGTGTTTCTCGATTCGGATTTTTCATGGTTCGTTTTGCCGCCTAACGCATGCATAAGGGGCAGGCGGAGAAAAGCGATAAAGATGGAAAAAACTAAAGCAGTGGCAAAGCAAATAATTTTAAAAGGCCGCACAAAATAGCCTGTCCCGCTTCACGCACTTGTTGGTCCAGCCTTTATTTTGGGAAAGAACTTAACATCCGGTAAATTTTCAAAATCTGAATCTTGTGTCCAGATTAAGCATTCATGAGATTGAGCCGTAGACAGAATAATACTGTCAGCCATAGGAAGTCTATACTGTAAGCTCAGCCTGGAAGCATTCATTGCAATACTTGTCGTAAGGCTAATAATCGTACCTTTTTGCATAGCGGCTGCGACTTGAAGGGCCTCATTTTCACTTGATTCGCGTAATACCACTTTGAATACTTCATAAATGGTAATCACAGGCACAATTAGAGTTGATGCATCTTTGAGAGGTTTTGCGAATTGGTCCGAATTTGGCCCTCCTGAAAAATACTCAAGCCATCCAGAAGAATCGACGATATTCATAATCTGTCACCCTCACGTATGAAGTCCGTATTAATTCCTTTGAGGAATCCTTTTAATTCAGATATGTCTCGGTCAGGTATTAGCTCTATTCGCCCATTATAATCCATAACTTTCATTTTCTGCCCTGGGCGAAGTTGCAGAGCATCCCTTATATTCTTTGGTATGACCACTTGGTATTTAGGCGAAACTGTAACTGTATTCATGATGATCTCCTTAACGATAGCATTATGGTATTACATTATCATCATCGATATCATTTTGTCAATACCCGGCCCGATGGGTTCCGCGCGACGCAGTCGCGCGGAACGGTCAAGGTCACTTGCGCCGCCAACGAATTTGCAGCGTCAGCGCCACAGACGTTCTCGGCGTCAAGTGAACCGCCTGGTTGTGCTGTTTGTGGTTTCCTTATTTCTTTTTATAAAGATGAAAATCGGGGTACAATTTCTCTGCACATTCTGGACAAATCCCGTGGCTGAATTCCGCATCTGATCTGTCACGGACATATTCTTCAATTTGATGCCAAGAACCTTTGTCATCCCTGATTTTTTTGCACGAAGCACATACAGGCAGTATTCCCTCGAGGTATTTCATGTTTTGAAATAGCTTCGCGGTCATATAGGTTATTGCCGTTCCGAAAATGAAGATGATGATGCTTTCGAATAATGCCTCTTTCCAGTTCATTGGTGTTGGCGCCGCCCCCAAAATCAAACTTGGCAAATCTGTGATTTCATCAAGCCAAATAATTAATATTACGAATAAAAATGAAAAAATTTCATAACTAATTACGTGCTTTGAAACAAACCGTTTCCCTGACGTTTTCATATCCCCAACCTTCATTCGTTATCAGTACAATACCGAGTTGAGCCGCCGAGTACGAGGCCGGTTCCAACGTCTCTTATGCGGCCGTTCCGTTAGTTACCACTGAACTATATGATTTTATTCTGGCCTATTGTAACTGAATATCTAATGCTTTACTGATCAATAGAGATAATCTCAGAAACGACTCCCTAGT
>CAZJRD010000034.1:0-37218 GCA_964548365.1 uncultured Desulfobacteraceae bacterium | reverse complement strand
AATTTTAACCACAGGAATACATTGCGGTATTTCGAGGATTAAAATTTGAGCATAACGACGATATCGGGCAAAATAGCCATTTATGGATGGGTAATAATAGGATGCTCATTGGTCATGCATTTGTCAAGCGAATTTCTCACCCATCAAGGCCTTCCCGTGGCAGAGAAAATTGCAGGACCTTGGACCATGTTGATTTAGCTTTCAACAAAGCTCTTCAACCGTTTACTCCGGCTGGGATGCCTCAATTTTCTGAGAGCCTTCGCCTCAATCTGGCGAATACGTTCCCTGGTTACATCAAAATCCCTGCCAACCTCTTCCAGGGTATGATCGGCCTTTTCACCAATGCCGAAACGCATCCTCAGGACCTTTTCTTCCCTCGGGGTCAGGGTTGTCAAGACCTTCCGCGTCCGCTCAGAGAGGTTAAAACTGATCACCGCATCCGCCGGGGACATGACTTTCTTGTCCTCAATGAAATCACCCAAATGACTATCTTCCTCTTCCCCGATCGGCGTTTCAAGAGAAATCGGCTCTTTTGCAATTTTCAGGACTTTTCTGACCTTTTCCAGGGGAAATTCCATCTTTTCAGCGATTTCCTCCGGGGTTGGCTCGCGGCCATGCTCCTGGACCAGGTACCGCGATGTGCGAATAAGTTTGTTTATGGTTTCAATCATATGAACCGGAATGCGGATCGTTCTGGCCTGGTCTGCAATTGCCCTGGTAATTGCCTGCCTGATCCACCAGGTTGCATAGGTGCTGAATTTATAACCGCGCTGGTACTCAAACTTATCCACTGCCTTCATAAGGCCTATGTTTCCTTCCTGGATAAGGTCCAGGAACTGCAGGCCCCTGTTTGTGTATTTTTTTGCGATGCTCACCACAAGCCTTAAATTGGCCTCAATGAGTTCACTTTTTGCCCTTTTTGCCTTATTAAGACTTTTTTCAACCTGTGCCAGAGCCTTTCTCAATTCCCTGACAGTCAAATCTGTGCGGTACCTCGTGTCCTTGAGGACCTTCCGAGATCCATCTATCTTTATCTTCATATCCAAGAGGGCCCCTTTCGTCAAACCTAAGGGGGCGACTATCTCATGATCGTCCGCATCCTTCGGGATCTTGCTGAAGCATTTTTTCATATACGAAACCGATTTTCCCCCTGCCTGCAACATGCATTCGGTCAGGCATTTTTCACTCTTCTCCACCGAGGAAAGCGTCTCTCGCAGCCGGATCACCATGTTGTCAAGCTGCCGCTTTTCAAGCCGGAAAGAGTCTACAAGTCCTGAAATACGGCGTTGATTCTCCTCGACCTCGGCCCGGATCACCTTTTTTCGTGCTACCGTGCATCGAGACTTCGACTTCTCCTTCCGTCCCTCCAGGTTCTTTTGATACAGGCCCTCAATCCTATCAATGACACTGAGCAGCAAATCCTTTCTTTCCCCTACCTGAGTGTAATTATCCTCCTCATCCAGATCGTTAATAACATCCTTCAGCTTTACCTGGTTTTCCCTGAGCATGTTTCCCAGTTCAATAATATATTCCACCCCCACCGAACACTCTAAGAGCTGCTCCAACGCCTCCTTTTCCCCGGCTTCAATTCGTTTGGCTATCTCCACTTCTCCTTCTCTGGTAAGGAGTGAAATACACCCCATTTCCTTCAGGTACATCTTTACCGGATCGGAAACACGGGAAGAAGCATCAACAAGATCAGCTCTGAACGTCTCTCTTTCTTCCAGTTTCAACTGCTGTCTTTTCTTCATCCTCCTGGACTGTTCAATGCGGTCTTTTGAAGCCTCATCAATAACCATGATGTCCAAATCCTCGAACATCATCATCAAATCATCAATATCCTCTTCAGAAGATGCGATTTCCTGCGGCAGATCGTCGTTCAGTTCTTCATACGTGATATATCCTTTGTCTTTTCCGATGTCGATAAGACGCTTCAAGCTGACTATATGGGTTTTTTTGTTCATGAAGAAACCTCCTATTTCCCGTGGTTCCCGGAAAAAGCGGGCTCTAGCCCGGATTTCTCACCAATAATCTGCTGTGACGGCGGATAGCCCCATGTCTTCTGTGTTGCGCTTGAAAAATGACTTCGACGTACTGCTAGTACGCCTTCATCCATTTTTCTTCGCGCGCCTTGTATCCACGGGACTCTCCACCGTCTTGCGACGAAGATCGGTGAGAAACCCGGGCTAGTGTCCTATGCCCTGTGCTAATCCTTCGGCCTTTTCCTTCAAAAGCCTGTTGATACCTTCGAGATCTCCCTGCTCCCTTGCCTTCTGAATGGATCTCGATAGGTGTAATTGGTGAATTTTTCGCTCAAATTCCTCGATTGCCAGATCAACGGTCTGGTCTGAATAGAAAGAAGGCAGCAACAACCCTTCCCTCAGCTGTTCACGAGCTTTCTCTGATGCAAGACCGGAGGTCAGATCCTCCATCGAGGAAAATCCTCCCGGCCCATAATGCTGAAAAAAAACCTCCCCGATTTCAATGATTGATGCATCTGAGAGCAACACCTGCCATGGCAAATTCCTGAGACCCTGTGCAGCCTCAGGATAATGAATCAAGAGATTGAGAAAGTGAAGGTCACGGCTAAACCGTTTTTCAACTGCCGGTTTCGCCAATCTTTCCGACAGACCTTGGATCTCACTCCCACCAGTCGTTCCTCTCTGAAGATTCTTCAACTCCACCCAGAGGAAATTTTCTTTAACACCAATTCTTTCCGAGAGCCGGCGCACATAGAGGGACTGCTGCGAGACATTGCGAAGCCTTCCCAGAACGGGTAACACCTCCTTAATGACTGCGCTCTTCGCTTCTACACTCCCGTCCATCCCGGAAAGATTCATCTCCACATGAAAATCAAAGAGAGACCCTGCCTTCCGGATCAGGTCCCTGAGGGAAGAAGCGCCCTGGGCATTCACAAAGCTGTCAGGGTCATGGTCCCCAGGGAGGACTACCGCTCTCCCCTTGAGACCTTCATTCATAAACAGAGGGAGGCTTTTCAATGCCGCTTTTTTTCCCGCCTCATCCGAATCAAAGATGACCACCGCCTCCGGAGCATAGCCTTTGAGCCTCCGAACATGGGCGTCCGTGAGGGCGGTTCCCAGGGTGGCGACTGCTTCCGGAATCTCGTGGTCATGCAGCGCCAGAACATCCATGTAGCCTTCGACAACCAGGGCACTTCCTGTTTTTCTTATGGCATCGAAGGCATAGTTCAAGCCATACAGGAGAGTCCCCTTGTGAAAAACAGGCGATTCAGGGGTGTTCAGGTATTTTGGAAGCGAGGCATCCAAAACCCTGCCCCCAAATCCCACCACCTGGTCTCGCAGATTCACAATGGGAAAGATAACCCGCTTCCGGAAACGGTCGTAAAACCCGCCGCCCTCTCTTTCCACCAGTAACCCGGCCACGGCGGCCATTTTCAGCCTCCAGGAGTCCTTCCCCAGAAAACGGGTGAAACGGTCCCACGAGTCCGGGGCATATCCCAATCGAAATTTCTCAATAGTACCGACCGAAAGGGCTCTTCCTTCAAGGTATTTGCGGGCCGGATCCCCTTCAGCTTCCTCCAGAAGAACCTTCTGAAAGAAGCGGCAGGCCAATTCGTTCACTTTAAAAACTGCCTTGCGGTATTCGGCCTTTCTCTTTTCCTCGGATGAACTCACACCTTCCGAAACGGAAACATTATATCGTGCAGCAAGTTCCTTTACCGCTTCCGGGAACGTGGTTCCATGATATTCCATCCAAAAGGCGAAAAGGTCGCCTCCTTTCTTGCACCCGAAGCAGTGGAACATCTGCTTTGCCGGGCTCACCGTGAAGGAGGGTTCTTTTTCCGTGTGAAACGGACAGAGTCCAATATAATTTTGCCCAGCCTTCCTGAGTTGTACAAACTGGCCTATGACATCAACAATGTCAGCAACAGACTTGATCGTTTCCTTGGCAGATTCGTTAGAACCCATTTTCAGCCTCATAAAAAGAGACCAAGCCCCACACCCACCCACAGGCTTGCGTGACGAGAAAAAGTATCACCGGATTCCAGAAAGTTTTTTTTGATTGACGAGTACCATGAGACAAGGTGAAGAATTACTTCTATTAGGTTTCCCTGAAGATGAGCAGTCCTGCCCTTTTCATCGTTCCAGGGGATGATTAAATAATAAGGGATTTCCCGGGCGGCAATGCAACTCTCAAAAGTTAAGGATGAAAAGCACAAAATGCAACCATCTGGATATGACATTTTAAGTGAGGAGGAACACTGCAGTACACTTTATCGCAGAAGAGGAAAAATCTTAGCCGCCCAGCAGTTCCCTGGCGATCTTATTAATCTCTTTTCCCTCGGCCTGACCGGCCATCCTGGCCATGGACGCCTTCATAACGCGCCCAAGGTCTTTGGGGCTTTCCGCTGAAAGTCCGGAAATAACTTCCTTGACTATTTCTTCCATCTTTTCACGCGTCAGTTGTTCAGGAAGATATTCGTAAAGCAGGCTGGCCTCCGATTCTTCCTTTGTGGCCAGATCTTCACGCCCTCCTGCACGAAATTCATCCGCCGCTTCTTTGTTTTTTCGCACGAGAGAAGAAATAACCTTCTGAATCTCCTCATCCTCCAGTTCCCTCCCGATCTCAACCTGCTTGTTCTTAATGGATGACTTGAGCATCCGCAAGCAGGACAGGCGAAAAGCATCTTTTGCCTTCATGGCATGTTTGAGGTCATCGGCTATTTTCTCGTTTAAGGACATAACTCTCCTAAAATATCCACAGTGCAAACTTTTAGTATACTTTACTTACCATTTTTGTCAATAAAAATCTTTGAGAAATCGCCTTTTTTTGTCCTACGGATGGCTTCTTCCAGGTTAAGACGCCCATCATAGAGAGCCCTCCCCGTTATCATGCCCATCACGCCCTCCTTTTCCAGGGCGAGAACCCTTATCACGTCTGACAAGTCACCAATCCCGCCGGAGGCAATAAGCGGGATATCAACGGCACGAGCCAATCTCCCCGTCGCTTCCACATTGGGGCCGGTTCCCATGCCGTCTCTGGAAATATCAGTATAGATAATCGCCCATGTGCCTTCATCTTCGAATTGCCTGGCCATCTGCACAGGATCAAGGTCTGTTTCCTCGGTCCATCCCTCAACAGCAACTCGTCCTTCTTTGGCATCGATGCCGAGGATAATTTTCCCCGGAAAGGCACTGCACACATCTCTCACGAATGCAGGATTCTTCCATGCGACGGTTCCCAGGATCACCTGGGCAATACCCATGTCCAGGTAGGCCTCCAGAACGCCCCTATCACGTATCCCTCCTCCAAGCTGAACAGGTATGGGAACGGTCTCCACAATCCGCCTGATGATCTCTGTATTGGTGGGACGCCCCCGGACAGCACCATCCAGGTCAACCACATGGATCCGCTCGGCCCCGGCCTGAAACCAGCGTAAGGCCATTTCCTCAGGGTGGGCGGAAAAAACCGTCTCTTCCGACATGACACCCTGTTTCAGCCGGACACATTGGCCTCCTTTGAGATCAATTGCAGGAATAACCAGCACCGTTAAACCTTCTCCTTCAGGGCATCTCAGCGAGCAATCGATCGAGACCAAGAGAAGCGAGCTTCCTCGCGGACATCCATCGGCCTCCCCCTCCAAGGAACGTCTTCAGATCCAGGATATTCTCGGAGAGGGAACGTTGGGTCTTGTCAAATTCTTCCTTCCAGATGATCCTCCCGTCCCTCACCCGCACCAAATCAAGGCTGAAGGCAACGGACGCAGCCCGGTTGACCGCGTAGCCGGTACCCTGCCGTTCTCTCCACCGATAGACGTATCCGGCCAGAACGTAATCGGCACCCAGCATCTTTCCAATCTCCCGAAGCATCTTTACGGGAAGCAATGCAAGTCTCATATCACCGGAAGCAAGGGTGGAGTATGCACCAAGGGCCTGCCCCGGAGGCAGTACCTCACGGCCTCCCCGGGATTTCAACCGCTCAAAGAGGTCTCTGGTCATTTCTCGAACCACCTGGGGCGGCACCGGCTCGGCCCTGAAAACTGCACCCGAAAGGGGGTCTCGAACCGTATGGGGGTTTTCCCCTTCATCAAGGGCCGCTCTGAAACCGACAATTGCGATCTTCTCAGAACCTTGCAAAAGGGGCTTTTCCGGGGTCGGGAAACGATTTTCACTGCACCCTGCCACTAAGAACAGAATGGCTGCGCCGAAAACGAGCGGCCAATAAGAAAAAATAGAAGATCGCTTCTGCATGAAAGTTGCCCTTTGGCTACAGGATTCCTTTAGTGGAGGGAACCACGCCGCTGAGCCTGCTTTCCAGGTTGGTGGCATGGTCGAGGGCCCTTGCAAATGCCTTAAAAATGACTTCCGCCACGTGATGTGGGTTTTCGCCTGAAAGAAGATCTATGTGCATCGTGACACCGCCGTGGTTGGTCAGGGCCCGAAAAAATTCCTTCAAAAGCCGAATGTCAAATGTACCGACCATGCTCCCCGGCATTTCAACGTGGTAGGAAAGGAACGGACGATTAGAAATATCCAGCACAACTCTTGCCAGGGCTTCATCCATTGGAACCGTGGCCTCACCATAGCGGCTGATACCTCTTCTCTCTCCGAGGGCCTCTTTTAAGGCCTTTCCCATGCAGATTCCCACATCTTCGACCGTATGGTGGTTATCAACCTGGATGTCTCCCTTGGCATTAATTTCAAGATTAAAAAACCCATGAGCCGCCACCAGATTGAACATGTGGTCCAGAAAGGGGATTTCCGTTTGTGAACGGCACTGCCCCTGCCCATCCAGGTCTATCCTGAACCGAATATCGGTTTCCTTGGTTTTCCTGTGGATTTCAGCTTCTCGTGTCATCAGTCGCATTCCTCAATAGGCCCGGCTTCGCCGCGGCAACCTTAGCATTTCGCTTTCCTCAATATGAAGGTTGGTGGAGATGAGGGGATTCGAACCCCCGACCTGTACGTTGCGAACGTACCGCTCTCCCAACTGAGCTACATCCCCACATTTCAGAAACCATTCCAATGAGCCAGCTTCAAAACGCCCCCTTTTGCCCGATCTCTGCGGCAGATAAAATCTCCAATCCTCGGAATATCCAACATATTCCTGTGGTCAAATTTTTCGTCTTTCCCCGCTCAAAGTCCAGGATCTTCGACTTGACCTCGAGTCCCGCCGCAAGCGGGAAACATTTTGAATCTGTCTCCAATAAAAAGCAGTTTCTGCCAATCTGAGCCGGAAAATTACCCTTATAAAATAATCGTGACTACCCAGGTTTTTAGGTTGAAAACAGATGATTTCGCATCATTTTTTCCTTCAGCCTTTTACCTTCAGTCTATCCACCTAAGTATTTACAAATAATATAGGTAATCCTCTTCGCTAAATCAATGAATTATTTTGTTTTCAGGAAATTTTTCCCGGCAAACACCTGCTCATTCCCTGGACGATACAATCTCTTGGCACCGGGTCCTCATCGCTGAAGATTCTCCCATCCGATTCAAAATTATTGACTTTTTGCGCCTTTATGATAAAAAACAGCTGTGCCCCCGTAGCTCAGGTGGATAGAGCACCAGATTCCTAATCTGGGTGCCGCATGTTCGAGTCATGCCGGGGGCACCACTTTTTGGATGAGCGAGAAACTTTTTAATCTGTTTTTATCCTTGACTAATGCAATGGGGGCGGTATAATTTAAGTTTAATTTTTCGAAGGAGCAAGCCATGTACGCAGTGATCAAAACCGGTGGAAAACAGTACAGTGTTGCCCCCGGCGATGAGGTAAAATTTGAGAAGCTCTCCGGGCAAGCAGGAGAGACGGTCGTTTTTGACAACATTCTATTGACGTCTGACGAAAATGGCGTAAGTGTCGGCAAGCCATTGCTGAACGATTGCAAGGTAAAAGGCACCATCGTACGCCAAGGGAGAGACAAAAAAGTCCTCGTTTTCAAGTATAAACGCAGAAAAGGGTATCGGAGAAAAAACGGCCATCGGCAGTCCTTCTCTCTGGTGAAAATAGAAAACATCGAAATACCCGCTTAACATTTCCTATTGAGGTTTTAAGAAATGGCACATAAGAAAGCAGGCGGAAGCTCGCGAAATGGAAGAGACAGCGCCGGGAAGCGGTATGGCGTGAAGCGATATTCAGGGCAGAAAGTCAAGGCAGGCAGCATCATCGTCCGTCAGAAAGGGACCAAGATCCATCCGGGTACCAACGTCGGATTGGGGAAAGACTATACCATTTTCGCGAAAATAGATGGTATTGTTGCTTTTGAGCGCATGGACAAGATCCGCAAGAAAGTGAGCGTGTATGCCTCTTAGACCGAGGGATCTCGGTACCTGAAAGAAAAACATGACTTTTTTGGATGAGGCCGTCATCACGGCCAGGTCAGGGGACGGAGGGAGCGGTTGTGTCAGCTTCCGACGTGAGCGGTTTAAACCCAGAGGTGGACCTGATGGGGGCGACGGTGGGGACGGCGGCAATATCATCCTCAAGGCCACCAACCGACTGCAAAACCTCTCCCATCTACGTGCATACCCCCTTTTCAAGGCACAAAACGGTCAACCCGGTAGAGGGAAAAACCAATCAGGCAGAAACGGCTCAGATCTGATCATTCAATTACCGGTTGGAACACTTGTCCTTGACAAGGAGACCCGCCATGTTCTTGCCGATCTCGTTTATGATGGGCAGGAGGTTCTTCTCGTATCGGGCGGGAAAGGCGGAAGAGGAAACCAACACTTTGCCACCTCGACCCGCAGGACCCCTCGCTTTGCACAACCCGGAACCCCCGGCCAGGAAGTACCCCTCCAGCTTTCACTGAAATTTCTCGCAGATATCGGCCTGGTTGGATTTCCCAATGTAGGGAAATCTACCCTTCTTTCCCGTTTGACCACTGCGCGCCCGAAAATTGACAGCTACCCCTTCACGACCCTCCTTCCCAACCTGGGAGTCCTGCATCTCCGGGACGAGCATTTTGTGGTTCTTGCCGATATCCCGGGGCTCATTGAAGGAGCCAGTGAGGGCAAGGGCCTGGGACATCGATTTTTGAAGCATATCGAGCGTACAAGGCTCTTGATACATCTGCTTGACATAACCTATACGCCGGAGAACGACATTATTGAAGATTTCTTTGCCCTGAAAAAAGAAATGGCCGCTTACAACCCGGCATTGGCGGACAAAGCCAATATGGTCCTCATCAACAAGATGGATCTCTATGATGGACATTGCAGAGACGTGGGGCAAGTGCAGGAGGCTTTCGACAGGCTCGAGGTGGTTTCCCTCCCCATATCTGCGCTGACCGGTATGGGTCTTGAACGTTTCAAGGAGATGTTATTTGAGATGTTTCATAAATCCTGACTCTTGAGGGGCCACGCGGAAAGAACGAGGAAAAACCCAACGGTGAAAGCGAAACGAGAATCCCAGATATCCCGGAGTGCATTGCTCCACAGTGTCAGGCGCGTGGTCATCAAGGTGGGCAGTGGTGTCCTCACCACGAGCAATGACCTCAATCTGGAGGTAATCAGGGGGTTGGTCTCCCAGATGATCGGCCTCAGGAAAAAGGGGATACAGATAGTGCTCATCTCTTCCGGGGCGATCGCCGCGGGGTTGCGGAAAATGGGGTTCAACAAGAGGCCCCAGTCAGTCTCTCAGCAGCAGGCTGTTGCCGCCCTGGGACAAAGCAGGCTTATCATGGTCTACGAAGAGGCATTCGGGCAGCTTGGTCAGCGGGTGGCCCAGGTACTCCTCACCCGGGACGACCTCACCCACAGGCGCCGCTATCTGAATGCCCGCAATACCCTCTTCACCCTCCTCTCCTGGGATATTATTCCAATTATCAATGAGAATGATACCGTTGTCGTGGATGAATTAAAGTTTGGAGACAATGATAATCTGAGCGCCATGGTCACCGGGATGACCGAATCTCAACTCTTGGTGAGCCTCACCGATATAGACGGGTTCTTTGACAAGGACCCCCGTTGCCATGAGGATGCTTCACTCGTCCACGTTGTGCAGCAGTTCGATAGAAATATCATGAAATGTGCAAGCAGCATTCCCGGCTTTCTCGGTTCCGGCGGTATGGCAAGTAAGGTCAAGGCTGCCCAGCGGGTCTCCATGCGGGGCGTTCCAACCATCATCACAAACGGCCTCAAACCCGGCATACTAGACAATATCTTTGCCGGCATGAACGAAGGAACCCTGTTTCTGCCGGCAGAGACGCGCCTTTGCAACAGAAAGCACTGGATCGCCTTCACCAAGGCTCCGAAAGGTGTCCTTGTGATAGATGGAGGTGCAGAACGGGCTATCTTGAAACAACGGCGAAGTCTTCTGCCTTCGGGGATTGTCGGGGTCGAAGGAAGGTTCAGCATGGGAAATGCGGTGCTCCTCGTCAATGAAAAAAGTGATGAACTTGCAATGGGTCTTGTCAACTATCATTCCGGTGATATAAGAAAGATAATGGGTCTAAAATCCAGGGAGATAGAAAACGTACTGGGATTCAAGTATGATGATGAAGTCATTAACCGGGACAACCTGGTCATTACGAACACTGAAGAGGGAAATGGATTATGTCAATTACGAACATGATAGAAGCTATTGGGATGGAGGCCAAGAAGGCTGCCAGGGAGTTGCGGCAATTCCGGCGCGACCGGAAAGACGCCGCCCTCAAACTCATGGCCGGAAAACTCATGGAAAACCGTACGGCTATCATTCATGAAAACAAGAAGGACCTCATCGGTGCACATGAGGCCGGGCTTTCCCCGGCCATGATCGACCGCCTCACTCTCGATAGTGCTGGGATCGAAAGCATGGCCGAGGGGCTCAGGGAAGTAGCCGCCCTGCCCGATCCGGTGGGAGAAGTCACCGGGATGTGGACGAGGCCCAACGGATTACAGGTGGGAAGGACGCGTATCCCGTTGGGTGTCATCGGCTTTATTTACGAATCCCGTCCCAACGTGACCGTGGATGCCGCAAGCCTCTGCCTGAAATCGGGCAATGGTGTGATTCTGAAGGGCGGATCTGAGGCCATTCACTCCAATCTGTTCCTCACCGGCCTCCTCCGGGAAGCGCTTCAGGAAACAGGTCTCCCCCAAAACGCTATCCAGGTCATCCCCACAACAGACAGGGAGGCCGTAGGAATCCTTCTTGGTCTCGAAGATCTTGTGGATATTATTATCCCGAGGGGAGGAGAAGGACTTATCCGCTTTGTCACCAGTCATTCCCGTATCCCTGTGTTAAAGCATTACAAAGGGGTCTGCCACGTGTATGTGGACCGATACGCAGACCTCGAAATGGCCGATGAGATCTGTTTCAACGCCAAGGTCCAGCGCCCGGGGGTCTGCAATGCCATGGAAACGATGCTCGTCCATGAACATATCGCCGGTGAATTCCTTCCCCGTATGATCTTTCGTTTCCGTGAAGCAGGGGTGGAGGTACGAGGATGCCCAAAGACGGTTGCGTTGGCGCCGGACATTAAACCGGCCGTTGAAGCGGACTGGCCCCAGGAATTCTTGGGACTGATCCTGGCGGTGAAAATAGTTTCCAGTATGGATGAAGCCCTGGACCATATTGATCAATATAGCTCCAATCACACGGAGGCGATTGTCACTGATGACTACCGTCATGCCCGCCGTTTTCTCGCTGAAGTAGATTCTTCAGTAGTTTTCGTCAATGCCTCAACCCGCTTCAACGACGGAAATCAATTGGGGCTTGGTGCCGAAATCGGCATCAACACTTCGAAACTGCACGCATTCGGACCAATGGGACTCGAGGAGTTGACCACCACAAAGTTTATTGTCTACGGACAGGGGCAAATACGGCAGTGAAAAAAGCGGTTTTAGCGAAAATCGGCATCCTTGGCGGAACCTTTGATCCGGTACATTTCGGTCATTTACGCACCGCCGAGGAAATCGGCCAGGACCTGGGACTGGAACGGGTATACCTCATTCCTGCGGCTTCCCCTCCCCACAAGAGGTATGATCCCGTTACCTCTTTTGTCCACCGCATGAGCATGGTTAGGTTGGGCGTTCGGGAATCAGCGTTGCTGGAAGCCCTGGATCTCGAAGGGAGAAGAGCCGGACTGTCCTACTCATCTGATACACTGCAGGAACTCAAGTCGCGATTCGGTATAAACACGGAAATTTTCTTCCTCGTGGGGAGTGATGCATTCCTTGAAATCAGGACCTGGAAAAATTACCGAAAACTCTTTGACTATGCTCACTTTGTACTCATCCCAAGGGCCGGCTACGACTTGGTAATGCTGGATAATTTTATTTTGGGGCTCGATCAGTCCGTAAAAAAACAACAAAACAAAAATGTTTATATCATGCCTTCCGGAAATCATGTTATTATATGCAGATCGACTTTAATGGATATTTCAGGGACGGGGATAAGGCGCATGGTACGCGAGGGAAAATCCATCACCTTTCTTGTGCCGAAAGCTGTTCGAACCCATATTCTCAGGGAGGGGCTTTACCAACTTCATGAAGACCATTGATAAGGCAAGATACTGCCTCCAAGTGGTAGGAGAAAGAAAAGCGATCTCCCCTGTCTTACTTGAGGTACGAAAACTCAGTTCTATTACCGACTACTTCCTCGTTGCGAGCGGCAACTCCAGCCGTCAGGTGCAGGCCATTGTCCGTCACGTTTCCAGGCGGTTAAAAGAAAGCGGGTTTAGGTTGTACGGCATTGAAGGAGAGCAAGAGGGACACTGGGTCCTTATGGATTATGGTGACGTGGTCATCCATATCTTCTACCAGCCGTTTCGGGAATTTTATGATATCGAAGGGTTGTGGGTTGAAGCTCCCCGGATCCGCCCGGCTGCTGAAGAGAAGGCTGGAGCTGAACAATGACACGCAGAAGCCCCGTTCGTCCGCTGCTCACCATAGTAGTGGCATTGGTGCTTCTGCTGGTGCCCGCCGTTCCTTCCCTTCCCAATGCCTGGGCGCTCTCCATTGATGAAGAATTGATCATGGGGAAACAATTCCTCGCAGAAATTAAAAAACATAACGTTCTTCTTGAAGACGACTATGCCGAGGGATACATCAACAGCCTCGGGCAGTATCTCCTGCGCGCGGTAAAAACAAGGCCCTTTCCCTTTCGCTTCCATATTATCAAGGACAATACCCTCAACGCCTTTTCCGCCCCGGGGGGCCAGATCTTCTTTTATTCAGGTCTCATCGAAATCATGGACAACTGCGACATGCTTGCGGGCGTCATGGCCCATGAAATAGGACACTCCACGGCACGGCACCTGTCCCAGCGCATTGATCAGAATAAGAAAATCAGCCTGGCAACCTTGGCCGGGATCCTGGCAGGAGCCTTTCTCGGCGGAGTCGCCGCGAATGCGCTGATCACCGGCTCCGTGGCTGCGGGAATTCAAGCGCAACTCCATTATAGCCGCGAAGACGAGCGCCAGGCGGATCAACTGGGTTTCAAGTATGTAACTGCCGACGGGTTTATCCCTTCCGCCTTGACCCGAGCATTAAAAAAAATCAGCCAGGGAAACTGGATGGACACGTCCAAGATGCCGCCCTATCTTCTCACGCACCCAACGGGTCCTGAGCGGATGGCTAACCTGGACAGCATGGCTAAGCAGTATAAACCCGGGCCCCCAACCGCGCAAGTCAGGCGTTTCCGGGCCTCTTTCCCAGTCTTTAAAACCGTCATCCGTGCGACCTGCCTTGACCCCTACGAGGCGGAGAGATTTTTTCAAGAAGCACTGAAAAGAAATCCTGGAGAGGTCCTGCCCCACCTTGGCCTGGGGATTGTCTATATGAAGAGATCCGAATATTCCGCCGCCGAAGACCACCTTAGAACTGCTCTTCGGCACGCGCCCCATTCTCTTCTGATCCTGCGGACATTGGGAAAAGTCTATCAGCTGGAGGGGAAAGACCGGGATGCGATCACCACGCTGAAACAAGCACTGAGTCTGAAACACGATGACCCTGATACCCTTTTCAGGCTCGCACTCTCTCATGAAGATCTGGAAGAATATGACGATGCCATCGGAATTCTGAGGCGCCTGGCTTCATTCAGGCCCACCAGAAAAGAAGTCTACTATCATCTCGGGATATCCTACGGGAGGTTGAACAAGCTTGCCCTCGCCCACTTCAACTTTGGGCGCTACTTCAAGGCCGGCGGCGAGATGCAAAAGGCAAGCTTCCATTTCAGGAAGGCCCAGGAGCTTGCCCAAGGAGATCCCTCACTCCTGAGAGAGATCTCGAAGTCCATGGAAAAGCCACGCAAGAGGCCGAAGTAGCAAAGTCTTTTCCTCAGCTCTTTACACGGGCGGTAAAACTCCCGGCGATGAAGCTTTTCATCTGATCAGGGATGCACAGATAAATCTTTCCCGGCACCTCATTTCCATTCCGCTTTCCGAACTGGAGAACCATCGGATAACCTCTCATCCAGACCTTGGTTTCCGGGAGATCCTTTCCGGCCTCTTTCCATTTCATATGGATATGGGGGCTCCCAAAACCGGACTCTGTTGAATACTCGAAAATCCTGTTTTCAAAACTCTCCTCTTTTTTCAGAAAAAGAAAAATCATAAAGGCATGGTCAGGGAAGGAGTCTTTTCCATCCCGCAGAGTCAGGATACCGTGTTCCAAAATCGCTTTGTCAATAGTGACCGGGTCGCCATGAATCATGCCACTGGCCGGCCCTGCCGGGATCGAGACTCCCTTCAAGTCCATTTTCCAACCCGGTCCTCCGGTCGCGGAAGACCCGCCCTCCAGTTCATTCAGCTTACTCAGTGCCAATGGCTGCCCGAACGCCATGGCCCTTCGGAGGTCTTCTTTTGCCTTGGCTCGATCACCCATCGTTTCGTAGACAAGGGCACGGTCATAGAGCGCATCTGCATCGCTCGGCGATACTTTGAGGGCGCGGTTAAAATCTGCAAGGGCCTGCTTTGTCTTCCCCAGGAAAAAATAACCATTTCCCCTGTTGCAGTAGACATCCGCAGTCATGGACCCAAGCTCGATGGCGGCGTTGAAATCCCTGATCCCTTCCTTGTATCTGCCCTTTGCGGAATAGATAAGCCCTCGGTTATAATAGGCATCCGCGAATTTCTTGTTCAAGCGAATAGCCTGCGTGTATTCTTCAACGGCCTTTTCCAGCTCCATATGTGCCCCATACAACCAGGCCCGGTCATAATGGGCATTCGCGTCCTCGGGTTTTTCCTTCATACGGGCTTCGGTCTTTTTTACGGCATCACCATACATTGCCATATCAACCCGGAGCTTTTCGCGGACATCACTCTTGAGCAGGAGATGTTTCTCACTCCTTTCTCCCTTTACGGCGGCCTTAAACTTTGGTTTCAGGAAGTGGGGCTTTCTGACCCGGCTCTCCCTTTTCCGGAGAGTTTGGGTATGCAGCTTTTTGAGCCGTACAAACTGCTGCTGCTGTTTCCAGCCTCTCTCAGCAGCATTTTTCACCACAAAGCCGATAGCAAGAAGACAGAAGATACCGGCAACAATAAGGATAGTAACAACGAGCACATTGGTCTTCACCGGTGGGAAATGCTCTACAGTCGCCCCGTCACCCACTGCCAGCCCATCAATCTGCCATCTAGAAAACATGCAATATGCCCATGGTGCGAAGAGATTGAGAGTAAACGTATTCAGAATCCAGGTGACAATCGATATCTTGAGAAACGTGCCGAAAGGACCGCCGAAAGAGGTTTCCTCTCCGCCGTATCTCGTGTGCTCTTCTTTCCACGCGTAGAACCGGTAAAACCCCCAGAAATAATAAAGCCCGAGGGTAATCAGAGGCAGGAGCAGGAGGTGGATGAGATAAAAGAGGAAGAGTGTTCCGCCGGTACCGTTGAACTGGCTCGGTTTTCCTCCGACCATTGTATTTCCGGCACGCCAGTCAAAATACTTGCAGAAGGCCCAGGGGCCGTAGATCCCAAAAGTCACAAGGGTCAACAGCCCTTGCACAACAAGAAGGCCGAAGAGCTGCCCCCCGGTCCCCTGGAAAGAGACTTCTTTCCCATTCATCAGCGTGTGAGAAGCCTTCAGCTTCAGGATCCGGACCCATGCCCAGGCTGAATAGATTCCGAAGGTAATAGTTCCCAGGAGATACAGGTGTATGAAAACGGTACCGAAATATTGTCCGCCTGATCCCTTGAATTCACAGTTCCCCTTGGCCATAAAAAACCTCCACAGAGAATTTTCTAATCTATCGGCCAGGAAAACCTTTTTCTTGAGATAATTTACTCCAGATACTCCGTTCTTACCGGGGAAAATACCTCTACGACTACTGCATCCTCCAGGATCTCGGAACTGTGCACCACATCGCCTTTGAAGCACCAGCTGTCTCCCGCTTCAGCCTGGAATTCTTTCCCTTCAATGACGAAACGCATCTTTCCGCTCACGAGGTATCCTGTCTGTTCATGGGGATGGGAATGGGGAGGGATTGACGCCCCTTTGGCAATCTTGAATTCACAAAGCAGGGTCTTTTCTCCGTGGACCAGTGGTTTCATCTCCACCCCATCCACCAAAGTCTTGTAGCCATTGCTTTTCTTGTTGTAGAACATTTGGTCCTCCTTATGCTGTCATTGCGAGCGAAGCGAAGCAATCTCATTGTTCTAACCGCTTGGATGACGAAATTGCTCTTTCGCTGTGCTCCTCGCCATGACTGGTTCTATGGAGTGCAACGAAGTCGCAAGGTTCTCAATCTTCTCTTGCTTCACCAGCGGGATTTTTTCTCCCGGTGTCGCACCTGCGCAGATACTCGATTATTTTCTTGTCAGGGGGGGGAAACAGGAATGTTCCCAGTACCCAAGGCGCAACCCACTCGATCGCATCACTCTGCAATGGTTTCGGCTCCCCTTCCATGAGGGTGCAGTGAAAAACATGAAGGGATATGGATTTGTCGTCGTAGGTGTGATCAACCGTGAGACATTGGCCTTCTACGGTGATTTTGATGCCAAGCTCCTCAAGAAACTCTCTTTCAAGGCACTGCTCAAGTGTTTCTCCGGCCTCTCTTTTCCCTCCCGGGAACTCCCACATACCGCCCAGGTGACTTCCCTTTCGCCGCTTTGAAATCAAGACCTTACCGGAACGAAATACCAACCCCGCGGTCACATCAAAATGTGGCTTTCCAAGAGAATTATTCACGCTCCATTACTTTCAGTCGCAGGCGCAGATATCCATTCTGTGCCTCTTCATTGTCCGGGGCAAGGTCTACGACCTTCTTGTACGCCGCCAGGGCCCCGGACAAGTCACCATATTTTTCCCGCAGCTTTGCCAGGTCCATGAGCAGGTGCACATCTCTGGGACGGATTTTGAGAATACGCTCCATCTCGGTCATGGCTTTTTTTTCCGCCCCGGTTTTCAGATATGCTACCACCAGGTAATCCCCCAGCGTATCCGCGTCGGGATGTATTTTCAGCCCTGTCTCCAGGATGGGTATCAAAGTCTTGTACGCGCCCTTGTCACTCAGGTAGTCGGCTGCAGAGATATAGAGGTCCAGGTCCTTGCCGCCCAGCTTCATGAGGGCCAGGGACTCGCTGTATGCCTTGTCCACCATTTTCAGCCTTTTGTATATATCCAACAGTATGGTGCGTGTTTCCACATCCTTCGGGTGCGTTTTTTCATATCCCACCAGTCTCGGTAAGGCCGTTTTCAGGTTTCCTGATTCATATTCCAAGACGCCCAAATTGTATCTCACTGTTTGATTCTTGGGGGTAATGGAAAGTATCCTGCTGTAAACAGCCATGAGCGCTTTCTTCTTGCCTCGCCTGTCAAGGACCTGTGCCAGGAGTAAAAGGGCGTCAAGAGAGTTCTTTTTTTTCTTCAAAATCTCGTTGAGGATTGTCTCCGCCTTTTCCCACTCTTTCCCGTCAATCAGGTCTTGGACAAGCTTCATTCGACCGTCCAGATCGCCGGGGCTGAGGGCCAGGGCCTTTTCCAGGTAAAAACGAGCTTTTTCCTTCCCGCCGGTTTTTTCGTAGAGATAGGAAAGATTATAGTAGAGGTTACTGTCTTTTGGATCAAGATCAGCCGCCCTTTTATAGGAAACGATGGCTTTCTTATATTGCCCCACCTTTGTCCAGAGATATCCAAGCTTATTAAAAATCAGGAGTTTTTCTTTTGGGGGAATTCCATTCAGAATCGCTTCATACTGCTTTGCAGCCGACTCTAACTTCCCCTGTTTTTCAAAAGTTTCCGCCAGTTGAAATCGTAGATCGGCATCCTTGGGGTCCAGGCTCACCAGCCTTTTCAATACCGAAATCATTCCTGTCTTGTTTGATGCGGCCCGGTAGGTCTCAAGGAGAGCGAGCAACTCGTTCCGGTCCCGGGTATTCCCGGAGGCCTTTTCAAGCATCGCTGCGGCTTTTTGCCACTTCCCCTGGGCCCGGTATTCCTTCAGCAATCGTTCTTTTAAACGCCCGTCATCAGGAAACATGGCGTATGCCTTTTGAAGAACCTCAAGCCGCTGTTTCTTGTCAATGGTCCTCGTTGCCTTATCAAGCCAATCATCCACGAATGGTTTGATATCCATGGTAAAATCGCCCAGATCCTGATTCCGGTATTTTACTTTCACGACAAAATGACAGGACTGGAACATGTCCTGATGCGGCATCAGCCGAAACAACACCTCTTCCTGATACCTGAGTGCTTCCGCATCAAAGCCGGAGGAGGTCAATCGGATATGGAGGTTGAGAGGAATGCTGGTGGAGACCTTGAGAATCTTGACACGATCCTTCGGGTGGAGGGCTATTTTATCGCCCGGAATCACCTGCCGCGGTTCTCCGTTGACAAGAATCAGAAGGGAGTTTAGTTGTGGGGAAACCAGGTAGAGGCCGTAGTAGAGCCATGCACCAGTACCCAAAACCGCCGCAATCAACAAGATCGTAATCCAAGTGCCTGATCGAGCCCTGGCTTTCCTTTTGTCCCTTCTCTCGCTGATCAATGCAGAACAACCCCGTGCAATTGCTTACGCGCTCTTTACTCGCATCCCATTTTTCGTTCCCTTTTTTGCCTTTCGTGCTTTGCCGACTATTTTCCCCTCCCAGAGAAGAAGGATGGGACTGGCAACAAAAATGGACGAGTATGTCCCCACGAGAATCCCAACCAGCATGGCAAAGGCAAAATCATGGATAACCCCGCCGCCCAGCACGAACAGCGCTGCCACCACCACCAATGTTGTCCCGGACGTAAGAATAGTTCTGCTCAGGGTTTCATTTATGCTCTCGTTCATGACTTCTGGGAACGGGCGTCTTCGAAAACGCCTGGCATTCTCCCTGATGCGGTCAAATACGATAATCGTATCATTGAGGGAATAGCCCACGATGGTGAGGAACGCGGCAATAATGGCAAGGGAAATCTCTCTGTCCGTCAACGCGAAGGCACCGACAGTGATGGTAACATCATGAATAAGGGCGAAAATAGCCCCAAGGGCATACTTGAGATTCAAAAACCAGCACAACCCGAGGGTGACAATGAGAGCGATAACGATAAGCCAGGTCACACTGATCCCAAAACTGGAGGTAAAGTAAACCACAAATGCAAGCGAAAGGGCCATAATGATACTCATCATCCATTTGAGCTCAAATCGGCCGGAGATGTATATGGCGATGAAAAGAATGGCGTAGAATATGGCGAAAAGCGCCTTTTGTCTCAGGTCATTTCCGACCTTTGGGCCCACCATTTCCACCCGTCTGATGTCAACACCCTTCCCGAAGCTGGAAACAAGTGCTTTCTTTACTTGATCGCTCAGACCCGTCAATTCCAGATCGGTCTTTCTCACCCTGATAAGATACTCGGAAGCCGATTTTTCCCCGAACTGTTGTATGATACTGTCCTGGAGATTGATGGGTTTCAACGCGTTCTTGATTTCCCCGGGAGAACGGGGCTGGTCCAACCGCACCTGAATCAATACACCACCCGTAAAATCCACACCGTAATCGGGCCCCCCGCGCCATATCAGTAATAAAATAGTGGCAAGGATGAGCGTACCAGACAGGACGAATGCCCATTTTTTATTCCCGACAAAATCTATATTTATACCCGGCTTAATGAATTCCATTGAGTGTCCCAGCCTTTCTTCAGAGCCCGTTTCAAAACGCCCTCTTTTGCCCGATATCTGCGGCAGACAAAATTTTTATCCTCGAAATATGCAAAATATTCCTGTGGTTAAAATTTTTGCCTTTCTTGAGCTCGAACAAATTTGAACATCTTGAAACCAGCTCTTCATTATCCCTTAAATGCTGACTTTTTTCATCCTCTTTACATTGTAGAGGTAGTCAAAAACAATCCTTGTTACAAAGATCGCGGTAAACAAGCTGGCAATGATACCGATGCTCAGGGTTACCGCAAAGCCCCGCACCGGGCCGGTTCCAAACTGAAACAGCACAAGGGCCGCGATCAGGGTGGTCACATTGGCATCCAGGATCGTAACAAGGGCCTTGCCGTACCCTCCTTCGATGGATGCCCTTGGAGGTTTCCCGAGCCGAAGTTCCTCCCTGATCCGTTCAAAGATGAGGACATTGGCGTCCACCGACATACCGATGGTCAGAATTATACCGGCAATGCCCGGAAGTGTGAGGGTGGCCCCGAAAAAGGCAAGGCCTGACATGATCAGTACCACGTTCAGGATCAGGGCAACATCCGCGATAATGCCGCTCAGACCGTAGTATACGGCCATGAAAAGGACCACCAGAATGCCACCGATGATCGTTGATTTAAATCCCTTCTCGATGGAGTCTTTTCCCAGGGACGGTCCCACCGTCCGTTCTTCCAGGATCTTTACGGGGGCAGGCAGTGCCCCTGCCCTGAGCACGATGGCGAGGTCTCTCGCCTCGTCCATTCCAAAACGACCTGTTATCTGGGCCCTTCCACCCGAGATCTTATCCTGAATGACCGGTGCCGAATACACCTTGTTGTCAAGGACAATTGCCAGTCTTTTCTTGATATTCTGGCCGGTGATGTTTTCAAAAAGTCTGGCACCACGAGAATCGAATGTAAGGGAGACGTAGGGTTCATTGTACCGGCTGTCAATCTGGACCCTGGCATCGGTAATATACTGCCCGGTCAGCAGGGTTCGTTTCTTCAAAAGAAAAGGAATTCTTCTTCGCTGCCCTGTCTTCCGGTCGATCGACGTTTCGTAAAGAATTTCATCGCCCGGCGGCATATGGCCTTTCAGGGCCTCATCCACACTATGATCTTCATCCACCAATTTGAATTCCAAAAGGGCCGTTTTCCCGATAAGTGCGATTGCCCTCTTGGGATCCTTGACACCCGGCAGTTCAATAAGGATCCGGTGGCCTTCCGCAGGCCTGATGTCCGGTTCGCTCACGCCAAACTGGTCGATACGGTTCCGGATCGTTTCAAGGGCCTGATCCACCGCCATCCTCGTAATCCGATCCCGTGCCTTTTGAAGGAGCATCACGTGAAACACGGGTTTTCCGTCCTCGTAACTGGGTGTCCCCGGATCAAAGTCAGGATAGTTTGCCCGAAGCAGTTCCCGGAAGGCCGTCGCATCTTCATCACGCATTAACTTCAGGGAAATGCCGTCCTTGCCCAGACGCTTGAGCTCGAGATACCTGATCTTGCTTTTGCGAAGATCATTTTTGAGTTCTTCCACCACCCGTTCGAGATTACTTTCAACGGCCTTGCTCGCCTCCACTTCCAGGTTCAGGTGTATTCCTCCCTGGAGGTCAAGGCCAAGATGTATCTTGTCCTTGGGGAGAACATTCGACCACCACGGGGGAAGTTTTTTTGTCAGCGAAGGCGTCAGATATATCAACGCAACAACGACCACTAATGCAACAATTCCTGCTCGTATGCCCAGATTTTTTGACACCGGTGAATCACTCCCATGAATGAAATATTTTGTACCCCGGATATATAACTATTCCAGGGTTCATTGTAAACCCAACGCGGTCTTCCTGCTGCTCTACTGCGTACTCCTATTCATAATTCCCGAAATGGACCCGCGAGAGACCTTTACCCGCACCTTTGGGGCTATTTCCATGGTGACCACGTCATCGGCAATTCCTGTTATGACTCCGTGGAGCCCACCGGAACTTACCACCCGGTCACCCTTCTTTATGGCTGTAAGCATCTGTTTGTGCATCTTTGCCTTTTTCTGCTGGGGACGGATGAGCAAAAAATAAAATATCACGAACATCAGAATCAGGGGAACAAACGCTCCCAGGCTTCCACCCTGACCGCCACCTCCTGATCCACCTTGACCCATTGCATATGCGAGAAAATGCATGATAAAACCTCCTCAATTGTTTCGTTGAATGCCCAGGTACCTGAGCCTCAATGCCCATCGCCCACCCGGCTGTTCAATCGTTAAACTCTTCTTTTCCATTTCTTTCCTGTGCTTCGTAGAATGCCTTTCTAAATTCCTCCATGCGCGCGCCTTTAATGGCGTCCCTCAACCCTGCCATCAAACGTGCATAATAACGGAGGTTATGGATGGTATTCAACCTGTGGGCCAGCAGTTCTCTGGCCAGGAACAGGTGCCGCAGATACGCCCTTGAAAAATGAGTACAGGTGTAACAGTCACACTGATCATCTACGGGCCGCCCATCATCCCTGTATTGCGTATTCTTGATGGTCATACGGCCGTGGGTAGTGAAGAGGGTTCCGTTTCTGGCGTTCCGGGTGGGCATCACGCAATCAAACATGTCCACTCCCAGGGCCACTGATTCCACCAGATCCTCCGGCGCTCCGACCCCCATGAGATAAACCGGCCTGTCTTCGGGAAGCATTTGAATGGTTTCCCGAATAATGTGAAGTCTTGTGTCCCGGTCCTCCCCAACTGCCAGTCCGCCAAGGGCGTACCCATCGAACCCGAGCCGCACCAGATCATGCACACTTTTTTCTCTGAGATCCGGATAGACCCCGCCCTGGACAATCCCAAAAAGCGCCTGCTCTCCACCTGCGAAGTGTTCCCGGCACCTCTCAGCCCACCTGCTGGTCAATTGAACCGATTGCTGGACGTATTCATATTCCGCAGGATAGGAGACACATTCATCAAAGGCCATGACAATATCTGATCCCAGTGACTGCTGGATATCCATGGCCTGTTCAGGGCCGATAAAGTGCCGGGACCCATCCAGGTGAGACTGAAAGGTGACGCCCTTTTCAGAGATATTGCGCAACTTCGCGAGGCTGTATACCTGAAATCCTCCGCTGTCTGTAAGAATGGGGCCGCTCCACCCCATGAATCGATGCAACCCTCCCAACTGTTCGATGAGTTTGTGTCCGGGCCGCAGATACAGGTGATACGTATTGGCGAGAATAATTTCCGCTCCGGTTTGCCACAGTTCATCCGGGCTTACCGCCTTTACGGAACCTTGCGTCCCCACAGGCATAAAAACAGGTGTTCTGATTTTGCCATGGTGAGTTTCGATCTCGCCGAGCCTTGCGCTGCGTCCCTCCCGCTTCTGTAAAACCCTAAACTCCAAAAACGTATCTCTTTTCGTGACTACTCACGCAGGAAGGCAGAAACAGTCTTCAGCCTTCAGTCTATCCACCTGAGTAGTTACAAATTTTCAAAGAATGAGCATGGCATCACCATAGCTGTAAAAACGATATTTCTTTCCGATTGCATCCGCATATACTTCCCGAATCACCTCCAGACCCGCAAAGGCCGCCACTAGGAAAAGCAGTGAGCTTTTCGGGAGGTGAAAATTGGTGATAAGCCCATCCACCACCTGAAAAGAATAACCCGGCGTCACCATTAAGTCCGTCAGTCCTTCTCCGGGTTCCACACTTCCCTTTGCCTGGGCCGCTGTTTCCAGCGCTCGCACCGCTGTTGTTCCCACGGCAATCACACGACGTCCGGAATCCTTGCATTCCCTAATTTGCCTCGCAACAGCCTCTTCAACCCTGAAATACTCGGCCTCCAGCTTGTGGTCTCTGATATCGGCTGCATGAACAGCCTGAAATGTCCCGTAACCCACATGGAGTGTGATTGAAACGACCCTGATATCCCTCTGTTTCAGCCTTTCCAGCAGGCCCTCCGTAAAGTGAAGACCCGCTGTTGGCGCCGCCACAGCACCATCCCGTCTTGCATAGATAGTCTGGTATCGTTTCCGGTCAACGGATGCACAGGAATCATCCGGCCGTTTAATGTATGGAGGAACCGGCATCCGGCCATTTTTCCAAAGAAGATCCAGCACCGACTCCACGCCTTGAAATCGAATGAGGATTTTCCCGTCATCAAAAAGCTGCTGGACTTTTCCCGTGCCCCCCCCTTGAAAAAACAAAAAGCTTCCAACCTTCGGTCGCTTGGATGCTTTGCAAAGGCACAATCTTTCTCGACCATTCTTCTCGCCGCTTCTTCCCTGATCCAGGACAAGGATCTCTATCCGACCACCGCTTTCTTTCCTTCCATGCAGCCTGGCAGGAATCACCCTGGTATCATTGACTACCAGAGTATCGCCTGGGTTGAGAAGATCGGGAAGGTGAAAAAAATGAGTATCCTCACTCACCTTTGTTTGGCGATTCAACAAAAGCAGGCGGGAATGATCACGTTCGGGGGCCGGCACCTGTGCAATCAGGTCGGCCGGCAATTCATAATCATATTCTTCAAGACGAAACATCTAAAAATACTCAAAGAAGAGAGACTAGACAACTTCATGTCTAAAGTCAAATGATTTTGTATCCATTATTGCAATCAAGAACATGGCGACGGAGTAATGATTGGAGCGTTCTTGAATTTTTTTGTTTTTCTCATTTGAATATTGTGTTTTTGAAATTCGAATTTTGCGCTTTGCTTCCTGATTCTCCCCGAATCCGCAGAACCTATTCGGGCCCTCCACCGGAGGTGGAGGGACTAATCTATACTAATGTTCCTGCATACAAAGTGTCAATAGAAAGGGGCACACGATTCACATAGTGCTTGATCTAGCGTGAAAGATCGGGTAGCCTATCTTGATTAAACTTTTCTATGTACGGCAGGAATACTCAACTTATGAAACAAAAATTACGGCGAATACTCGACTCCACCCTTCACACCTGCTTTGAGCAAGGTCTCCTCACTAACGTCCCGCTGCCCGACTACGTGATAGAAGTGCCCAAAAACGCCAGTCATGGGCACTTCGCAACCAATCTCCCCATGACCCTGAGTAGTGCGCAGAAAAAAAACCCGATGGAGATCGCGACAATCCTTGTGAAACAACTCCAGCAGAGCGAAGACATTTTTGACCGCATCGACATCGCCGGTCCCGGTTTTATCAATTTCCTGCTGAAGCCGGATCAGTGGCATCAGATACTCCGACAGGTGAACACTCAGGGACGAGACTACGGCCGGAATGATTTCGGAAGCAACGAAAAAGTTCTCGTCGAATTTGTGAGTGCGAACCCCACCGGACCCCTCCACATCGGCCATGGCAGGGGGGCGGCCCTGGGCAATTCCCTGTGCCGCATCCTTTCTTTTTGTGGATATAGTGTTTCCAGTGAATTTTATATCAATGATGCGGGACAACAGATCAGGATGCTCGGCGAATCAATTTATAGCAGATGGAGACAGTGGGATGACTCGGAATATCCGTTTCCCGAAGCCGGATACCGGGGAGACTATATCGCCGAATTGGCCAGAATTGTTTCAGAAAAGATTGATGTTGCAAACATGGAAAAGGAAGAAGCAATCTCCACCTGTGCCACCATTGGAGAGGAAATTATGCTCCTGGAAATCAAAGAGGACCTGGAACGCTTCAGGGTCTCTTTTGATACCTGGTTCAGCGAAAGAAAGCTGCACACTGATGGGATCATACCAAGAACCCTCAGCAAGCTCGAGAAGGAGGGGCATTTATTCACAGAAGAGGGGGCGCTCTGGATAAAAACAAGACCCTATGGGGATGACAAAGACAGGGTGCTCAGGAAGAGTGACGGACAACTCACGTACTTCGCTTCAGACATCTCGTACCATCTCGATAAGAAACAAAGAGGTTTTTGCTGGGCGATCAACCTCTGGGGGGCTGACCACCATGGGTATATCCCCCGGATGAAGGCAGCCTTAAAGGCAAACGGTATTTCTGAAAACTGGCTCTCCGTGATGCTCATTCAGCTCGTAAAGCTCTGGAAGAGCGGCAAAGAAATGAAGATGTCCAAACGCGCCGGCTCTTATGTCACGCTCAAAGAACTCGTAGACGAAGTGGGCGTTGACGCGGCGCGCTTTGTGTTCTTAACGAAACACCATGACTCTCCCCTCGATTTTGATATCGATCTCGTAAAAAAGCAGGACAGCGATAATCCCGTGTATTATGTCCAATATGCCCACGCGCGAATATGCAGCATCTTCAGAAAAGCCGAAGAGGAAGGCCTCCGTTTACCCCGACACCCTGACGGGTTTCTTGCCCTCTTGACTCTCGACGAGGAAGCCTCCCTCATGCGAATGATGGCCGAGTTTCCCAGTTTGCTCGAGGAAATATGCAAGAGCCTGGAACCTCACCGGTTGACCTACTTCTTGACTGATTTCGCGGCGGTTTTTCACCGCTATTTCAATCTGGGGACCAAATTCCCCGAGCATCGGATCGTTTCAAGGAACAAGGATCTCAGCTTGGCGAGGCTCTTCCTTGCGAAGGCTGTACAGCAGATTATTGCAACGGGACTGGAACTCATGGGGATCGAGTCTCCAGAAAAAATGTAATGAAGAAAGGTTTCCGGAAAAATAATTCATGGCCAAAGCAAAGAAATCATCAAGAAAACGAGGAAAAAACCATGCGATCGAGCTCTCGGCAAAGGCAGCATTTTTTTGGGGGCTATGCCTTTTCTTTCTCCTGGCATGGATATTTGCCCTCGGGATATTTGTGGGTCGCGGTTTTGTGCCCAACGGCATGCAAAGCATCTCACAGATTAAGGCCCAAATTTCAAAGCTCCAGGGATTGATCGGACACAGGGGTTCATCGAACCCTGAAACCCCAAAGAGATCCTTTGAGGATCCCAAACTAGCTTTTTACGAGAATCTTTCCACCAAGAAGAAAGCGGTCGCAAGAAGCCAGCCCTCTCCCGAGCGGAAACTGGTGCAAAAAAAGCCGGTCGATCGGGGAGAAATCAGGGCGAAAAAGCTGGCAACCCGGGAGAATACCCCGGTTCATACAACTGGGAGTTTTACAGTACAAATCGCATCTCTAGGGGTTCAGGAGAAAGCAAAGGCCCTGGCAAAAACGCTCACGACAAAGGGCTACCCGGCCTATTTTTATGCGGTCAAGGTAAAAGGAACCCCCCGTTATCGCGTGCGATGCGGGAGCTTCAAGACTGCAGAGGAAGCAAAAGGGTTTGCCCAGGAATTATTCAAAGCTGAAAAGATAAAAGGTTTTGTGCTGAGAGCGGAAAAATGAGCGATCGTGATGATAACACACAAACACACCTCGCGGTGCGAAAGGCCGTAACCTCCGATATACATGATATCCACCGTCTCCTTACATACTATGGAGAAAAAGGGGACTTGCTTCCAAGACCCCTCAGTGAACTCTACGACCATATGAGGGATTACTTTGTTATAGAAGATACCCGGAAGAAAAACGGGATTCAGGCCGTGGCTGCATTGGGGATCTGCTGGGAAGACCTGGCTGAAATAAAATCATTGGCTGTGCTTGAGGGATTGCAAGGGAAGGGCCTCGGATCAAAGCTGGTAGATGCCTGTTTGAACGAGGCACGAATTTTCGGAATAATGAGAATATTTGCATTGACCTATGTCCCAGACTTCTTTACCGGTTTCGGGTTTCGAGAAGTGTCCAAATCGTTCCTCCCTCAAAAGATCTGGGCCGATTGCCTGAAGTGCACCAAGTTCCCTAATTGTGATGAAGTGGCGATGCTCCTCACCCTGTAAAAAACGGTAACATACCGACAATGACCATTCCCGGATTTCAAGAACCTCTATCCAGAGGCATGACTTCCCGGGTGGTCGAGAATGATCTATAGGAGGTTTCCATGTTTGGTATTGGCATGCCCGAACTCATTATAATCCTGGTCATTGCCCTGATCGTCATCGGGCCGAGCAAGCTGCCGGATCTGGCCAGAGCACTTGGCAAGGGAATGGCTGAGTTCAAGAAAGCGACACAGGAACTGAAAGAAAGCCTGGACCTGGATGAAGATCTAAAACAAGCCAAGGATGATATCGTTGACTCCATCAGCGGGATTGAAAAGTCGATTGAAGCTGAAATGGCCGAACCGGTTGCCGAAATAGTCGAATCTGTTGAGGAGAAAGAATCCAAATATGAGGACTTTGATGAGATGATCCAGGATTACGAAAACAGCAAAGAAACCCAGGAAAGGGATACGGAAGGCAGTCAAAAGCCGGCGGGCGAAGAAAAGGAGAAACGAGAAGATGCATGAGGAAGAAAAGCAACCCTTCTTGAGTCATCTCGAGGAATTACGGAAACGCTTCGTTGCCATTTCCATAGGGATAGGTGTGGCCTTTGTGATTTGCTACATCTTCTCTGAAAGGCTGTTTCAGTACCTTATCCTGCCGCTGAAAGCCGTCTTACCCAAGGGGGACCGGCTTATTTTTACCAACCTCCCTGAAATGTTCATCACCTACCTCAAGGTATCCCTCATCGCGGGCATCCTCCTGGCCGCTCCATTTATTTTTTACGAGTTGTGGCTCTTTATTGCGCCCGGCCTTTACCAGCGGGAGAAAAAATATGTCATTCCATTTGTCCTTTTCTCCACCATTCTCTTTGTGGGTGGTGCGCTTTTCGGGTATTTCGTGGTGTTTCCTTTTGGCTTCAAATTTTTCCTCGGATTCTCCAACGAATATGTCAAGGCCCTTCCCTCGGTCAAACAGTACTTCTCTTTTTCCATTAAACTGCTCTTTGCCTTCGGAGTGGTCTTTGAATTGCCCGTGGTGGTTTTTTTCCTCACTAAGATGGGTATGGTCACCTCTGATTTTCTGAAGAAACAGCGAAAATACGCGATATTATTGATATTCGTCATTGCAGCCATCCTGACGCCGCCTGATGTGGCGACCCAGTGCATGATGGCCGGTCCTCTGCTCTTACTCTATGAAATCAGTATCCTCATTTCAAAAATGGCCAAGAGGAAAAAGCGAGACGAGGACACGCCGGAAGAAGAGGAAAAGGAACAGGAGTAAAACTTAGTGGAAGACCGTCATATGGCGGCCGGATATGGTCAGCATGAGGGGCTCTTTTTCAACTTCCCCCTGTGGATTGAATGAAATATTTCCGGTTACTCCATGGTATCCCTGGATTGTCAGAAGGGCCTTCATCAGTTGATTTCGCGTATGGATCGAGAAATCATTCATCACGGCCCTGAGGATTCCCGCCGTGTCATATCCCGTAGCCGCAAGGATCCCCGGCTCTGCCGTGAAATTCTCCTCGTAGCGCCGGACAAAATTCCTTACCTCGGGAACCTGCTGCTTCGCGAAAAATCCTGACGGAAAAATCGCCCCCTGCACATATTTCCCAGCCATCTCAATCAATTTTGGCGATTGCCAGAGCGATGTCCCAATAAGTTGCACGTCAGTTACATCATAATACATGAGTTGCGGAGCAATCATGATTACCCGCTGATAGGTATCCGGTATGAAGACCGCGTCAAAATCCACAATGGGCTGTGGCCCTTCCGGTTCAATCTCAGTCTCCAACTCATAGGGCGTCCTCATCTCCCGAAGTTTCTTGACCAGGGACGCAGGTCTGGGATAGTAAAGCCCGGTCATTTTTTTTATCTGGTCCGCGAAATCTGTCTGATCCGGTTTATATGACTCCACGGCGGTAATCGCTGCACCCGCCTCTTCAACCCCGTCCCAGAATTTGTTCATGAAAAAACGCCCGTAGGGATTATCAGGATAGAGGATGGCAAAACGTTTCAGATCCAGGTCATCTACGGCGGTGCTGATAATTTTTTTTATCTCACTCGAGGGTACGAGGAAATTCCTGAATACCGTTTTTCCCTCGCCGGTTATTCCTTCCCGCTGCGTCAAGGTGACAATCGGCACACCGAGCCTTTCCGCCACCCGCGCAGCAGCCACTGAGGCCTTGCTCGAAAGAGGCCCAACAACCCCGATGACATGTTCCTGTTTCACCAGCGTCTCCATTGCAGAAGACGCCTTCTCAGGGTTTCCTCCCGTATCCTTGATTAACATCTCGACCCGGGGGCCATCACCGCCGCCGACTCCGAACACCCCCAATCCAAGCTGGATCCCGTTGAGGACCTCCTCCCCAAACGGAGCAAAAGGACCGCTGAGGGGTAACAGACAGCCAAAGGTAGTCGCCTTGACGGAAAGCGCCACTTCTATGCGTTCCAGCAGTTCCCTTCCCTGGTTCACCCATTTCTGTTCAGGTGTAGACCGCACAAGGGCCATGGCGGCTCCACGGGCATCTGTAAAATCATCTTCCTCTAAATACAGGGTCGCCAGCCGGTAATAAATGTGGGGGACGAAATCACTCCCGCTTGCATATTGAAGCAATCGATCAAGGACATCGATATCACTGGTCTCAATGATATGCACCACTCTTTCCCGAATCTCAGACTGCAACTGGGGATCGGTAGAGGTTTCTTTCTCAGCCAGCAACCACCAGAAAAAGGCCTGCTCCCAATTCTCAAGGGCTGCATAATCAAGGCCCAGCACATTATACACCTTGCCAACTAACGGATTGGCCGGATACTGCTTGATCCATTCCAGGGCCCGGTAGCGAGACGTTTGATAGCGTTTGAGACTGTTATAAATACTGACAATCTTGTAGGTGATCTCAGGACGGTCCGGGAATTCAGGGAAACCCTCTGCCAGTCTCTCGTAGTACTTGAGGGCATCATTGTATTCCCCGCCATTGAAGTAGATGTCCCCCATTCTTCGCAGTGCCCGGGCCGCGTTCTTCCCTTCGGGGTATTTTTCCAGATAAGCACCATATAATTTCAGCGCTCCCTCCTGGTCCCCGGCCTCCAGTGCGGATTCGCCCTTCACGAACTCATCTTCTTCAACCGGGGTCGGTGCAACTGCTCTTGCAGGAGGTTTCACGGGTGGCTTTATCGGCTTTACTGAAACACAGCTCTGCAAAAAAAAGGCTACCCCCACCACCACTGTGGCGGAGATAGCCTGGTAGCGTGAAACAGTCCTCATGGCTATTTTTTCACTTCCTCAAAATCAGCATCCACGACATCATCATCGGTTGCAGTCCCTCCTCCGGACGTACCGGTCGAGCCATCGCCGCCGGCTTGCGCCTGCTGTTGCTGGCTTGCCTGTGCATACATAGTTTCTGCCAGTTTATGAGAAGCCTGTGTCAACTCATCACTCAACCGCTTTATTTCCTCGACATTCTCGCCTTCCATCGCCTTCTTCAGCTTTTCGATGGCCTGGTTGATTTGATCTTTGGTTGCCGAATCTACCTTGTCACCAACTTCCTTGATCGACTTCTCGGTGGTGTAAATGAGGGAATCAGCCATATTCCTGGCATCTACCAATTCCCGCTTTTTCTTGTCTTCCTCGGCATTTACTTCGGCATCTTTCATGAGTTGTTCTATCTCTTCTTCACTCAAACCGCTGGACGCTGTAATTTCTATGGACTGCTCTTTTCCTGTCCCCATATCCTTCGCAGAAACGTGTACAATGCCGTTTGCATCAATATCAAAGCCAACCTCAATCTGGGGAATGCCCCGCGGCGCAGGGGGAATACCCACCAGTTGGAACCGCCCCAGAGTCTTGTTATTGGCGGCCATTTCTCGTTCACCCTGGAGGACATGGATCTCAACCGCAGGCTGGTTATCGGCCGCGGTTGAAAATATCTGGCTCTTCCGGGTCGGGATGGTAGTATTTTTCTCGATGAGCTTGGTAAAAACACCACCCAGTGTTTCAATTCCCAGGGACAAGGGAGTCACGTCCAGGAGGAGGACATCTTTCACATCCCCCCGTAAGACGCCGCCCTGAATTGCAGCTCCGATGGCGACCACCTCGTCGGGGTTCACCCCTTTACTGGGCTCCCTCCCAAAAATCTCCTTCACCTTCTCTTGTACTTTCGGCATCCTGGTCATCCCGCCAACCAGGATCACATCATCGATATCACTGGCGTTGAGCCCCGCATCCTTCAACGCCACCTTGCAGGGATTTATAATCTTCTCCACCAGATCATCGACCAACGCTTCCAGTTTCGCCCGGGTCACCTTGATATTGAGGTGCTTTGGGCCGCTGGCGTCAGCAGTGATAAATGGAAGGTTAATATCCGTCTCCATAGAGCCGGAAAGCTCCATCTTCGCCTTTTCAGCCGCTTCCTTCAATCTCTGGAGGGCCATCTTGTCGTTTCGAAGATCAATGCCCTGATCCTTCTTGAATTCATCGGCCAGGTAATTCATTATCCGCAAATCAAAATCTTCGCCACCCAGGTGCGTATCACCATTCGTGGATTTAACCTCAAACACCCCTTCACCAATCTCCAGGATGGAAATATCAAAGGTGCCGCCCCCGAGATCGAAAACAGCAATTTTTTTGTCTCCTTTTTTGTCCACCCCGTACGCCAGGGAAGCCGCGGTCGGTTCATTGATAATCCGCTCCACCTTGAGGCCGGCTATCCGGCCCGCATCCTTCGTGGCCTGCCTTTGGCTGTCATTGAAATATGCCGGCACGGTGATGACAGCCTCTTCAACTTTTTCTCCCAGATAATCCTCCGCTGTCTGCTTCATTTTCTGGAGAATCATGGCAGATACCTCAGCAGGGCTATAGTCTTTTGCCCTTATTTTTACGTGAGCATCACCATTACTCGCCTGGCTGATTTCATAGGGAAGAACTTCTTTGTCTTTTTGTACCTCTGGAGAGGCGTACTTCCGCCCGATCAGTCTTTTGACACCAAACACGGTGTTCTGCGGATTGGTAACAGCCTGCCTCTTGGCTGTCTGACCCACAAGCCTTTCTCCGTTGTCAGTGAATGCAACCATTGAAGGAGTAGTCCTGCTTCCTTCCGCATTGGCGATAACAATCGGGTCACCTCCCTCCATCACTGCCACACACGAGTTTGTCGTACCAAGATCAATACCTATTATTTTTCCCATCTTATTGCCTCCTTAACAACAGCAATTCATTTTAGTTTGGTCTAAATTCAAAAAACGGGTAAAGCATGTTTACTCGTTGGTTTCGTCCACAGATGCCTGGTTTTTCTTGTTCACCACAACCATTGCCGGCCGCAAAAGCCGCTGATTCAACAAATATCCTTTTTGCAACTCACTCAATACCGACCCAGGTTCAGCCGTCCCATCCTCCATCTCGCTCACCGCCTGGTGGTAGTTGGGGTCAAATGCTTCGCCCTGGGCCTTTACTTCTTCGAGGCCCGCCTTTTCCAGGGCATCTTTCAGGCCCTTTAGCGTCAATTCAACACCCTGTTTCAGGCTATCCAGGCAATCTTCCTTCGTAACGGCGCAATGAGAAACTGCCTGATCAAGGGCATCCAGGGCTGGAAGAAAGTCTTTGATCAAAGATTCATTTGAAAACTTGATCCACTCTTCCTTCTCCCGTTGCCAGCGCTTTCTCATGTTCTCCATCTCCGCCTGAGACCGGAGATACAGCTCGTAGTTCTTTTTAACCATATCTTCCAGATCCTTTGCCTCCTGGATCAGCTCTGCTTTCGTCATCTTTTCGAAGGACTTTTCTCCCTCTTTCTTGTTCCCTGTTTCATTTTTACCGGCCCCTGACTCGTCTATTGCCGATTTCTCCTGGTATCCCGTGGGAACTGTGTCTTTGTCTCTTTTCTCGGCGCTGGCTTGATTCATGCTTTCTAAAACCTCACATCTCACAAAAGTCGTCTCTCCAGGATGGTAGAAGACCTCAAGGATCAGCGTCCCCTATTCAACATACCTTTTCTGCAATTGGGACTGGAAAATTGACTTTCGATATCCTGGCGGAATATATGGGCTGTACCGCAATTTCATATGCGATACATTAAGCATCGCACTGATTGTTGTCAAGGCGCGCCAGGGAAACTTTTTCTTATTCATTTAGGGCATCTTCGGCTTCAGGATTCATCACCCGGTGTCGTAAGTCGCGCAAGGGCTTCTCTGTATTTTTCGCGGGTCTTCCGGATGATTTCAGGAGGTAGTTTTGGCGGGGGCGGCTTTTTCGGCCACTTCAGGCTTAAGAGGTAATCTCTCAAAAATTGTTTGTCAAAACTCTGTTGGGGTCCGCCGGGGGCATAGAAATCCATTGGCCAGAAACGGGAAGAATCCGGTGTCATAACCTCGTCGATCAAAAGCAAACGATCGCCAAGTAAGCCGAATTCGAATTTCGTATCGGCAATGATAATCCCTTTCTTGGCAGCCAGACTGCGCCCAAACGAATAGATCCGGAGGCTCATGTCTCGTACCGTTTTTGCGGTCTCCTGCCCGATCAACTCCACTGCCTCATCGAAAGAGATATTGAGATCGTGCATCCCATCTTCAGCTTTCGTAGAAGGGGTGAACAGTGGCTCCGGCAAAGGATCAGACTGTCTCAGCCCCTGGGGGAGAGGTATACCGCAGATTTTTCCTTGTGAGCGATATTCATTCCACCCGGATCCAGACAGGTATCCCCTCACAATACACTCAACCGGCAAAGGGTTTGTTTTTTTTACAAGCATGCTTCTTCCCTCAAGGGCATCCTTATACTTTCTGCATGACTCCGGATACCGGGCGGGATCCGTTGCAATGAGGTGGTTTTCGACAATATGTTCCAACTGCCGGAACCAGAAAACCGATATATGGGTCAAGATTTTCCCTTTGTCAGGAATAGGGTCATCCATAACCACATCAAAAGCGGAAATGCGATCGCTCGCAACGATCAGCAGATTGCCATCTACTTCGTAGATATCACGAACCTTGCCTCTCTTGACCAGGTTGAGATCTTCAAAGGCGCTCTCTTTCATAATGGTATCAGTCATATCTCGCTCCTCTGCTACGGTGTTAGCCCGCTTTTCTCACGGACCTTCGTAGCGGGGCGGTGGAAAGTCCAATGGATAGCAAGTTGAACTTGCGAAATCCCGCTATCGGGAGCGCGCGAAGAAAAATGGAGGCAGGCGTACTTGCAGTACGTCAAAGTCATTTTTCTAGCGCAACGCAGGAGACATGGGGCTATCCGCCGCCACAGTCCCGCGTATCGCGGGATAAGAAATGCGGGTTAGTTACCTTTACCGGTGAAGCCTCTTCCCTGTCAAGTACCTTTCAAATCATTTTACTTCTCCGCCGTTCGCGAAAAAAATGGCGTTGCTATTTTTTGGCAAAATAGGTATTAATAAAAGTAGAAATACGCTTGCAAAGGCTGGCAATGGGAACCTTCAGCGATCATACAAGATACAGAGAAGCCATCTTCCTTTTCGAAAAGCAAATAGACCGAATGCACATGGAGTTCGACAAGTTCCGGCGGGGGGAAACACACAGGATGCCCGATTGGCAGCGCCTTGAACGGGACCTCCTTTTCTTTTCAAGAAGGAAACCATCTTCCCTGGAGCTCTCAAATCAACTCGATCGGATCCTTTATAAATTTCAGGCCCGCAAGCGAGTTTGGCTGCGCTGGACTGAATCCTACCGGCACACCCGGTAATCTTCACCCGCCAGGGCTCTCCTTTGCCGACAACCATCCCATTCCGTTCAGATACTGCCTGTAATACCGCAATATCCTGTTTCTATATGTCACGGTTTCCGGGTAAGGGGGAATGCCATTGTATTTCTTCACGGCCCTGGAACCGGCATTGTATGCAGCTAGAGCAAGGCTTATATCCCCCTTCTGTTCCTGCATCAATTCGGAAAGTAACCGGTACCCCGCCTCGATTGCTTTTCTTGGATCCAGTCGATCATCTTGCCGGCGAGAAAGGAGTTCACGTTTATACCGTCGATAGAGATCCTCTCTCTTCTTCTTCCACGAGAGGGCTTCCTGCATTATTCTTCGGGCCTTCCTGGCATCAGCTTCCCGGCAATATTCCTTGGGTTCCCGGACAAATTTCAGCGCCTTTGCCTTCCTGGTCCGCTCCTTCAGCAGCACATTTCGTGCTTTCTTGAAATAGGGAGGCTGAAAGATGGAGGTCATACCCAAAAGCAGACCCGTCCCGGGCATTATCTGCGTAATACCTGCCGCACCGACCTGGGATATGGAAAGAGGGTCAAACCTGGATTCCTGCTTCATTAATGCCAGGAACAACAATGGTTCCACCGCATACTTCTCGTGCGCATGTTTCTGTAATACCGGCTCGAGGAGAGGAAGATACCGGCGCTCCACCCTTCCCAAGGTCTTTTTCAACAAATCCAGCCTTCGGGAATCCGGAAATGGGAGTCGGCGGTCCAGGTCAAACCCTTGCAGGTCCAACGGCTTTGCATTTTTCAAAAAGTAATTGTAAGCGTAGTTCACAAAACGGATATTTTCAGGCGTGAGCGGAAATCCATCAGGGGGCTCAATTCCCCGGCTCCTGTTGTATGCATACCCGAGGGCATCCCTCAGATTGCGACCGTTGCGCTCAAGCCCCTCCCTTAAAAGTTTCTGAAGAAGGCCCGCGCATCGTGCTTTGTCAAAACGGTCGTCCTCTTTCTCCTGCAGTGTCTCACGGTATTTTTTCAGATCTTCATCGGCGGAACGCATGGTTTTTTGATACAGACACGCGAAATGGGCTACAACTGCCTCATGTTCATCCTTCTTTTTCTCCCTGGCCGTTGTTGTCATGGCATCAATAGCCTGTTTCAGGAACTCTTCCGCCTGATCGAGCTTTTCCCGAAACGCGCGGTAGTTTTCATCCTCATAGACTAGAAAGCCAAAAGACTGGGCTACCTCCGGCCGCATACGCAGCACGCCATCTTCTCCAAGCTCGGGTTCTTCTGGATCGCCCGAAGTGCCCTTCTTTTCATAGTAGTTCAGGGCACCTTTTACGAGGACGCTATACGCATCGTTCGATCTTGCCCGCTGGGGGAAAAAGGCAATAGAGAAAATGATAACTGATAGGAAAAGCAGAATTATTCGAACGCATGGGCATCTGGTTTTATGACTCATCTATGGCAGACTCCTCTCAGAAGGTATGCCTGATACATGGCATTCTGATCGGGGTTAGTTGGCAGAGGAAGGGTCGTAATTCCCCTACTCAGAATGTCATGGAATGCAGCCTCATGAAAACAACGTTAAGATGAAATCTTAACAGAAAGCAAGGAAAGAATAAAGAATATTGGCGGAACAAAATTTGATGGAACCGTAAAAAGTCCGTCCATGGACTTTTTGCTACCGGAGCCGAAAAGTGTAATTTTCGGTTTCCTTACAAATCAACGGATTAAAAGGCCCCCATTGATTTGCGCGATCCTCCATGGGCGCGTTGATGACTTTTTCCTAAGT
>CAZJRD010000033.1:9122-38004 GCA_964548365.1 uncultured Desulfobacteraceae bacterium | reverse complement strand
AAGCGGGAGAAGCTGGGAGGCTGCTAGGAAGCGGGTTTCTTCTCCAGGCCCAGACGGTCCATCTTGTTGAAGAGCGTCTTGTAACTGATCTTGAGCATTTTCGCGGCCTGTCGTTTATTCCACCCCGTCATGCTGAGGGCATGCTGAATAGCCCTTTTCTCAATATAGTCCGCCGCATCAGCGGTCAGCGTCTTCAGAGAAAAGGCATCCCCTTCCCTTCCATCTTTGCCCCCTTCTGCCGTGTCCAGATGCTTTCCGGGACGTATTTCATCCGGAACCGGGATGCCGTCGGCATCCATATTTTCTATCAGCTCCGCCCGCACCCGCTCGGGCTCATCTCCCACCAGGAACCTGAGGACGGTGCTTGACAGTTCCCGCACATTTCCGGGCCAATGATAAAGCTGGAACAGCTTTCGCACCTTTTCATCAAGCGCAAACTGCCCCTTCATCTTATAATCACGCTTGAATTTCTTGATGAAATGTTTCGTCAGCAGCGGGATATCCTGGCGTCTCTCCCGCAGGGGAGGTATCTCGATCTTGATGATGTTCAGACGGTAGAAAAGATCTTCCCGAAACCTGCCGGCGGCCATGTCCTCTTCCAGATCGTGGTTGGTGGCGGCAATAACCCAGGAGTCAACCTTCACATCGGCGGTTCCCCCCAGCCGGGTAAACTCCCCGTTCTGCAGGACCTGCAAGAGCTTTGCCTGAAGGGTCATGGGCATGTCACCAATTTCGTCAAGAAAAATGACTCCTTTGGATGCCAGCTCGAACTTTCCCGGCTTGGATTTATCAGCACCGGTAAACGCCCCTTTTTCATACCCGAAGAGTTCACTCTCGAGGAGGTTCAGTGGGAGGGCGGCGCAGTTGACTTTCACAAACACATCCCTGCCCCTGGTGGAAGACTGGTGCAGGAGCCTGGCCACCACCTCCTTGCCTGTCCCTGTCTCTCCAATAATGAGCACGCTGAAGGCCGTTTCCGCGACCATGGCGATGAGGTCGCGAATCTTCTCAATGGAGGGGTGTTTGCCGATGAAAAGGTATTCCATGATGTGGAAAGTATTTACACGATATGTAAGATTTGTCAATGAGGAAATAGCGCGGGCAGGATGGTCGCAGCGAAGCGAAGATCCCGCCGGAAGCGGGATAAGGCAATTTTGAATGAAGGAAGTTCATGTTTGGTAGAAACAATCGTTGTGCGAGGTGCTGGCTCTTTCTCCTCTGCCGCTGTCGCAGAGGAGAAGTTTGTGTCCGTCTGCGTGTGCCTGCGGCTAAAATAGAAAGATATAGGTGGAAGGAGGGAGGAAAAGAGAAATCGCGGAGGAAATTGTATTGACGGGTCGTTAGGAAGCGAGTATATTCACCTTTGTCGTAAATTACTCGCTTGTATTTTTTGATGGAGGTGAAAAATTGGGAGGCTATGTGCACCGATACATTGAAAACAACGTCGCAAGTGACCTCAAACAAAAAATGGTTTTTGTTGGCGGGCCCCGTCAGTCCGGCAAGACGACCCTGGCAAAGCGGCTTTGCGAGGACGCCGGATTTGATGTAAAAAGGCGTTATCTGAACTGGGACGCACCGGAAGACAGGGAAAATATAATTCTTGAAAGATTTCCCGCCGGCCCGGGGTATCTCGTGCTCGATGAGATTCATAAATTTTCCCGTTGGCGACAGGTCGTAAAAGGTCTCTATGACAAAAGAGGTGATGAACTCCTCATTCTTGTTACCGGCAGTGCCCGCCTTGATTTCTATCGCCGCGACGGTGATTCACTCCAGGGCCGATATCATTTTTTCCGGCTTTTTCCCTTTACATATGCGGAACTGAAGGCACCAGGCCCCTCGCCCCTGAAAGATCTCCTCACCTATGGCGGCTTTCCCGAACCTTTCCTCATGCAATCGGAAAAGGAGGCCAAACGGTGGAGCAGAGAATATCGTATCCGCTTAATCAGGGAAGATCTGGCGGATCTTGAAAACGTCCAGGATCTCGGCATTATCGAAAATCTGGTTATGCGTCTTCCAGAACTCGTTGGATCCCCCCTCTCTATAAATGCGCTACGGGAAGATTTACAGGTTTCCCATCAATCCGTTTCGCGATGGATCAACATGCTTGAAAATCTTTACATGATCTTTCGAGTTTACCCGTTTGGTGCCCCAAGAATCAGGGCCGTAAAAAAGGAAGCCAAACACTATCACCTTGATTGGAATTTGGTTAAGAATCAGGGAAAACGTTTTGAAAACCTTGTCGCCTGTCACCTCCTGAAATGGTGTTTTTTTCTTCAGGATAGCGAAGGAAGGGATATGGATCTGCGTTACTTCCGGGATGTTGACAGGAGAGAGGTTGATTTTGTTGTTCTGGAAGACGGGGCACCCCTTCATTTCATCGAAAGCAAGGTTTCGGACAAGAAAATAAGCCCGTCGCTCCGTTATTTGAAAGTTCGTTTCCCTTCAGTGCCAGCCACTCAGGTATGTCTGGAAAGTGATACCGACGTCATCACGAAGGAAGGCATTCGAATTTGTCCCGCCCACCTGTTCCTATCGGAGCTCGTATGAAAATATATGGTGCCGGAGGAGAGACTCGAACTCTCACGGGCCAAGGCCCACTGGATTTTGAGTCCAGCGCGTCTACCAGTTTCACCACTCCGGCGCTGAAGGATATGGCGGTACTATAGAAAAAAGATTCCGAGGCTGTCAATATGATATTGACACGGGGACTTCAACTTGCTATCGTTTTAATCCGTTTCGGGGCTGTAGCTCAGCTGGGAGAGCGCATGACTGGCAGTCATGAGGTCGTCGGTTCGATCCCGATCAGCTCCACCAGAAAAGCATAAAGGCCGGCCATGCATCATCATGGCCAGCCTTTTTTGTGTATGTTGGCCTTATTCCAGGAGGGCGGTGTCGCTGTCGTACCGGGCTGAGAAAACGGCGGCTTTTCCTGAGAAAATATTGCACGATGTCAGGATGTATTCAGCGACCTCTCGCCTCCGCTCTTCCGCCATGCTGTTGAAGCCCTCGGCAAAGGGTTCCTCTCCGGAAATGGCAGAAAGCACAGACCAGACCCGTTCCGGATTCATGTCCTCTGTTATTCCCATACCGCCACCTGAAATCTTTCCTTCAAACAGGGCTTTCCCTTCTTCGAAAATACCTTCGAGCTCTTTTTGCAGTGCCTTCACTTCCCTGGCAAACGCCCCAACGGATCGGCATTCGGCGGTCACCGGAAGAGTGTTTGTGTGTTCGCCTACTCTAACCTGGATGCCGAGGGAGAAGCTTTTCCCTGAGTCCCCGTGTTCTTTTTTTATTTCAATAAGCTGAAAGAGTTTGGTCATGATTTACTTATTCATTTCATAGATAAGAATGAAATGATCTTAGTGCATTTATGATAAAGCCTTTCCTACAATATCAAATGTCAAAGTTCAAATGCCTAAAGGAAAAAGCCTCACGTCCGTTGAAAACGGAAGGCCCTTTTCCCTTTAACCTTTATCTTATCCCCTATGAGCTATCAGCTATGAGCTTTAAAGCCTTCCAGCTTCCTAGCTTCCTAGCCGCCCAGCTTCCCAGCTTTTTCTTGGTAATTTGACATTTGTCATTCATTTGGCCATTTGGATTTTGGATTTTGGCCTTTGGGATTTAGAGGCTTATCTCGCTTTCTTCGACGGCGGCTGCGATTTCTATTTTCGCCCCTTCCTTGGAGGAGTAGTTCTCGCATGATTTCTTGATGGCCGTGACTTCCGGATCTTTCCTGGTTGGCTCATGGTGGAACAGGACCAGCTTCTTTACCGCAGCATTTATGCCTAAGTCTACGGCGGAGAGGTAATCTGAATGCCCCCATCCTTTTCGATCGCCGATTTCATCAGGTGTGTATTGCGCGTCATGTATCAAGACATCAGCGCCTTCGCAAAATCGCACGCATTCCTTCTCGTGAACGCCCTCCTTGCCCTTCCGCGCAAGTTCATTATCGGTGATGAAAACAACTTTCGTATCACCCTCTTGGAACCGGTATCCAAACCCGCCCTGCGGATGATTAATGGGAATCGTATCAATGACGGCGCCATCGATATGCAGCGGCTTCTGCTGAATTTTGTCAAGATAGTTAATGGTTGCCTTGAGATCATCAAACCTGACCGGAAAAAAGCCGTCCCCCATCTTGTTATCAAAGGTGTACCGGAGGCCTTTCATACAGGTGGGGTAGCCGTCTATCACTATCTTTGTCGCCGGATCAAAAATGGGGGCAAAAAAAGGAAAGCCTAAGACATGATCCCAGTGTATGTGGGTAATGAGAAGATGAATGTTCACCGGGTCACCGGAAGCCTGAAACTGTTCACCAAGCCTGCGGATACCGGTCCCCGCGTCCACGATAACTTTTCGGCCGCTTTCCAGAGTTACTTCCAGGCAGGTGGTATTCCCCCCGTAAAGGCAGGTATCTTTTCCCGGGACAGCGATAGACCCCCTGGTTCCCCAAAATTTGATTTTCATACGCGGTGTTCCATTTGATAATGTTCGGGCGAGAACGAGGTTGAAGTTACCTCAATGTACGGAATCCGGCAAACCCTGTCAATTCAAAAATTGGAAAGTTCACCTGCCTTCACGAAATGCCGGGCCTTCCTCTGTAGATCCAGGGCAAGAGAATCGCCCTTTTCCAGGCCCTGTTCCACACGGTCAAGGATATCATAGTAAAGGTTCCAGCCCCGCTTTTCTCTTTCGAATCGATTCCTAAACATGTTTTTCTGTTCCGTGATTTCCTGGACCATATCCCCGATCCGCTTTATTCCCATCTTCTCCAGTTCCATCGCTTCTCTCTCTTTTCCCCTGTGAAATAATGAGGCCACATCCATGGCAAACCGCAGGTACACGATCGTCATTGGCAGGCGGGAGATAAAACAGCCGGTAAATGGGTCCACTTCTCTTTTAATGAATTCTACATCATCATGGATCGCACCGGCGTACGCCGAAAAAATGAGGATGCGGATGTAGTCCCCCACCTTCTTGCCCATCGCGGCGGCCTGAATCGCCTCTTCAGCGAATGCCTCCTTGTCGTGGCGCATGATCAGACCGTCCTTATGGAGAGATCGAAGGGGTTTCCCGCCGTACTGACCGAGCTCGGACAGCAGGTAGGCCTGGTCCTCGGCCCGTCCTACAAAACCCGGGGTGAAGGGCCGGTATTTTCTCAATTGATCCACCAGAATACCCGTGGTTCCTCCGGTTACATGCACCCGTTGGATCACCCGGCGAAGCCCGTCCAAAGGAGGCTTTCCATATCGGGTCATCATCTCCGCTTCAGTGGAGACCGCCTGGGGCAATCTGCTGAAAAAAATCCATTCGCTTCCCATGAGTTCCCCGGGAGGAAACGGCACATCAGGGACCAAAAGAGAAGTCTTGCTATCCTCCCGGTTCACCAGCGCGCCCGCGATCATACCCAGATCCACCTTCCGTCCCTCGAAATCAATTCCTTCCGCGCCCCACAGGGGTGTTCTGAAATGTTCCAGGGCGGATACACCGGTTTCCCGAACCAGTTGCTCCTGGGGAAATACCTGGTCAAGATCGATTTTGAATGTCCCCCGGATACCAGGATCAACAAATACCTGCCACAGGGCAGCCACAGCCTTGAGAAAACTGTAATGCCTTCCATATTCCCCGTCCACCCCGAAGATCTCAGGGAGTGATCCGGTGTCGCCATCGCCGAACCAGTGTTTCGCGGCGGGTACGAGGATATCCTTCGCCATATGAGCCGTATCGGCTTCGGTGAACGCAAAGACACGAAGATGTTCCAGCTTCTCTGTCTTTTGCAGGAGTTCCCGAAGGTACGCTCCGGCTATTTCCCGGAGTCCCCTGTGTGTGACAGAAACGGAAAGCAGGCAAACAACCCTTGCATTGCGCTCTACGGTATTTCTTTTCTTTTCAAAGGCAATCGCTCGGTTCAATTCCCGGAGGCCATAGACAATCTCATTCTCATTGACCGGGGTCCCGATCTGGACAGGATGGTCATACCAGAAAAGCTGAGGCTCTCCCCTCGCCCGCTCAATCCCATCGCGAACCTTCGCTGACAGGGGGAGGGAAGCAATGTCCAGGTCATCAGGTGGAACCGTCAGCAACGCATTCGCGGTAAACAGGAGCTCCTTGGAGGGATCCTTCATAGGGTGCGGGTTGAGCCGCTCGATTGCAATGGCCCGTCTCTCCCTGAGCGCGCGGATGTGCTTCTCTTTGTCAGCAAGGAGTCCCACCCCTTCAGGGAAAAAAACCTGCCAGACCTGATCCGGTTTCACCGCTTCATCTCCTGAATATTCATGATCTCGAATCCAACCATAAAGTGCCATGACCTTTTGGGAAAATACCGTATCGTGCGTGCAGCGCGCCAGGAATTCTTTTGTGACCAGCCCTCGTCCTCGGTCATAAAAGGCCGCCGCCTGTTTCAATTCTCGTGTTTCCTGTTTTTCTGACAAATAATTTTCAACGGTTTCAAACGAGGGATGTCCAGGGCCGCAGAGGGAGACCAGGAACGCCGCGTTGAGGTTTCGAAGCCCGGCAACAGGGTCGTCCTTCTCCGGCGCGAACTGGGCGATGGCACGGATGCCCGTCAGCGGTTCCCTTCCCTTTTCCGGATCACAGAGGGCCCTTAAAATAGTATGGAATTTCGCGATCATCTACCCTCCTCAGAATGCTGGAGTCTTATCGTTGCTCAAATGAAATGGTACAACTATATCTGAAGAACAGTCCAACAACAAGGGTATCGTTTCGAACACGAGAACGGGGTATTTGGTATCATTTTGGAAAAAATATCCTCCTGGTTACTTTATTGTCATTATACCAATAAGTTAAACCAATACGGGGCCTTTCAATGGGGCAAATTGCCCCGCTTTCCTGATTCAAACCATACACCTTTTTACCCGCTATGTGATTGATATCACAAGCTGAACCGTGCTTCCGTAGAAAAGGCATGATCATTGCTCTCATTTGGTATTCACCACAGAGTCACAGAGGATACAGAGTTTACTGCCAAGGAAGGTTGTTCTCTGTGGTCTCTGCGACTCTGTGGTGAAAATATGATTCGATAGTATATGAGGGGCTTTTTAATGGGAACTAAAAAGGCCGTTATTATCGCAGAACCGTCGGAAGTGCTCCTTAAGGGCCTCCGGCCATTCCTCGCTGACAACGACCTCAGCATCATTCACGTACACACCCAGAAGGAGGCACTCCTCACTTTGCAAAACCAGAGAGTACACGCCATGGTTTTGGATGCTGACCTCCTTGAGGAGGACTGCGAATTCATTTCTCTCGTCAAGGGGATGCAGGAAAACCTCCCCATTATTGTGTGCGCTGAGTTGAATACCCCGGAATTTGAAGCCAGGATCAGACAGAAGCGGATTTTTTACTACCATATAAAATCTTTTGGGATTGAGGATCTTGAAATGGCCCTCTCCAACGCGATCCTCAAGGTATCCCACCATCTCGGAGGACCCTCATATGGCCATAGATGACAAGATACAGTCGGGAGAGTTTGTTGTTCTGGGTGAATTTGAACCGCCGAAGGGCGCTGATTTTTCTCCCCTGCTCACCAACGCCAATCTGGTGAAAGGACGTGTGGACGCATTCGTTATTCCTGAAATGGCCAATGCTGTTATGAAAGCCAGCTCCCTGGGAGGCTGTTGTTTCCTCCGGACCCACGGCTTTGAAACCGTGTTACAGGTTTCCTGTCGTGACCGGAACAGGCTCGCGCTTCAGGCCGATATCCTTGCCGCGGCGGGCATTGGTATTTCTTCCGTCATGGTTGTTCCCGGCGAGGAGATCCGGTATGGCGATCATCACCAGGCACGGGCTGTCTATGACGTGGATCTGATGGAACTGCTGGACGGAATCGCCCGGCTCCAGCAGGGAAAGGACATGGCCGGAATTGAACTCCAGGGAATCCCCCGTTTCTTCGTGGGCACCACATTCAACGCCGGCGCCACCGGAGGTGCCATGGGCATTGAACTGGAGGAATTGCAGAAGAGAGTGGACAAGGGTGTCCAGTTTGTCATCACCACGCCGGTTTTTGATATTGAAGGTTTTCAGCAGACCCTCAACCGGATGGAGGGGTTGAGCGCGGCGATTATCCCCACTGTTCTGCTCCTGAAGTCAGCTGGCATGGCTCGTTATATTGATCGTAATATCAGCCGTATATCCATTCCCGCCGACATGATCAAGTCCATCCAGAAGGCACCGGACAAAGTTCGCAGGTGTGTCCAGATCGCAGGGGAACTGATCGCGCAATTGAAACAATTGGGAGTGGCGGGGGTGCTGGTCTCAACAATCGGATGGGAAGACAAGCTGCCCCAGATCCTGGATGTGGCTCGAGTGTGAGAGCACGGAACAGATCAATGTGGCGGTATGAACACCTGCTAAGTAGCAGATCAGGATTCCCCATTTGTCATTCCGGCGAAAGCCGGAATCCATATCCTGATTCACCGGAACGCCAGTGAATAGACAGCCAGCAGTTTATATTCTGGCAAGCAGAAGAAATGGAACACTCTATGTTGGAGTAACTTCAAACCTCGTGAAAAGAGTATGGGAACACAAGAACAACATGGTGGAGGGTTTTACGAAACGTTATGGTGTTCATCAACTGGTTTGGTATGAAGTGCACGACAACATACAGTCTGCGATTCAGCGAGAAAAACGATTGAAAGAATGGAAGCGAAAATGGAAAGTGGAATTAATCGAAAGCATGAATCCGAATTGGGAGGATCTGTTCGATATAATTGTTTGACTGGATTCCGGCTTTCGCCGGAATGACGAGGGAGCGGTTGTGATGCCCCAATTTTATTGATTTGAAGCAATTACTTTTTGCAACTTCATGAACGTACAGGAAAGGAAAACAAGACATGTCTCAAAACTCCTCCAACAAGGTATCCGGGTCCGTCATGGTGGTGGGCGGCGGCATCGCCGGCATGCAGTCGGCACTGGATCTAGCCAACTCCGGCTACTACGTGTACCTCGTGGAAAAATCATCAGCCATTGGCGGGCTCATGTCTCAGCTTGACAAGACGTTTCCCACCAATGACTGTGCCATGTGAGTAATCTCGCCGAAACTGGTCGAGGTCGGCCGGCATCTCAACATCGAGCTTCTCACCAATACCGAACTCGCGAACCTCCAGGGTGACGTTGGTGATTTCAGGGCCCATGTGGTCCAGCAGCCACGATTCGTGGACCTGAGCAAGTGCACCAGCTGTGGCGAGTGTGCCAAGGTCTGTCCTATCGAACTGGAAGATGAGTACAACGAAGGCCTGTCAACACGAAGGGCTGCGTTTAAGCTTTATCCCCAGGCAATCCCGGGGGCATTTGCCATAAACAAGCGGGGAACGGCTCCCTGTAAGGCCACCTGCCCTGCCCACGTGAGCATCCAGGGGTACATCGCGCTCATCAGGGAAGGAAAATACCGGGAGGCGCTAGAACTCTTCAAAGAAGCCCACCCCTTCCCCTCCGTGTGCGGCAGGGTGTGTCATCACCCCTGTGAAGAAATCTGTACTCGCAAGGACGTGGAAGAACCCCTTGCCATCCAGTACCTGCACCGGTTCCTGGGTGATCTGGATCTCCAGGACGAGGCCACCTATGTCCCGGAGGCGGAAGCCGAAAAGGGTGAAAAAATCGCCATCATCGGGGCGGGACCGGCAGGCCTTTCTGCCGCCTATTTTCTCGCGTGGAAGGGATACAAGGTCACGGTTTTTGAAAAACTTCCCGTCGCTGGCGGCATGATGGCCGTGGGTATCCCCTCCTACCGGTTACCGAGGGATATCCTTGCCGCAGAGATCAGGGTGATCGAGGACATGGGCGTGGAAATCCGGACCGGCATTGCACTTGGGGAGGATGTTACCCTCACCGGGCTTAAAGAGGAAGGATTCAAATCCGTATTCATGGCTACCGGGCTCCACCTGAGCAGGGAACTGGGTGTTGAGGGAGAGGATCTCCCGGGCGTGCTCAAGGGAGTTGATTTCCTCCGGGAAAGCGCCCTTGAAAAGTCGGTCTCCGTTGGGAAAAAGGTGATCGTCATCGGTGGCGGCAACGTAGCCATTGATGTGGCCATGACCGCCCTTCGAGAGGGTGCTGAAGACGTCACGCTGGTGTGTCTTGAAAAACGCGATGAAATGCCCGCCTGGGACTATGAAATCGAGGACGCAGTAGAAGAAGGTGTGCGGATTGTGAACAGCCTCGGTCCAAAGCGATTCTTTGAAGCGAACGGATCCGTGAAAGGGGTCGAATTCAAGAGCTGCACCGCGGTGTTTGATGAAAAAGGAGCGTTCAACCCGCAGTATGACGAACAGGACCTCACGTCCATGGAGGCCGAAACCGTTATCGTGGCCATCGGGCAGGCCGCGGACCTTTCCTTCACCGAACAGGAAGGAGTCCCGGTGACCCCGAGAGGAGGCCTCCAGGCCGACCCCGTCACCCTGGAAACATCCATCGAAGGGGTGTTTGCCGGCGGTGACGTGTTTTACGGACCCAAGAGCGTGGTGGAAGCCGTTGCCTGTGGAAAAGAAGCCGCCATCAGCATTGAGCGGTACCTGAACGGACTTGACCTGCGGGAAGGAAGGGAAAAGGAATGGGATTATGTGAGGCCAGACCTGGCAGAAGAGCCCTTCATGGAGCGGATGTCTGTGAAAAGGCGCCTCCCCTCGGAAAGGAAGGATAATTTCAAAGAAATTACCGCCGGGTTTAGCGAAAAAGAGGCAAAGACCGAATCGGAACGGTGCCTCAACTGTGGCATATGCTCCGAGTGCTACCAGTGCGTCAAGGCCTGCCTGGCAGAGGCCGTAGACCATACTCAGCACGTTGAAGAACGGGATATCCGTGTGGGGTCTGTGATCCTTTGTCCCGGCAGTGCACCCTTTGATCCTTCCCCCTACGAGACCTTCTATCCCCACCAGGACCACCCGAACGTGCTTACCAGCGTGGAATTTGAGAGGATCCTGAGCGCTACCGGTCCTACCCTGGGACACCTCACACGCCCATCGGATGACAAAGAACCGAAAAAAATTGCGTGGCTCCAGTGCGTCGGATCAAGAGATTTAGCCCACTGCGGGAACGGGTACTGCTCCGCAGTGTGCTGCATGTACGCCATCAAGGATGCCATGATGGCCAAGGACCACTCGGAGGAACCCCTCGACACGGCCATCTTTTATATGGATATGCGGACCTTCGGCAAAGACTACGAAAAATACATGGACCGGGCCCGCGACGAGGCCGGGGTGCGGTTTATCCGGTCCCGCATCCACACCATCGATCCGATCCCAGAGAGTGATGACTTGGTCATCAAGTACTCTGATGAATCCGGCACCATCCATGAAGAGCTCTTTGACCTAGTGGTCCTGTCCGTCGGCCTCCAGGTAAGACCCGAGACCGTGGAGCTGGCGAACCGGATCGGCATTGCGCTCGATCAGTACGACTTTGCTGCCACACATCCTTTCAGCCCGGTCACTACTTCCCGTGAAGGAATCTACGCGTGCGGCACCTTTGAAGGACCCAAGGATATCCCCAGCTCCGTGACGGAAGCCAGCGCCGCGGCCTGTGCCGCGGGCATGGCACTGGCCGAGGCACGGGGAACGGATATCCAAACCCTCGAACTGCCCGCAGAAATGGACGTGTCCGAGAAGGACCTGAAGATTGGGGTGTTCGTCTGTAATTGCGGGATCAACATCGGCGGTGTAGTAAACGTGCCTGAGGTCACGGAATACGCCAAATCCCTCCCCCATGTCACCTTCGCCGATGAAAACCTCTTTACCTGCTCCCAGGATACCCAGGAAAAGATGAAAGAGGTTATCAAGGAACACCAGCTCAACAGGGTCGTGGTGGCATCCTGCTCGCCTCGGACCCACGAACCGCTGTTCCAGGAAACTTTGCAGGCCTGCGGGCTCAACAAGTACCTGTTCGAGATGGCAAACATTCGGGATCAGAATTCATGGGTTCATGGCGATGATCACGATGGTGCCACTACCAAGGCAAAAGACCTGGTGAGGATGGCCGTGGCAAGGGCCGCGTTCCTGGAACCCTTGCAGGAAAAAAGAATCCCGGTTAACCACCGTGCCCTCATCGTCGGAGGCGGCGTGGCAGGGATGAATGCAGCCCTGTCAATGGCCAGCCAGGGATTTGAAACGGTCATTGTGGAAAAGGAGCCGCAGCTGGGCGGCCTGTCCAGGAAACTCAACACCACAATCGAGGGTGCTGATGTCCAGACCTATTTGGACCACCTGGTGGAACAGGTGCAAAACCATGAAAAAATCCAAGTGCTGACCAATTCCCTCGTCGTCAACTTCGGCGGGTTCAAGGGGAATTACACCACCGAGGTTCTTGTGGGTCCCGGTATGTACGAAAGGAAGATCGAGCACGGCGTGGTGATTATCGCCACCGGCGCGGTTGAATATACCCCCCACGAATACCTCTATGGGGAGGACGAACGGGTTGTTACCCAGATCGAGCTTGACAAATTTCTGGAAGAAAAGGGGGCCGCTGACCTGAACCAGGTGGTGATGATTCAGTGCGTGGGCTCCAGGAATGACGAGAATCCCAATTGTTCCCGTATCTGCTGCCAGAGCGCAGTCAAGAATGCCCTCCACATCAAAAAGCTCAATCCCGATACGGATGTCTACGTGCTCTATCGGGATATCAGGACCTACGGCCTCCTGGAAGATTATTACCGCGAAGCCCGCGAAAAAGGAGTCATGTTTTTCCGTTTTGCCAAGGAAACACCCCCGGAGGTGGAAAAAGCTGACGGGAAGCTCTGGGTCACATTTAAAGATCACGTCCTTGACCGAAAAATAAGGGTTGAGGCAGAGCTCCTGGCCCTCAGCGCCGGAATGGTCGCCCAGGATACGGAGGAACTGGCAAATATTCTGAAAGTTTCGCGCAATCCCGAAGGATATTTCCTGGAGGCACACGTAAAACTGCGGCCCGTTGACATGGCCGCAGATGGGATTTTCGTCTGTGGCACTGCCCACAGCCCGAAGCTGGTCAGTGAAACCATTGCCCAGTCCCTGGCGGCCGCGGCGCGCGCAACCACCTTCCTGTCACAACCGGAGATCCTGCTCTCGGCCGTTACTGCGAGGGTGAACCCGGACCTCTGTGCCGCCTGTCTCATTTGTGTCAGGTCTTGTCCTTACGGTGTGCCCCGTATCAACGAATCCGGGGTGAGTGAGATAGATGAAGCCATGTGCCATGGATGCGGTATCTGCGCGGCGGAATGCCCGGCAAAAGCCATTGAACTTAACTGGTACGAAGATGACCAGATCCTGAGCAAGGTGGACGCGTTGCTGGAAGAAGTCATGTGAAGACGGCAGGCTAGGAAGCTGGATAAAGACGAATTTTGAATTTTGAATTCTTAATTATGAGTGAAGGAATAACAATTACTCACGCTCGTTCAGCCCTTTCGGGCCGCACTAGAGACACAGAGCAAAAAGAGAAAGGCTTTTAATTTTTTGGTTATTCTTTTCAAAACTCTGTGTCTCTGTGTGACATATCGTTTTTGTCTGTGTGGGTCTGCGGCTAAAATAGGAGGATAAAGGATAATGGAAGAATTTAAACCGGTTATTGTGACATTCTGCTGCAACTTCTGAGGATACACCGCCGCGGACCTGGCAGGTTCCATGCGCCTTCAGTATCCAGACACGATCAGGGTAATCAGGGTCCCGTGCACCGGCAAGGTGGACATCCTTCATCTTCTCCGGGCCTTTGAAAAAGGAGCAGACGGGGTGTATGTCGTGGGATGTATGGAAGGAGATTGTCGCTTCAACCAGGGAAACCTTCGGGCCAGGAAGCGGGTGGAACAGGCTCAGGTGATTCTTGAGGCAATCGGCATCGGGGGAGACCGCGTGCAAATGTATAACCTTTCCTCAGGAGAAGGTACCAAGTTCGCAGCGTACGCCGTGGAAATGACGGAAAGAATACGGAAACTGGGGCCAAACCCCCTAAAATCGGCTAAGCGGAGAAAGGCAGCCTGAGTATAAGAGAAAGAGAGGGTATGGGAGATGATTGTTGCGGATAAGAAACCCATTGAAGAGATCATTGAAGAGGTAAAGGACTACACCTCCATTCTCATTGCGGGATGCAATGAATGTGTAACAGTATGTGAGGCCGGCGGCAAGAAAGAGGTTGGTGTCCTTGCCTCGGCACTCCGCATGTACTTCATGAACCAGGGGAAAGACGTGAAAATCGATGAAGTCACCCTGGAGCGCCAGTGCGACCACGAATACCTGGAAGAGATCAGAAACAATATTGATCAGTATGACGCGGTGCTCTCCCTGGCCTGCGGGGTCGGCGTGCAGTTCATGGCGGAAAAATACTTCAACAAACCGATCCTTCCCGGCGTCAACACCTGCTTTCTCGGGGTGACGGAAGAACGGGGAGTCTGGACCGAACGGTGCCAGGCCTGTGGTCAGTGCATCCTCGCGAGTACCGGGGGCATCTGCCCTGTTTCGCGCTGCGCCAAGCGGCTCCTGAACGGCCCATGCGGCGGGTCCAGCAGCGGCAAGTGCGAGATTAACCCCGATCTGGACTGTGCATGGCAGTTGATCGTGGACAGGCTCAAGGAACTGGACAGGCTCGATGACTATGAAAAGCTGACCCCCATCAAGGACTGGTCAACAGACAGGGCCGGGGGGCCCAGAAAAGTGGTTAGGGAGGACGTAAAACTATGAGCACGGCTGTGAATACAAATACACCCAGCAAACTGGAAAAGATTCTTGCCGCGGGACAGCTGGCGGTCACCTCGGAATGCGGTCCCCCACGCGGAAGTGACGGGGAGGCCATTGCCAAGAAGGCCGAGATGATCAAAGACCATGTGGACGCCATCAACATCACGGACAACCAGACCTCCGTCACTAGGCTCTGTAGCCTGGCGGCCTGTATTCGCCTGAAGCTCATGGGCCTGGAACCGGTGCTCCAAATGGTGGTCAGGGACCGGAACCGGATCGCGCTCCAGAGCGACATCCTGGGAGCCGCCTCCTTTGACATTCACAATATCCTGTGTCTTTCAGGAGATCACCAGGTCTTCGGGGACAATTCCAGGGGGCAGAACGTCTTTGATATCGACTCCATGCAGTTGATCCAGACCGTTCGCCAGATGCGCGATCAAGGCAAATTCTTAGGAGGAGATGAAATCAAGCGCCCGCCGCGGATGTTCGTGGGGGCTGCCGCGAATCCATTTGCCGACCCCTTCGAGATTCGGGTTCCACGCCTTGCCAAGAAAATCGCTGCCGGTGCTGAATTCATCCAGACCCAGTGTATATACAACCTGGATAAATTCGAGCTCTGGCTGAAGCAGGCCGGAGACAGGGGACTCCTGGACAAGGTCGCTATCCTTGCCGGGCTTACCCCGCTCAAGTCTGCCGGCATGGCCAAGTACATGAAAAACCGGGTCCCTGGCATGGATGTCCCGGACGAAGTAGTGAAAAGGATCAGCGGCGTTCCAAAGGAGAAGCAGGCCGAGGAAGGGATCAAGATCTGTGTGGAATCCATTCAACGGCTCAAGGAGGTGGAGGGAGTCAAGGGGTTCCACATCATGGCCATTGAATGGGAGGAAAAGGTGCCTGAAATTGTCGAGCAAGGGGGATTGTATCCGAGACCTGCTGTTGGAGAGTGATGAGCTATTACGTTGCAATACACATCGGAAAAGAATTACAATAAGCAAAGAGAAGGGAGGGTGCTATGTCAAACCCGTATATCCTGGTAGTAGATGATGATCCGGATTTGGTGGAAACTGTTGCGATGATGCTGGAAAGCAAAGGATGTGAGGTGGGCCGCGCCTATGACGGTGTTGAAGGGGAGGAATCCATCAAGGAGCGTCGCCCTGACCTCGTTATCCTTGATGTCATGATGCCCCGGAAAGACGGGTATGTGCTCTGCGCCGAATTGAAGGCCAAGGAGGAAACCCGGGAGATTCCGGTGGTCCTCCTCACGGCCGTCGGAGAGGCCGTTCCCACCACGAAATATACGCACGCGGACGGGATGTCCACCGAAGCGGATGATTACGTTTCCAAACCCATCGACACTGAAGGTTTATGGAATGTGGTAAGTGGTCTGCTGTAGGCTGCTTCCTGCGTTGTGCAGCTTCCTGACGACGTGAGGGAGATCAGCCTTGCCGGATGCGTCCAAAAGACTCGGTGGCTTCAAGGTCCTCAAGGAGATGGGTGAGATCTCCCTTATCTTTCCCAAGGGAAATGATCGCCGTCTCGTGGAATTGCTGCACAACCTTGCGGAAAGGAAAATAAATATTCCTTTCCTGATCTGCGACAATCAGGAAAAGTCCATGGGTCTTCACATGACCGTGGAGGCCGGTAAAACCCACGAAACTGCCGGCATACTCAACAACTTCCCGGGCCAACAGAATCCGGAAAGTGAAAAAGGGGCTATTCTGTCTCTTTTTCCCCATCGAAACGATCCCCACATCGCCGCGGCCTTGCTTCAGGCCTTTGGCGAAAAAAACATTTCCTTTTATGCGCTCGCCCATTCCCAATCAGCCATATCTGCGGTACTCAAAGAATCAGCTCTGAATAAGGCGGCGGGTGCCCTCTTCGAGCCCTTCCAGTTTGGCGCCTACCGGACCCCCGCCGACTGGAAACTCGCCCAGAAAGGGAAAGAAGAACTCCACAAAGAGATTGTAGCCTCCTACCAGGAGATGAAGCCCAGGGTTTATTGCCTCGAGTGGCAGGACAACCTGACGCTCTGCCAGGTTATTTTTCAACAATCCTATTACGGGGCCATGGGCCTTGTTTTTGAAGATCTTGCAGAAACGGGATTTTACCTCAGCTTCCTCATCACCTCGCCCCCGAGAATCGAAAACGAGGCACGGCTGCTTTTCTGCATCCATCAGGATCTCCAAACCGATCTTGCAGCATCGACCAGGAGATGGCTCCCCGATGCAACGGTGATCAAGTCCCCTTCCGTCGCCCTCTTTTCAATGAACGGACCCCACTTTGGTGACCGGTATGGATTGGCGTATGAGCTCTTCGGTGCACTTCACGAAGAAGGCGTCGAACTCCTCGCCCTGAGCTGTTCAATCGCTTCCATGTCGGGCGTTGTTCCTTCAAAACAAATCAACGAGGCTGTCCGGGCCATCCAGAAACGTTTTGAAGTGCCTACGGTCATCAAGAAAAACTAACCCGGATTTCTTAAGTTTTTTCCTCAAGTTACCGAATAGAAAGATAGAACACCTTTTGAATGCCACGCGTAATTCCGCTTATTGGTGATTCCACAATCGCGTGGACCTCGCTCAAAAGGAAAAATAGTAGTAATGGAACAAGGTGTTGCCATGGGCGGAATCGAGATCACTGTTTCGGAAGATAACCTGACGGCCTTTCTGCAGCTCAGGGAAGCCCCCGAGGCTGCCCGAACAGTGCAGAAAATCAAGGAACTCCTGGTGTCCAAAGGCATTCGCCATGGAATTGTCCCTGATGAAGTCGTCGAAAAGTACCTCGCGGATCCTTCCGTAAAAACCGACGGGCTTGAGGTTGCGCAGGGGGAGAGCCCTGCGCCGGGAGAGGACGCCTATATTACTTATTACTTCGATACAGATCCTTTGAAAATAGGGACCCTGCGTCATGGCGGAACCATCGATTACCGCGACCGGGGAGAAATCCCCCAGGTAAAGAAAGGAACATTACTCGCCCGAAAGGAGCCTGCTACCGCCGGAAAGCCGGGGACGGATGTGTTCGGAGTGGAGATCCGGCCTTCCCAACCCAAAGACGCAAAGATCAGGTGCGGAAAAGGGGCATTGAAGACCCAAGACGGCCTCAGAGCCCATGCCACGCAGGACGGCGAACCAACCCTCTCCCATGATGGAAAGCTGTCAGTATTTCCAAGGCTTCTGATCTCAGGAGACGTGGGCCTGAAATCCGGGCATGTCCAATTCGATGGAGATGTTGACGTCACGGGGAGTGTTCAAGACGGTTTCAGGGTGCAGGCAGGCAGGCTCACCGCTGGCGAAATCCTGCGGTCGGACATCACCGTCTCCGGGGATATTATGGTCTCGGGTGGGATTATCGGCGCGACCATTCGCGGGGACGGGAACTTGAAGGCCCGCTTTATCCACCAGGCAAGAATTCAACTCCTTGGTGACATAGCAGTGGAAAAGGAGGTAATCGACTCCGATATTACAACCAGTGGAGCCTTCCTTGTGCAAGTGGGAAAAATCTTTAACTCGAGAATTTCTGCCAAAGCGGGTATTGAGGCCGAACAGATTGGTTCGGATGAATCCAGGCCATGCTTCCTGGGCGTGGGATTAGATGAGGGGGCTAGTGCCAAAATCGAATACCTCAAGGAGCTGAAGAAAAAAAAGAGGGCAAAGAGAAAAAAGCTGGAACATGTCATTGAGAAGCTCCAGCCGCTCTCAAAGGAGATCCCCAAGAAGATTACTGAATTAGCACAGGCCCAGGACCGCGGGATGGTTGAACGGGTAGAAGCAAAAATCAAGGAACTGCAGGAAAAAGTTGAAGAACTCAAATCCGAACGCAACACGATGGATGAAGACATCGAGGGAATCTACGAATGGTCACAGTCGAGCGGGGGATACCCCGTTGTGAAAGTGCACCGCACGATTTACGCTCACACCGTAATCAAAGCTCCCCACACCAGCACCGAACTCATGAGAAATTTCACCGGATCAATGGTTACCGAAAAACGGGTTACCCGCCCGAGTGACCAGCGGGAGATCTGGAAACTGGTCGCCGTCCCACTGAAGTAGTTCGGGCTCACTAGAGGAGGCCACCGGCTTCCATGATAGCAGGCACCAGTTCTTCCCGTCCGATGGCCATAATATGAACACCATCACACATTTTCTCGTCGCGGATCCTTTTGATCATGCGCCCGGCGATCGTGATTCCCGTATCAACGGCCCGGCCTTTCGGCGCCGCCGCCATTTCATCAATGAGGCTTTTCGGGACGGTGACCCCCGCGACATTCTTATTCATGAAACGCGCCATGGGAGCCGAGGTCAGAAGGATGACTCCTGCAAGGACTTTCACCGGGAACTGCCTGGCATACGCCATAAACTCATTAAAATGATCTAGGTCATACACCGCCTGGGTCTGGATAAACTCTGCTCCCGCCTCCACCTTTTTTTCAAACTTGATGAGTTGCGGCTCCAGGGGGTTGGCCTCCGGCGTTACAATGGCGCCCGCGCAGAATGAAACGGCCCCGTCAAGATCGCTCCCTCCAAGGTCATGGCCTTTTTCAAGTTGTCTTACCGCCGCGAGCAATTGACTGGAATCCAGATCAAAAACGCTTTTTGCCTCCTTGTGATCCCCGAGAATTACCGAGTCGCCCGTGAGGCACAATACGTTGTTAATGCCGCGGCTGGAGGCGAAAAGAAGATCGGCCTGCAAAGCGAGTCGGTTCCGATCGCGACAGGTCATCTGCAGGATCGGTTCACCGCCCATTTCTTTCACCAGGAGCGCACCGCCGAGTGATGGAAATCGCATCACGGAACTCTGATGGTCCGTCACGTTCATGGCATCCACTTTCTCTTTCAAGAGCTCCACGTGGTGCTCCATCTTTTCCAGGTTGGTGCCTTTTGGGGGAGCCACCTCCGAGGTTACCACAAATTTCCCTGATTCCAGGGCATCCTTGAAACGAGAAGCCATATCTCTCACCTCGTCATGCAATAATTCACGTCACACGCACCGGACAAATCCGCAGGAGGCGGATCAGACGTGAATGACCAAATAAAATGCTCTAATGTCAAATTCCAAAATCCCAATGTCTTAATGACAAAATATGTGCCGCCTATCTGGCGTATGGGATAGGCCCATTTTTCTTCGATTCCGAGCCTCCCGGGCTGGTATTTGTTTATGCAGTTTTGCGGCCCAGCAGCCTAGCTGCCAAGCTGTCTAGCCTTTCACGCTTTGCGCTTTGGCATTTGACATTGATTTGACATTTGGATTTTGTCATTTGGCATTAAACAAGGTCCCAAAAAAAATCCTGCCACCCCAAAAGCATTACCCAAGCCTGTATTTTCCAGGGGTGGGTTCCCCTTGGTGGTTCCTTGGTTTCTGGAGGACCCGCATGGAATCCAGCCGTCCTAGTTCCTTGAGTCGATTATAGATCAAGGTCCAGGCACAATCCTTTTCCGAGTCAATCTCACACTTCCCGTTATTGGTGCCACCGCACGGCCCGTTGACAAGTCCCTTGTGGCAGTTGGTCACCGGGCAGATCCCGCCTGTCTCGCCGATAATACAGGTTCCGCACTGGGTGCACACTTCATCAAACAGTCCGGGCCCCGTCTCCTTCCCGATAAAGAGGGTGTCCAGAGCCGGGACGACCATCGCTTTCATCTGCCTAGCCACTGTTTGAACTCCAAAGGCGCAGGTCATGACCAGAAGCGCGTCGGCCTGGTGCATCTGGTGCCCGAATTCTTTCAGGGCCTCTCCGGTCAGGTTGTCACAGGCAACGGGTAGGACCGTACTCCCGGTGATCAGTTTTCCTTTCCCCGTGAGCTGCTCTTTCATCGCTTCAACCTCAGGCGCGCCACCCGTGTGCGTCAGGGTGACACAGGTCCCGCAACCGATCACGAAGATCCTTCCCAGTCCCGATAGGAGCCGGTCGATTTCCTCTTCGGGCTTTTTTCGCGTAATGGATCTGATCATTCCTCTCCCCCGTCTTCTTCCAGGTCACACCGCAGGCATCTGGTGGCTTCAAACCGTGCCTGGGCTTCAGTGAAACCCTTTTCCACTTCCCGGAAATCCCTTGTCCGTTCCTCGGGGTTTGCCACCTCGACAGCCACCCGCGGCCTCTCCTCTCCGGTATCCTCATCCAGGGCAAGCCTTGTCTCTTCCGCGAGCCGGGTCTTCTCATCAAGGATGGTAAAGCTGCCTTTCTCGCCCCGCAGGTACCGGTCAATGGAAATCGCCGCACGTCTCCCCGATGCGATGGCCCTGATGACATAGGTGGGCCCGGTGGTGAAATCTCCGCCTGCAAAGATACCCGGAATATTGGTGGAAAGGGTCTTTTCATCAACGATAAGTGCTCCCCACAGGGCCCGTTCCAGCCGGCTGTCTTCCGAGAGAAAAGACATGTCCGGGGCTTGGCCGATGGAAATGATGGCATAATCCGCTTCCACCGTCTGGACAGCGTCTTCATCAAAAGTGGGGCTAAAATTTCCTTCCATATCAAATACCGATACGCACCGCACGAACCGGATGCCTGTCACCCTATTTCCGTCATGCATAATCTCTCTGGGTCCCCAGGAAGGATTGATCACAATCCCTTCCTCAACCGCTTCCTCTATTTCCTTTTTCCAGGCAGGCATCTCATCCCGCGTTTCCAGGCAGAACAGCTGCACATCATCGGCCCCGACCCGCAGGGCGGTTCTGGCCACGTCAATGGCCACGTTGCCCCCGCCCACCACCAGTACCCTTCCCTTCAAAGGAATTTTTTCGCCGGTTTTTACTGCCGTGAGGAAAGGAAGGCCGTAGTGGAGACCTTCAAGCCCCTCCTCTTCTCCCGGTATCCCTATCCGTTTGCTTGCCTGGGCTCCCGCGGCGATAAACACCGCGCGATATCCCTCACCCATGAGATCATCCACGGTGTGCCTGGCGTCAATGGGCGTGTTGTATTGGATATGCACACCACAGCTCTCAATGTAATCAATTTCTTCCTGGATCACCTGCCGCGGGAGGCGGAACTCGGGAACCGTGATGCCCAGCATGCCCCCGGCTACCGGCTGGCCCTCGAACACGGTCACACCGTATCCCATCCTGGCCAGGAAATAGGCGCAAGTAAGCCCTGCCGGGCCTGCGCCTACAACCGCTACGTTGTCTTCCCTGGTCACCGGGTACGGCTCTCTCCTTGTCCCCACATGCTGAAAATACCAGTCCGACGCAAATCGCTTCAGGGAACGGATGGCTACCGGCTCATCAAGCTCCCCTCTCCGGCACTTGAACTCGCACGGATGGATACAGATTCGCCCGCAGACCGCCGGGAAAGGATTCCGCTCCCGAATGATTTCCACGGCCTTTTCATATTTTCCTTCGGCAATGGCCGCCACATAGTTGGGGACATCAATGCCCGCGGGACAGGCATGCTGGCATGCGGAAATAACCATGGCGTCGCAGGTAGCGCCCGCGCACCGATGCTCAAGGATATGGTCTTCGTATTCTTTGCTGAAATACCGCAGGGTGGAGAGTGCTGGTTTCGCGCAGGTCTGCCCGAGACCGCAGAGCGACGCCTGGGTAATGGTCTCTCCCAGCCCGCGAATGGTTTCAATATCCTCTATCCTTCCTTCTCCGCGGGTGATGCGGGTCAGGATCTCCAGCAACTGGGTCGTCCCGAGACGGCAGGGCGCGCACTTCCCGCACGACTCGGATTGGGTAAAACTCAGGAAAAAGCGGGCGATTTCCACCATGCAGTTGTTTTCGTCCATGACGACCATGCCGCCTGATCCCATAATCGCACCGATGCGCTGCAGCGTATCGTAATCAATGGGAAGATTGAGATACTGTGGCGGAACGCACCCTCCTGAGGGACCACCCATTTGAACTGCCTTGAACTGGCGTCCTTTCGGGATGCCACCGCCGATGTCAAAAACCACCTCCTTTATGGGAACCCCGATAGGGACTTCCACCAGTCCGGTATTATTCACCTTGCCTGCCAGGGAAAAAATTTTGGTTCCCCTGCTGTTTTCCGTCCCCACCTGGCCGTACCAGTCTGCCCCTTTTATGATAATCAACGGCACATTCGCCCAAGTTTCTACGTTATTGATGTTCGTAGGCTTTCCGTCCAATCCGGACTCGGCCGGAAACGGCGGCCTGGCTCTCGGCATTCCTCTTCTTCCCTCAATTGAAGCCATGAGGGCGGTCTCTTCACCGCACACGAATGCACCTGCCCCCATCTTCAAAGCGAGTTCAAAGTTGAAGCCCATCCCCAGAATATTTTCTCCCAGAAGACCAAGGGAACGCATCTGCTCCAAGGCAATATGGAGATGATTCACGGCGATCGGATACTCTTCCCGGACGTATACAAACCCGTATTCAGCGCCCATGGCGTAGGCACCGATGAGCATCCCTTCCAGCACGGCGTGAGGGTCTCCCTCCAGCATTGCCCGGTCCATGAACGCGCCTGGATCCCCTTCATCCGCATTGCAGATAACGTACTTCGGAACACCTTTGGCCCGCCTGGCGAATTCCCATTTTACGCCGGTGGGAAACCCAGCACCGCCCCGCCCGCGCAATTTGGCCCTTTTGACCTCCTCGATCACCTGTTCCGGCGTCATGCTTGAAACGGCCTTCACCAGGGCCTCATAACCCCCTTCCGCCACATAGTCTTCGATCCTGGTGGGATCTATCCTCCCGCATCGCGCCAGAACGCGCCTTTCCTGTTTTTCATAAAACGGAATCTGGTTTCGATAGTAAATGGGTCTCCCCGTCTCCGGATCCCGGTAAGCAAGCCTGTCCACAAGACGGTCATTCTTCAGGGTCGCTCCTACAATTTCAGATGCATCTTCAGGAGAAACTTCTTGGTATTGAATCCCCAGGGGCTCAATGGCAATGACCGGGGCTTTTGCACAAAAACCATGACAGCCTGTAGACCGGATCTCAACCTCTCTGGAAAGGCCCTGCTTTTTCACTTCCTCCTGAAGTGCTGCCAGCACATCTGCGGAGCCGTAAGCCCGGCATCCCGTCATGCACACATGAACTATGGCTTTCCCTTTTTCCTGTCCGGCCCTGATCTTGTTCCGGAACCATTCGAGCCGCCCTATGGAATTCAGTTTTTCCATTAGTCTTTCCGGTACTGGTCCAGCACGCTCGTCACCTTGGCTGGAGAAAGTTTTCCAAAATAGGTCTGGTTGACCATCATGGTAGGCGCAAGAAAACACGCCCCCAGGCACGCCACGGTCTCAAGGGTGAACCGGTAGTCCTCGCTCGTCTCTCCCTCTTCGAGCCCCAACTCTTTTCTCATCAATCTGAGGATGCTCCTGCCGCCCCTGACGTGGCACGCGGTCCCCCGGCAGACTCGCACCACATATTTCCCTTTTGGTTCCAGGCTGAATCCCGCGTAAAAAGTGACCACCCCCTGGACCTGGGACGGAAAAAGATCCAGTGCCTCCGCAATGGGCTCTATGGCTACGGGCGGCACATACCCGAGTGTTTCCTGCACCTTCTGGAGCAAGGGAATCAAACCCCATTTTTTCCCCTGGAATTCCCGGATGAGAGCATCCAACTGACCCAGGTCTATGTCTTTTTCTTTCATCCCCTGTTCCTCTTCATATACAGCCGATCTATTTTTTTCTAATCGCCTTCAGCCTATCAACCTGAGTAACGACCGTTACTCTTGCAGGAGCGGTGATCCATCCTGTAAAATCGGACTCCCCTCTGTCTCTGAAAGGGACCAGATTCATTGCATCATTTTGCGCGAAACCCCTTGGCACGGCAACGAGGCCCGGGGAAAGCCCTTTTTCGATCTTTACCGCCCGCTCAATGGTTCCGTGGGGTGATTCCACCCTGATTCTGTCTCCTTTCTGGATACCCAGCTTGTGGGCATCCTCCAGGGAGATTTCCACCTCTCCTTTCCATCCGCTGTCCTGGATCCGCTCTGAGCGACTCGTCCGGGTACCGCTGCCCAGATGCGCACGAAAAGACCGCAGAATCACCATGAGAGGAAACCCCTCGTCCTGCTCCGGATTTGTTGGTTCGGGGGCCGGAAAAAAGGTCATTTTTTCATTTTCAGGTTTATCCGCTCGAATCCATCCGCCAGGTGTTGATGAAGAAATATCCCCGTATCCCGGGACCAGTTTGCCTATTTCCCTCCTGACTTTTTCAAGGGAACCGCTGAAGGAAACTTTATCCATTTTCTTGAGCAGGAGGTCCAGGATATCCCAATCAGCTCTTGCTTCGCCCGGGGGTGATACCGCGGCTTCAAAGCGCTGGATCCTTCCTTCCATGTTGGTGAAAGAACCGTCCTTTTCAGAAAACGCAGCGCCCGGCAGGATCACATCTGCGAGCCTCGTTGTTTCGCTCTCCACGATGTCCTGAACCACCAGGAATTCCAGATTTTCAAGGGCACGGGCGACATATTCGTGCTGGGGCAAACTTCGAAGAGGATTTTCCCCCATCACATAAAGGGCTTTGAGATTGCCCTTTTCCGCCTCATGGATCATGCGAATCACGTTAAGGCCGGGGTCCGGAGAGACCATGACACCCCATGCCCTTTCCCACTGTTTCCGGACCTGCTTCCGGCTCAGGGGGTTCCCTCCGGCAAGAGTATTGGGTGAAACACCCATGTCCCATGCCCCTGCCTCGTTGTTTTCGTAGGTGGGCACGTAGAGCCACGGCTCCCTTGTTCCTGTGCTTCCCGTGAGGAGGGCCAGGTTGAAGATCGTTTTTAACGTTTCCCGAAAAACACCCTGGTGAAGGATGCCGCGCCCAATCACAAAGGCCGGCCTCCTGTCGCTCAGCAGGCTTGCCACCTCTCCCAGAACATTTTCATTCACGCCAGTCTCTTGGCAGATTTTATTCAGTTCAAGGGCTCTCAGCTGTTCTTGGTACTGGTCAAATCCTTTGGCAAACGCACCATCCAGGTGCCCCTGGCGGTTCTTTTGTTCGGCGATCAGAGCAGCAATTCCGCTCAGGAGCATTGCGTCCGTCCCCGGCGTCAGCGAAAGCCAGCTGTGCGCGAACCGGGCCAACTCAGTTTTCCGGGGATCAATCAACACCAGGGGAACTCCTTTCCTGGCAGCCCTTTTCAGATGGTATGCCAACACCGGCGATGAGTGGGACGGATCAATACCCAGCACAAAGACCAGTTCTGCCTCCTCCAGGTTTTTCAGAGGCGTAGCTCCCCACCGGTATATGTGAGAGTCTCTGATGGCGCTCAAGGTTCCACGTGCGGAAAAAAAGGCTCCGCTGTCCAGGTTATTGGTGCCGAAAACACCCCGGGCCAGCTTCTGAAAAAGATAGTTTTCCTCATTTGAACACTTTGACGACCCCAGGAAACCAATACTCTGGGGCCCGTATTTTTCCCTGATCCCCCAGAGCCTTTCCCCGACTGTCGACAGGGCATCATCCCACGATGCTTGAACAAAATCTCCATTTCCCCGCATTAATGGAACCTTCAGACGGTCTTCAGCTTGTAGGAAATCATGGGCGAAGTGTCCCCTGATGCAAAGAGTGGGGCCATTGACCGTATCGGGCTCAACACCAGGATTGATCTCTATGACCCGATTCCCGGCAACGCCCAGCAAAAGGGAGCACCCAATACCGCAAAACCCGCACACAGAAGCCGCTTCTCTTTCCGGTGTTCCCACGTAGTGCGCGCTTTTTACGGACAGCGCACCGGTCGGGCACATGGACACGCACGTGCCGCAAAACGTGCAGGTCGATTCTTCAAGGGGTTTTTGGTGGACGGTTTCCGGTCTGGACAGAAAACCGCGGCGGTTGTAGTCAATAGCACCCACCACCACCAGTTCATGGTCGGCCCGGATACATTTTCCACACAGCACGCATTTGCTGAGATCTCTGACAATGAATGGGTTGGCCTGCTCCAGCGTCCGGGGATGGGGCATGGGGTAGAGATCTGTCTCCCCGATCCCGAGTTCAGCGGCAATACCCCTCAACTCACAACGGTTCCCCTTGTTGCAGACCAGGCATGACTCGGGGTGTTCGGCCATCAGGAGGCGTACAATATTTCTGCGATGTTCAAGGACACGGTTTGAGTCGGTCCGGAGAACCTGTCCCTGGGCCACCGGCGTGACGCATGCCGCCATCAGGCGGCCGTTTTTCTCCTCAACGAGACAAAGCCGACAGGCGCCGAACGGCTCCAGCGCCGGGTGGTCGCAGAGCGTGGGGATCCTGATGCCTTCCTGCCGCGCAGCCTGGAGGATGCTTGTTCCTGACGGGCAATTGATGGCCTTATCATCTATGGTGAGCGTGACTGTCCCCAAGACCTGCCTCCCCTTCCTTCGTGTCCGACTACTTCAGTTTTGCAGCATCAAGGTAGTAGCGGAGTTTTTCTTCTCCTCCAATGGTGATGATATGAACTCCCTGGCACAGATCTTTCAGGCCCTTTACCGTATCCGCGAAGACCTCAATACTGGCCTGCTCCTTGTCTATTGCCTTCGCAAGCTTTTTGATCACCCACTCCGGCACCATCCCCGACTTAATATGCCGGTTCAGAAAGCTTGCCATGCCAGCGGTCCTCAGTATCATCACCTCGGCAATCACCGGTATTCCGAACGTATTGACCTGCTTCAGAAATTTCTCAAATCGATCCACGTCAAATACCGGGGTGGATAGAAAATACCCGGCGCCAATCTTGGCCATAGCCTCCATCTCTTTCATCTCCAGGTCCGGAACATTCTTTCCCCAACCGGATTCCACCCCGCTTCCCACCACAAAATCAGCACCTTTCCCCAGCTCTCCTCCGTCCACCGTCCTTCCTTCCCGCATGTGTTCGAGAACTGATTCAAGTTTTCCCGCGTCCACATGGAAAAACATCATCTCCTGGAGACTGTCTCCGGTGATACGATAATCCTCCGTAAATACAAGCAGGTTTTCCACCCCTGATGCATGGGCCTGCAAGAGATCCTTCTGAAGCTGGATACGGTTCTTGTCACGCGTGGTGGTCTGGTAAATAGCCTCAAAGCGATTCTTATTAAGCACCTCGCAGGCTTTGATGCTATCGCCCACAACTCCTTCTATTTCAACTTCCGGCACCGTAACCCCATCTACGCGTCCTCTCACCAGTTCCAGGCTCTTGACGAGCTGGTCAGGGCTCTCATCCACTGCTCCCTGTACTTCTGAGGTGACAACGAACTTTTTCTTTTCAAGGGATTCTTTCAGTTTCATGGGTCCTCTCCGTTGCTCTTTGTGGCTATGCTGCTTTAGGTCGAAAGGCCCAACAATCTGGCCACTTCCTGCCTCAGTTGGGGAAGAGGAAGAGGCTTCGAGAAGCAGAGATCCGCCCCATACTCCTTCATTTTCTTGAACTTTTCTTCATCCAAATAAGCAGAAAGCACAATAATCTTCGTATCTTTTGTTTCTTCCGTTTCCTTGATCTTTTTGCATACATCATAGCCCTTTATGTCGGGCATCATGATATCCAGGATCAGGAGATGGGGCTTGAAATGGTTCACCTGCAATCCTGCTTCAAAACCATCAGAAGCGGAAATCACCTCATAATCGAATTCTTCCTCCTCCAGGGCCTGCACAATGGTTTCCACAATGATGGGATCATCATCCACCACCAGGATTCTCTTTTTCCCGTTCCCCTGCTCTTCTTCAGGCACGGGAATCCCCTGCTTTCTCATAAACGCCTCGAGGTCTTCACGCTTTATTCGCCGATGCCCTCCGACCGTCTTGTAGGCCTGTATATGCCCCGCTTCTATCCAGTTAATGATTGTCTTGGGTGATACGCGGCAATACTGGCTTGCCTTGTAAACAGTCAATATATCATCCATTGGCAAATGCCTCCTGATTCCTGGGAATGTATTGCTTTTATCTTTATTATAGTTTTTATAGTTTGTCAATAGAAAAATACTGACCAGCTGTATAAGACCAACAAACAAGGCGGCACATGCAACACATGTTCGCGACCGGGAGGTCTCCCACAAAAAGGCTAGCCGCCAAACGATGGATAGGAGCAACGTCCACGTTGCGAATAGAAATGGATATTCAATGCAAGGTTTATCTCGTAAGGGATACCCGCGCGTTATTAAGTTGATTCGCTCATCTTTTTCAGTAATTAATAATTTCTATAAAAACAATAATTACTGTAATCATATTGCAAACGGATTAGCCGATCGACGGACGGGAATCTTTTTTCCTCTGACTGTCTAGAGGGTTTCCTCTTTTCGTGACTTATGTATGGGGGAAACCGCAGGACTCCGCTTTGCGAAGTAAATGCGGAGTCCTGCCTATAGTGGCCTATAGGCGGGACGTGG
>CAZJRD010000033.1:0-9022 GCA_964548365.1 uncultured Desulfobacteraceae bacterium | reverse complement strand
GCTTTGCGAAGTAAATGCGGAGTCCTGCCTATAGTGGCCTATAGGCGGGACGTGGGCAATTTTCGTGATGAAGAGAGCAAAGAAAGCGAGTTTATCCTGGCTCAGAGGGATGATAGGCCGGGAGGGTAATCGTAAAGGTGGTGCCCGATCCCTTTTCGCTTTGAACCTGTATATCACCACCATGATCCCTGATGAACCCATAGCAGACGGACAGGCCTAGGCCCACCCCTTTGACGCTGGCCTTTGTCGTGAAGAAGGCATCAAAAATCTTGTCAAGGTGGCCTTTCTCAATGCCCATCCCGGTATCGGAAAACTCGATATGGATCCTCCCGTCGTCGCAGCGTGTGGAGACGTTCAGGGTGCCACCTTCAGGCATGGCATCTCTGGCATTTGAAACCATGTTCAGAAAAACCTGTCGCAACTGGTTCTTGGAAGCAAAAACCTCCGGCAGGTCTTCTTCAAAAACTGTGCTGATCCGAATACTGTGCTCCCTCAATTGTTTCTCGTGCAGCAGGAGAATCTCATCAAGGATGATATTAACATCCGTGGGTTGTTTTTCCTCCTCGTCGGGCTTGGAAAAGGAGAGCATTTTTCTGAGCAGCTCTGAGAGTCTTACTGTTTCGGAGAGTGCCATTTCCAGTATCTTCCGCCGCTTGCTCTCTGGAGAGATCTCGGTTTTCAAAAGTTCCAGGGTGTTCATAATGCCATAGAGTGGGTTGTTGAGTTCATGGGCGATCTGCGAAGTGAGGCGTCCCATGGCAGCAAGTTTTTCCGATTGCAGCAATTGTTCTTGTGTTTGGCGGAGCTTTTCCTCCATTGCCAAACGCTCCCTGAGATCCACAAAAATCCCTACCGAAGCCAGTTCTTTGCCACTCTGATCGTAAATGATGGATGCGGAGAGGCTTCCTTCAACAATGTCACCGTCCTGCCTCACGAAAACGATCGGGAATGACTTCAGTTTTCCTTTTCCGCCGTATTCCGGGCCGCGCAACTTTTTCATAACCTTCCTTGCCACGCCCTCCGGATAAATCTGTTTGATATTCATCTTCCCGATGACCTTTTCAGCAGTGTACCCCAGGGTCTCCTCAGCGCCGGGATTCCATATGATGATGTCCCCTCTCAGATCAGTGGCGATAATGGCATTGGGAGAATTCCTGATGAACTTGTTCAGAAAATCGTGTGCCTCCCTGAGTTTCTGCTCCATTTCTTTTCGGTGCGTCTGATCAACGATTATCCCCTCGTATCCAAGGACTTCTCCATACTGATCATAGCGGACGTGGCTGGTGAGCAAAACTGCAATAGGGCTTCCATCCCGGCGCTTGAAATCCACCTCGTAATCGATCACTTGTCCGTCCCGTTCGATCATTTCCTGAAAACTCCGTCGGTCTTCGGGCCGCAGGTAGAGGTCCCTGGTAATATCCATCTCCAGGAATTCATCCTTGCTCTTATAGCCAAGCATATCGAGAACGGCCTGGTTGGCATCCAGGAATTTCCCCTCTTTGCTGCTGATATAGACGCCGCAGCCCACATGTTCGAAGAGGCGCTGATAGTCTTCTTCGGTAGCCCTTATCCGGTCCTCTCTCGATTTCCTTCGGGTGATATCACGACAAATGGTGAGCTTCGAGACGCTCCCGTCCTCATGCCGCAATGGCAGTTCTGTCAGGTCATAGGTTTTTCCCACTCCGGCTGCGTGATGCTCCCACCGCACCGTCTCCCCGGAAAATACCTCTTTGGCCCTGCACCATGGACAGACCTCATCCAACTGGTTTATAACCTGATGGCATTTCTTTCCGAGCCCCTCCCCGAAATCCCTGACCATGCTCTTGTTCATGAATTCAAGGACGAAATCCTCGCTGATAATATAGATACCGTCCTCCATGGCCTGGAGGATCGTGGTGAGTCTTTTCCCCATTTTTTCCGGCATGGCATTCCTCCGTTTCTTTTTCTCCACTTCTTTCCTTTCCATTCGTGCTGGGGGAAAACCTTCCCCGATGCAGAACATGGCTCGGAACTCTCACGTTCAACGCTAGCATTTCCTGCATCAGAAAGAAACCCAAAAGCCCGCTCCCACGATTTTCACTCACTCGTTTATTCAAATTGTTTATTGACACACATCGGAACCTTTGGTAATTTTTCTAGGCTTCGTCTCATTCGTCGTTCCTAATCTCTATGCAAGGAGTTAAACAATGGCAAGAACAACGTCTTTAGCCCTGTGCACGGCACTTTTCCTGACCTTGATGATTGGCGTCCCTGGACCGACCATGGCTCAGGAGCGAGCCAGGTTCGTCCCTGACAAGGCCTTGTGTGCCAAGATGCTCCGTTTTGGCAAGGAGGCGTATTCCAGGGGCAAGTATCTTGATGCCAAGGAGTATTTCCGCAAAGCAGTTCAAGCCGATCCCGGTTCCCCGGCAGCATGGCGCTACTATGATCAGGCCGTGATCTTCGCCCTGGCGGAAAAGGTGGAAAAAAATGCCGGGCTTGTCATGCCCGATGTGTCCAAAAGACAGGAATCGGAGAAGGCAATCGTGCAACCACCATCTCCACCACCCCCTGCTAAGGCAAAACCCCAGGGAAAGGATAGTGGATTCAAGATTATCGAAGACGAAGGATGTTAAGCTTTTTTGAGAGGCCGTCATGAGTGAAAACAAAGAATCGAGTGTGTTGACTGGTATCCTGGCCCGTGGTTACTCCCGGATCTTTTTTGAAAACTGGCCCATGTGGATCGGGGGGGTCTTGATCGGGATCATGAGTGTGGTGACCTTTGCCTGGGCACGGCCGTGGGGGGTTGCAGGGGGGCTGCGGAACTGGGGCGACTGGTTCTTTTCCAGCGTGGGCGTCTACCATCATCCTGTGCTCTCCCCGGTGCTCTCTACCAATTCCATACTCACCCTCGGTTTGCTTTGGGGTGCGTTCGGAGCATCCCTCCTGTCCAAACAGTTTTCCATTCGAATGGCCCCTCCCCTGGAGCTCGCCAAAGGAGGCGTGGGAGGAATTTTCATGGGAGTGGGATCTTCCATGGCGGGGGGTTGCAACATCGGAGGGTTCTATTCCGCGGTCAGTGCCCTTTCCTTCAGCGGCATAGCCATGATGTTCGGGCTTTTGATCGGAGCGTTTCTCGGCCTTAAGTACCTGTATTGGGAACTGGAACACCTGTCTGCGGGATCAACGGGTGGATCAAAAATGTCCGAAGGGAAAAAGGGATTCAGCTGGCTCGAGGTCGAACCATACCTGGGCGCCGCTGCCCTGGTGGCCGCCATTGTCTGTGTTTTCCTTTATAACCGTCAAGCCTACACGCGCATCGGCGGTCTCCTGCTCTGCGGGATTGCCTTCGGAATTATCATCCAGAGAACTCGTTTCTGCTTTGTGCGCGGATTTCGCGATCCCTTCATGACCGGCGAAGGACAAGTGCCCCGCGCTATTGCCATCAGTCTCATCATCAGCATCCTGGGCTTTGCGGCACTCAAATGGACCGGTCTCCGGCCGGAATCGGCTTATGTTGCTCAGGCGTTCTGGTTCGGAGGGCTGGTCGGGGGCATCATTTTCGGCATCGGAATGGTCGTCGCAGGAGGATGCGGGAGCGGTTCCGTCTGGCGGGCGGGTGAAGGTCAGGTAAAACTCATGGTAGCGGTTGTCTGCTTTGCCCTCAGTACATCCCTTTTCAAGCTCATGACCAGATCATCAGAGGGGCTTACCGCACTCATGGGACGCCGGGTCTTTCTCCCTCACTATATTTCGTACAAGTGGACCGTTATCGGCCTGGTGGCACTTCTCTTTGTCTACTATCTTGCAGCCGCGTGGAATGAGGAGACCGACAAATTCACAATTGAAATGTGACGGCTCCGTAAAGGCCCTAAACGTCGGGATGCACAAAAAGACTTGACATCACCATTCGAGGGCTTACGTTAGAAAATAGCTTTTAACCGAGGAGGATTTGTTGAAATGGTAGAAAACATTACAGCGGACGAAACATTGGACTGTCGCGGGCTCAGCTGCCCGATGCCGATCCTCAAAACCAAGAAGGCAATCAGTAAGATGTCATCCGGGCAGGTACTCGAGGTCTATTCATCTGATCCTGGGACAAAAAACGACCTTCCCGCCTTTGCAAAGAGAACGGGGCACGAATACCTTGGGGAAAAGGACGACAACGGATTTACCCGTTTCTATATCAAGGTTAAGTGACCCTGGCTCTTCTCAGTCAACTTGATCTATTTCCCCCATACTTCATCTTAGGCAGTGCATTCGCCTAGTATTAGGGAGTCAACCTATGGCCAAGTCATTGGGTATTTTTGTTTCCTCAGACAAGCATCTGGATAAGATCATCGCACTTTGCCGGACAGCAAAGACCAAAGGCATAGAAGTGACCGTTTTTTTCAGCCATCTCGGCACGCTGCTTACCCAGCACCCCAGATTTGGAGAGCTTGAAGGATCGGCAAAGCTGTCTCTTTGCAACGTGGGGTTCGAAAGTCACGGACTCAAACCTCCGGTCGTGGGAATCGAGGATAAAGACTATGCGACCCAGGCAAGAAACGGTGAGATGATCGAAGATTGTGATCGTTACCTGGCCTTCTAGGAGCTGAAAAATCATGGAAAATGTAAAACACGTTGCTTTCTTGATCAGGAGAAAAGAAGATCTCTGGGAGGGCTCCCGTTCGACCTTGGGTCTCGCGGTCGAAAACTTCTGGTCCTACATGTTTGTACTGGACGTGGAAGTGGACATGACCGAAGAGTACAAGGAAAACATGGAGTGGCTGGAAGACATGGAGTGTGAGTATTTTTCCAACAACAAGGTCAACGTCGAAAAACATGGCTTCCAGTATTTGACCCTTGAAGAGATCGGAAGGAAGTTGAAGGAGATGGACCTTATCATACCGTTTGGGAGCAGTGCATGAAAATACTGCATATCTTGAAATCAGAACCTGACGAAGTCACCAAGACCCTGATGGGCCTTATCTCAGATGGAGAGGAAAGCTCCTCGTTTTCTCTTTATGAACCAGATCCGGATTACGCAAAACTCCTGGATTTCATCTTTGAAAACGACCGGACTATTTCCTGGTGGTAGTGGGCGGAACCGAGGCACTGAATAACGTGCCCGTCCCTGAGATCCTGTACTTCTTCACTCCAGCGGGAACGAAAAATGCCATTCCTGTGCGGTACTGTATCCGTTGGGCAATGAAGGCATCCACTATCTCGCCTTCCCCTTCCGTGCAAAGGAGTATCTCAACCCCATCCCGGGAACTTGCTTCGTAGGTTTCTTCGTCCTCCATATGGATCCTGCTGAGCACAAATTCTTCAGAGGGGGTAGTATATACCTCCCTTCCCCGTGACACCCGAAGCGCCCCGAGCACCGGCGGATTTCCCATCGCAAACCGGGTAATTTTGAGCAGTTCAGGGACGTCCACATTTTTCTTGGTCAAGCCCGCTCTGATCACATTGTCCGAATTCGCCATCAGCTCTATCCCCACCCCCCTGAGATAGGAGTGGAGTTCTCCTGCCGGCAGAAAAAGTGCCTCCCCCGGCCGAAGCTGAACCAGATTGAGGAATAGGGGAGCAAGAATCCCTGGATCTCCCGGATAGGCCTCCTCCAGCGCAACGATCCACCCGAATGCCGGATCATTTTCCGCAAATTCAGTTGCCTGCTCGGCCACTCCGGTAATGATCCCGGCCATTTTCTCCTTTTTCATGGTCATGAGGGTTCTAAAAAAAACCCGCATTCCCCGTTCGTCAGGTTCCCTCATAAGCAGATCAATCAAACTATCGAGGGGGCCCGAGGATACTTTCTTGAGCAGATAAATGATCGCATCAATCTTCCTGAAACCCTTCAAAACATCAAAGTAGTCAAGCGCACAGATGATCTCTGGTTTGTGGTTTGGGTCTCGGTAGTTCCGTTCAGGTGCTCCCAGGGAAAACCCCAGCTCGTTTTCTCTCCTGTATCCCTCCTTTGCCTGTTCAAGATCTGGATGGACCTGGATGGAAAGAGGATTTTCGGCCGCCAGCACCTTGAAAAGGAACGGAAGCCGATTCTCAAATCGCCGGGCCGCACCCCCTCCCAGAATCGTATTAGGAGAAGACCGGATCACCTCATCAAGGGAAATCCATTTCCCATCTACGAAAACCGCTGAAGAGGCCTTCGGGTGCGCGCCTATCCACATTTCAGCCATGGGCTTCTGCTCTGGATTCTGGATTCCAAGCAGCTCCGGGATGGCGCTCCTCGAACCCCAGGCGTACTCCATGATGGGGTTCTGCATTCTCGTGATGGTACGCAACAACTTCTTCCCCTCCTCCTTTTTCCTTTTGCCGCAGACACACGCAGACTCACACAGACAAAAACAATATCTCACACAGAGTCGCAGAGATCACAGAGATTAAAAAAGAAAACCGACGAATCAAAAACTTTTCTCTTTCTGCTCTGTGTCTCTAGCGAACAAGGTGAGCGGGCGTGACAATTGTTTTTTCCAAATTCAAAATTCCTCTCTATCCTAACTTCTATCAGCAGACCAGCCGTCTCGCCGCCTGGCTACCGAGCTATGAAGCCTTCCCCGCTTCCTCGCCGAGAAATTTGCATATTACCTGAAAAAGATCCTCTTCGTACCCGCTGTAGAAGTGATCCGCTCCTTCTATGACCCTGAATTCAGCCTCCGGGTTCCACGTGTCGATCATTTCCCGGATCATGGGAGGCGGTGCGATGTCATCACGGGAACCGGAAATAACTATCGCGATTTCCGGAATGTATTTCAGAGCTGAGAAGTCCAGAAAGGCTACGGGCGGTGATACCATGTTCAACCTCCTTATTTGAGGATATTCATGCCCACCCATTGCATTTACCCATGCTCCGAAGGAATATCCGACAAGATCCAGATTAGTGCATCCCAGGGACACGAGGTGATCGAGGGCAGCCTTCACATCATTCTGTTCTCCGCGACCGTCGTCGTAGCTGCCTTCACTCCCGCCAACGCCCCTGAAATTGAACCGAAGTGTCGTACATCTGGCATCTTGATAGGCCCGGACGAGTGTTGTGACCACGTTGTTTTGCATATCCCCGCCATAAAGAGGATGTGGGTGACTCACGACCACTCCCTTGCTCCCCTCAGCGCGGGCAAGAAGCCCCTCCAGGACCAGGTCCCCTGATTTAAAGTGAACTTTTTCCTCTGTCATCAGTGATACTTCCAGCTTCTCTCTGGAGTTTGTGAAATTAGTCAACAACATCGCCTTTTTGACACAAGCCTGGCGATTTCACTTACCCAGTTTTTCGAATAAGGCCAGCATTTCCTGCTTCATTCCCTCCGGGACCTCTTCCAGTTTTTCCTTGGGAAGAAGCACAAATTCACCAGTACTCCGGGCCAGCAGATGCCCTTCCTTATCCACAATCTGGCCCTTTGCCCTGACCTTTTCTGTATCCGCCGTATATGAATTGCCTGAAATGGACCCCCTTGCGGTGAGTGGTTCTCCTACGGGTACGGTTTTCACGTACTTGATATCCATCTTTCGCGTGACGAAAAAGCTCCTCTTGAAATAGAGCACAGTCCATGACATCACTTCGTCAAGCATGGTGGAGATGATGCCGCCGTGGGCGATACTCTCCCACCCCACATGATACTCCCCAAGGGTAATATCAGAGCAGACACTGCCGCCCTGCCGATAGAAGTTCATCTGCAGGCCAATGGGATTTGCCGTACCGCAGGCAAAACAGGTATGGCCATCAACCTTCTCAATTGGAATCTTCATATTTTCCTCAACCATGTATCTTTCCCTCGCCGGCAAGAATAGTGTACTACGTCATTTCATGTTTTCTTCTCATATGCGGCCGTCAAAGCAAAGTCAAGAGATTGCTACACAAAAAAAGGCCCTTCCATGAAATATGGGAGGGCCTTTATATGAAATTCGGCGGCGTCCTACTCTCCCACGCAGTCTCCCACGCAGTACCATCGGCGCTGAAAAGCTTAACTGCCGTGTTCGGGATGGGAACGGGTGTTTCCTTTTCGCTATAACCACCGAAAACTGTAAAAAATATAAAACCAAAATACAGGGTAAGCAAAAAGTCCCTTTCTTAGGATTCCTCTTCAACAAAAAAAATGAAAAAGATATGGCCAAGCCTCACGACCTATTAGTACCAGTTAGCTTCATGTGTTACCACACTTCCACACCTGGCCTATCAACCTTGTCATCTACAAGGGGTCTTCAGCCATCTGACGAATCAGATGAAGGGATATCTTATCTTGAGGTTGGCTTCCCGCTTAGATGCTTTCAGCGGTTATCCATTCCGAACGTAGCTACCCAGCTATGCCGCTGGCGCGACAACTGGTACACCAGAGGTTCGTCCATCCCGGTCCTCTCGTACTAAGGAAAGATCCTCTCAAATATCCTACGCCCACGAAAGATAGGGACCGAACTGTCTCACGACGTTCTAAACCCAGCTCACGTACCGCTTTAATTGGCGAACAGCCAAACCCTTGGGACCTGCTCCAGCCCCAGGATGCGATGAGCCGACATCGAGGTGCCAAACCGCGCCGTCGATGTGAACTCTTGGGCGCGATAAGCCTGTTATCCCCGGAGTACCTTTTATCCGTTGAGCGACGGCCCTTCCATACGGAACCGCCGGATCACTAAGACCTACTTTCGTACCTGCTCGACCTGTCGGTCTCGCAGTCAAGCTCCCTTATGCCTTTACACTCTACGGCTGGTTTCCAATCAGCCTGAGGGAACCTTCGCGCGCCTCCGTTACAATTTAGGAGGCGACCGCCCCAGTCAAACTACCCACCAGACACTGTCCCCGGCCCGGATAACGGGTCAAGGTTAGAATCCTAAACTACTAAGGGTGGTATTTCAAGGGCGACTCCATCCCGACTGGCGTCGAGATTTCACAGTCTCCCACCTATCCTACACATAATAGCCCAAAATCCAATGTCAAGCTGTAGTAAAGGTTCACGGGGTCTTTCCGTCTTTTCGCGGGTAAACGGCATCTTCACCGCTAATTCAATTTCACCGAGTCCCTGGTCGAGACAGTGGGGAAGTCGTTACGCCATTC
>CAZJRD010000032.1:14411-38846 GCA_964548365.1 uncultured Desulfobacteraceae bacterium | reverse complement strand
ATTTCTAGGGAAAAGTCTTGACAGGCAGGAATTAATATGTAGCATAGCAGACTATATTCGTAAAGAGGTGATGGAGTTCACCCCTTAACCGCACTTCAGTGCTGATGACTCCTGCCAAGACAGACCCCGACGGGAGCAGTGCCAATCCATCTTTATAAAACTCTTGTCGGAAACCACGTCGGGAGTTTTTTTATGTCCAAAACAGGGCACAAGTCAGCACAGTACCCTTTGCTCGTATTCGCTCTTCCATTCCCCGGCAGCGACGCTCCCATCATTGTTTACATACATCTATTTGACTTGATACCTGCTGTATCATTTCGGAGGAGAAAATAGATGACGCAGAAAATTGTATTCAACATCATGCAGGTTCTGGTGGTCATGATCTTTTCCCCACTCATCAAGGGGATCATCGACCGCCTCAAGGAGCGGGTCCAGTCTAAGAAAGGACCGAGTATTTTTCAGCCTTACCGCGATATCTGGAAGCTTTTTCATAAAGATGAAGTGATTCCGGAGGAGAGTTCGTGGATCTTTCGCTTTACCCCATATATGGTTTTTGTCGCCCCCATCTTTGTGACCCTGCTCATCCCGGTGCTTACAGATTATCCGCTTTTTTTCGCCTTCATGGGTGATATGCTGGCGGGTGGTTCCATCCTGGCGCTGGGCGGTTTCTTTGCGACCCTTGCGGCCATTGATACGGGAAACCCTTACGGCCCCATGGGAGCCAGCCGGACACGGATGGTCGGTTTTCTTGCCGAACCGGTATTCATGATCGTATTCTTCACCGTGTCTTTTGTGGCCGGTTCAACCATCCCCTATATTGTACAGCAGGCCTGGGTTACCCCTGTTGCCAATTTTTTCACCCCCGCGCATGTGCTAGTCCTGCTTGCGTTTTTAATGCTCATCATTGCGGAAAACGGGCGCATACCCGTGGACAATCCTTCCGGGCATTTTGAGCTGGCCATGATCGACGAGTCAAAAGGGCTGGAATATTCAGGGCGCGGTGCCGCGCTCATGAAGTGGGGCGGGTGCATGAAGTTTTTCGTGCTCTTGTGCATCTTCCTCAATGTGCTTGTCTGCCCCTGGGGGCTGGCCAGCGGAGATGCCGTGTGGGGACTCCTTTTGGCGATCCCATTGATATTATTGAAGATGCTCGTTTTCGTGGTCATCCTCGTGGTCATAGAATCGTCTCTTTCCAAATTGAGGTTGTTCCGGATCCCCGAGTTTATGGGGGCCGCCTTTGTTACCTCGGTGGTTGCGGTTATTGTTCAGCTCATTGAAATGTGATGACTTCGTAGAAGTCATCAACGTGCCCATGGAAGGGCACGCAAATCAATGGGGTGCACTGCAACCCATTGATTTGTAAGCAAGCCGAAAATAACATTTTTCGGATTCCGCGAGTAAAAAGTCCATGGATGGACTTTTTACGATTCCATCAAATGCAGGAGGAAAAAATGGCTCAACTAAACGCCCTTGCAGGCGGTCTTTTTATCCTCACCGTGCTCGGCATCGTAGGCGTACGCCAGGTGATCGGGTGTCTGCGGTTGTTTATCGTCCAATCAGTCCTCCTGGCGGCATCCGCCTTGATCCTCGGGATTGAGCATGCATCGATCCACCTTTTTGTGGTGGCCGGGATCACCATCGGGACCAAGGCCCTGGTGATCCCATGGCTCCTCTACCATGTGCTCAGCCATGAAATCCATGCCCGTCGTGAGATAACGCAGACCCTCGGCATCCCCACATCTCTGCTCATAGCGGCCGGGCTAACCATGTTTGCCTATTTCATTGTGCACCCCCTTTTGCTGGTCGGTTCAACGCCCTTCGTGCGGATAAATTTGCCGATCGGGATGGCCGGTCTCCTCATAGGTGGGTATGCCATCACAGTACGGAGGGAAGCTTTGCCGCAACTCCTGGGAATCCTGACCATGGAAAACGGTGCCTTTATGGCTGGCATAGCCATTGCCCCGGACCTGCCTTTGATTTCCGAACTGGCAGCGGCCTTTGACGTCCTGGTTATCGCCCTGGTGATCGGGCTCCTTACCCGGAGTATCCATAAACGTGTCGGCACCACGCTGGTGGGAGAAATGGCAAGCCTGAAGGAGGAATAGTGCATCATGGAATTTCTGATTATCCTGTTGATCCCAGTGATTGCTGCAGCACTTTCACTCAGGAGTGATAAAAAAGGGAATCTTGCGGCCGGTGGCACGATCATTGGAACACTGGCAACCTTTCTCCTGGCAATGCATGTTGCCTTCGGCTCTCAACCCGGCGCTCCTGGAAGGACCGTTGCCCTTGGAGGCTGGCTTTCCTGCGACGGCCTCAGCGCCTTGATTCTTCTGCTGGTCTCATTCGTAGGCTTTACGGCCTCCCTGTTCTCATGGGGATATATAGGAAGGACAATCAGTGGAGATAGTCTCAACCGGGCTCGACGTTACTACACCCGCTATAACCTTTTTCTGGTCTCCATGCTGGCAGTCCCGCTGCTTTCCCAGGTTGCCCTTGTGTGGATTGCAGTAGAACTGACCACGCTTCTCTCCGTGTTCCTGGTGGGATTTGAAAACAGCCCGGAGGCCCTGGAGGCAGCATGGAAATATGTGGTCCTCACCTGTTTGGGCGCGGCCCTTGCCCTTATCGGGGTCTTGATCCTCTACTGGGGACTGCGGATTTCCGGGGCGGAGAATTTCACCTGGCCCGGTCTTGTTCTGGCTGCACCAAAAATTCCGCCGGTCTTTCTCAAGATCGCCTTTTTCTTTATCCTCTTAGGATTCGGGACCAAGGCAGGGCTTGTGCCGCTTCATACCTGGCTGCCTGATGCGCACAGCCAGGCCCCATCCCCTGTCTGTGCTCTCTTGTCAGGCGTGGAGACCACCACGGCCCTTTACGTCATTATCAGGCTCCTGCCGGTCCTCAACGGGGTACCCGGTCGCCCGGTGGCCACCTGGTTCATCACCTTTGGGTTGATATCGGCGGGTGCGGCCGCTTTTCTCCTGCTCCAGGTCAAGGATTACAAGAGGCTCTTCGCCTTTTCCACCATTGAGCACATGGGGATCATCCTTGTGGCAGCAGGCCTGGGCAGCGGAGCTGCACATCTGGGCGCTCTGTCACAGATCCTTGCCCATGCCGTAACGAAGTCTTTCTGTTTTTTTGCGGCAGGTACGGCCCTCCTGGTCTCCGGTACCAGGGATATCAGTTCGGTTCGAGGGCTAATCCGAATATCGCCGCTCGCCGGTATCTCTCTGATGATCGGGGGGCTGGCTATTGCAGGGGCACCACCGTTTGCCGTATTCCTCAGTGAGTTTTCCATCATAAAGGCAGGCCTGGGTTCCGAACACTATGTGATCACAGGTCTGCTTACCCTGTTCATTGCGATTGCCTTTTGCGGGATCATGTACCAGATAAACCGGATGGTCTTCGGGAGACCATCAGCGGGAGCGGAGGCGTCTCCCCTGCCTGCAAGCGTTGTTGTAACGCTGGCCCTGGCAGTAATCCCCGTGGTGGTTCTGGGCCTCTTTATTCCATCCCCCCTGCATCATATCCTGCAATCTGCGGCACTTGCATTCGGGAGTTAGACGAAATGGACCTTACTTTGAACAATATTCTGAAATTCGTGGATCTGCCCCAGGCAGTGGCATCACGCTGGAAGGACAAGGCAAGACCAAGGATGGACCAGGAAAAATTGCGAACCTCCATTATATGCGATCCAGGGGTTCTGCAGGAACTCTGCGGATGGCTTTTCTCAGACCAGAGATACAGCTTTGCCACCATGGTAGTCGAAGAAGAGGAGACGGAGTGGGTTATCCGTTACATCTTCTATGGCAATCTCGGAGGTGGACAGGTGCACGTGACCGTTCGTTTTCCCTTATCCCGCATCAAAGTGCCGAGCATCAGTCCTCGTATCCATGCCGCAGACTGGCAGGAGCGGGAGATTGAAGACCTGTTCGGCCTTCTATTCGAGGGACACCCGCGACTGGGTGATTTTGTGCTGCACGAGGAGTGGCCCGAAGGGGTAAATCCCATGCGCAAATCTTTTGACGCCGTCCGGCCATATTCCCATAAAGAGCTTGATCCCGACTGGCGGCCCCGGACTATCTTGGAGGCGCCGGGCGCCTTTATGATGCCCATTGGGCCGGTCTATTCCGACTTTGCCGAATCCGCTCATTTTCTTCTTGAAACCGTCGGGGAGGATGTCATTCGGACAATCCCTCGTTTTTTCTACAAATACCGTGGCATAGAGAAGATTGCCGAAGGGCTCTCCGTTGACCGGGTACTCTTTCTGGCAGAACGGTTTTCCGGTACGTCGGCCTTTGCCCACTCGTTGGCCTTCTGTCAGGCCGTGGAGAAAATCTGCAACACGGAAGTGCCTGCCCGGGCAAAGAGTCTGAGAGTACTTCTGGCAGAACTGGAACGTCTTCGTCACCATGTGGCCACCATCTCGGGAATCTGTTCTTCGACTGCCCTTGCCGTGGCCGCCAGCCAGGCAAGTATCCTGGAAGAAGAACTTTTGAGGCTGACCTGCCGGTTTACCGGCCATCGTTATCTCTTTGGCCTCAATATCCCGGGTGGGCTGGCGGCGGATCTGGGTGATGACCAATGCAAAGAGATAGGTGAAGCAGCCTGGGACATCCTCGATAACCTGAAAAGACTCCAGGAGATGCTGCGTTTCACCAGCTCATTTCTTGACCGGCTGGAAGAGGTGGGGATTGTCTCAAGGGAAAAGGCCGTCTCATATGGCCTTGTGGGGCCTGTTGCGCGGGCATCGGGTGTGTCACGTGATTTGCGCGAGGCACAACCGTATAGTGATTATGGCGGCCGGTTGAAATTCCAGGTGCCGCGCGAGCAGGAGGGAGATGGGTACGCCCGTCTTAGGGTGATTTTCAGCGAGACGGAACAAGCTGTCAACCTGATCCACCAGATCGCTTCGTCTCTGCCCACAGGCCCTGTGATAATGAAGCCGGTCTTGAGTAAGGGTGCGGCTCTGGGCTTGAGCGAGGCCCCCAGGGGTGCGGCCTTTCACTGGGTCTGCCTTGACGAAAAAGGGACGGTTACGCGGTACCGTGTCATGACGCCCTCGTTTGTCAACTGGCATGGGTTTCACCTTGCGGCGGAAGAGTTCGCCTTTCAGGATTTCCCCATCATCATGGCTACCTTTGGGTTGTCGAATGCGGAGTGTGACCGATAGTGTCTATCCATAAATAAATTTTGGACACTGAATAGGAGAAAATGAAATGACCAAATGGGTGTTCAAAGGACTTCAGACGGGAATCAAAACGACAGCCTATCCAAAGGCCGAAGAGACGGCTGTCGGGGTGTCGCCCGGGAGACCTGCCGGTGCGGAGTTCGCCCGGGAAGAAGAGGCGAGGGCTGTGGCGAATCTCTGTCCCACGAGCGCGTTAGCCGGCGTAAAGGATGAGATCCTGGTTGATCAAGCCCGCTGTATCCAATGTTTCAGGTGCAAACGGGAAAAGCAACAATCGCTCACTTGGGAAGAGGGCTATGAATGGGCCCGTTTTACCGCCGAAAGTTGCAGACTCGACAAGCCGTTTTCCCGTTCTCTTCATATCAGGATCCTGGATGCAGGGGCCTGTGGAGCCTGCATGAGCGAGATCAAACAGATAAGCAGCCCTTATTACAATATCCATCGTCTTGGTTTTTTTATCACCCCGACTCCCAGGACGGCAGATATCTTATTGGTGACAGGGCCTTTGACCGACCCAATGAGGCTGCCCCTGGAAAAATGCTACGAGGCCATGCCCTTGCCCAAGAGAGTAATAGCAGTGGGAACATGCGCGCTCTCGGGAGGAATTTTCGGGCCGAGTTTTGCCGTGGGCGCGGGTATCGGGGAAACGATTCCCGTCGATATAGAGGTGCCGGGTTGTCCACCGCCGCCTCTTGCCACCCTGCATGCCCTCCTCATGGCAGCCGGGCGATCAGGGAAGAGACAGAAAAAGGGGAGGGCGTAGGATATGGCGCAGACGGATTTTCTCCTGGTGTTCTTTTTCGTGCTCTGTAGCCTGGGTATTCTCGCGGGCATGGTGATTCAGGAAAAAAAGATTGCATTGACCATTTCCGTAATCGGTGCGGCAGCCTCTCTGGTGCTCATGTGGGTAGGCGGAAACGTGCTTTTGTCCGGAGATCTGTTTTCCGTGAAACTCTGGGCTGTACCCCCATTTGGAAGACTGGTTATCGGTATTGACCGGATCTCCTCTCTCTTCCTCTTTATAACGGGTTTGGTATTTTTCCCCGTGTCAATTTTTTCTACAGGGTATCTCAAGAGGTATCTTGGAAAGTACAGCCTGAGATCCTTCGGGCTTTTCTACCATCTCCTCTTTGCTTCCATTGTCTTGACCCTCATAGCCATGGATGTGCTCTCTTTTCTCATTGCATGGGAGACCATGTCCCTGCTTTGCTACCTGCTGGTCAATTATGAACATGAGCGAGAGAGGGCTACGCGCTCAGGTCTTATTATGCTCCTGATGAGCGAGGCGGGAACCCTGGCGGTCATCCTGGCGTTCATGGTTATCGCAAGGGTTAGCGGGAATATCAGCTTTGCATCCTTGCGCGACGGTTCAGCCGCTCTTGGTATGACCGGTTGCTGGTTCGTGTTCCTGCTGTCCTTTTTCGGCTTCGGGGTAAAGGCCGGTCTTGTGCCCGTGAACAATTGGCTTCCCCTTGCCTATCCCGCTGCTCCGTCAAATATCTCCGGATTATTAGCCGTTGCTTCGAACCTTGGGTTATACGGAATTATCAGAATGAATATGGATCTGCTTCCTGTTGCAGGTACGGGAAAGGGCCTTGTTGTCTTGGTCATCGGCACCGTATCGGCCCTGGTGGGTATCCTTTATGCCACGCCTGAAGATGACATAAAAAAAATGCTGGCCCACAGCTCTGTAGAGAATATGGGGATTATCACCGCCGGTCTTGGAGCAGGCTTTGTATTTCTGGCATCAGGCCACCAGGTGCTCGCGGGACTTGCCTTTATTACGGCCCTTTATCACATGACCAATCACTCCGTTTATAAAGCGCTCCTCTTCCTGGGTGCAGGCACCGTGGATATGCAGGTGGGCACGAGGCATATGAACCGCCTTGGCGGGCTTATCAGAAATATGCCATGGACGGCCCTGTTCTTTCTAATGGGCGCTCTCTCCATTGCCGCCCTGCCGCCGTTCAACGGGTTTGTGAGTGAATGGCTGACCCTGCAGACGATGCTCCAGTGTGCGGTGTTGTCTTCCAAGGCGGTAAAAATTGTATTCGCCCTCTGCGGCGCCGGACTGGCCCTGACAGCAGCCCTTGCGGTGACCTGTTTTGTAAAGGCCTTTGCCATGAACTTCCTGGGAAAGGCGCGGTCGGAGCAGGCCGGAAAGGCGGCCGAGGCCCATCGTTCCATGACTGTCTCAATGGGTATGCTGGCGGTGATCTGCTTCCTCCTCGGCATATTACCCACCTATGTCATCCCGGTGATGGATCGGGTAGTCCAACCCTATGTGCACGTGAGCGCTGTTGACCAACTGGTGCCCCCGTTTTTCACGGTAGGAAAAGGAAACAAGAAATTCAGCGAAGGCTTTGTGTCGGAATTCCACAAGCTGGGGGCCCAAGTGGGAAGGGATGTACTTCCGGGGAGGGGTCTGGTGATCATGCACCGGGGATCGGAGCGAAACCCGGTCATCTTTGCCATGTCTCCGTCCTATACCGTGGCGGTGCTCTTCTTGCTTATCGGAGCGGCTTTTGTGATCGTACGTTTGCTGACCAGACACCGATCCCTGTCGCGAAAATCTGCCTGGAGCGGGGGCGTCAGGCGGCTTTTGCCCGAAATGACCTATAGTGCCACAGGGTTTTCAAATCCCGTGCGTGTCATTTTCAGCTCCATTTTCAAGCCTATCCCGGTGCGTGATGCCCGCGAAACCATTGCAAGCCATTTCCTGAGCGCCATACGCAAAGACGAAATTGAAATCCATCTCATTGACCGGCTTTTCGGCAGACCCATTGTCCAGTATGGTCGTTCCCTGGCAGAACAGCTGGCACGTATGCACTCGGGCAGAGTGAATGCCTATGCCGCGTATGTACTGGCAGCCTTGCTGGTCGTCCTCCTGATCCAGACTTTGGTATAGTTCTATGACCCGCACCAAATGGTAAGAAACAACGAAAGGTCGTTCCCTTGTTTTGTGGTGTGGGACTTTTCATATTCCTTAACCCGGGTTTCTCACCGATCCTCGTCGCGAGATGGTGGAGAGTCCCATGAATACAAGGCGCCGAGGAGCGACGACTGAGTCGTATAAACAATACGTCGCAAGGAGGAGCGAGCGAAGGCAACGCCGCAGATGATACCTTGATGGTGAATCAGGGGAAAACCAGTTGACTTGCACCTGTGCTCAACGTAGGTATAACGGAACTGCTTCAAGTACGGATGGAGGATCAAGGAATGGATTTTAAGGTATTTTTCGCGACATTCGGGATGATTTTCCTGGCAGAACTGGGCGACAAGACACAATTGGCGACCCTCACGTTTGCCGCGGAAAGCAAATCGCGCTTGTCGGTCTTTCTCGGGTCAGCCGGCGCACTTGCACTGACTTCCCTGCTTGCTGTTGCCTTGGGTTCTTTTATCAATCGATTCATTCCCCCGAACTACATCAGGGTTGGAGCCGGGGTGCTTTTCATTGTCCTGGGCGGCTGGATGCTCCTGTTTCCAGGAAAATGAGCACAAGGCTCTCCGGCTGTAAGCTCGTGCAAGCATAGATTTCGGTTGACAAATACGACCAGGAGGGTGTTGAAAATTGGACGTCATCAAAACAGTTTGCCACCGGGATTGTCCTGATACCTGTTTCCTGGATGTGACCGTGGAGGAGGGGAAGATCCTTTCTGTTCGAGGGAGCAAGGAAAATCCGATCACCCGGGGATTTGTTTGCCCACGGGGCGTGGGAGATCCGAAAAGGGTCTATAGCAGGAATCGAGTTCTCTACCCGCATATGAGAAAAAAAGGGAGTCGTACCCAGAAGTTCAGTAGAGTAAGCTGGGATGAAGCCCTGTCTAGACTTTCCGAAACGCTCCAACATACCCTCGAAACGCACGGGCCTGAATCCGTGCTCCTCTATGATTATGCCGGAAACCAGGGATTCCTGACCTGGTATTTTCCAAGGAGGCTGTGGCATGCGCTGGGGGCCACGACCACGGATTATGGCCTGTGCGCTTCTTCCGGTTATGCTGCCATAGGCCTCCACTATGGGCTGTCCTATGGAATCCAATTGGAAGAACTGGAGAAGATGGACGTCATTACCTTTTGGGGAAATAATGCGAAGGTGAGTGCCCCTCACCACTGGGCATTTGCAGCAAGGGCAAGAAAAAACCGTAAGGCGATCATTATTAATGTAGACCCCAGGGAAAGCCCGACTTCTGAGCGTGCTGATATCCGGGTACATCCCCGCCCGGGGAGTGATGTCGCATTGGCGTACGGCATCGCGAGACAGTTGATTTTGCATGATGGTGTTGATGAACGGTTCATCGATGAATGGACTGTCGATTATGAGGAATTTAAAAAGGAGGCATTGTCCTGGACACTGGATCGAGTGGAGCAGATGACGGGGGTTGGCCGGAAGCAGATTGAGGTTGTTGCAGACATTTACATGAAGAGACGTCCAGCCGCATTCATGATCGGTCTGGGGCTGCAGAAATCAGGTGCGGGCGCGGAAGCGGCAAGAGCGGCAGCTCTCTTGCCTGCCCTGCTCGGGTACCACAGGGGCTTCCATTACAGCGATGCACAAGGACGACAGGTGGATTGGGGTTCTCTTACCGGGCGTAGCCTTGCAAGGCGGAAAGGCCGGGTGGTCAACCAGGTTTCCATTGGGCAGAAATTGGCATCTGGCGAGTTCAAATTTGTCTTTGTGCTCGGGACCAATCCGGTATTGACGTTGCCGGATCAAGCATCAGTGCGGAAGGGCCTTGCCAGGGACGATGTCTTCGTCGTGGTACAGGATTCCCATTGGTCTGAAACTGCCCATTTCGCGAATCTGGTCCTGCCCGCGCCCACGAACTTTGAGAAGATCGACGTGAATTTCTGCGATCATCATCTTTATTGCAGGCTCTCGAACAAAGTCATTGAACCACTCGGAGAATCCCGGGATGAGATCGGGGTGATGCGGGAGATCGCCGGGAGACTGAAACTGTCTGAGCGCTGGTTGTACGAAGATCCCTGGCAGGTCCTGGAGGTTGCTTTGCAGGAGAGTTTTAAAGAAAAATGTTTTCACGACCTGATGAAAGGCGAGGTTCTCGAACTCAGACTACGCGAAAGGAATGAATACCAGACACTGTCCGGAAAAATTGAATTCTCTTCCTCGAAGGCACTCGAAACCGGGGCACGGAGCATTCCCTTCCAGGGCGAATTGAACACGGAGCAGGATGTATACCTGTTACTGAATAGCTCGATCCCTCAATACACGCACAGCCAGTTTACCGATGTCTACGGCCCCATTCCTCAAATCGTCTGGATCAATAAAGAGGATGCCCGCGCGATGGAGATAGGTGAAGGTGATACCGTGGCCCTCTACAATGAACTCGGGCGCGTCGTGGTGACGGCCGTGGTCAATGAAAAGGTAAAGCGCGGAATTCTCTGGGCGCCGCGGCCGCTCATCGGTCTTGATGGAAGCCCGTTGAATGTTCTTGCCCCGGGCACCTTTCAACAAATTGGAGGAGGTCCGAATTTCAGCCACATCAAGGTACGAATGAAGAAGGCTGGCGGCTGATGGAAACCTATTTGTTGATCTGTGCGATTATCTTTTTTGCCGGTTTCACCCAGGGGCTATCCGGGTTTGGATCAATCCTGCTTGCCATACCGCTCCTCGCAATGTTTCTCGATATCAAGACCGTGATACCCTTGACGGCAGTGATGGGACTCACCATGACTACCGTTCTCTTGATTCAGCTCTGGAAGTATCTTGCGTGGAGGAAAATTATTCCTTTCCTGATCGGGACCGTGCCGGGTATACCCCTCGGTGTCCTGTTCCTCAAGAAAATGGACAAGGGCATGGTCCAGTTTGTTCTCGGGAGCCTCCTCATTGCCTATTCGGTCTACAGCCTGGTATCAAAGAGACGACCAAGAGAAACCGCTGAAAGGTGGGGATATCTGTTCGGCTTTCTCGGGGGGTGCCTTGGGGGTGCCTTCAGTGCGTCGGGGCCCGCAGTCATCGTGTACGCCTCCTTGCAGGATTGGCCCAAGGATCGCATAAAAGCCTCTTTACAGGGGATGTTCTTTGTTATCGGGGCGATTGTGGTTCTCTTCTATACGCTAAATGGTCTCATTACAACGGTCGTCCTGAAATATTTCGGTGTTTCTTTTCCTGCACTCTTGTTGGGGACCTATGTGGGTGCCCTGTGTTACGGCAAGATCAGCGACGTTCAGTACAAGAAGGTCATGTTCATTCTCCTCGGTCTGCTTGGTGCTTTCCTGATTTACCGGTCGTGATCGCGAAACTCTCATTTTAAATACGCTTTTTCTTGACTCTTAGGGTTTTTTGTTCTCTAATGAAGTCATTGTTTTTCCTCCTCTTCTTGACTTCATGCGCTGAGGTTTCCTTGGAGACTTTGCTCAAAGTATGCCCCGTGCCTCCTGACGCATGCCTCTCGTCCCCTTGGGAACCATGGATTTCTATAGCCAGGATCTGTTATTGCCCCGAGTAGCCGAAACCAGTAGGCCACGATTGAGCAGGCGCTCAATCTATATGCATCACTTGACGATTTTTTCGGGCTGGTCGCTGAAACCTTATTCTTTGGAGGGTCTCAATGCTCATGAGCCGTGCTTGCCATGAAGACAACCGTGGTCCTCTGATAAGGCTCAACATTGGATGTGCTTTCCTGTTCTTCGTTCTTCTCCCTCATGTGGTCTTTATGTGTAACAGCAATGCCTCGGCGAAAAAATCCCCTGAGGCGATAAATGGTGTAATGGATTTGCGAAAGTGGGATTTCAAAACGGATGGCCCTGTCGATCTCGCAGGAAACTTTGAATTCTACTGGAAAAAACAATTCATTCCGTCAGATTTCTCCGGGGAGGAGACACCCCGTAAGACCGGATTCATGAAGGTGCCCGGATACTGGAACCGGCGCATCAATGGCGAGCGCAGGTTTCCTGGCGTTGGATATGCGACCTACCGGGTGAAGGTTCTTTTGGGGCACCAATGGACCAGCCTGGCCCTGAGAATTCTTGATATGGGGACAGCTTATACTATCTATGTGAACGGAAAAAAGGTCGCCTCTGCAGGGGTCGCGGGGACGAGTCATGAAACAACAGTGCCGCGATTCCTCCCACAGGTAGTAAACCTGGACCCTGTAAAGAAGGAAATAGAGATAATTTTCCTCGTTTCGAACTTTCACCACAGGCGAGGCGGGATTTGGGAAGCAGTGAAGCTTGGTGATGGGGATCAGCTCAGGTGGATGAGAGAGAAGAGAATCGGGCTGGCCCTGTTTCTGTTAGGAGGCATATTTATCATCGCCATGTATAACCTCGGCCTGGTTGATTTCAAAAGGAAAGATCGCTCCTCCCTCTACTTCAGTGTTTTCTGCCTTTTGATCGGTCTGCGTCTCCTTGATACCGGTGAAAGACCATTTTCACTCTTTTTCCCCAACGCGAACTGGGCACTCATGACAAGGCTTGAATATCTTTCGTTTTACCTTGCTATCCCTGCCTTCTGCCTGTATCTGAGATCCCTGTTCAGTGAGTTTTCAAAACGATTTCTCCAAGTTGTCACCATCAGTTTCCTGATCCTTTCAGCCGTCGTAGTTTCTACGAATGCGAGGATTTTCACCAAGACCCTTCCCTTGGGCGAGATCTTTATGCTTGGGACCGCTGTTTACTGTTTCTATTTCCTCATCGACTGTTGGAGGCACGGGCGTGAGGGAACGTCTGCCTTGTTCTTCGGGTATGTCATCCTCTCTCTGGCGGCACTCAATGATGTGATGTATGCTGAGCGGATAATAGGAACCGGGTATCTTGCTCCTTTTGGTTTCTTCATATTCATTTTCTTCCAGTCGCTTTTCCTTTCTCGTCGCTTTTCAAGGGCGTTAACCACCATCCGAGCGCAACAGAAAGAAATGATGGGTACTCTGAAGGACTATAAAAAGGAGATCACGGAACGAATGGGTGTGGAAAGCGCCCTGAGTAAGAGCGAGGAGAAATACAGAACGATTTTGCACAGTATTGAAGACGGTTACTACGAGGTTGATCTTGCGGGCAACCTGACCTTTTTCAACGATTCCATGTGCAGGATCTTGGGTTACCAAAAGGAAGAGCTCAAGGGGATGAATAACCGACAGTATATGAGCGAAAAGACGGCGAAAAAGGTCTATGAAACCTTCAACGAAGTGTTCAGGACCGGGGAACCCTCAAGGGCACTGGGGTGGGAAACCATCCAGAAGAGCGGGAACCGCCGATTTCTTGAGATTTCCATTTCCCTGATGCGCGATTCAGATGGCGAACCCATTGGTTTTCGCGGGATTACCCGGGACATTACTGAAAGAAAAGAAGCGGAAAAACAGGCCATGATCCAGGAACAGAAGCTGATGCAGGCGAGCAAGATGGTGGCCCTCGGGACGCTTGTCTCTGGAGTCTCCCATGAGGTGAACAATCCCAACAACTTCATCATGCTGAATGCACCCATTCTGAAAGAGGCATGGGACCATGCTATGCCGATCCTCAAGGAATACTATGAGCAAAACGGTGACTTTCTCCTGGGAGGCATGAGGTATACCGAGATCCGGGGCAAGGTGCCGGCACTGTTTTCCGGGATCCTGGACGGATCAAAAAGGATCAAGCGGATCGTCGAGGATCTGAAGAACTACGTCAGGGAGGAATCCGGTGATATGAGACAGTCACTGGACGTGAAAGCTGTCCTTTCATCGGCGATTTCCCTTCTCGCAAACATGATCAATAAGTCCACAAACCGATTCGTCATAGAATACGGTAATGACCTGCCAGCGATCATGGGCAATTTCCAGCGGCTCGAGCAGGTTATGATCAATCTGATCCAGAACGCCTGCCAGGCCATCGATGACAAGGAACGTGGAGTTTTTGTCTCATCTTCTTTTGACCCGGCCAAAGGGGAGGTCGTCATCCTGGTTCGTGACGAGGGCTCGGGGATACCGGAGGAGGCACTTGCCCACATCACGGACCCCTTTTTCACAACCAGACAGGACCAGGGAGGGGTAGGACTGGGCCTGTCCATCTCTTTAAAGATCGTAGAAGAACTCGGCGGCACCTTATGCTTTCATTCAGAGGCAGCCAGGGGGACCACAGCGGAAATCCGGCTGCCGATCGACCGTCAACCTTCCCCGGGAGGGACTATACCATGAGTGAGTCTGTTTACCCGCAGCTTCCGGTGATGCTGGTGGATGATGAGGTGCAGGCACTTGCCAGCTTCGAGATGGCGCTTCGCTCCGCCAATATGAACCATATCATCCGATGCCAGGACAGCCGGGAGGTCATGTCCTGTTTGTCCAGCAGGGAGATCGAGGTAATGCTCCTCGACCTGAGGATGCCCCACATTTCAGGGGAAGAGCTGTTACCCCAAATCATCGGCGATTTTCCGGACATCCCTGTCATCGTTATTACCGGTGCGAATGACGTGGAAACGGCCGTGAAGTGCATGAAGCTGGGGGCATTCGATTACATGGTCAAGCCGGTGGAAAGAAGCCGTCTCGTCGGTAGTGTACGAAGGGCGGTAGAGCTTCGCGAACTGCAGCGGGAAAACCGGTCCATCAAGGCGAGTTTTCTCTCCGGAACACTGAAACATCCTGAGGCGTTTTCAGAGATTATCACGAACAGCCTGAACATCCGGTCCATTTTTCAGTATGCCGAGGCGATTGCCACGAGCCCCAGGCCGGTGCTGATCAGCGGAGAGACCGGTGTGGGCAAGGAGCTGTTTGCAAGGGCCGTCCACACCCTCAGCAACCGTTCGGGAAAGTTCGTAGCGGTCAACGTGGCGGGGTTTGACGACAACATCTTTTCGGACAGTCTCTTCGGCCACAAACGAGGCGCCTTTACGGGCGCTGATCAGGCACGAAGCGGCCTGGTGGAGCAGGCGTTCGAAGGCACACTTTTCCTGGACGAAATCGGGGATTTGAGTATCCCTTCTCAGGTCAAGCTGCTCAGGCTTCTTCAGGAAGCAGAATACCTGCCCCTGGGCTCTGATGTGGCCAAACGGTCCGACGCCCGGATTATCGTGGCTACGAACCAGAACCTCGAGGCCATGCAGGCTGCAGGAAGTTTTCGGAAGGATCTTTATTACCGGCTTTGTGACCATCAGATCCACATCCCTCCGCTAAGGGAGCGTCTCGAAGATCTGCCCGTGCTTGTGGACCATCTCCTGGACAAGGCTGCTAGGAACCTCGGCAAGAAAAGGCCGACCCCACCGGAGGAGTTGATCGCCCTCCTCGCCAGCTATCACTATCCCGGGAATGTGCGTGAGCTCGAGTCCATGATCTACGATGCCCTGAGCCGTCACCAATCGGGAAAGCTCTCCATGGAGGTCTTCAAGTCGCATATTTTTCAGGAGCCTTCGACGCACGCGGAAACGTCCGCGGGCCCGGTGGGCAAAGGCAAGACCTGCGTCACCTTTTCCGAATCCCTGCCCACTCTCAAACAGATTGAGGACCTGCTGGTGGAGGAGGCCATGAAAAGGGCATGCGACAACCAGTCGATCGCCGCGCTGGCGCTGGGTATTAGCCGCCAGGCCCTGAACAAGCGTCTTAAGAAGATGAACCAGAGCTCCTGAACGCTGCAACCTTTGTTGCACCTTCAACCATCCTTGCGCCTTATCAAGCAGTTGAATTTGCTACTCTTCCCTCGATGAAACCAGCACGATGTCAACTGCATTTGCATCCTTCCTTCCAGAACAAGCATTTTCAAGGCGGACTCTCCAACCCGGAGGAGAGAAGTCTACAGATTTTGCGTTATGGCTCCTGGCCTGCATTTATTCTATTTAATATCAATAATATAGCTCATATCCACTGAGCGTCTCTGCCCGCTCAATGGAGCAAGTTGGAGCAGAGGTAACGGGACATCGACTCCTTTGGTACACCCCTTGCTAAACTAGGGATCAAAACCTGAAAAAGGAGAATGGCCGTGACAGCAAGAATGCAGCATTTTCTCGATCCATTGCACATTTACTGCCGGTTAAGGGATCTCGGTCTGGCAAAGGGGGTCTCCTCGTTCCTCTGCCAGGTTTACGAGCGGGCCTTTTACAAGAGATTTCGAGCAGAGAAGCGAGCGTTACGGAACTGTCATCGTTAAATAAGGAAGGAGCAGATCATGGGGGAAAGAAGGGAAACGATGAAAAAAGATCAGGTAGTCGTAGGCATTGATTCGGGATCGGTCAGTATTAACTGCGTGGTCATGAGTGAAGGGAAGGATATCGTCTATGAATCTCCATATAGACGGCACTTGGGCCGCGTGGAAGAGAACGTGAAAACGGTTATGAAGGACGTGTTGGAAAGGTTCGGGAAAGAGAACATCCGATCAGTGGGCTTCACCGGGAACCACGGGAAGGTGCTCAGCGAAGGGTTTAGGGCTTTCTATGAATACGAAACTATCAGCCAGGTGTTGGGCGCCGTGCACATCCAACCGGATGTGCGATCTATCATCAGCATGGGAGGGCAGGACACGGCCCTGATGCAAATCAGACACGAAAACGGGACCTGGGGCCTGACATATTTCAAGACCAACGGTCCCTGTGCTTCCGGCACCGGATCGTTTATCGACCAGCAGGCAGAGCGGTTGGCCACGGCCTTGTATGAAAGGGAAAAGGCAGCGTCCCATTGCCACATCGACAGGATTCTGGATACCTTTATTTCCCTCGGAAGCAAGAGCCGGAAGCCGGCGAATGTCGCTTGCCGTTGTACGGTGTTTACCAAATCGGACATGATTCATCTCCAGAACAAAGGCGAGGCCCTGGAAGACATCATTTTCGGACTCCACGTGGGGAATACCCGGAACTACATCAGCACCATGGTGTCCAATCGTGTTCTCGAAGGACCCATCCTTTTCGTTGGGGGCCTTTCCCTCAATGTTCTCCAGGTAAAAGCGTTTAAAGAGTATTACCCCGATCTCATTGTCCCGGAGCACAGTACCTCGCTTGGGGCTATCGGGGTTGCTCTTCAAACTCTGGAGTCCGGAAAAAGAGTGGAGATGGATTTCTCCGTGTGGGAGACCCGAAAGAAAGAGCAAAAAGCCTTTGTGCCCGTGGCTCCGAGACTCCTCATGAAAAAGACCCGCTTCAATGAATCGAATGAGATTCCCGTCATCGCACTGGCCAGGAAGTCGCCTGCCTACCTTGGCATAGATATCGGATCCACCACCACAAAATATGCCCTCGTCAATGAAAGGCAGGAGATCATCCACAAGCGTTATCTTCCTACCCAGGGAAAACCAATCGAAGTGACACAGGGTCTGCTGCAGAATCTCCAGAGTGCGATCGGTGAAGATGCAGAGATAAAGGGTGTCTCTACTACCGGATCAGGACGCTATGTTGTAGGTGATTTTTTGAACGCGGACCTGATCATCGACGAAATCACCGCGCACGCCGCCGGGGCCGTCGAGATAGACTCTGCGGTGGATACCATATTCGAGATTGGGGGCCAGGACTCGAAGTATATTTTTCTGCAGAATAGTAATCCCCTGGATTTCGACATGAACAAGGTCTGTGCCGCGGGAACCGGCAGTTTTCTTCACGAGCTTGCCAACAAATACGGAGTCAATATTGTGGAGGAGTTCGAGAAGATCGCCCTCTCTTCGCGCAACCCCGTCAAGCTGGCTGAGCGGTGCACGGTCTTCATGGAATCGGATCTCGTTTCCTATCACCAAAAGGGCGTGGCAAGGGAAGACCTTATCGCGGGGCTCTGTTACGCGGTTGTCCACAACTACCTGAACCGGGTAGTGGGAAAACGGAAGATCGGCGGAAGGATTATGTTCCTGGGTGGACCATCCCTGAACAGGGGAATCGTGGCCGCCTTCGAGCAGGTGCTCGGAAGGGAAATTCTTGTTCCGCGTCACCGGGAAGTACTGGGCGCATACGGAGCTGCCATTCGCTTACGGCAGAAAATGCTTTCAGAGCGAATGAATACTCGATTCAGGGGTGTCAGGAGCGCAATTGAGGACCGGATGAACTGCACCGAAAAGATTTGTCGTGCCAACCCCCAGTGCCACAACGAATGCAAGTTGAAAATATATGACTTCGGAGGCCGTCGGAGCGTGTGGGGAGGTGAGTGTGGCCGCTATGAATTGGTCAGGGGGCGGAAAAGGGGGGGCGAGAACCTGTTCCAGGTGCGCGAGCGACTCTGGGAAAAGCACATGAAAGGTCTTTATGAGCCGTTGCCGGAGCATCCCCTTATGGAGGTGGAGGGACGTCCGACGGTGGGAATGCAGCGGGCCCTCTATGGGATTCAAGACGCCATTCTGTGGGCACATTTTTTCGATGCACTCGGGTGTCGCATTGTCCTCACAGCGCCTACCAACCAGGAGATCTCCAGGTCGGGCATTGAGGCCGTGCAGGCCGAAAGTTGCTATCCGGTTAAGGTGTCCCATGGACATGTAAAGGCTTTGGCCGGCAAGACACAATATCTTTTCCTGCCTACCTTGATTGATATGTCCACGCCTGCTGCGGCGGAAAGAGGTTACTTCTGTCCCATGGTGCAGGCCAACTCCTATATAGTTCGTGCGGCCTTCGGACTAGAGCCTGCAAGGGTCCTCTCCCCGGTCATCCACCTCAAATACGATCCCGGGACCCTGGCAACTGAGATCTTCGAGCAGATAAAGAGGAAGCTCGGTTCTCTCAAGGTGACCAGAAGACAGGTAAGACAGGCCCTCTCTATCGGTCTGGAGAGACAGGAGGCATTTGCCAGAGAGCTCTTTCAAACAGGGGAGGAAATGCTCAATGACCACAGGAAAGATGATCCGATCGTGGTGGTTACCGGCCGACCATACAACCTCTACGACGAGCGGCTGAACCTGAGGCTTGGACAAAACCTGGCGAAGGTCGGGATCAGGGGGATACCCATGGATTTCCTTGATGTCTCCTCGGAGAACCTGTCCACGTTTCGTCACATGTACTGGGGATTGGGTGCACAGATCCTGAAAACGGCCAATGTAGTGAAAAATCAGCCCAATGTTTTCGGCCTCCATCTGACCAACTTCGGATGCGGGGCTGATTCTTTCATCGAGCACTTCTACAGATTCATTATGGGAAGAAAGCCGTATCTGATCCTTGAGTTGGATGAACATAGCGCAACGGCCGGTGTGATGACGAGACTCGAGGCCTACCGGAATGTGATCGAGAACACCATGGGAAATGCGGAACCGGCTTCCGCGGGGAAAAGGAAATGGGTCAACCGGCGCGAGGCGGCATAGAAAGGCGTTTTAGATGAGAACCTATTTAAGGGATCACGCAAAAAATGACTTCACATTTTCGCATCTCATCTTCAGGTCATCTTCGGCCGTGCCTCAATCGCAAGATCCTCGAAATAGTATTACTATTCCTGTGGTCTTGCTCAATCGGCGCAGCCAAATCTGACCTGAATCTGGGCGCCAATTCTGCGAACTTATTTTTGCGCGATCCCTAAGGGAGATGTCGTTATGAAATCAACATCAAGAAAAATGGTAAGTGAAAGTTGCCTGAGTGACGGCGATGGCAATTTCGAGCTGGAAAAGAAAATGATCCTCATCCCCGAGATGAACCGGGTTGCGGCACATCTCATTGCCGCCAGCATGAGAGGCTTTGGTCTGAATGCCAGGATACTGCCCACAGGCAAAGGAATGGAACTCGGGAGGGCTAACACGTCCGGAAAGGAGTGCTATCCATGCCAGGTGACCCTCGGGGACATCCTGCATTTCATGGCAGAAGAAAGAAAACGGCTCGGGAAGGCGTTCAAGGCCGGGGATTATGTCTATTTTCTGCCCAAATCGGACGGACCTTGCCGTTTCGGACTGTACAATAATTACCAGCGGATGGTCCTGGACACCTTCGCGGAGTTAAGGCCTTTGAAGATCATTTCTCTCACCACGGAGGACGGGTACTCCCTGGACGGCATGCTGGACAGAAAGCGGGCCATGGAGCTGCGAAAGGTGGGCTATTTTGCCATGGTGGTAGCCGATATTCTGGAGAGGCTTCTGTGGCGGATCAGGCCCTATGAAAGGGAAACCGGAAGCATGGATGCGCTCATGGAGCAGGCCATCGAAGGCATGGGAACCGTTTTTGAGAAAAAAGCCAGTAGCAAACCTTACGGAATGGCACTGAACTGTCTGCCCGGGATCATCAAGAAGGCAAAGGCCCTCGTGAAACCCGGCATCCCCAGAAAACCACGGATCGGAATCGTGGGAGAAATCTTCGTGAGGATGCATGCTCCTGCCAATCAGAACCTGGTCAGGAGCCTGGAACGACACGGTGCGGAGGTGGTGAACTCATCCCTCGCCGAATGGGTGAATTACGTCAGCTACGAAGGGCTGAGAGAGGCCTGGAAAGATTTTCGTCTCAGTCTAAAACAAGGGAACTTCGGCGGAATGAAGACCTGCCTGAGCAAAATGATGGGTTTTGGCGTGGAACTGTCTTACCAGCAATTCAGGCAAAGGCAGGTCTACGGAAGGGCCTTGCCACTCATTGATCTGGCCAGGGATCACAAAATTTCTCACCTTGAAAGCATCCTTAAGAAAGATGACATTTTTGCCTTTGACGTGCCCACTGAGACCTGCCTCAGTGTGTCCGGCATATTGGAATCGGCAAAGGCCGGATACGATGGGGTGGTTAACGTTTATCCGTTCACCTGCATGCCCAGCAACACCACTTCGGCAATCATTCGCCCGGCCCTCACAGAATTAGGTATCCCTTATCTGGACTACCCTTGTGACGGAAGCTTTCAACCAGGCCGCGAGGCAGCATTAAGAACCTTCATGTATCAGGCATCCCAACATTCCATGCAGGGCGGAGGGAAGAGGCGCAATGAGAACGTGGCCTTATCCTTCAGCCATCGTGCATCAAATTGTCTGGAAGCAGTTGAAAGGTGAAGTTAGATGTCTGACTCAACCGGTATCATTCCTGACAAAAAAATGCTCCCCGCCATGGGAACGGGTGCCGTCAGAGATTCAGGGTATTTCTGCAGGGAAAGGGAGTTCGGGAGATCAGAAAATAAGGGCTTCAGTCGAATGATTCTGGGGAGCCTGGCCTTTATTTTTTTGACGGTCGGGATTTTTTGGTACCAGTTCCAGAGGATACAGCCCGGAGATGACGTGCCCGGTTGGACGGATGTGCGGTGGGAGTACTTGTTGTTAATACTTTTCTGTCTTCCATTGGAAACACTTGCAGGGAGCCTCAGAATTTGGGTTGTGGCCCGCGTTATTCAACCCAGACTGACTTTTTGGACATGTATGAAGTCGGAGTGGGCCAATATAGGGATATCCATGTTGACGCCCTCCCAGACAGGAGGGGGACTTGGCCAGATATACATGTTGAAACGTGGCGGAGCAAGCGTGGCAACGGCACTTACTGTCAGCCTGATTTCTTTCTTAGGCACTGTCATGGGGCTGTTTTGTGTCGGGCTGTACTTTGTCCTGGATCCGGGGATGGTCTTCAGCGGGCCTCTTTTCAGGGGTGCGATTTGGACCTTCACGGTGATCTGCTCGTTGATGGTGCTTGGTGCATTCTGCCCCGGTCCCTTAGGCTTCTCCATTTCCCAGTGTTCGCGGTCGTTTTCTTGGATTAGCAACCGAACCGCCTTAGCAGGGTGCCGGTTACTCCCGTACAAAACAAAATCAGATCATCCGCAGTATCCCATGGGTCGCTTGGCTTCATGGCTGATTGACCTTGTTTCCAACTACCATGAAGGGGTGCGTCTTTTTCTCACAAGGGGCAAAGCGCATTTAGGCCTGGTACTCCTCTTGACCTTGACTTTCATGCTTTCCCGTTCCCTGATGGCATTCCTCTGCCTTCGCAGTCTCAGTATCGATGGGTCAACCTTGGGTCATGTCCTGGCAGTGCAAATGGCGCTGATAGTTCTCGTTTACTTTGCACCCACGCCCGGCGCTTCCGGTTTGGCCGAAGGTGCCTCTCTCGCATTGATGGGGAGCATTATCCCCGTCGGGTTTGCACCGTATTACAATATATTGTGGCGGAGTACCACACTCTTTCTGCCTGGAATGGCCGGGCTTGTGTGTCTGATCCCTGCCATGGTCAGAGATACAAGGGGGTTTGTGAGACACAAATCCTCCCGTGCGAATGAATAAGAGAAGGGCTCATCCCATATGAGATTAGAATCGGAGGGTTGCTTTCAGCCGTTTCGGGTGAAGCAGGAGATCAAGGGCGTCCACGGCACGGTTCACCTGTATGTTTGCCGCCATGATGGCGTCCACAGCACATCCCTCACCTTCAGTGACTGCGATTCCCACCTTTGCGGCTTTTAACATATGCCGGTCATTGTTGCCGTTCCCGAGGGCCACGATGTTTTCCGCCCCGAGATCCATGATATACTTTTCTTTTTGCTGGTCATGGGAGGCGCCGGAAAGGATGTGGATGGCGCAATTGACCCCTCTCAATTCCTCCCGTGCAGCGCCGAAGGTATCTGCGGTGAGGACCTGCACCTGGAGAAACTCGGCTATTTGATTGAGCCGTGCGTCCACGCCGGGCAGAAGTCTTCCGCCCACAGAAAGAGTTCCGGTGAAGTCCGAAATCAGATGTTCCAGGGTAATGAGACCGAATCCGGGGATATCCACTTGCAGCATATTTCACTCCTTTTTCAATCGTCGATGAGAATAATAGGTCTTTTCTTATCACAAAACAGCAAAAAAGAGGAGCGATTCCGGCGCTCCTCTTTCTCAAGCGGTTCGATTTTTTCTCCAGTCAAGAACGATGAAGATTGCATTTGAATGGTGACGATTTTCATTTCATTATTTTCCATTAAATGGTAAGAGCATTCCTGTATAAAAAAGAGGGGGAACTCGGAGCGAGATATCATCCATGAACCATCTCAAAGGATACAAAAAGGCTTTGCTGGCGCTTGAAGACGGGACCGTTTTTTCGGGCCGGTCTTTCACGGGCGGATGTGAAACTGTGGGCGAGGTGGTTTTTAACACCAGCATGTCGGGATACCAGGAGATCCTTACCGACCCGTCCTACTGCGGCCAGATGGTGACCATGACGTACCCTCTTATTGGAAATTACGGGGTCAATGAAAAAGATATCGAGTCCGGAAGGGTCCAGGTGCGGGCGCTCTTGGTTAAGGAATACCAGGAGTATCCGAGCAACTGGCGCTCGAAAGAAAGTCTGGCGAAATATCTGCAGGAATATCACGTTCCTGGTATCGAAGGCCTGGACACCCGGGCCCTTACCCGGCATATCCGCCTTTCCGGAGCCATGAGAGGTGCCCTTTCAACACGGGATCTTGACCCGGTGTCCCTGGTGGAAAAGGCGAGAAAATGCCCCGATATGAACGGTAGTGATCTTGTTAAAGAGGTGACGTGCCGGGAACCCATGCTTTGGACGGAAGGAATGCCGGTACCGCTCCAGGACGGCCTGGAAAAGTTTGAGTGGCCGGATAGCCCGGGGTGGCGGGTGGTTGCCATGGACTACGGGGTCAAATACAATATCCTCCGTTCCCTGGAGAAAAGGGGTTGCACCATTATCATGCTGCCCGGAGATACCGGCCCGGAGGTGATTGATCAGCTCCATCCGGACGGTCTTTTCCTGAGTAACGGCCCGGGGGATCCGGCGGCCGTTACCTATGCCGTGGAGACGATCAGGGCCCAGATCGGTGAGAGACCCATTTTTGGCATCTGCCTCGGCCATCAACTCCTTGGCCTGGCTCTGGGGGGCAGGACGTTTAAGTTGAAATTCGGGCACCGGGGAGCAAATCAGCCGGTGAAAGATTTGGCAACGGGAAAAGTGGAGATAACAGCGCAGAACCATGGCTTTTGCGTGGATCTGGATTCACTGAAAGGCGCCGATATAGAACTGAGTCACATCAATCTGAATGACAACACGCTGGAAGGTATTGCGCACAGGAAGCTTCCGGTCTTTTCAGTGCAGTATCATCCTGAGGCCTCTCCCGGTCCCCACGACGCGTCTTATCTCTTTGATCGATTCATAAAGATGGTGGAAAAGGAAAAAGGCAGGCGTAAGGCGTAAAATTATGGGATAGTGAAGCAAACCGCAGTTGCGGCAGAAAAGGGACACGGGGATCTTTTTGCAGGCACGAAAGCTTTTCTTTGCTGGTCATTGGTATGCCTCCGGGGCCTAGGCGTGCCGGCGGTATTCCACGGTCCTCGCCATGTCATCCATTGCTGGGAAGGAATTGGCCAAGCCATCGGCCGGCCTTGCTGAGCAACTGTTCCTGCCGCCAGAGTGAAGGGCCCATCGTGCTCGCAAAAAGATTGCTGTGGCCCTTCACCACGGTTATTTGAAGCACCATATTGAAATGCTACGC
>CAZJRD010000032.1:0-14311 GCA_964548365.1 uncultured Desulfobacteraceae bacterium | reverse complement strand
AACGGGCTCAACCGGCTCAACGGGCAAACGGACAAACCACGAATGCCGAAACGAACTGACATAAAGAAGATACTGATTATCGGCTCGGGTCCTATCGTGATCGGGCAGGCCTGCGAGTTTGATTACTCGGGGACCCAGGCCTGTAAGGCCCTGCGTGAAGAAGGGTATGAGGTGGTCCTGATTAACAGCAACCCGGCCACCATCATGACGGACCCTGAAATAGCCCATCATACCTACATCGAGCCTATAACCGCCGAAATTGTTGCCAAAGTGGTGGAAAGAGAGCACCCCGACGCGCTGCTCCCGACGCTGGGCGGCCAGACCGGGCTGAACACGGCCGTGAAAGTGGCGGAGACCGGCATCCTGGAGAAACTGGGGGTGGAAATGGTCGGGGCATCCCTGTCGGTAATCAAGAAGGCTGAAGATCGGGAACTGTTCCGTGACGCCATGGGACATATCGACCTGCGGGTGCCCAGGAGCGGGGTTGCCCGGGATATGGACACCGCGAGAAAGGTCGCGGAGTACATCGGGTATCCAATTATTATCAGGGCCAGTTTTACCCTGGGCGGGATCGGAAGCGGCGTGGCCTACAATCGGGAGGAAATGGAAGAACTGGCAAACGCGGGACTTGATGCCAGTATGATCTCGGAAATCATCATGGAGGAGTCCCTCATCGGCTGGAAGGAATACGAACTGGAGGTCATGCGGGATTTCAAGGATAACGTGGTGATCATTTGCTCCATAGAGAATTTCGATCCCATGGGGATCCATACGGGAGACAGCATTACCGTGGCCCCTGCACAGACCCTTACGGATCGTGAGTATCAGGACATGCGGGACGCAGCGATCGCCATCATCCGGGAAATCGGGGTGGAAACGGGTGGATCGAATATCCAGTTTGCCATCCATCCCGACACCGGGGAAATGATCGTGATTGAAATGAACCCCCGGGTTTCCAGGAGCTCGGCCCTTGCCTCAAAGGCAACCGGTTTCCCCATAGCAAAAATAGCGGCCAAGCTTGCTGTCGGGTATGCCCTGGATGAAATTTCCAATGATATTACCCGGGAAACCCTGGCTTCATTCGAACCGACCATTGATTACTGCGTGGTGAAGATTCCCCGGTGGACATTTGAAAAATTTCCGAAAGCGGAAGATCGGATTACCACCTCCATGCGCTCGGTGGGAGAGACCATGGCTATCGGCAGGACCTTCAAGGAGTCGCTCCAGAAGGCCATTCGGTCCCTTGAAATCGGAAGGTTCGGGCTCGGCGCGGATCTCCCGGCCACAAATGAGCCGAAGCCTGACCTTCATGAAATCGAAGAAAAACTCATAAACCCGAACTCAAAGCGTATTTTTTATCTCCGGGAGGCAATAAAATCCGGCCTTTCCCTGGAGAGAATCCATGAACTGACCCGCATTGACCCCTGGTTCCTCTTTCACATACAACAGATTTACGAAATGGAATGCGAACTGCGGGAAATGGCGGAAAAAGGTCCGCCCCCGAGGGAATGGACACCGGAGGTCTTCAGGGAGATCAAGGGGTATGGTTTTTCAGACGTACAGCTTGCCCGGATTTTTTATATGGAGGAGCGGGATATCAGGGCGATCCGCACGTCCAAGGGCGTGGAACCGGTGTACAAGCTCGTGGACACCTGTGCTGCGGAATTCGAGGCGCACACTCCCTACTATTATTCTACGTATGAGCAGGAAAACGAAATCCGCGCATCAGGGAAGAAAAACGTCATTATCCTTGGCGGGGGACCGAATCGAATAGGGCAGGGGATTGAATTTGACTACTGCTGTGTTCAGGCTTCCATTGCGTTGCGGGAGCTTGGCATTGAGAGTATCATGGTCAACAGCAATCCCGAAACCGTGAGCACTGATTATGATACCTCTGACAAGCTCTATTTCGAACCCCTCACCTGGGAGGACGTTCTCAACCTGGTTGAACAGGAAAGACCGGAAGGAGTCATTGTTCAATTCGGGGGACAGACGCCGCTGAACATTTCCGTGCGCCTTGAGCAGGCGGGCGTGAAAATCCTGGGAACCAACCCGGACAGCATCGACCGCGCGGAAGATCGGGAGCGGTTTCAGAGTCTCCTCAAGAAACTGGACATCCTTCAGCCGGAAAACGGGATTGCCACCAACAAGGAGGAAGCCCTGGTGGTGGCGGAACGGATCGGATATCCGGTCCTGGTTCGGCCTTCATTCGTACTCGGCGGCCGTGCCATGGAAATCGTCTACGATGAGGAGGACCTCGAATATTATATCAAGAGTGCAGTGGATGTATCGTCCGGGAAGCCTGTTCTCATAGACAGGTTCCTGGAGGACGCAACGGAAATAGATGTTGACGCCATTTCAGACGGACACGACACAATAATCGGCGGCGTCATGGAACATATTGAAGAGGCCGGCATCCACAGCGGTGACAGCGCCTGTGTGCTGCCTCCCATATCCCTCGATCAGGGGATCCTGGACCAGATCAAATCCCATACGCTGGCCCTGGCCCGGGAACTCAAGGTGGTAGGGTTGATGAATATACAGTACGCGGTGAAAAGAGGCATTGTGTACGTGCTGGAAGTGAACCCGAGGGCCTCCAGGACCATCCCCTTTGTGAGCAAGGCCACCGGGGTGTCGCTGGCAAAACTTGCCACAAAGGTGATCATGGGGCACAGCCTGAAAGAGCTGGGGCTGGGAGGAGAGGTGATACCCGAACATGTTTCGGTGAAGGAATCGGTCTTCCCCTTCGCCCGTTTTCCCGGGGTGGATACAATTCTCGGCCCGGAGATGAAATCCACCGGGGAAGTGATGGGCATAGATCATTCTTTTGGACTGGCCTTCGCCAAATCCCAGCTCGCGGCGGGGCAGAACTTGCCCCTTGGAGGCACTGTTTTTGTGAGTGTAAAAGATGAGGACAAGATGAGGTTTCTGGAAACCGCTTTTACCCTTTATGATCTGGGGTTTAAAATCCTGGCAACGAGTGGTACGGCAAAATTTCTGTCGGAACACGGTATCCAAAACCAGCGGGTATTCAAAGTTCGGGAGGGGCGGCCGCACATCGTTGACATGATAAAGAACGGTGAAGTGGACTTGGTGATTAATACCCCGGGGGGCAAAAAAGCGGTCTCGGAATCCTATTCAATCCGCCGGACTGCCTTGACGTTTAATATTCCCTATACCACGACGCTGGCAGGGGCACGGGCAACCGCCCTTGCGATCAAAGCGATGGCGAAAGGACTGATCGAGGTGAAGACGATTCAGGAATACCACCAATTGAGTGTTGAGTCTTGAGTGGTGAGTGCGAAGTTCGGAAGGCGGAAGGTGGAAAGTTGAAAATGGATATGGATCATCCGAAAGAGAAATGCGGCATTTTTGCCGTGGTTGGACATAAGGATGCTGCAAAGCTGACCTATTTCGGTCTGTATGCTCTTCAGCACCGCGGACAGGAGAGCGCTGGAATTGTCGTCTCAGATGGACACCGTGTGCGGGAGCACAAGGCCATGGGACTTGTGGCGGATATCTTTAATGAACGCATCCTGGATGAATTGAAAGGGAATATAGCCCTCGGCCATGTCCGCTATTCCACCACAGGCTCATCACTCCTCGTGAATGCCCAGCCTTTCAGGATCCAGTATTCCGGTAAGTCAATGGCCATTGCCCATAACGGGAATCTTGTGAATGCGCGTGAAATCAGGGAGGAACTGGAAGATGCGGGCTCAATTTTTCAGACCACCATGGATAGCGAAGTGGTCCTCCATCTCACGGCCAAGTGCATCAAAAAGGGGCTGGAGCAGGCCATGAAAGAGACCATGGCCCAGGTAAAAGGCGCTTATTCCATGGCGGTCATGACGGAAGATACCATCATAGCCGCAAGGGATCCCAATGGGTTCAGACCGCTCTGCCTTGGAAAATTGGATTCCGGGTACGTGATATCGTCAGAAACATGCGCCATGGACCTGGTGGACGCAACGTATCTCCGAGAGATTGAGCCAGGCGAAATTGTGCTGATCAATGAATCGGGAATCAAGAGCATCCCATCGGGCATACCGTCCCGGAAAAGCCACTGTATCTTTGAGATGATCTATTTCGCGCGTCCGGACAGCAATGTTTTCAGCGAAAATGTGTATCTTTTCCGGAAAAGGCAAGGACATCTGCTGGCGAAGGCATTTCCCCGGGACGTGGACCTGGTGATGCCGTTTCCGGATTCGGGAAATTACGCGGCGATCGGCTATGCCCAGGCCTCTGGTATCCCTTATGAAATGGGAGTCATCCGAAATCACTATGTCGGGCGCACCTTTATCCAGCCTTCCCAGAGCATGCGGAATTTCGGGGTCAAGGTGAAGCTGAACCCGGTGAGAGAACTTTTGAAGGGCAAGAAAGTGCTGATTATTGAGGATTCCATTATCCGGGGAACCACGGCGCGCACGAGAGTCAAGACTTTGAGAAAAATCGGCGCCAAAGAGATTCACATGCTGGTGAGCTGTCCTCCGCATCGTTTCCCCTGTTATTATGGTATAGATTTTTCTTCCAAGGGGGAACTCATCGCTGCTGAAAAGACCGTGGAAGAGATCAGAGATTTTGTGGGACTGGACAGCCTCGGATATCTCAGTGTCGATGATCTTATTAAGGCCACCGACATACCGCGCGAGGACCTCTGTCTCGCCTGTTTTGATGGGCAGTACCCGGTGCCCATCAATGCCGGTTTCACAAAAACCTGCCTTGAAATGGAGTAGTAAATGAAATGACGAAATATTTCGTCCCTATGAACCTCGGAATGACCGGCTGCGTAGTTTTTTGTGAGGCCGCCAATAAGAATTCCGTTGGAGTTGAGGTATTCCCCTGCCTTTTGCCACGAACAACAAACAATGAGCAACACACTTTAGCAAGTATTCCATGAGACCAAAACTGGATGAAATAGCGTGCCTGTATGAAATCAGCAAGGCTATCCACACCTCGCTGGATTTACGAAAATCACTTTACAAGGTTCTTGATCTCCTGTCCGAGCACCTGGGCATGAAGAGAGGCTCCATTACCCTGCTGAATCCTGAGACTAAACAAATCCATATTGAGGTTGCGCATGGGATTTCAAGTTCAGCCAGGTCCCGCGGACGTTACAAACTGGGGGAAGGGATTACCGGAAAGGTGATAGAAACAGGGCGTGCTATGGCCGTTCCGAAAATTGATGATGAACCTCTCTTTCTTGATCGAACCGGAGCAAGGAGCAAGGTTGATAAGTCAAGGATATCCTTCATTTGTGTCCCCATCAAAGAAGGCCGGCGGGTTGTGGGCGCATTGAGCGTGGATCGGGGCACCAGTGACCATATGCCTCTTGAGGAGGACGCCCGTCTCCTCATGGTGATCAGCAGTCTCATTGCCCAGAAGGTAGCCCTTCTCGAGAAGATTAACCGGGAGAAAAACCTTTTGCAGCAGGAGAATCTGAGACTCAGGAAAGAACTGAACAAGAAATACAGCTTCAGCAACATCATCGGCAACAGCAGAAAAATGCAGGAGATTTTCTACCTGATCATCCAGGTTGCCAAGAGCAATGCGAATGTGCTGTTGCTTGGAGAGAGCGGTACGGGAAAGGAACTTGTAGCCAATGCCATTCACTACAACAGCCTTCGAGCGGAAAAGTCGTTCATCAAAATCAATTGCGCGGCCCTGCCTGCAAATCTGGTGGAAGCCGAGCTTTTCGGGTATGAAAAAGGATCGTTTACCGGCGCCACGAGACAGAAGGAAGGGAAGTTTGAACTGGCTCATGGGGGTACTATTTTCCTGGACGAGATCGGGAGCCTTGCCCTCGAAAGCCAGGGGAAACTCCTCCGTGTTCTCCAGGAAAAGGAGCTTGAAAGGCTGGGTGGAACGCAGAATATCCGGGTGAATATCAGGCTTATTGCGGCTTCAAACCAGGATTTGCGATTAGCTGTGGAAAAGGGGACCTTCAGAGAAGATCTTTTCTATCGCCTGAATGTCTATCCTATCTATCTGCCGCCATTGCGGGAACGTGAAGCTGATGTTTTGTTGCTGGCCGACTTTTTCCTCGAAAAGTACGGCCAGGAATATGACAAAGATATCAAAAGAATATCCACCCCGGCCATAGACGCTTTCACCCAGTATCACTGGCCGGGGAATGTCCGGGAACTGGAAAGCTGCATGGAGCGGGCCGTTTTGCTGTGTGAGGACCAGGTCATTCACAGCTATCACTTGCCCCCAACACTGCAGACGGCGAAAGAGACAGGAACCCACCAGATTCGATCACTCGGGGAGGCAGTTGAGCGATTCGAAAAGGAACTGCTTATTGATGCATTGAAAAGCTCGCGGGGGAATATGCGCAAAGCCGCGGAGTCCCTGAAAACCACCGAACGGATTTTCGGGTACAAGGTAAGAAAGTACCGGATAGACGCGAGACAATACCGGTAGCACCAAACGGAGAGGGGGGAAGCAAGAATGACGGAAGCAGCGTTTGATTTTGCCGGGAAAGTGGCCCTTGTGACCGGAGGAAGCAGAGGCATCGGCGAGTCCATCACGGTGGCGCTCGCACAACGGGGTGCACAAGTCGTTATCTGTGGGCGAAAACAGGAAAACCTGGCCTTGGCAGCCGAGCGTTTCACAAAAATGGACCTTGAGGTCACTGGGAAAGTTGCCAATGTGGGGCACTGGGACCAGGTGAAAGCAATACTCGAAATGGTGGAAGCGCAATTTGGCCGTCTTGATATCCTGGTAAACAACGTGGGAATGAACATCCTGACTCCTTCCGTGGTGGAGGCTGAAGAAACACTGTGGAATAAGATTATCCAGACGAATCTTGGCGGGACGTTCCTGGTCACAAAGGCGGGAGTGCGATTGATGAAAAAGAGCGGTGGAGGAAAGATTGTCAACATCAGCTCTATCGCGGCGAGAAAGGCCGCGTTGGGAATGGGCATTTACTGCGTGGCAAAGGCAGGCGTTGATATGCTTACACGGGTACTGGCAGTGGAGCTTGCAAAGGATAATATCCAGGTGAACGGAGTGGCCCCCTGTATGGTAAGAACACCTTTCAGCAAACCGTTTTGGAGTAATGAAGGACTCCTAAAACAGATCACCCAGACCATCCCAATGGGGAGAATTGCGGAAACAGGAGATGTGGTGGGCGCCGTTCTTTTCCTGGTTTCAGGTTTTTCAGACTTTATGACCGGTGAGGTGTTGACCGTGGATGGCGGCTCCATGGCCTAGTCCGGATTTTTCACTCCAGCCATGCGCGGGACGGTGACGGTGGATAGTATCACCTACTGTGAGCCGGAGAAATTTCCGGGTGGGCCGTCAGATTGTTTGGTACTATTATTGCAGAGGGATTGCCTTCAGAACAACTTGATCGGTATTGTCGGTCGTGGTATGTTGTATCGCAGTAACTGAGCCGACCATTTTTTTGTAATCCAATCGAGCCAAATATCCGATGGAGGATGTGTGGATTAAAAGAACAAATGTAGGGAGCCTGTCATGAAATGTCCGAAATGCAGCTACATCAGTTTTGATTACAATCAGATATGCCCAAAATGCAATAAAGACATCAGCGAGGAACAGCGGAAATTGAATCTTCCGGGCTATACTCCAGAACCGCTTTTTCTCCTGGGTGCATTGACCGGAGCGGCCAGTGAGAGCCAAATCGGCCTGGAGGTGGAAACTTTCAAGGATACTTCCGAACTTGAAAAGGAAATAGCCACCGGCCTGGATGATACCGGTGCGATGGAGAGAGAAACGGTGTTTGGGAGTGGCGCAGGGGAATTCAAGATGGAAGAGTCAATCCCGGAAGAATTGCCGGCTGTGGATTTGAGCGAAATCGAGATGACGCCCGAAGCAGAAGAAGATGAAGAGCTGACCGTAGACTTGGGAGACCTCGCGGAAGAGTCGGAAGACATTGATATGATGGAGGAACCTGTAGAGGAATCAATGGGTACCGGCACGGTTGTTCTTGAAGACGTCAAGATGCCCGAAGATGAGCCATTGACTGATTCTTTTGCGGAAATGGCCGACGGGGATGAAATTTCCCTTGACCTGGATGAAATATCAGACGAGAGTCTGGAAGCTGCCATGGCATTGGGCAAAGAGGATGAAGAACTCTCCCTTGACCTGGAAGCACTCAGTGATGAAGCCGATGACCTGGAAGAAATCGAATTGGAACCAGCAGGTGAATTCCAGGAAGAAGTCCTGGATTTAGGGGGGGTAGATTTACAGGAAGATGATGCCCTGGAAGGGGCGGCGGATTCTTCTCACAGCGAGTCGGAGATGCTCACCGTGGAACTGGAAGAAGGGAAAAAGAAAGAGCAGGGCGAGATGGAAAATCTCACCATGGAGGAAACCATTGCAGGTCCGGACGTATCCGGTTAGGAGAAAAATCCTCCCTCTATTCTTCGTTGTGCCTTAACTGCGCGTTTTCTATGCTTAATGCAAGGGCGCCGCTCATGGCATTCAACAGCAGCAGATCATCTTTTCGAAACCCATAGGGGCCTGACAGGGAATCGACATACAGGACTCCTCGCGTTTTTTCATTGCTTACCAGCGGGACACAGAGCAAGGAACCGATTTTCAGGGTGCTGACACTTGCGGAAAGATCCGGAGGCGCTTCAAAATCGGTATTGGACATCCGGACGGCTTTCCCTTCCCTGATGACACGATCCACGACGGTATGACTGTATCGCCTGGTGGTGTCCTCTATATCTTCTCTTGATCGACTGATAATTTCACGTATCTCTTCTCTCTCTTTTTCCAGCAAGATAAGGGTTGCCCGGTCAATTCTCGGCAGGCTTTTCAAGAGAGATTCAAGCACATTTTCCAGCATTCCCTTCAGGTCAAACCGTGAACGAGCGAGTTTGGACACGGAGTAGATAAGCTCCAAGTTTCTGGAAAGTTTTTCCCTTCGTTCACGTTCTGGTTTTTTAGTGCGCTCTTTGCCAGCTCGCGGTTTTGGCGCAGGCGGGGGTGCATCCCTCGATTGAAGGGTCGGGGAAGGGGGAGCATCGGTTATGAGCATGACCGTATTTCCGAGCGTGATGAGGTCTCCTTCTCCCACTTCAAAACCCTCACCAGGGAGGACCAAACTGTCGTTCAACCAGCTGCCGTTGGTACTCTTCAGATCTTCAAGAAACAGCTTCTCGCCAATGCGATAGAGCTTTACCTGCTTTCTTGAGATGGTTGCATCCTTTACCTGGATGTCATTCTTTGACGAACGACCGATAAAAAAGGTCTCACCATCAAGATTGAAGGTTTTTCCTTTGAGAGGACCGCCAATGATTTTCAAGGTGCTCATGCTCTGTTCCTCCTCACCATTTTTACCACAGATTGATTCACCTCTGCAACCAAAAGAAGAAGAGCCCAGGTTCGTCAAAAATTTGGCGTTTTTAGCGCAAGAGATGATTTTTTTCCCGTCAAAAATCTCGCTTGGCGTGAGGATAGCCCTGGTGAGCATAGTCCGCAGGGGGCAGATAGGCATGGCATATTACTTGCAGAATCCCGGAAAAGACAAGGAAGTAGAGCTCACAAGGGTGTGTTAGCGAGAGACGAACGCCAGCGCGAGAATAACTGTTTAGGAAGAAATGGTGGATTCAAAAGAAATGGAGCAGGCCGAGTCTGCGACCGTGATAGAGTCAGCGCCAAGGATCGGTGAACTGCTGGTCCGTGAAGGCTTCATCAAAGAGGAAGACGTCCAGAAGGCCCTGTCCATCCAGGGACAGGAGAGACAATGGTCAGATCTTCCCCTGGGCGAGATCCTGGTAAAAATGGGGGCCTTGACCCAGGATGGTCTGGACAGGGTCTTGAAACATCCTGATCTCCGGCTCCATATCGGCAACCTGGCAGTCAAAAAGGGGATGCTGACCCGTGAACAGCTGGATGGCTGTTTGCAGAAACAAGGACCGGGGGAACTGCTTGGTGAAGTATTTGTCCGGGAAGGACTCCTCACCCGCTACGGGCTGGAAGAACTCCTGAAAGAACAATTGAATTCACGGCGGATCGGTGATCTCGCCGTCAAGATGGGACTGATAGAAAAGCAGGACCTCGACAGGGCGCTAACCGTGCAAACCGCTCCAAGGACCCTTGGGGCGATCTTTTGCGGAGAGGGCCTCGTCAATCCTCTGGATCTCTATTATGTGCTGAACAAGTATAAAAAGCAGTTGCGCCTTGGGGAGATATTGCTCAAGCTCGGATTCGTGGAAAAAAGCGATCTGAACAAGGCACTCCAGGAGCACAAGCATAGCAGTGATTCGGTGGGAGATATCCTCCTGCGAAAAAAGATGATTACACGGGAGCAGCTTCAGGATGCCCTCTCAAGACAGTCCAACATCCCGTTCAGGCCGCTCAAGGAGTTTGTTTACAGCGAGGAGGACAAGCGAAAGCTCTCCCGAATTATCAGTCAGAAGTATGCTGAAAGAAATCTCATGATCCCACTCTCCCTCGTGGGCAGGGAGTTGACGCTCGCCTTGGTCAATCCTGAACACATCCATACGGCCAGGGAGCTTAAGGCACTCTATATCAATCTCAATATTTCCTGTGCACTGATCACCGAAGAAAAATTCAGCGAACTTTTCGAAGTCCTTTACAGTCGCAGATTGGCCGGCAAGAAGGAAGAAACGGAGGAGAAGGAATCCGCGGCCCCTGAGGGAATGGATTTCATGCAGATTGAACTGGATGAAAACATGGAAGGGGCAAACGATGAGTCGCCGATTTACGACGCACAGGATATTGAAGCGGAGGAAATCGTAAATTTCATCATCAAGTACGGGATTAGCAACGGGGCAAGCGATATCCACGTGGAGCAGGACAGGGAAGGCGTGAAACTCCGCTACCGGATTGATGGGGTCTTGCAAGACATGAATCTCGCGTGGCTGAAAAAGAAGCTCCAGGAGAAGTCGGGATCAATCATTTCGAGAATCAAGATCATTTCAAACCTGGATATCGCTGAAAAACGCCTCCCCCAGGATGGGGTTTTCAGAATCAACTATTTCGACAAAACCAAGGGAAGTAAGTACGATCTGGATTTTCGGGTTGCGACCTGCCGGGCTATCACCGGAGAGAACGTTGTCATTCGTATCCTGGACTCCCGCAAGGCCAACGTGGGCCTTGAAAATCTCGACCATTCCCACCACGTGGTCAAGCCTTTCAAGAGATCTTTGAAGAGTTCCGCCGGTATGATCCTGGTGACCGGGCCCACCGGGAGTGGAAAATCTTCTACCCTGTATGGGGCGTTGAAATATATTTACGACCCGAGCATCAAGATTATAACTGCTGAAGACCCTATTGAATACAGCTTCCCGGGGATTATGCAGACACAGGTGCATCACAAGATTGATCTCAACTTCTCCCGTCTCCTCCGCTCTTTTCTCAGGCTTGATCCGGATGTGATTCTCGTGGGGGAGATCCGCGATCAGGAAACGGCCAGGATCAGTTTTGACGCTGCTCAAACCGGGCATCTTGTGTTGAGCACCCTCCATACCAATGATTCTGTCAGTACTGTCCCCCGGCTCATTGATCTGGGCGTGGAAAGGAGTCAGATCGCCTCCTCGCTGAGCTGTGCCCTCGCCCAACGGCTGGTACGGAGGGTCTGCTCCGCGTGTGTAGAGGAATATATGCCGGAAGAAGTTGAATGGTCCATCGTCTTTGACAAGTATCCCTCCCATCTCCGATTTTATAAGGGCAGAGGATGTGAGGCCTGCGGTTTTACAGGATATAAGGGAAGAACCCTTATTTCCGAGGTGTTTGAAATTAACAAAGAAATCGCAGCAGCGCTGGTCAAAGGCGCGGAGGCGGACGAGATCAAATTTCTGGCCCAGAAAAAAGGGATGAAAACGCTCCTGGACGACGGACTTCTCAAAATGCAGGAAACAACATTGAGTGAACTCCTGCGCATGGTGCCCCATGAGATGATTCAAATGTTTAAGATGAGAAACGCGCGGGCCGCATCGGAAACCGGCCTTGATGCGGCAAGTGGAAAAACATCCGTAAAAACCCCTAATGGCGAGGCCTTTGCACTCGTGAATCCGGAATATGACAGAACGGTGTTGAACCGGCTCTGTGATGCTTACATGGTGATGCTTCAGAATTCAGGGAACGGGGTCAAGAAAGTTGATGAAGCGCTTTTAAAGAGCTTCATCGTGGAAAGTTTTAAAGAGATCAGAAGTAATTACCAGTGTGAGGAGGTGCATTTCTATCTCGAACCCCAGGATGGGAAGATAGAGATATCCGCTCTCCCTGTGTCATGAAAAAGCATTGTCTGAACCGGAGTGAGCCAGCATTTAAGGAACTTGATGAGTAGAACTATTGCCATTACGAGCGGAAAGGGAGGCGTTGGAAAAACCAACATCAGCGTCAACTTGGCTCTCTCTCTTTCCAGGAAGGGGCACCGGGTCTGTCTTTTTGATGCGGACCTGGGCCTTGCCAACATCAACATCCTGCTCGGTCTCGAGCCGGAGTTAACGCTGGTCGATGTGGTAAAGGGCGGGCATACGTTTTCTGATATCATGCTGGAGTACGAAGGCGTCACCATCCTGCCCGGAAGTTCAGGCGTGGAGGAACTGGCTGACCTTTCTCCCTCTGACAGGGAGAAGCTCCTGCAGTCTTTTGCATCTCTTGGCGAGCACGATTTCATCCTTTTTGATACCTCTGCCGGGGTCTCGCGGGATGTGGTCTCTTTTTGTCTTGCATCCTCGGAGGTGCTCCTCGTCATTACCCCGGAACCCACCTCCTTAACCGATGCGTATGCCCTGCTGAAGATATTGTTGCTGAACGGGTTTAGTGGGCAAACCAGGGTAGTCTTGAATCAATGCAAGAACATAGAGACAGCCCAGGCGGTATACCGGAAATTCAAAGCGGCCACTTCCAAGCACTTGAACACGGAAATATCGGCCCTGGGCGTTATCTTTGAAGACGCAAAAGTAACCAGTGCCGTGCAAGAGCAAAAGGCCCTGTTATCAATATTCCCGGACAGCAAGGCGGCAAAGTGTATAGAAAAACTGGCCGATCGTCTCCTTGCCGAGGAAACGGAGGACCTGGAACACCCGGATATGGGGTCATTCTGGAAGAAGTGTCTGGGGCTTTTCAGCAGTCCCCTCAATCTGAAGGGTCCAAAACCTCCGGTCGAACAAAATGACCAGACAGCTTCACCGAAAATGGGTCAACCGGAGAAGAAGGTTGATCAACCTCACCAGGAAGAGGAAGCAAAGACTGACCTCCCGGAAAAAACAGGAGAAAAAAGAGACGTTCGGGATGCAGTGAGGCCGCTCAAGGGAAACGAAACGGATCTCACAGAGTCCCTGATCAGGAGCATCATATCGGTATCTGAGGAATTGAAGCGGATCAGGCGTGCCATTGAGAAAGACAATGGAAATGGAGTCGGTCGCGGTGCAGGGGGCAAGGGTACCGTTTCCGCACCCATACGCCTTGACTTGGAAGCATTTCTGGAACGAGAACTGAAAGATCCAAAAGGAACCGAGCATGCAGAATAAGAACCTCGAACGTTACACCAGAGAAATTGAACGTATTCCCACTATTCCTGTCATCTCGAAAGAGGTTCTGTCCCTTCTGTCTGATGAGGATGTCTCGATCAAGAAGCTCGCCCAGGTGATCGAGAAGGATCAATCCATGACGGTGAGAATCCTCAGAATGGCCAATTCGGCATTTTATGGGACTCTCAGCAGGGTAGGTTCCATTGATCATGCCCTGGTTATCCTCGGTATTGCCGAGATCAAATCCATCCTCATGGCGTTTTCCATACGCGACTTTTTTCGCAATGCCAAAGGGAACTCTTTTGACCGGAACAGGTTCTGGAAGCATGCGGTGATCTGCAGCCAGGTGGCCAAGTATCTGGCCAGATATTTCAAGATTCCCTCGGATGACACCCTTTTCCTGACCGGCCTGATTCACGACATGGGAAAAGTCGTATTTGACCAGTATTTTCATGAAGAGTTCGTGAAGATTGTCGACTATGTAAATGAGCATCACTCCACATTCAGCGAGGCGGAAAAGCATGTTACAGGGGTCACCCATTACCAGGTGGCGGCAAAACTTCTCCAGCAGTGGCAATTTCCCCAGAGGGTTGTTATGCAGGTTTTCTATCATCATGCACCCTGGCATGACAAGGATGAAGCAGTCGGATCCATTATCGTTTATCTGGCAAACATCCTCACGAAGATGGCCGGGTATACCTGTCTGGAAGGGGAAAAAAAGATGGAGCTTTCTCAATTCGCTTCTTCAAAGGCGATGCAGTTCGTCGTGAAAAGCGGCTTCGATCTTGATTTGCCCAGCCTGGAAAAACTCGTTCTCCAAATACAGGAGTTTATCGCCA
>CAZJRD010000031.1:0-39604 GCA_964548365.1 uncultured Desulfobacteraceae bacterium | reverse complement strand
TCCCTGCGCAGCCGTTTGGGTCATTAAATAATTGATATACTGTCCCCGGAATCCAAAATATACTGCCTTCAGAATTACCCAGAATTACAGAAAACAAAATCAAAACGAAAATATGGCTATTTTAGTCCAATATTCTAACTCAATCAAGAACAAAAAAACCCATCATCCTCCATTCCTACCACGCTTACAAAGGTATTTATCAGAGAGAAATGGATAGCCGGGGGCATGAAGATGGGCAGGCTGAACAGGTATGATGACGGTGCAAAAAAAAGAGCAAGCCGGGGTGAATCCGGACTTGCTCTTTCTATTCTTTCTGGTCGGGACGCGGGGATTTGAACCCCGGACCCCCTGAACCCCATTCAGGTGCGCTTCCAGGCTGCGCTACGTCCCGGCGGTAGAGCCTGTAATAGTATACCACTTCGTCTCTTTGTCAAGACATAAAATGGAAATCAAAAAGCCCCTTGCCAGTTTCATGAAATGTGGCTATGATTGCCTCCGTTTGTCACTTTTCCTGAAACCGAAACCCGCATCACCCCATGAGGTCTCATGATGACTGATCAAGAAAACATTCGAGTGCTCATCATCGAAAAAGACAAGGAAGTCGTCGATGCAGTGAAAAACAATCTTGAAAACCGCCCGCACGACCTGCATGTTCTCTCGAGCCTCAATGAAGCCATTTCTCTCTTGAAGTCAGAGAATTTCTCAATCGCGATCGTTGGAAATACCGTGGAAACAGATTCCCCATTTGAGGGATTGCGAGACATGGTCAAGGCTTCACCTATGACCTCGATTATTCTCTTGAGTGACCTTCCCGGGGAAGAAGTACACGAACTGTCTGAAGGATGTGGTATTCTGGGACATGTTGCCAGGAACGTCCCGTTAGATGGCCTTGATCACCTTTTGAATCGTTTCAGGCAGATTGCAGGCCTGCTCTAAAAAACCTTTTCTCCTTTTTTCGAGCCGATTCTATGAGCCGCCGCGATTGCATCAGCAACCGGAATATTAAGATAATAGCAACCTATGTGCAGAGTAAAACAGGGGACCATGCAGGCCTCTTTGATGACCTTCCCTATCCTTTTGAAGGTTTCCCTACTCCCAGGGAATTCTTTCTTGATGAAGATGAGTGGACCACGTATGAAAATTTCGAGAAAATTTTCCGCAGGGCAAAGGAACTCGTTAATGAACCAGGGTTCTACTTCGCCTGCGGTTCTTCTTCCGCCGCCCTCAGGTCCTGGGGGCGTTTTCACATCTTTGCGAAACTCTTCAGTTCGCCGGGTGACGGCTACAAGCGCCTCCCCTTTTTCAACGGGAACCTGAACGACACCAAGGAGATCGAGGTTGTTATTCCTCCATCCTATGATGGAAGGATCCAAAGATTCCGAACTGTTCTCAAAGTCGAATTTCACCGGGACATCGACCCCAATAGTGATTACATCGGCGATCCGTTCCTGCGGGGGATCATTTCCGCTATCCCAACCCTCTGGGGCCTTGATCCGGCCATGGTGGAACAACCGCTGAAGCCCTATGACCCTGAAATGCTTTTGCAGAAGGAACCGGAGTTCAAAGCATATGAGCTTCATCCGAAACGGGAAGGCGATCTCCTCACCATCCGGCATCCCGAACACGGGGGAAGAAGTATCGTTGGTGAAAAGATATTCCTGCTGCCCGATCAAGTTGGCAATCGAACATTATTCTTAGGCAGATACACAAAAAAGCCCACAAATACCCTGAGTCCAGTGGAGGAAAAAGAGGCCATACTGATAACAGAGACCGTGACGGTAAACGGGAGAACGCTCTTGCAGGAGGGAGAAATTTTCCTTGCTCCTTATTTTCTCCTGGATGTGACCTACGATCGAACCTCCCTGACCAATCGATTCGTTAATATTTTTTCGGTCAGAAAAAAGCGCGATCACCCGCGAAAAGAACTCATTGATACCCTCAATCAACTGCGAAAGAGCATCACCGCCAAGAATGAAGCATATGCCGCTCTGGAGAAAGCACACCAGGATCTACAGGAGGCTAAGAAGCAGATTGACGGGTACACCGCCAATCTTGAAGAAAAAGTGAAGGAAAGAACCGTTGAACTGGGCCGGGCCCAAGAAGAACTGCTGGAAGTGAACCGAAATCTGGAATCCAGAGTTCAAACCCAGCTCAGGCAACTGGAACGGACCAACAGGCTCCGTCGCTACGTCTCGCCCAAGATAACAGAGATGATCCTTGCTGAAGAAGGCGCCGCCGAAGGAAAACCCAGAAGAAAAATGATGACTGTTGTCTTTTCAGATATCCGTGGTTTTTCGACCCTGACCGATGATCTGGAACCTGAAGAGATCTTTCATCTCCTCGACCGATATCTCTCGGAAATGATCAAGATCGTTCACCGCTTTGACGGCACCCTCAACAAGATTATTGGAGACGGGCTCCTCATCTTCTTTGGAGATCCCATTTTCATGGAGGACCACGCGGAAAGGGCCGTGCGCATGGCCGTGGAAATGCAAAAAAAAGTGTCTGAATTGCGCAGGGAATGGAAGGAATACGGTCATGACCTGGGCGTAGGAATCGGCATCAACACTGGCTATATGACCGTGGGAAATATCGGCTCTGAAATTCACCGGGACTATACGGTCATCGGGAACCAGGTGAATGTGGCCTCTCGTCTCGAATCCATGGCCACCGCCGGGCAGATATTGATCAGCCAGAGGACATACAGCAAGGTTGAACCTTTAGTGGAAGCGCAAGGCATCGGAGAAGTCAAGGTAAAGGGAATCCACGCGCCAGTGAGGACATACAATGTTACCGCGTTCACGGAGTGAATTTTCGCATCCATGATTGATGCATGATCGATTTCCACAAGAGCCAACCATGGCAATCCATTGATATTGAGACTTCAAAGGAGGAAGTATTGTGAAAAGGGAGGAGATCATCAGGATTATTCAGAAGAGACTCGGCCTCGAGGATACAGAGTTCCAGGCCATCGAGAACAATCCAAAGTTTCAGCGGTTGTTCGACAATGCCCTGACCGCCTCCCAGTACCGTCTGGTGGCCGAGGTCATTGAATCCAAAGGCTGCCATTCGGGCCATACCCCGGGGCAGAAAATCTTTTTTGATTCCTCGGGCAATCTCCTTACCCGGGAGTCGCCCGAGCGGGTCTGCTCTTTCCTCCTGCCCAATCTGCTCCTGATGGTCAATGCCTTTTTTGAGAACCTCATGAACGGGAGAGACCCGAACGAGGTGATCTTCAACCGGACGGGCTGCTTTGACGTTGGCCCCGCCTGCGGCGGCTGGGGGCACGTGATCCTTGAAATGAAGGCCGTCAAAAAGGAACCTTAACAGTGACTACTCACGTAATCATGCTGAAGCCTTTTAAGCTGAAGGCTGAAGGGGTCAGAAGAACACAATTGCCTTCAGTCTATCCAGCTGAGTAGTTACCCTTAATATTTTTCTTTCACATACGCCAGGCATTCCTCGATGGCCGTCAGGGTCAATTGCAGGTCTTCTTCCGTGTGTCGAAAGCTGATATAGGCGTGGTGGTACGGTGAGAAGAAAAATCCTTTCCGGATGAGCTGCGTATAGAAATCCTTCCGTTTCCGTTTGTATGCCCCTGTTTCGTCCTTTTCAAAGGTAATATAGAACATGGGGGCCACCCCGGTCAGCTCGGCGCCCACAGGATATTTCTCCAGAAGGGTCTGGATCTTCCCCATGAAGCGCTCGCCCTTTTCCCAGATATTTTCGAGCACGTTATCCCGCTCGAGGACCTCTATGGTCTTCAGTGCGGCCACAAAGGCCTCGCTGTTCGGAAAAAAGGTTGACGAAATAAAGAGCTTGCTTTCAGCCATCATCATGACGTCCTTCTTGCCGGTCACCACAGAAATCGGGTATCCATTGGCGATCGCCTTTCCCAGGACGGTCAGGTCGGGAGTCACGCCGTAGAGCTCCTGCGCGCCGCCCATCCTGAGTCTGAACGCCGTCCGTATCTCATCATAGACCAACACCGCACCGTACTTATCCGCAAAATCTCTCACCCCTTCAAGAAATCCAGGAGCAGGTACCTGCATCTCTTGATGGTTTGGATGACCGAACGGTGTCATGATGATTGCAGCGGTCTCATCGCCATGCGTCGCCATCAGCTCTTCCAGCTGATCAAGCCTGTTGTACTGAAACTCAAATACATCTTCGTAGAACTTCGGAGGAATCCCACCTTTCATTTCAACGCACCAGTCATGCCAGCCATGATAGCCGCAACGCATGACTTTGATTTTGCCGGTATAGGCCCTTGCAATACGGATGCTTGCCGTGGTGGCATCTGAGCCTGTTTTCAGAAAAATGCTCAACTCGGATGAGGGCACCAGCTCGGTCAGCTTCTTTGCCAGCTCATTCTGAAATTTCTGGGTCAGCGTGAAACAGAAGCCTTTTTCCTTTATCTGGGCACAAACGGCATCATCCACCTCTCGTTCACGGTAACCGAGGATAATGGGGCCATAGCCGCACAGGTAGTCAACAAATTCGTTGCCATCAACATCCGTCAGGCGGCAGCCCTCACCGGTTTCAAGAAATATGGGGTATTCCCCTTTAATAAAATCGCCGGGCTTTCTGGCCCCCAGAACGCCCCCCGGCACCAATTCGCACGCTTCTTCGAAAAGTTGCAGGCTTTTGGTGATGTTCAGTTTTTGCGCTTCTTTCATGTAAAGTCTCCTGTCTTTGCTAAACTTCAAACATGGATGAAACCTTTTCTGTCTGATGGATTCTTGCGCCTCGCTTCAAGAATGCCCCGAGGAATTTGTCCGGATCAATGCACCCTTCCGGGGCCACTACCCCCTTCTCCGTCACATCCCCGGCGTTCATCATGAGCGCTGCGATGGATGCGGGAATGCCTGTCCCGGGAGCCATCCTTCCCACCATATCAGCCGTGTAGGTCACTTTCTTGCCGTCCCGCTCGCCTTTGACAATGACCTTGAGGCCGGAGGCCTGCGGGCCCTTGTCTCTGTCTTCGGGGATGGCCTCCCAAAGCTTGAGAGTCAGGTCATAGGGGATGACGGTGGTGCCGTTAATATTTTTAGGTTCTTTACTCAAAAAACCCGTATCTTTCTGTTCTTTGATCAGTTCGTCCACCCAAAGCGGGATGAGCGCCCCCTTGATTATGACATTTTTTACCCCTTTGATATACCGGGGGATGGTCAAAGGCTGCGGGTGACCTACGTAACGAACATGGCACGTCCCCAAAGGATCCAGGAACTCTTCGGCCACTACGTCCGTCCCGCCTTCCACGCGAACCAGTTCACCGTTAATATACTGCGGGATCTGCCCAAGGGTCATGTGAAGACTGTGGTCCCAGGCGGCGCCCGAAAGTTCGGCAATGGCCACTACCCAATAGAGGTAAATCTCTTCAACAGAATCGAGACGATCCGCGTACCACTTCACCAGGACATTGTTGGTTCCCGGGTCAGATCCCATACCTGTGAGAACAGTAATGCCGGCTTCTCTCGCCATTTTATCTATGTCGGAGTTGAAAAGGACTTCGGTTCCCTCATAATCATCACAGATATCAATATAGTTGACCCTCGCCTCAACCGCCGCCCTGGCCACCGGCACGGCTGTTTTATAAAAGGGACCCGCACAGTTGATAACGACATCCGCATCTTTGAATGCGTTTACCATGCCGCCATGATCGTTTACATCCATCTTGACAAGGGTAGCCTTAGCGCTCTCGCGTAATTTCGGCGACAATCTTTCCGGGTCCGGATACAGATCTCCAAGGACAACATCCGTTATCGGCCCCTGTTTTATCAGGTCCCGGGCCACACCCTGCCCCATACCCCCTGCTCCGCCCAACAAAAATGCACGCATGTTTTTCACTCCTCCCTTAATAATTTATGAACAGATTTGAGATCAAAGAGATAGAAAACTTTTTTGGGACGCTCATTAATGTCAAATATCAATTGACCAAATCAAGCAAAATAATCACTGCTTGAGGCATTTGGATTTCTTTTGATATTTGTTCATTTCCGGTTTATCTGGGTTACTTCTTTGGAGATTCTGTGGATGAAACGGCCTCCACCGCTTCGATAATCTTCTTGTACCCCGTGCAGCGACACAGATTGGACGACATGGACCGGATAATCTCCTGCCGGGTCGGCCGTGCATTTCTGTTCAGCAGACTCTTGGCAGTAAGCACCATGCCCGGAGTGCAGAACCCGCACTGGACCGCGCCTTTTTCCATGAAGCTCTCTTGAAGAGGATCGAGCTCCGTTCCATCCGCCAAACCTTCGATGGTCGTCACCTCGGCTCCGTCCAATTCGGCGGTCAGCGCGATACATGAACGCGTGGGAAGCCCGTTCAGGAGCACTGTGCAGCTCCCGCAGGCACCGAGCCCACAACCTTCTTTGGCGCCGGTCAATTCCAAACGGTCTCTCAGAGTCTCAAGCAAGGTTTCTGAAGGCTTGACATCCAACTCCATAGATTTACCGTTTACCTGTAATGTGACTTTGCATCGCGCCATCACTTTACCCCTTCCATCACCTTGTTGACAAGCCTTGCAGCCAGTACGGAAATCATCCGTTTCCTGTAATCGGGATCGAGGACTGTATTGCCGACAGGCCTTACCTGTTTAAGGACCGCCTTGACTGCCTCCCCGATTGTGTCTTGCGGCGGTTTTTTCATTTCAACCACGTAGGGCTTCGGCCCGACGGCTCCTACGGCGAGCTTGCCCGTCCCGTCCACAAATGAAAACGCCACGCCAAGGAGAGGATAGTCAATGGCGCCCCGAACCCGAAGCTTCTTGTACCCTCCAGCGGTCCTCTTTTTTGGAACGAGTATTGCGGTGAGAATCTCACCCGGCCGAAGGTTGAAGGGCTTGTCCGCCTTGTCGGTATACAGGTCCTCCAGATTGAGCCATCTCACCCCATCAGGTCCGGTGCATTCCAGCTCGGCAGACAGCGTACTCAAGCCGGGAGCATTATCGCTGCAATAGTTTGCAAAGCATGTCTTGGCACCCGGGACGGCATTACAGCGCTCACCCCCCATTTTCAGGCAAAAGCCCTTGGACCGCCTCCAGAATTCCGATTGGTTATAGAAAAGGCATCGGGAATTCTGAAGCAGATTGCCGCCGATTGTGCCTCTCATTTGGAGGGATTCACAGGAGGTGGCCTCAAGCGATGCCTCGAGCGCAGGAAAGAAATCTTGAATAAGCTCGTTTTGTTTGAGGTCAAAGATCCGCGCCAGGGCACCGATCCTGATCCAGTCGGCCTGATCCTCTACTGTGGTGAGCGGCGAAATACGCTTCAGGTCTATGACCGCTTTGGGCTTTTCAAGCCCCAGTTTCATACGGGGAACCAAGTCGGTGCCTCCACTAAGGTAAACAGCCTCTCCCTGGAACTCCCGGTAAAACCGAACGGCCTCCTCAATATCTTTTGGGCTTTTAAACTCAAGTTTTGAGGCTATCATAACTTACCTCCACCTTTCGCGGCGTCGAGAGCCTTGAGGACCCGGTCCGGGGTAAGCGGGAATTCGTTCAGGACTACTCCCAGAGCGTTGTGAGCCGCGCAGGCAACCGCGCTGTAGGCATTCATGCGCGTTGTCAGGCCCCCTTCTTTCGCGCCGAAAGGTCCTTCCGGGTCGTTCGAGCGAACGATCACGGGTTCGATTTCAGGCATGTCGCAGGCAAGTGGCACCTTGTACTCGAGGAGGTCGGCATTGAGCAGCCGGCCTTCGCTCCACCGGGTCTCCTCCGTAAGGACTGCAACCCCGGCCTGTTGGACCGATCCCTCTATCTGCCCTTCGACCGCCATGGTGTTGATCGGGTTTCCGCAGTCGTGTGCCGCAACAAAGTGCGGGATACGTATTTGTCCGGTCTCTTTGTCCACCGTCACTTCCGCGACCGAGCAACCGAATGAGTAGGTCCCTGCCATTTGACCGTAAGGATTCTTGATCCATTCCCGCTGGAAGTCGATTTTCGGCATATATGCACCGGTAGCGGCGATGGGCTTTCCCTGAAAAAACGCTTCCCGGACAACCCATCGCAGGGGCATGCTTTTTGAAGGGTCTGTTTTCGATACGACCATTCGATCCTTCAGATCGAGATCCTCCACGGGATGATTCATCTTGGCCGTGGCGATGCTCAGTATCTGGCGCTTGGCTTCTTCACACGCACGCTTCACCGCGTTTCCTCCCACAAACGAAGCGGCTTGGGAATACGCCCCAGGATCGAGATTCGTCACCTCAGTATCCGCGTTGACCAGGTTGATGTCTTCAACGGGGATTCCGAGGATTTCAGACGCGATCTGGATCGCCATAGACTCATTCCCCATCCCGGTGTCGCAGATGCCCGTCACAATGGTCGCCTGCCCGTCGTCATTGAGTTTGACGTAACACGCGGAGCCTGACCTGAATCCCATGGGAAAACCGCACATGATGGCAACGCATCCCATACCGATGCCCTCTCCCTCATGCAGTGCAGCCCGTTTTTCCTTCCATCCAGCCCGCTCGGCCGCCTGGCGTATAGGTTCCTCGAGGCCACCACTGATGATACTGGATTTTGTGGCCGTCTCTTCCCCCACATTGAGCCCATTCTTGAGTCTGATCTCCATGGGGTCCATGCCCAGTTCCCGGGCGATCATGTCCAGCTGCATTTCGTTGCCGACGAGGAAGGCCCTGCCGTGGGCTCCGTACATCCCTCGAATTCCCTTGTTGGTGATCACCCGATATCCGTCATATCGGACGTTCGTGAACCGGTAGGCTTCCTCATAGACGTAGTACGGGATCGACGCGGCGATGGGTCCGGTGCTGCTGTACGCACCCCCGTCATAGACAACGCGGAACTCCTTGGCCGTAATGGTGCCGTCTTTCTTGACCCCTGTCTTGATTGTCGCCTGTATGTCGTGAATCTGTCTCGTACAGGTTGCGTTTTCCTCCCGCGTCAGGACGAGCTTGACCGGACATCCCGACTTTATGGACAAGAGGGATGTCACGAGGTCTCCGGGAGATACTTCAGAGCGGGAGCCGAAGTGACCTCCCACGTTGATGTGTCGAACGCGCACTTTATTGAGGGGTATTTTCAGCAGATTGGAGAGGGCCTTCGCCCGCACATGCGGACCGGCATTGGGCACCCACAGATCCAGGAACCCGTTGACGTAGGACGCTACAACGGCGTATGGTTCGAGCGTCGAGTACGCCTCACCCGCGGCATGGAATGTGTCTTCCCGTACGAGATGCGCTTTGGCGAAAGCCTCGTCAACATCACCAACGTCGATATGCACATGAACGTTGATGTTATTGGTGTACTGCTCATGAATCAGCGGCGCGCCTTCCTTCATGGCCTCGTCGGGATCAAAAACCGCAGACAGGGGTTCATAGTCGACCTGGATAAGATCGAGGGCCTCCTGCGCCGTCTCTTCATCCACGGCAGCGACGCCTGCCACATCCTCCCCCACGTACCGGACTTTGTCTATCGCTATCATCGGGTGGTCCTGCGTGTATTTGAAGACCCCCCATTTGACGCCGTGCGCATCGGCCGCTGTCACGACGGCCTTCACGCCCGGGAGCGCCAGCGCCCTGCTCGTGTCGATATTGAGAATTCGTGCATGGGGATGCGGGCTTCGCAATATTTTCGCGCAAAGCATCCTGGGAAGCTTGAGGTCGGCCGTGAAGGTCGCCCTCCCGGTCACCTTCGCGAGGCTATCCGTCCGTGTCATCCGCGTACCTACAACGGTGTACTTCCTGTCCATAATATTTCCTCTTGCACTCTGTATGGTTGTGAGAGGGAAACTACTAACCCGGGTTTCTCACCGATTTAAAGGCTTCGTTCCAGGTTAATGGTCTTGGAAGGGCTAAACTGGTTCGTGCTAAAAAAGTGTATCAGTTTGGAATCATTCCAGTCGACCAGGGTGTTGATTTTTTTCACGCCCAGCGTTCTCAAGTGATCCATAAATTCATTAATCAACTGTTCACCGATACCCTTGAGCTGGTAATCGGGATCAACGCCGATGGTGTCCAGTCGCGCTTCCTCTTCGAAGATCCCGTATTCTCCCATGTAGATCTCACCCATGACAAATCCGACCACCGTCCCATCTTCTTTCTCCGCCACAAGCGAAACAGGCAAATAATCCTTGGATTGAAAAAGCTTTTCAAACTTCACCTCATAATACTCCTGCCGGGAAATCTTGAGGATCTTCCCGTCAATGGCGACCACAGCGTCAAAATCGTCTGCTTTCATGAGCCTGGATTTAATGGTGCTCTCGTTCATGGGGTCTCCTTTTTCTTGCTCTTTCTGGCGATCGTTCTTTCTTCTTCAGGAATAGGAGGCGGGACAGGCTCGCCGGAAATCTTCTGCACCGCACCAAAACGGGGGGGGCACGCTTCAAAACACGTTCCGCATTTTATGCATTTGTCCTGGTCAATGACGTGGATCCTGTTCTTGCCGCCTTCAATGGCCTCTACAGGGCATCTCCTGCTGCAAATCATACAGGCCTGACACTTGTCCGGATCAATATAGTACGAAGGTACCTCACGAAATAACTCGTCGATCTCTTCACTGGTGAAAAACCCGTCATATGCTTCCTTGTTTTCAAGATGTGACTCCAGTTTCTCCCTCTTGGCCATCTTAATGTAGGGAATGAGCTTTGTAACTTCTTGAATCTTCGCATTTAATTCGTTTTTGCTTACTTCTTCACTTGAGCCAAAGGGTCCTAACTCTCTTATCTTCTCTGAAAAGTCATTCATGATTTCAGCAAAGCGAATCCCGTCAGATGAAGAAATAAAGTCAATTCTCAGTCGTTCTGGGTTCAGCCCTATGTGCTCCATTATTTTTCTGCAGAGAAGCGCCATATTCAGGGCATGGTAATTCCCATGGGTAACATAATTACATTCGCCAAGGCGGCAACCGCCAACAAACACTCCATCCATTCCATTCGAGAAGGCTCGGAGTATAAATTTCAAGTCGACTCTACCGGAACACATGACACGAATGAGCCTGATTTCACTTGAATATTGCAGTCTGGAAACTCCAGCCAGGTCAGCAGCTCCGTATCCTCACCAGTGGCATACAAAACCCAGTATTTTTGGTTTCATTGTCAGTCTTGCACTCATTCGTTTTCACCCCTAACTCGGATAAACCGGAAACAACAAATTACAATCACCAAATATCAAATAAATCTCAAATTACAATATTCAAATATGTCTTAAAACAAGTAGTTGATTATTATAAAGATCTGACACCAATCCCCTATCCATCACCAACTGCCATATCATTCTGTTCTAAGATTTCTTCCTCCGGAGTTGCTGCATCAACCTGGCTCATGAGCTCTTCATCGGTAAAGTGCTTGAGAAAAATAGCCCCTGTCGGGCACTTTGCGTTACACAGGCCATCTCCTTTGCAGAGGACAGGATTCACCACTGCCTTTTTCCCCTGCCGTGTTTCACGAAACTCTATGGCACTATACGCACAGGCTGAAAGACATGCCCCACACCCAATGCATTTCTTCTCATTCACCTCGCAAACAGAACCCGAGACCGTGACGATGTCATGGGAGAGAAGGGTCAACGCCCGGCCTGCAGCCCCATAAGCCTGGTTAATGGCTTCCGGTATATGCTTCGGATAGTGCGCCGTGCCACACAGAAAAACGCCGTCCGTGGCAAAATCAACAGGTTTTAGCTTGACGTGCGCTTCCTTGAAAAATTCATCCGGTCCCAAAGTGACCTTGAACAGTTCGGATATTTTCTTGCTCCCTGCCGCCGGGATAACGGCAGCAGCCAGAGAAAGGTAGTCGGCATCGATGGCAAGCTCATGGCCCAGGATAGGATCGGTCACGGTTACCAGCAGGTGAGACCGGCCACCCTCCTCAACAGCTTCGACCCGGGGTTTCTCTTCCGGTTCATAGCGAATGAACTTTACGTCTTTTTCAGATGCTTCGCGATAATAATCTTCCCTGAACCCATATGTTCTCATATCCCGAAAAAGGACGTAGATATCTATTTCCGGGTTTATCTCTTTAAGTTTGAGCGCGTTTTTTACAGCCTGGCTGCAACATACCCGCGCGCAGTAATTTCTGTCTTCATTTCGGCAGCCCACGCATTGGATCATAACCATCGTATTGGCGTTCAGCAGCTTTTCTTCTCCCCTGGCGATCTGCTCCTCCAATTCAAGGTGGGTCACTACCCTTTCGTCTTCCCCGTAAAGATATTCAGTGGGCTTATATTCATCAGCACCTATGGCGATGACCGCTGCTCCGTGCTTGACTTCTATCTTCCTTCCTCCGGACTCCACCTTGGTTACGAAATTTCCAACATAGCCGGTGGCCTCGGTGATGATGGCATCAGTGTAGACATGAATTGAGAGGTTTTGATAAACCCTGCGCGCGAGATCACTTACGTAGGCCTGAACATCCAGCCCCTCCAGGGTGTAATGAAGTCTTCGAGCCATCCCCCCCAGGTCGGATGCCTTTTCCACCAGGTAAACCTCGTGTCCCTGGCTGGCTATGGAGAGAGCAGAAGTCATACCGGCAATCCCCCCTCCGACCACTAACGCCGTCTTGTTTACCGGCAGATCAATTTCCTGCAATGGCTCTAAATGGCAGGCGCGCGCCACAGACATTCGAATGATGTCCCGGGCCTTTTCGCTGGCCTTTTCTTTTTCCATGGAGTGGACCCAGGAACAGTGTTCCCTGATATTCGCCATGTCATAGAAATACTGGTTGATTCCCGCTTCTCGAAGGGTATCCCGAAACAGCGGTTCAAGGGTCCTGGGGGAGCAGGCGGCAACAACCACCCGGTTGAGCCCTTTTTCCTGTATCATGTCTGTTATTTCTCTGGCAGAATTGGTAGCACACGAAAAGAGCTGTTCCTGGGCGTAGACAACATTGGGTAAGCTCAAAGCATATTCAGCGGTGGAAGGAGTATCCACCACTCTTGCGATATTAGTCCCACAATGACACACGAAGACACCTACCCTAGGCTCCTCTTCGGAGACATCCTTTTCCTCGGGATACACCCTTTCCTTGGTCAGCTTTCCCCGCCGGTAATCGAGGAATTCACCGCATTGGGAGCCGGCGCCGCTGGCGGTAAAAACCGACTCGGGAATATCTGTCGGGCCCTGGAAGGCTCCACTGACAAAGATTCCCGGACGGGAGGTCTCAATGGGATTCACGGGATTGGTTTCACAGAACCGGTGCGCATTGAGCCTGATTCCGAACTTTTCTGACAGATCCTTATAACCGCCGGGAGGATTCAGTCCAATGGACAAAACCACCAGATCGAATTCTTCCTCCTTTACTCCTTCATCAGCAGTTGCGTACTTTATGGTGACGTTCTTGTTTTCCGGGATCTCTCTCCCTATTGATACATAGCTTCTGATAAACCGGACACCCGGGAGATTGGCAGCCCTTTGATAGTATGTTTCAAAGTCCTTGCCATAGGAACGAATATCGTTATGGAATATCGTGCATTCTGCGTCCGCGTAATGATCTTTTGTCAAGAGCACCTGTTTCTGGGTATAGGTGCAGCATACGGCTGAACAGTAGCTGTTATCACCCGGGGTAACCCGTCTGGAACCGACGCATTGAATCCAGGCTATTTTCTTGGGGTGCTCCTTATCGGAACGACGCAGTACCTCACCTTCGTGTGGCCCGGTGGAAGACAATAACCGCTCAAAATCGAGACTCGTTACCACGTTTTCCATCATCCCATAGCCATAGTCACCCTTTACCTTCGGATCAAACGGCTCAAAACCCGAAGCCAGAATAATCGCCCCGACCTTTACGTCCACCTTTTCGGGTTTTTGGCTGAAATCTATGGATTCATTCTCGCAGACCCCTTCGCAAATAAGGCATTTCTTTTCTTTCAGATACAGACATGCTTCAGGGTCTATATAGGTGACAAGGGGAACTGCCTGATCAAAGTATATATGGATAGCCTTATTCGAAGACAAATCCTGATTATAAGGATCAGGAGCCATAACCGGACAGTATTCTACACAGGTTTTGCAACCCGTGCAGACGTCTTCTCTGATGTATCTGGGCTTTTTCACCAGGGTTACCGTGAAATCTCCCGCTTCCCCTTCTACACTGTCAACTTCAGTATAGGTCAGGACCTCTATATTGGGATGCCGGCCGACCTCGACCAGTTTGGGCGCGAGTATTCACGTGGAGCATTCATTGGTGGGAAAGGTCTTGTCAAGCTGGGCCATATGGCCGCCGATGGAAGGTGATCGCTCAACAAGGTAAACCTTGAACCCGGCAGTGGCGAGATCAAGAGAGGCTTGAACCCCGCTGATGCCTCCACCCACAACCATCACATCACCAAAATTGTTTTTTTCAAGACTTGCCCGAAGTTGGATTTTTTCTTTTGGCAGTAACTCTGTTTCCACTTTCTCTGACCTCACTAATATTTGTGTGCCCGTATAATTCGTCTTAGTCGCTCAATTCAGGTCTAAATGACTTCCTGAATAATCTCCGTAATATCCTTAATCTCTATGCCTTCACCATCTTCCCGGTTCAATTTGCTGTCTTCAAAATTGGTGATGCAATAGGGGCAACAGGTAACCAGCTCTTCTGCCCCGACTTCCACAGCCTGATCTAACCTGAGGTCGGAGAATCTTTCGCCTTTCGGGGTTTCCATCCAGATCCTGCCACCCCCTCCACCGCAGCAGAGACTGTCTACGCGCGTATCAAGCATCTCACAGAGTTCCAGGCCGGGAATCTTTTCTAAAACCTCCCGGGGTTCGTCATAGATGCCGTTATGTCGGCCCAGGTAACAGGGGTCATGATACGTCACTCTCTTCCCATACTCCTTGGTAATCTCAAGCCTTCCTTCATGAACGAGCTCGAACAAGAATTGGGAGATATGAACAACCTCGAAGTTTGCCATAAATTCGGGATACTCGTTTTTGAAGGTATGGTAACAATGCGGGGAAGAAACAAGAATTTTCTTCACCCCGTTATCGATAAATGTCTTGATGTTTTCCCTGGCCAGCCGTTTAAATAATTCCTCGTCCCCCGTCTTGCGGATGCTTTCCCCGCAGCAATTTTCCGCTGCGCCCAGTATACCGAAGTCCACCCCCGCCCGATTAAGGATGGTGGCCGTGGCCCTGGCCACCTTTTTCATTCTCGGGTCATAGTTGGGGTAGCAACCGGGAAAATAGAGGATTTCCATGCCCTCGGTGAAGGATTTTACAGAAAGGCCTTCAGCCCAATTCCCCCTCTTTTTGCGTTCTTCATTCAAGGGATTCCCTTCAGCAACGAGGCTTGCGCTGATCGTCTTGATAGGCTTGGCAGCAGGAGGAAAGACTCCATATTCCGTGGCAATCCTGCGTAACGCTACCCCGGATTCTATCTGTTGCACGTCCCTGGGGCAGTGCTGAGGGCATCTTCCGCAGGTGGTACAACGCCAGATATCTTCACTTTCTATCTCGGTCAAACCGAACGTAGCCTGCCGGACTATCTTGCGCATGCTGAATGTCGTAACCCTGTTCCACGGACAAACCACATCGCACAGTCCACATTGAAAGCATCTCTTAAAGGCGTCGCCACCACTCGCTTTTATGACATCTACGATCTCTTTAAAATCGGCTACAGTATCCACGGTCTTTTTAGTCCTCTTTATTTCGCCTTAACGGGTTAGGCCTTCTTTGACACAGACAGGCGGGCGATGGTATCCTTTATCTTATCCAGCCCATACTTGTCTGCCAATGCTTCCAATCCTATCTCGATCTCCTCCTGCTCCACTTCTTCTTCTACTTCCTCCTCCCTTTCTTCGTACGTCAGGGCATCAGACAGACACCACTGCACGCACAAAGGCTCTTTTAAATCCGGATCGGATTCACACATATCGCATTTTAAGGGAAGACCGGAATCTGGTTCCTTGAAAAGATCCCTGGACGGGCAGGAAGCCCTGCAGAAGGAACACTCATCGTATTCCTTCCCATCAATCGTGTATTTGTCTCTGCCCATGCATTCGGCCGGAGTATACTCACCCGCGTACACAGGAACATAAATGTCTTTGAGCGGCTCATGAATTACCCGAATACGAGACCTGGCCGGATTAATGCTGCCATATTTCGGTGTGGCGTGAAATGCTGAGCAGGCTGCCTCACACGCCCGGCAACCATTGCATTTATCAACATCAACTTTTATTGTTTTCACTATTTTCTTTTTCTTCTCTCCCACGGCTACACCTCCTTCTCTTTTTCCGCCGAGGTCTCTTCTGAAGGTGTATCACCATTATCTGCATAGACCCCCCTCTTCTCGAAGTCTTCGAAAACGTAGTCCAAACCCATTTCATGTAATGCCTCTTTGGTGGGAATACCCTGGTCATTCCACCCCTTGAACTTGTAGTAGGTATCTAAAAGCTTTGCTTCAAGCTCGGGGAATCTCCTCCTCCAGTGGTCCTCTGGAGGCTTTTCATCTTTTCTCCTCATGCCTCTTCGTATATTGATGGCCCTCACCAGATTCCGGTTCCTCTTGGCTACCTGCCATAGTCCGTCTTCATCCATATCGATTCCGGTCCCTGATGAGATAAACTTCGGCAGATTGTGTATATGATAGGGAGGCTTCAAGGGAAATGACGACAGCCCCGCGCATATCCCGGTGGCGTCATCGATGTAATGCATGGTCTCCTGCCAGTCAACAATATCACAACACATCTCGGGAGTCGGGTAATTGGGGATTGAGTATTCACCGCGCAGTTCCCAGTCCAGGAAATACTGCTTAAACTTTTCATCAGGGACCTGAAACCAATCCTCTACGAATTCTTCTCTCTTTTCTCTGGTAGGAAATGGCGACTGGGGGAACTGCCCTTCAATCTGGGTAATATTGATCTTCTCGCCGGTAGCATACATGAGGAAATAGATAGGGTTCAGCATTCCCAGCTTGAGCGGCAACTGTTCGTGTTTCTTGATATTATTGTGGGCGTATTTCTCTGCGCCTTTCCCGATCTGCTGAGCCGCCCAATGGGTACCATTGGCCAAAACATCTCCTATGCCTTCCCGCCGAACAATCCTGTCAAGTAACCAGTAAAAGCGGTCCTCGTTTTTCGAGGGAAACCCCGGCATATCCTCGTCAGTCAAAATGCCGTCTTCATACAGCTCAACAGCGAATGCCATTACCTGCGGGGCTGAGAATCCGTCCACTCCATACTCCGTCGCATGTTGAGCGATTCTTAAACCAAATTCCAGGTTTGACATGGCCGCCATTGTATACGTAAGTTTTGAGAAGCATTTCATCATGTATGTCGGCTGACCCGGGGGAGAAACGGTTGCCCCGCATTTCATCGGACAGTTGTAGCAGCTTATTAACCGCGTCCGCATGGAGTCCAGGGTCTCCATCCACTCTTTGGCGATTTCATCGTTCCAAAACTCTTTCCTGCGGACACGGGAATTTCCCCAAGCAAAATTTTCAGTGTGCCACTTCTCATCATGGACTGCCATCTCTTGCGGCGATCCGAGCCCCTGTAAAATGGTCATGACACCCTCAACTGGGTTTTCATTCCGCCATGTTATATATTTAAGCGCTTCGTTACAAAGCTCCATGAATTCAGCCGGCCGGGCAATATTGAGGTCCTTTGTCCCACGAACAGCGATCGCTTTTAATCCCTTGTCTCCCATAACGGCGCCTATTCCCCCGCGGCTGGCACTGGATCTGCCCTGCTCGATGGAAGCAAAATAGACCCTGTTTTCCCCTGCCAGGCCGATAGAGGCTATCTGGGCTTTCGGCTCATTCAACTCCTGTCGAATGAGTTCTGCAGTCTCAGTAGCGCCTTTTCCGTGCAGATGAGCGGCATCACGTATTTCCACCTTATCATTGTTTATCCACAAATAAACCAGGCTGGGGGATTTGCCTCGAATGATGACTTTGTCATAACCGGCATACTTCAACTCCGGTGCCCAGAATCCCCCCATCATTGAATATGCCATTAACCGCGTCTGAGGAGAAATAGTTGAAACAATGGTGCGATTGGCACCCGTAGCCGGTGTACCACCCAAAAGGCCGGTGCTGAATATGAGCAGATTATCAGGAGAAAAAGGTTCAACTTCAGGGGGAACCCTATCCCACAGTATCTTGGCGTTCGTCCCGAGGCCCCCTGCATGAAGTTCGGTCAATCTTGGATCAGTTTCTACCCTCTCAACGTTTCCTTTGGATAGATCAACTTCTAAATTAAATCCTGTTTCTGCGTACCTCATTTTCTTCTCCTTCTAGAATACCTGAATCCCTAACCCGGATAAACCGGAAATGACAAATGTCAAGTGAAATCCAAATGTCTCAATGACAAAACATACCCGGTCACCTGTCTCCTGCAGAAACGGAAGAAAGAGCAACGCACAGCGGTGGGAACCTCGCTTCCATTTGGTCATTTGATATTTGACATTGATTTGACATTGTGATTTTGGAATTTGGCATTTAATGTGATCTCAAGAAAACTTTTCTCCCCTTTTTGAGCGCAAATTTGTTCGTAAGGTACTAACACACTTTTATTCATTATATGTTCCAAGCACTTAATGCAAGACGGCCTTCCGGTGACAGGAGAAGGTCTAAACTACCTGAGTTTTTGATGTGATTATAATATAGCTGTATAGTAGCTATGTGTCAAGAAGAAAGTGGTTTTCCAGGGACTGAATGATTATGCGGCAGTTGGATAAAGTGGGGTCAATCTCTCATAGGTTAAGCTGTTTTCGTAAATTGATAAAATCGCTCCGGTCAAAGCCCAGCGTTTTGAAAAAAGACAGCAGGTCGGCCGAATCCCAACGGACCGAGGTAAAAATGTTTTGGATGCCTTTTTCCTTGTAAACATCAAATATCTCCTGGGCCAACCTCTTCCCTATTCCCTGACCCATGTACTTGGGATCCACTCCGAGCGATGCGATCCAGGCGCTTTTTTCCACATCGAATCCACTGAGTACAATATAGCTTATCATGAAACCGACGACCTTTCCATCCTTCTCAGCCACGAAACCGGCATCTTCCCCATTGGCGTTGTGTTCCCGGAGTATCCTCCCGAATTCAATGGGTTCAGGGGTCTTGGTAATAACAGCCTGAATCCTGCTGATATCCTTCGCGTCTTCCAGCTTTGCCTTTCTGATGACCAGTCCTTCCACGCTTCTTCTTTTCCTCCCTGTCTCTCCCGGTGCATTCAGTCGATTCGAATGATCTTTACCCAGGAACCTACCCAATCCGGTGGCAGATAAACCCGTCCGCTGTTCCCACTCAACTTCACCTGTTTCTCTACCATTTCCTCGCCGTAGACCTCAAATTTGACCCTGCCTCTGATCCTTCCGGGGTCTGCCTCTTTACTTGAAATCTGGCCGTTTCCCTTTGCTTTCTCATTGGCCATAAAAATGACTCCCAAAAGGGCTCCTGATAAGTCTAATGATTTGATATAAAAGAATAATCCTTCTACCTGTTCCAGACTGCATCGCTCAATAATTTAATTACATTTTAGCTACAACGTAACCATAGGGAAAAGATCTTCTCCCTGTCAAGGAAAAAAATGGCATAACCACTCGTGTGTCGTGTGTCGTGTGTCGGAAGTAGGAACTGGGAAGGAGGACGTGCATTAACTCTTTGACGAGGGCCACCCAGTCTGCTATTCCATGATCAGCTTGACCAAATACTCTCGATACGGGGAAGGGCCGGACATGGAATCAATAGACAGCAAATACCTCGAACCCACGAGCATTATTGACAGTGACCACCCGGAGGTACGGGACTATGCCCAGAGCCTCGCTGGGAAGGAGAAGAGTGCCCGCGAGAAGGCCGTGAAGCTTTATTATGCTGTTCGTGACGGCATCTGGTACGATCCCTATTGTCCCTTCTACCTTCCCGAGCACTATCGTGCGAGCAACGTGCTGCGGATCGCCAGGGGCTATTGTGTGTGCAAGGCAGCTCTGCTTTGTGCACTGGCCAGGGTATTCGGAATACCATCCCGCGTGGGTTTCGCCGATGTCCGTAACCACCTGACCACCAAGCAGCTCCTGGAGTTCCTGGGGAGCGATCTTTTTGTCTATCACGGGTATACCGAACTCTATCTGGACGGGAAATGGGTCAAGGCAACCCCGGCATTTAACCGGGAACTCTGCGAGAAGCACAAGGTGGCGCCCCTAGAATTTGATGGACGGAATGACGCACTGCTGCAGCCTTACAACCTGCAAAAAAAGCAGTTCCTGGAATACCTTGCCTACCATGGAACCTATGCGGACATCCCGGTAGAAACCATCGTCAGGGCATGGGAAAGTGCCTATGGCAAAGAGCGGGTCAGGGGCTGGATCGCGGCATTTGAAAAGTCGGGAGAAACATCCCTCAGAGACTTTTACCGGGAGGATGTTCTGAAGAAATGATCAGGCCTCACCCATGATGATCCCCGACTGTGTCGGGCTTTCGGAGGGAAGGCGCCGGAGATTCCGGAAACCTGCCTTTTCCATCATCGCCATGATCTGGGCCTCGGAATATGCCTGGCCGTGCTTGGTATTTACCAGCATATTCAGGGAAAAAAGAGCCGGAAACAACGGACCGGTAAGCTGGTCATTCAGGATGAAGTCCTGAATCAGGCACAGCCCGCCCGGCATCAGGACTCCAGCGACCTTCTCAATAATTGTCTGGGAGTCCTCGACACCTACCGCGTGAAGGATATGGGAAAGCCATGCCACGTCATATTTTCCCGGTAGGTCATCTTTGACAAAATTTCCCGGCACAAAATCGACGCGTTCTGAAACGCCAAACCTCCCGATGGTCTCCCGGGCAAAGGGTTCCGTGGTGGGAAAATCAAATACAGTTGCTCTCAGTTTCGGATTTTCCCTGCAGAAATGGATAGCATAGGTTCCGGGTCCCCCGCCGAGATCCAGCAGGTGCTTTCGTCCCTTTAAGTCAATCTGTTTGGCGATCCCGGAAGCCGTTGCCATGGCAGCATTAAACATGCCCATCAGGAAGCTCTCCCGGCGCTCTTCCTCGGGCAGTCTCGCGCCTTCCACCGGCCCGCCGGTCTTCACTGTCTCGGCCAGATGGTACCACGGTTGCACCAGATGGTGCTGATGCATGATCATGTGTCCCGCGTATCGAGGCGATGCTTTCACCAGCAGGGTCTTGCTGGCCGTGGTGTTATGATACCGAGGTCCTTTCTTGGCGAGAAGACCCATGGCGGTCAGGGCGTTTAGCAGCATCCCGAGAGCCCGTGGATCACACGCGATTCTCGCGGCCAGATCCTTCTCCCCAACACCTTCATCACCCATCTGCGAAAACACGTCCAGCTTTACCGCCGCATGGAGCACAAAGGCCTGCCAATACCCTCCCGCCAGGCCGAACAGCCTTCCTGCAGTCCATTCCTCCATGGTCGCCTCCCTTATTCATATTCTAACAAAGGCACGGCTTACTCGAGCCGAGCCGTGCTTTTACACTCGCGATGTCGACCATGACTCTTGTGAGCAGGCAAACGGCATATTCCCGAAGCTACGCTCCCTCCGTCGTCCATGACTCCGGTCGCTGCGGATTTCGGCCCTTCTCCCGCCTGTGGCGGGATTCCAGTGCCGAAATGACGCCGCTTCAGAAACATCCCGTTCACCTGCTTTTCATACAACTTCCTCGGACATCCCAATTCAAAACTGAGTAGGAGGATCTGAAAAGAGTGTCAGCTTCAACTGAAAAAGGCCGGCCCTGATCAGGGCCGGCCCTTTGCATTTCCTGGTGCCGAAGGGGAGACTCGAACTCCCACAGGCGTACGCCCACTAGACCCTGAACCTAGCGCGTCTACCAGTTCCGCCACTTCGGCACTGCCTAAACAGCTTGCTATTTAACGCGTAAAACTTTATATTATGCGCCGGTGGTTGTCAATAATGTTTTAACTGTTACGCAGGTGATAGGCTGAAGAAAAAAATAGAGGTAAAGCGTGACGACACGAATTATCCACGATCTGGCGGAACTTCAATCCCCCCTCCGAAAACCCGTATTGACCATCGGGAACTTCGACGGCGTGCACCGGGGCCATCTCGCCCTGTTCGAAAGGGTCAAGATCCGCGCCAGGGCCATCGGGGGCGTTTCCGTGGTCATGACCTTTCAACCACACCCCATAAAAATCATGAAGCCCGATAAAGCGCCCCTGCTCATCACGCCCACAGAGCAGAAACTGGCGCTTATCGCCCAGGCAGCGATCCATACCATCTTCTGTCTCCAGTTTGATGCGACGTTTGCAGGCATATCAGCCGAAGATTTCGTGCGGGACATTCTCGTCGATAAGATCGGCGTCAAGGAACTGGTCGTGGGTTATGACTATACCTTCGGGCACAACCGCACGGGAGATATAGAGCTTCTCTGCGGGATGGGAAAAAGCTTAGGCTTTCAAGTACACGTGGTACAACCTGTCCTCATGGGGAAACGGGTCGTTTCCAGCACCTCCATCCGGGATCTGATAAGAGCGGGAGAACTCGCGGAAGCGAAAAAGCTGCTGGGTCGTGACTACCAGATCTGTGGAACGGTGGTAAAAGGAAAAAACAGGGGTGGTCGCCTCCTGGGGTTTCCCACGGCCAACCTGGAACTGGTGGATGAACTCACGCCCAAGGAGGGCGTATACGCGGTTAAGGTCTTAATTGAGGACCGTCTCTATAATGGAGTGACAAACATCGGACACAACCCCACGTTCGGGCAGGGCCCTCTTTCCATTGAAACCCATATTCTGGATTATTCAGGTGACCTGCTGGGACAGACCATTAGGGTCAATTTCATTCACCGGTTGCGAGCCGAAAAAACATACAAGAGCATCGAAGAGCTTGCCCGCCAGATCCACCTTGATATCAAGGTTGCCAGGGAAATTCTGGAAGTACGATAGCGCTACCCACTACAACCAGCCTGCTGAGCTTTTCCAGAATTTCCTTGACTTCTATCCGCTAACTTTTTATTTTCGCTTTCACGATTTGATGGTCTCGTAAAAAGTCATCAAGGAAGACGGCACAGGAAAAATCTCCAGATGCAAGGCGCAAGAATTTTTAGGAATGACGAGTACTTATCAGTTCTTCGGAAGGACGAAAGATGAAGCGCAGCGCCGCAGATGGACTTTTTACGAAGCCGTCACGATTAAGATCATAAGAATAGGCAGGACTTGGACACAAAACCATGAATGTTCCCCTCCTTACATTTCTAAAGGGTGGTGTGCACCCCCTGGAGTTCAAATCATTAACGGCCCATCTGGGCACCGAGGTTATGCCCGTACCCGACGAGGTGGATATCCTCCTGAATCAGCATTTCGGTGCACCCTGCACCCCCCTTGTGAAGAAAAAAGCTGCTGTCAGGGAAGGAGACCTTATCGGAGAGGTTGTCCAGGGGCTCGGAGCCAACATCCATGCCAGTGTGACAGGCACGGTGAAAAATATTGGAACAGCACCCCATCCCATTGCCGTGAAGGCCCCTTCGGTGACGATCCAAACAGACCATGATGCGGAATCAATCTCTTACAAACGGAGCGACTGGGCCAGGCTTTCCAGGGAAGAACTCCTTGCGAGAATCAAGAATGGTGGAATCGTGGGCATTGGAGGTGCCGGATTTCCCACTCATGTGAAACTGGCACCCCCGCCCGAGGCCAAGGTTGATACCCTCGTCCTGAACGGTGCCGAGTGTGAACCGTACCTGACCACTGACCACCGGGCCATGCTCGAACACCCCAACGAAATCATAGAAGGCGCAAAGATCATGCTCTCCATCCTCGGCATCAAAGAATGCCATATCGGTATTGAGAGAAACAAATCCGACGCCCTCGAAGTGCTAAAAAAAACAGTGGAGGAGAAGGGTTCGAATGGATTCCGCATCCATGTGGACACCCTGGAAGTAAAATATCCCCAAGGGTCGGAAAAACAGCTCATCCAGAGTATTACCGGACGAAAGGTCCCCGGTTTCGGTTTACCTTTCGACGTGGGGGTTATTGTCCAGAATATAGGGACGACCCGGGCCATTTTTGAAGCCGTTGCCCTGAATAAACCGCTCTATGAAAAAGTTGTGACCATCTCGGGAAAGGGGATTCAGCGGCCTGCCAATCTTCTGGTAAGAATAGGAACGAGGCTGCATGATATTGTCTCTTATCTGGGAGGCACCAAACCGGACCTGGCCAAGGTGGTGATGGGCGGCCCCATGATGGGCTTCGCAATATCTGATCTGGATATACCCGTTACGAAAACCACTTCCGGCGTCCTTTTTCTTACCGAAGAAGAAATAGACACCCGCGCTCACGGACAGTGCATCCACTGCGGATGGTGTCTTGATGCGTGCCCCATGGGCCTTTCTCCCAATGAAGTGGGAATTTACGTGGAGGCCGGTCGTGCGGAAGACACAGCCCAGTTCGGGGTTTTTGAATGTTTTGAATGCGGTTGTTGCGCCTTTGTATGTCCTGCAAAAAGGCCCCTGGTGCAATTCATCAGACTCGCAAAGAGAAAGGCAAGAAAATAATCTACAAGCACAGAATAGACATGCTACTTTAAGGAGTTCGATTATCGGGAAACAAATGGAAAAGAGCGAGTTGACAGAAACCGGTTCAACCCTTTGGGCTGTATCGGTATCGCCCCACGTGAAGAGCGGTGAGTCGGTCGAAAAAATCATGTGGACGGTGGTAGGATGTCTCCTTCCGCCCTTGATCCTTTCCCTGTTTCTGTTCGGTTTTCAGACCTTGTTGATCACCTTGATCAGTGTCGGAAGTTGCGTGGCAACAGAGGCCATATCCCAAAAACTCCTGCATCGTCCCATCACCATCAAAGATGGGACCGCCGTGATTACCGGCATGTTGCTGGCCTATATCATTCCCCCGGGGGTGCCCTACTGGATGCCCATCCTGGGCGGTGTCATGTCCATCTATGTTGCCAAACATCTTCTCGGCGGAATAGGGTTCAACATTTTCAATCCCGCCCTGATCGGGAGGGCGTTTCTCGTCGCCACCTTTCCCGTTGCAATGACCTCGGCCTGGCTTGCCCCCATTCGCGACGGATCTGTGTTCAAGTACATGGGGTCCGGGGTGGATGCGGTCTCCACAGCTACCCCGCTCTTCGTGCTCAAGCATTACGGCATCAGCGGGCTCATTGACAAGTTCGGTTCCCTTTCAAGCATGTACGGGAATTTTTTCATCGGATGGAGACCAGGCTGTATCGGAGAAACCTCCGCGCTGCTTTTGCTCCTGGGCGGGCTTTATCTCATCTACAAGGGGTATATTACCTGGCACATCCCGGTATCAATGATTGTAACGATCGGTTTCCTCACCTGGGCCTTCGGTGGAGAAAAGCTCTTCACGGGACAGCCGCTCATTGCAGTTCTCTCGGGAGGTGTTGTGCTCGGGGCGTTTTTCATGGCAACTGATTATGTTACCTCTCCCACACAGAAGACCGCCAAACTTATTTTCGGTGCCTGTATCGGTGCCATTACCGTTCTGATAAGACTGAAGGGAGGATACCCGGAAGGTGTCTGCTATGCCATCCTTCTCATGAATCCTGTTACTCCCGCCTTTGATCAGTGGTTTAGACCCAGTCGTTTTGCCCCGCAAAAAGGTGCCGCAAAATGAGAGATATCCTGCGCATAACCATAGGACTGACTATTTCCTGCCTGATTGCGGCGTTGATCATGGGAGCGGTTTTTACCGTAACCGATAAGGCGAAAAAGCATAATGAACATATGGATATCCAGAACACCATGTTGGGACTTCTGGGTTATTCGCAATCTCATCCAGCCCCGTCAGATCTCGCATTACTTCCGGTTTACCGATACATCGTCGATATGAAAGGAACACAATATCTCGGATATATGGTTCCAGTTGAGATCTCAGGGAAAAAGTCATACGAATTCTTGTTGATGGATCTGACAGGGAAATTCAAAGACAGCTATGATTTGGCCATCAACCCGAAAAATGTCAATGAAATTTCCGCAAGAAAGGAGGCATTGCAGCGGGTCTTGAAATTGTCCTCGACTTTTACCTATGCTGATTCTTTCATTGTGGCCATGCGTGGGGAGAAATGTCTGGCTTACCTGATTCCCGGAGAATTCCCGGGTTTCAAGACCTTCATAAAGGTCATGCTGGCCCTGGACCCCTCTTACACCATAAAGGGAATTGACATACTGGAACAGGAAGAAGACCCCGGGCTCGGTGGTGAAATCGTGGAGGATTATTTCAAGAATCAGTTTATGGGCAAGCAATTCAAGACAATGAAGACCCTGAAGGTCATAAAAAAACCTCTTCCTAAAAAATACAGGCAATACCTGGAAAGGGAAAAACAGGAAAAGGGCATGTTCTCCAGGAAACAGCTCGAGAAAATACGGAAAAACTATGAGGACGCGGATATCTATGCCTTGACCGGCGCGACCATTACCAGCAGGGATTTTACAAGCGGCATAAGAAACATGGTCAAGAAATTCGCCTATCGCACCAAAATGCTTGATCAGGTGATTGCCGGACACAATATCCCCGTCCCTTTCTGATGACCAAGGCCCCGGCACCTGGTGAACCACCAAATACAGTGCTTTATCCAGGAGGAGAATCATATTGCAAACCACAAAGACACCGTTTCAGCTTGTCACCAATGGGCTTTTGAATGAAAATCCCATTTTTCGGCTCGCGCTCTCCATGTGTCCTGCGGTGGGTATCAGCACCACCGTCATGAACGGCCTCATGCTGGGTATTGCCGTCCTCTTTGTCCAGGTTTGCTCCAGTTGTACCATCGCCCTTGTAAAGGATTATATCCACCCACGCATCCGGATCCCGACGTATACCCTGACCATTGCTACCTGGGTGACCGTTATAGACCTTGTGTTATCCGCCTACGCCCCGGTCGCCTACAAGGCAATGGGGATTTTCATTAAATTGATCGTGGCCTTCGCCATCATAACCATGAGATTAGAGGTCTTCGCGTGCAAAAACACCGTGGGCAAATCCTTCTGGGACGGCATTGGCATGGGCCTGGGATTCATGTTCGGAATGGTCACCTTGGGCTTTTTCCGAGAGCTCCTTGGCATGGGGACACTCCTCGGGCATGACGTGCTAGGATTCCGTCCCCTGCTCTTTTTTGCCCTCCCGCTGGCAGGGTTTTTCTGCGTAGGATTTATGATGGCGGTCTTTAACTATGTTGAACTCGTCTTTAATAGAATGAAAAAGAAAGCGGGATAAAGGACCATGGGACGCATAAAATATCATAAAGCTGCTGGTCTTGGCGCCATTCTCCTGGCGGTCCTGCTTCTCCTGGCCACAGGCTGCCAATCACAGCACCGCTTTATCAAGAAAACCGCTTTCAAGGGAACCAAAGCTATCATTATCACTTTTGCTGCTCCGGTGGACGAAACCTGGGCGACGGATATTTCCAATTATCGCGTGTATGAAAAGCCTGACCCCGACATCCAACTGAAAATAGGGAGCATTGTCCTTTCAAACGACGGCCGGACCGTGACGCTTCATTTTGAAGAGGCCCTGAACCAGAACCAACCGCACATGGTCACCATGGACAACATCATGTCCGAGGGCAAATCGATGGGTTCGGCGTTTGTAAAAGTCAAGAAGCTCTATCTCGGCGTGCTGTTCTCGGTGTTGATAGGGGCCATGCTCATACATAATTTCGTGTTTACCAAATACCTCGGCCTCTGCGTATTCTTCGGGACCTCCCAGAAGAAATCAACGGCTGTGGGCATGGGCATTACCTTCACCATTGTTATGGTGATCAGCGCCATGATGTCATGGGCGCTGTACCAATTTGTATTGAAGCCCTATCACCTGGATTATCTGCAGATCATTGTCTTTATCGGCCTCGTATCACTCTCGGTTCAGGCTGTGGACACCATTCTCAGGAAAATCAACCCCATGCTTTTCAAAGCCTTCGGGGTGTATCTGGTCCTGGTGATTGCAAACTGCATTATCCTTGCGGTTCCGCTCATACTCGCAGACAACGAATACAACGCATGGGAAAGCCTTATGCTGGCGCTTGGTGCGGGTCTAGGATTTCTCGTGGCCCTGTTCCTGATGTCGTCGGCGCGGGAACGCCTTGAACTGGCGAATGTCCCGCCCACGTATCGAGGTCTTCCGATCGCCTTCGTGGTGGCAGGTCTTTTCGCACTCGCATTCCTGGGCTTTTCAGGAATGTCATTATTCTGAGATAAGGACGGGGTGGACAGGATTTTCCAGATAGCGTAAGATTATCGTGTTTATATTGTCAGAAAATGTGGAGATTCTATGGATCCGGTATTGATTAAAATGGCCATCGGAGGGCTTGTGCTTCTAGGCTGCATCGGCCTCTTTTTCGGGATTGGCCTTGCTCTGGCCGCCCACAGATTCGCCGTGCAGGTAAATCCCAAGGTGGAAGAAGTCCTGGAAGTCCTGGCGGGCGCCCAGTGAGGGGGGTGCGGCTTCGCTGGATGCGAAGGATATGCAGAGGCGGTGGTCAATGATCCTGACGTCTCCCCGAACCTCTGTTTCCCCGGGAAAGAGGAAGTGGCAAAGCTGGTGGCCAAGATTACCGGGAAACAAATGGCATCTGTGGATGACTTGGTAGCCGTCCCCCGGTGTTCAAGGGTAGAGGGCGGCGTCAAACAAAAGCAGCTCTATGTGGGATACCAGACCTGTTCCGGAGCCGACCTGGCGTTTGGCGGTCCCATGGCATGTCAGTACGCCTGCATGGGATTCGGTGACTGCGCAGCTGCCTGTCCGTTCGATGCCATCACCATGGTGGATAATTTTCCCATTGTGGGTCCCGACCTGTGTGTGGGGTGCGGGACCTGCGTAAGAACCTGCCCAAAAGGAATTATTGAGCTGGTTCCCATGAAGGCCAGGGTTTTCGTCCCCTGTTCAAGCAAGGACACCGGCAAGACGGTAAAAGCAATTTGCAGCGTGGGCTGTATTTCCTGTAGGATGTGTGTCAAATCATGCCCTGCAGAGGCGGTGAGCATGGAAGACAACCTCATCAAGATCGACTACAAGAAATGCATGGACTACGGCCCGGAATGCGGCGAGGTCTGTGTGGAAAAATGTCCTACAAAAATATTCAGGTACTTTTCCCCGTCCGGAAAAGTGACTGAAAAAGACAAGACGGCTGTTGCCGCCTCATAAGGAAAACACTTCCGGTGCACCTGCCCAGATGGCATCGAGAAGGAGCGGAGGAATAAAAATGGGAAAACAAAACAGTTTATCTCAGGGAACCGGAAACCTGAACCGAAGATCCTTTTTGAAACTCTCCGGGTTGATTGGCGCCGGCCTGGCAACGGGGGCCATGGTTCCCCTTACTGCCGAAGCGGTTAAGTTCAATCGAAAGATGTATAAGGTTTCCAGGACAAGACTCAGCATGGGAACCTTTGTTTCAATGACCCTTCTTCATCCCTCGCAGGACAAGGCGGAAGAAGCAATGGGGGCGGCTTTTGATGAAATTGACCGCCTGTCCGGGCTCATGAACCGGTTCAAAACCGCAACCGCAGTTGGGGAACTGAACAGGGAGGGGATGCTCAACAGCCCGCCGCCTGAGGTGCTCGGCGTGGTGAGAGATGCCCTTGCCTTTTACCGTGTCAGCAAGGGCGCCTTTGACATTTCGGTCGCTCCTATCGTGGACCTTTTCAAGGAGCGGCTCGGAAGCGGCACCAAAACACCGCCTACCGAGGCTGAGATAAAAAAGCTGCTCACGCGCGTAGATGCCGGTTCTATCGTCATGGATGGGAAAACCATCCGTTTCACGAAACCGGGAATGGCTATCACGCTCGACGGAATTGCGAAAGGGTATATTGTGGACCGGGCCGCGGAGATCCTTGCAAGAAAGAACGTCAATAATTTTCTCATCAATGCCGGCGGAGACATCAGGACCAAAGGCGAGAGGCAGGACCGAAAACCCTGGACCATAGCTATCCAGGATCCTCAGAAGAAAAAGCACTATCCCGATATTATCCACATGAGAGACGGCGCTATTGCCACCTCGGGAAATTATGAAGTGTATTTTGATCAAGAAAAAATGTTCCATCACATTGTGAACCCGAGGACGGGATTGTCTCCCCACGCCGACTCAAGTGTTTCTGTCATGGCTCCGACAACAATGGAAGCGGATGCCCTGTCAACGAGTGTCTTTGTCATGGACCCGGCAGAAGGAATCCGTTTCATTGATTCCCTGCCCAAGTACGAATGCCTGGTCCTGTCCGCTACGGGAAGGATGAAGAAATCCCGGGGTTGGAAGAGGAGCGCTGCCATATAATCTTTTCAATCTTTTTCACTAAAGGCCGTAAAGAGGGAGGGTGAATCGCCGATATGGGCACCCCTCCTGTTCTTTTTTGCAGCGCCTGCATCTCCTTGGGTTCCACGCGGTCCATCTTGTTCAGCACAACCAGGACCGGGATTCGCCGAAGGTGGAGCTTCCTCAAAATATCCTCAACGGTTTTTATCTCTTCTTCCATTCGTTTGCTTGACGCATCAACCACGTGAAGGAGGAGATTGGCATCGTTCAACTCCTCGAGTGTTGCCGCGAATGCCTCCATCAAGCTTTTCGGAAGGTCACGAATAAAACCCACCGTGTCTGTGATAATGGCCTCTCTCTCCCTTGGGAAACGTAATCTTCGACTGCTCGGGTCCAGCGTCTCAAAAAGCCTTGCTCCCGTACCCACAGCACTGCCGGTGAGACCGTTCAGGAGGGTTGATTTGCCGGCGTTGGTGTATCCCACGATAGAAATTACCGGAAGCCCCCGCCTGCCCCTCAGCTGTCTCCTGCCCTCTCTCTGACGGCTGATATTTGCCAGTTCACGGTTCAACCTGGCAATACGCGTATACACCCGCCGCCGGTTGATCTCCAGCTTAGTTTCACCAGGACCCCTGCCGCCTATTCCCCCGGTAAGCCGGGACATGGCCGTATTCTTGGTGGCCAGGCGGGGGACCAGATACTTCAGTTGTGCCAGCTCAACCTGGATTTTACCTTCGCGGGTAACTGCACGTCCTGCAAAAATATCCAGGATAAGCTGACTGCGGTCAATGATACGAAGCTCCGTAAAATCAGTAAGGATCTTCACCTGCGCAGGGGTCAGTTCCTGGTTGAATATGAGCAGGTCTGAGCCCTTCTGGAGGCAATGGAGCTGCAGTTCTCGCAGCCTGCCCCTTCCCATCAGGAAACGCGGATCTATCCGCTTGACGCGCTGAATAACCCGGCCGACGACCTCTAACTCATTGGAGAGGGAAAGTTTTTCGAGCTCTCTCATGGACTCCTCCTCCAGCCATTTGGTGCCGGAGGTAACGCCCACCAGGAGGGCCCTGTCGCTTTTACCAAGCGAAGTCCCGATCCTCTTCCTGCTCAGTTCTCCTTCAAGTGAATGGACGAGAGAGAGAAAATCCACAGTAAGGCGGCCGATATCGGGAACCCGTTCCACGGTGTATCCCTTCTGCTCTCCATCGCCCGGCAGCAGGTGGGCATAGGTAATCGGCCCGGGAAGTCCCTGTTGATCAAGTTCGATACACGCCATGAGATCAAGGCCGATCAGCACAAGATCTGAAATATCCTCCGTGGAAAGGGGTTCCCCATCAAGGTGGGTATGAACGCAGCGCAACCCCTTGAGACGGCCTGATCCCACCCTGAACTTCCCCAGTTCCGGGATCCATATGCGCCTGTTGTTCCCAACCAGGACGTACGCCACTTCTCCTTTTCGGTTTATAAGCAGGCCGACCTGGCGCTTGATCTCTTTCGAAATTGCCGATAACTGGCGGGTCAGTTCATGGGAAATGATGTGAGAAGGGGATACTCTCCTGCGGTAGAGATTCTGCAATCTCTTCTGGTGGCTTGCCTTGAGGCCGCGAGTTTTGCCGTAAATCCTGTGAATAGCCGGGCGCCTCTACTACGCTATACCCTCTTCCTCAACATAGTCTTTGAAGAGCGTCAGTTCCTTCAAAAAGGTCAGCTTGAAATATCCGGTGGGTCCGTTTCTCTGCTTCGCCACAATAATTTCCGCGATGTTCCTGTTTTCCTCTGAAGTGGGATGGTACACCTCGTCCCGATAAATGAAAACGATCACATCAGCATCCTGTTCAATAGCCCCGCTTTCCCGGAGATCTGCCAGCTGAGGCCGTTTGTTGGGGCGGTCTTCCACCTTTCTGTTGAGCTGGGAAAGGGCCAGGACGGGCACATTCAGATCTTTTGCAAGCGCCTTGAGTGCCCGGGAAATCTCCGATATTTCAAGCTGCCTCGACTCGGCCGACCTTCTTCCCTGCAGCAACTGGAGATAATCCACAATAACCATTCCAAGATCTCGCCGTTTCATCAACCGCCGGCATTTGGCCTTCATTTCCAGGACCCCGATTCCGGAGCTGTCGTCAATAAAAATAGGCAGTTCGGCCAGATGGTTGGCCGAATGGGTTAGTCTTTCCCAGTCATCATCCCTGAGGAGGCCGGTGCGAAGTTTGGTTGCGTTGATTCCCGAATCGAATCCCAGGAGGCGAATGCCCAGTTGAAGTTTCGACATCTCAAGGGAAAAGATCGCGATTCCTTTGCCGGTCGTCTCGGCCGCATTATAACCGATATTCAGGGCCAGCGCCGTCTTTCCCATGCTGGGCCTGCCTGCAATAATGACCACATCAGACGGCTGCAATCCTGCCGTCAGATGGTCAAAGTCACTGAATCCACTAGGGATGCCCGTTACATACCCTTCGACTTCTGCAATATTTTCCAGCTTCTTAAAGCTTCCTGTAATAACATCCTGCAGGCTGGAAAAGCCCTCTTTAATGCGTTCTTCGGCAATCTCAAAAATAGACTGCTCCGCCATATCCAAGAGCTCATCTGTTTCCGTCCAATTCTCGAAACATGATTCGGAAATCGTGGAACATTCACGGATAAGTTTTCTCCTGATTGACAGGTCTTTTACTATTTCCGCATGGTGCAGGGAACCTGCAGACGTTGATACCGCTTCAGCAAGAGATGCAAGGTAGTCAGCCCCACCGGAGACTTCCAGCCTTTTCCTCTTGTCCAGGGCCTGAGAGAGCGTGATGATGTCGATGGGCTCTCCGGAATTATATAATTCCAGTATTCCCTCAAAAATCGCCTGGTGTGCCTCGCGATAGAAGTCGTCGGGAACAAGCACGTCTATCACCTGATTCAAGGCATCGTTGTTGATGAGAATGCCCCCAAGAATAGCCTGTTCCGCTTGAACGTTACTTGGAGGGACTTTCATCGGCGAGACAACAGCCTTTTGTTTTTCCTTTGCCATGACTTCCGGTTCCCCCTTGTCCTGTCTTGCTTAACCCGGCCCGCATCACTCCTGTCTCATGCCCCGGTACGCAGAGACACGTCGGTGGAAAAAGCGGGCAGCACCTCCTCTTTACCGGATGGTCGTTGCCGGTGCAGAACGTCCTATTCGCCTTCCTCTTTCGGAGAGACAACCACCTTGATGGAACCGATCACTTCAGGATATATTTTCACCGGGACGTCGTATTCACCCACGACCTTAATGGGTTTGTCCAGTATGAGCTTCCGCCGATCAACAACCATTCCCTGTTTCTCCAGCCCTGCGGCTATATCCATACTTGTTACCGAACCATAGAGCTTTCCTTCTTCACCGGCCTTCTGGGAAATCTGAACCAGAACTTCCGACATTTTCTCTTTCAGCTGTTCCGCTTCCTCTTTGGCTTTCACCTTCCTGAGCTCGATCTTTTTTCTCCGCTGCTCAATGGAATTCACATTCTGAGGCGTGGCTTCAAAGGCAATGCCTCTGGGGATCAGATAATTTCTTGCATATCCCTCAGCAACCTTCACGATATCCCCTTCCAGGCCAAGCTCATCCAGATCCTTCAATAATATAATCTCCATAAATACTCCTCCAATCTTTTATCAGCTAGCAAGCCCCTTGTGTATCTTCCTAAAATCTATCCATTGGTCAAAGACACCGCCCAGAGCGACAAGGAGCAAAAAAACCTGTTGGAAAAACAGCAGCAGATAGATTGCACCCCGAATCCATGGCGGCACATGATACTTATTCAAGAAAAAAAGAAGAATGGAAACGCCCTGAAACAGGTAAACGGTCATGAGAACGATGAGGACGTTGATTGCTATCAACTTTACACTTCCCAACGGAAAAAACAACGAAAAACCTGCCGCGATAAGTCCCCATACAAGTATTTCAGGAGCCTGCCATCGATCGGCGTTTTCAAAGACAGGAGACTCAAGATGGGCCCGCCGGAGTATCCGGCCCCCCAGCAGCACATTTATCCAGACCACAAACACTGAGCCAACCACCAGCAAGGACGGATATACCTTCGAAATGGTATCAATAATCGCCTTTCCATAGGCCTGTATTTCATGAGCCTTCTCTTTTTCGAGACCCATTTGTTCGTACATGTGCAATGCCCCGTTCAGATTGCTCTTGAGATATGTCTGTACCACCTCGAAAGGCCCCATGTGCCTGGCAATACCGATAAAAAACAGACACGCGATGCCCATGACAAGCATGCAGAGTGTTCCGATTGACAGTGTATAGCCGAGGGAATACTGTCTTCTGAAGATCTCTGAAAGGGCAAGGCCGAGGGCAGAGAACTCAATGACGAAGAGGATGAGCTGGGGCTGTCCGAAAAACCGTGCAGCCAGACTGATGACAAACACCGTCACGGCCGCCAGCGTCAATCCCCCAGAAAGGCCCCATTTTGTGCCATAATAGAGGAAAGGGACCGGCGTGAGCAGACTGATAAATGGCCCCGCAATGGGAACGGACACAGCGGCAAGAAGAACCAGCGCGGTCCAGCCTACACAGCCCAGGAAATCCTTCACTCTCATCGATTCTCTTCTGAATAGTGCCCTGTTGTGAAAAAGGGCCTCTCGGAATACCGCAACTATCTCACAATGGATGTCGTATACGGCAACAGGGCTATATTTCTCGCCCGTTTGATGGCAACGGTCAACCGGCGTTGGTGCTTCGCGCAATTACCCGATATTCTTCGGGGAATAATCTTCCCTCGTTCTGTTGTGAAGTAGCGCAGGCTTTTTGCGTCTTTGTAGTCAATGACCAGACTGCTGTCAGCACAAAACCGACAGATTTTTCTCCTGTGAAAGCTCCGTTTCCCTCGTCTTTCTCTATCGAATGCCATTTTAGACCTCTTCCGTATTCGTTTCAGTGGTATCTTGAGCCGGGGGCTGTTCCTCGGTGTTCTCAGAACTCTGTGTCTCTTCTTCAGTTCCCTTGGCTTCCTTCAATAAAGCCTCAGGGTCAGCCCGGTCACTAAGCTTTACCGTCTGATACTTCAAGACCTTGTCATCCAACCTGAAGAGGCGTTCCAGTTCTTTTGTCAGTGCGGCATCTCCACAATATTCAAGAAGGACATAAAATCCCTTATTGAATTTATTCAGCTCATAAGCCAGGGTTTTCTCGCCCCACTTGTCCGTCTTGATCATGACGCCTTGATTTTTTTCGATGATCGCGTTAAACTTTCCGACAACTTCCTCATAGGCCTCATCAGGAAGAGACGGCTTTAAAATGTAAATGGTTTCATACTGTCTCATTACGTTCTCCTTTCGGACATTTCCCTCACAAAACATGGTGGTCCCCCTCCGGCGGAGAGGAACAAGGAGGAATTTAAATTAAATTTTTATTTTTATCACTCCAGGATAATTATGTCAATTATTTTTGAACTACGAGCCAGTTTCAAAATGTTTCCCGCTTCCAGCGGGATTCGAGGTCAAGAAAGGTGAAAATTTTGGCCACAGGAATATGTTGGATATTTCGAGCATCAAAATTTTCGTGTGCCGAAGAGATCGGGCAAAAGGGGGCGTTTTGAAACTGGCTCCTACGATATCTTTTCTTAAGAGGCGGGAGACGTTCCATGTGGACAAAGGAATTTCAAGTAGCAGCTGAAGCAGCCCGAAAGGCAGGTACATTTCTGAAAGCACAATTCGGATCGGTTCAACATATCCGGAAAAAAGGGGCCATAGACCTCGTTACCGACTCTGACCTTCAGGCTGAAAAAACCATTCTGCAAACGATCAGGACCCGGTTTCCCGCCGACCGGATTGTCGCGGAAGAATCCGGCAGTCAGGGAGAATCCCATGAACGTATCTGGCTCATCGATCCATTGGATGGCACCACTAACTTCGCCCACGGGTATCCCTTTTTCGCCGTTTCAATTGCTCTTCAAGTAAAGGGGGAAATAGTGCTCGGCATCGTTTACAACCCGCACTTTGAAGAATATTTTGAAGCCGTGAAAGGTTCGGGAGCGTTTTTGAACGGCCGACGCATCACTGTTTCTGAGATTGGAAAGATCGGCGAAGCACTGCTTGCAACCGGATTCCCTTACGATATCCAGGAAAATGCAGTGGGTGTTCTGGAACTCTTTGGGCAAATGATCAAAAAAGCGCAAGGCGTGCGGAGACCCGGATCGGCGGCATTGGATCTCTGTTACGTGGCGTGCGGGAGTGTCGACGGTTTCTGGGAAAAAGACCTCCAGCCCTGGGACACTGCTGCGGGGACTATTATCGTGCGAGAGGCAGGGGGTGTGCTGGCAACATACCAGGGAACCCCTTATACCCCTTACGAAAAGAGTGTTGTTGCGGCTAATCCCGCCCTGCTGAAAGATATGCTCGGGATCATCAATGCCAAGACCAAAGCATGCTAACCTCCCTGCAACGCATGTTCAGCCAGGATCCTTTCCACGGTTTTTCGGTCCAATCCCTCGATCCGAACACACTTGAGCTTCGCTTTTTCGCCGGAAACGATCTCTACCTTTCCTTTTGCGATACCAAGGCACTTGGCCAGGTATTCCCGGACAGCCTTGTTTGCCTTTCCTTCCACCGGAGGAGAGGTGACTTTCAATCTCCACACCCCTCCATCACCTTCCACAATCTGGTTCCTGGATGACCGCGGCGCCACCTTCATGCTGATGACGGCCACTTTTTCGGACTCCTTGTTCACGCCGGAGGCTCCAAACGGTCAGCCGCTCATCCTGGCGGCAATTTGATAAAGTGTCTGGACAAGAAAAGACTGCGCAAAAATTATGGCAAGGATAACAATAATGGGTGAGAAGTCAATACCGCCGAAATGCAGGGGAAGACGTCTCCGGATGGGATATAGTACCGGTTCAGTAATACTGTTTAAGAATCGTACAATGGGATTATAAGGGTCTGGATTCACCCATGAAATAACGGCTCTCCCAATAATAATCCACATATAGAGGCTCAAACCGATGTCGAGGATTTTTGCCACAGCAACAAGAAAATTAGACAGCACGAACATGGTACCTCCAGTAAAGGCGTTGGGTGCAGGGTTCGCCGCTTGACCCGTAAGCCCGTTGGCCCGTTTCCAGCCTTACGCCTCAAAATGTATGTTGGAGCAGGCCATAAGCCGGGTTCTGTCCCCCGAAGCGGTCACCCGCTACGGGGTGGTGACCATTCATCTAGCCCCGTTGTTGCCAACGGGATCCAGCAACCTACCCGGGAGCTCGGACGGACCATCCTCAAACACTCCCCTATTTGGTCTTGCTCCAGGTGGGGTTTACCGAGCACCTGCTGTCACCAGCAGGCCTGGTGAGCTCTTACTTCACCCTTTCACCCTTACTCCCGCCGATGCAAAACATCGGCGGGGGCGGTCTGCTTTCTGTGGCACTTTCCTTCCCGTCACCGGGACTGGGCATTACCCAGCACCTTGTCCTGCGGAGCCCGGACTTTCCTCCCCCCGGCACTCAACCTGGCGGCGGCCACCTGTCCTCCTCCAACATACATTTTGAGGCATAAGGCATTAGGCGTAAGGTGAAAGGCCAGAGGCCTAGGCCAAAACCTATGCTTCAGCGCTTTTCTTCCGAAACTGCTCGTTGTCTCCCCAGTAAATAATCCGGTGGCAATTGGGACAATCGAGAAGCTTTTCTCCCCTGATCAGCTCATTATATTTCTGGGGTGGTATTTCCATGTGGCAAGCCTGGCAGACTCCGTTGAAAACGGCACTCAATGCCAGCCCCGCTTTTCGTCCCCGGATGAAATCGTATCTCTTTAACAGGCCGTCGCTGACCTTTTTGGAAGACTTTCTCCGTTTCCTGTTGAGAGATTGCAGGACCTTTTCCATGGTACTCATTTCCTGGAGGAGCTGCTCCTTTTCCAGGCTGACCTCCTCATGGAAGCGTTCTCTTTCCTCCTTTTTTGTCCGGCATTGCTCGGAGAGCACATCCAGTTGTTCCATGAATTCAATAACCTTGTCCTCGAGCTTCGATTTTTCACGGGTTAACTCATCTATTTCCTTCAACGCGGCTTTATATTCCTTGTTCGATTTTATGTTTGAAAGTTTCGTGTTTGCCTTGACAATCTGGCTCTCTACCGTTTCAATGTCCGTATCTATTCCCCTTCTCTCAAGCTTGAGACCCTCCAACTGCTTTTCCGTCTCCTCATACTCCTCATCCATTTCCACACGCCTTTTTTCGAGATCCCTTATCTTCAGGGGCCCTTCTGCGATCCTGCTTTGAAGGCTTCCTATCTCTGTATCGCACGCCTGAAGATCAATAAGCAATTTCATCGACTCTTCCAATCTTTCCCCCTCATATTTTCATGATCAATTTTCCATCATTCTTCCGTCCCCCCTTATACCCAGTAAAGGGGATCGGACTCGTCTTCGAGAAAAAATACGTCCACGTCCCACCGCCGTTCCTTCAACATATCCTGAAAAAATGCGGTGAATTTTTTCAGACCGAGCCACTCAGTCAAAAAGTGGCCCCCGTCAACGAGCGCCACGCCAAGTGTTTTAGCCTCCATGGCATCATGATGTCCCACATCTCCGGTCAACAGCAGATCAGCACCTTTGTCGGAGGCATCTTTTATAAGGTCCCCGCCGGATCCCCCGACCACGGCCACACGCCGAATTTCTTTGTGCAAATCCCCCGTCAGGTGCAATCGCTCTGCCCCGAGGATTCCTTTCAGCCTTTGTAAAACGGAAGACAAGGGAATGGGCATAGGCAGCGATCCGATTCTTCCAAGGCCCCATTCTTTCTTTTCACCCATTTCCTTTAAAATGGTGATGTTCTGCAACTCCAGTTCTTCTGCCAGCATATGATTGATTCCCATCCGGGCCATGTCCAGATTCGTATGCACCGCGATCACTGAAATACCCTCTCTCGCCGCCTCCAGGACAACATTGGCCGGATATGTCCGAACATCAAGGGAAGTCAGGGGTTTGAAAATGAGCGGATGATGAGTGAGCAGGAGCTGTCCTCCGTCTTTCACACATCCCCTAAGGGATTCTAACGAGGGATCAAGAGCAACACATATCCTGGCGATCCCCTGTGACGGGTCTCCCACCTGGAGCCCAGGGTTATCCCATGACTCCGCACGTTCAAAAGGCGCAAGCTCATCCAACAGGCCAAGCAGATCATGCACAGTGGGGTTCATTGACGCCATATCAGAGAAGGATCCTCAAGAAAATTCAAAGGGCGCACCATCACAGGGTGCGCCCTCATTGGGTGGAAACTGCTTGTTTCCACGATTGTTTCTTTTCCATACCAAGCATGCAAAGCCATAAAAGAGTGGTGGGCCCACCTGGGTTCGAACCAGGGACCTACCGGTTATGAGCCGGTGGCTCTTCCAGCTGAGCTATAGGCCCTATTGTCAACATCCACCAAATAATGCCCGGCCATAAATGAGATAGTTTGTTCGAGATCAAGGCATGCGAGAATTTTAACCACAGGAATACATTGCGGTATTTCGAGGATTAAAATTTGAGCATAA
>CAZJRD010000030.1:34879-39698 GCA_964548365.1 uncultured Desulfobacteraceae bacterium | reverse complement strand
CTTGATTTGCCCAGCCTGGAAAAACTCGTTCTCCAAATACAGGAGTTTATCGCCACGGAGCGCGACAGTGTGTTAAGTATTTTTAAATCGTAAATCCTGCCTTCACAATTTCACCCTTTTCCATTTGATTGCTCATCGAAAAATTCCCGCTACCGTGGGAGCCACACGAGGTCATAGCTCACCCGTGACCCCGGTGATCAGTCAAACGGCATATTCCAGAAGCTACGTTCCCTCCGTCGTCCATGACTCCGGTCGCTGCGGATTTCGGCCCTTCTCCCGCCTGTGGCGGGATTCCAGTGCCGAAATGACGCCGCTCAGGAACATCCCGTTCACCTGCTCTTCATGCAACACCAGGCTGGATGAATCGGAATTTTTTGCCTCCGGAATACCATCGACCTGGAAAATATTACCTTCCGGCTCTGAAGAAATGACAAAAAATGCTGAGTTAAATTCCACGTAAAAAATTGAAATAAAAGATAAAATCAATTTCAACGGTTTTTTGGCACACCCGTTGCTCCAATAATCGGTGAACCGCAATCAATCAGATGCACGGAGAAAGATATGGAACAAGCATTCGCGCTGAATCTTTTCACGGACCCCGGATTTTCAGGAAGTGCTGTAAAACCAAAAAGCGCGGAAGGGATTAGTGAAGGCCTTTTTAAGAGTTTGCTTACAAAGGAAAACAGGAGCACTTCAAGCTCGCGGGAGAGGGGAGTTGAAGATGATCTGGGGGATACCGGCATGGTTCCGGGAATGGGTTCATGGGCTCCGGGTGCTGAAAAAAAGTTGACCGCATACCTGGAGGATAAAGGGATTTTCGGAAAAGAGGCAAATTCCCTGATCAAGGGGGCGACGGGTGAAGATGGTTCCATTCACGTGGATCGACTCATGGCGGCATTGAACGGGCGCAAGGGTACGGCGCCTGGAGGCCACGGAGATCTGATGGTTGCCTCACGAGATATCCCCCGGCTCCAGGAAGTCCTCTTCCGCATGGGCTTGGGCGCAGGGGATGTAAAAGCCCTGATTGAGCGCGGAGGCGACGGTAAAGGCAACGTTCTCCTTTCAAAGATCGTGGGGACCCTTTCTGAAAAATTTCCGGATATTGACTCTCCGCAAAAGCTCGCCGCGCTGCTTTCTCAGCTCGGTATCGGTTGTCATTCAACTCGAGCGGCACAGCACATAAGCCCTACCGACCTCAAAGCATTTATGCATGCATACGCCGAAACACCTTCGGAAGATGTCCAAAAGCAGATCAAGACGGTTCTGGCCCAAGTCTTGCGGGAAAAGGGCGTCCCTCCTGAAGAGGTAAAGTCATTCCTGGAGGGCATGAACGTCACCTATGCGAAAAAGGTTTCCGGATCTTCATCAGCGAAGGCCGGAGAGCTGGGCCTGTGGGATGGCTTGGTCCTCCGGCAGCAATACAAGGCAAAAAACGATCCCTGGACAGAAAAGATCCTGGCAATACTGAAGGATGCCCGTACCGGCGGGCAGCAGGTGAGTGACAAGGACGGGAATTTTCTCCAGCCGTTTCTTTTCCGGGGAGGGGATCAGGTGAATCTCACGGATAAATCCCTCTCTGAACGGCTCGCGTCTTTATTGCGTGCCGGGGAAGGGGAACCTTCCTCCAAGAGACTGCGAAGTTTGAAGGGGCACGGATTTGATGGAAAGGTTTCATTTGCATCGGGCGAGGCATTTGTCAAGACAGCTGCGCAGGGCTCAGGAGCCAACAGAGTATTGCCTACGTCACCGCATGCGGGCATCTTCGCTCGTGCACTTGACTATGCCCAGGGCACGTCTCCGGTTCCTGCTATCCTGGACAGGATGCAGTGGATGATGAAGGCGGGGAAGCAGCAGGCAAGGATACAACTGTCCCCGCCCGAACTCGGCCACATCGAACTTCGGCTGGTTATCGACCAGGGACATCTCCAAGCGCATCTGGGCACGGAAAACCCCCTGGTGAAGGAAATGATCGAGTCGAACCTTAGCCAGCTCAAACAGCAACTTGCGGGTCTCGGTTTCGTGGTAGAGGAGTTCAGCGTCCATGTGGGGGCGGACGGTCGTGATTTTATGGATCGGGATGAAATGTGGGGGAAAACAGCTAAAACGGGAGCTTCCGGGTGGACCAGGGAAACAGGTATCGAGCCTACAGCCCTTGATCAGCCGGATGCACGGACAGCAGTAGATGATCGGTACCAGATCAACGTGCGGGTGTGATTCCCTGCCTGTTCTGGACACAGATCCGTTTTTGTATGTCAACAGAAGGAGACCATGATGATATCACCCATTCAAGCTATTCAATCGGCAAGTAGCCAGACATCGGAGACCACAACCCAAAAAACGTCCGATAACATGGGCAAGAATGATTTTCTCAAGATCTTCCTGGCCCAGATGCGGAACCAAGATCCCTTGAGTCCCATGGAAGGAACTGAATTTACTGCCCAGCTTGCCCAGTTCAGCAGTCTTGAACAGCTTTTCAATGTCAATGACAACCTGGAATCGCTGAAGGGAGCGCAGGGTGACACGAGCAAGTATGATGCCCTGAATTTTATTGGGAAGGATATTGTGGCCGGAGGTGATCAGCTCTCCCTGAGTGAGCCAGGGATCGCCAAAGGCGGGTTTCAGATCCAGGCACCGGCCACCTGCACCGTCAGTGTCATGGATGGTTCAGGGAACCTTGTTCGCACCATACCCTTAGGACTCCTCGATGCGGGGCAGCACGCATTTGAATGGGACGGCATGAATAGTTCAGGCCTCCAGTCGCCGGCCGGGATTTATGGTTTTACGGTCAATGCTCTGGATGAAACAGGTTCGCCTGTCCTTGCCGACACCATGACCAGCGGAAAGGTGACACGGGTCAACCTGGAAGGAGATACTCCGATTCTCTATGTGGGAGATATCCCGGTGAACTTTAACCAGGTCCTGGATATCAGTCTCCCGGAGGAGAGTCAGGAGTCGTGAGTCAACAAAAACTAGTACGAAGTGCAAAGTGATGAGTTCCGAGTGATGAGGAGTTTGGGTGAAAAAATAGCTTAATAAGCTGAAGGCAGAAGGGAAAAGGGAAAGAGTTCGTTTTATTGAAACGGGCAAACCGGCTCAACAGGCCAACGGGCTCTACCCGCAACCGGGAAAGGGTTTTACTAACAGCCTAACAGTCTACAGTCTAAACAACCTTAACAAAGCAGGAGGGGAAAAATGGCACTTTCAAGCGCATTGTTTTCAGGAATCAGCGGGCTGAGTTCTCTCGGGAACGCCATGCAGATCATCGGCGACAACATCGCCAACGTCAATACGGTAGGCTTCAAGGGGAGCGCCTTTACCTTTCAGGATCTCCTGAGCCAGTCCATCTCCACCCAGTCGGGCACGGCCCAAGTGGGGCGCGGCACGGCAATCGGGGACGTGGCAGCATCCTTTGAGCAGGGATCTTTTGAATCAACCGGCAATACCACAGACCTGGCAATCGGCGGCGACGGTTTTTTCACCCTGAGGGAGGCAGGGAGCGACAGCCTTTTTTATTCCCGGGCCGGCAATTTCCGGTTCGATAATGATGGATACCTGACCAATCCGGAAGGGTACGTGGTCCAGGGATGGCGATTAGATGACCAGGGTGAGAACATTGGAACCATATCAGACGTCCTGCTTGATTCCTTTACTTCGAACCCGGAGCCCAGCAGTAAGATCAGCGTTATTACAAACCTGGATTCTGATGCCACGGGGCATAGTCATGCCGTTGACCTTGCGGGGGAGTGGGACGGAACGGCAGGGGGCATAGCTCCGGAATATTATGAATATCAGAGTACGGTCAAAGTGTACGATTCCCTGGGAAGCACCCATGATATTACCGTCTACTATGATAAGGACCCGACTACTTCAACATGGCAATATGTCGTGAGCTGCAATCCGGATGAAGACGTCCGGGCGGGTGCGCCAAGCACCACTTGTGCCGGTCTTCTAGCCAAGGGAACCATTACCTTCAGCGACAGCTCAGGGACCATCAGTGATGTGACCATGGATACTTTTACCGGAGCTGATTGGACTGACCCGGCTGCTGCTGCTAACTGGGGCGCTGCCACGCTCAACAGTGCAGGCTACCTCCAGTTCACCCCTGATTTTATCGGTGGTGCAGGAACCGTCATGGATATCGGCCTGGATATTGGTACTCATCTCGAAGGAGCTTCGTGGACCAATGCCGCACTCACCACGACTCAGTACGCGCGGTCTTCCAGCACCATTTTCCAGTCGGCAAACGGGTATGGTGCGGGTGATCTCAAGGGCGTGGACGTGGACGTGGACGGGACCATGACCGGGTTGTATTCAAACGGCCAGCTCATCCCCCTTTATCGGGTCGCCCTGGCAAAGTTCCAGAATGTGCAGGGCTTGCACAAGGAGGGAAGCAGTTTGTACCGGGAAACGCGGGAGAGCGGGGATGCCATCACCGGAGATCCCGGGACAAATGGTCTTGGCAGCATATCCCCCAATTCCCTTGAGCAGTCAAATGTGGATATTGCCAACGAGTTCGTCAAGATGATCACCACCCAGCGGGGATTTCAGGCAAACTCCAAAATCATTACGGTAACAGACCAGATGCTGGCGGACTTGATTAACCTGAAACGATAAAGACGAGTCAAGAAAAACGAGTCAGGAGTCGAGGTACGTGACTCCTGACTCATCGTGTCGCGTCAATAAATTGACAATTCTTTCCGTGCGTCCGTTTCCAATCTTGTCCCCATCCTTTCTTGCCCTATTATGTTCTTGAAATAAAAGGACAAAAAATCAAACAAAAATGAAATGTCTCCAACGGGAGCTTCTGGCACGGTGGTTG
>CAZJRD010000030.1:0-34779 GCA_964548365.1 uncultured Desulfobacteraceae bacterium | reverse complement strand
AAAAAATCAAACAAAAATGAAATGTCTCCAACGGGAGCTTCTGGCACGGTGGTTGCTTAATACTATTGCGATTGGTAACTGCCCAGGTATGTAGGAGTGGGTCTGTCTATCTGAGTAGTTACGGTGATTACATCATTATACCGGAGAAGTGAGTCGCATGGATATTGCAACCCTCGTTGGTATTATTACAGCCTTTGCCCTTGTCGTTTCCGCCATCCTGATGGGGGGAAGTCTGGCACTGTTTGTCAATATCCCCTCGGTCCTCATCGTGGTTGGCGGGTCACTCGGCGCCACGATGATCAACTACCCCCTCCCGGACATGCTCAAGGTCATCAAGGTGGTCAAGAATGCCTTTCTCCACAAACAGGTGACGGCCAGTGAAGTCATCGCCAACTTCGTAAAACTTGCCGGTATCGCCCGGCGTGAAGGCATCCTTGCCCTTGAATCCAGCGCCAACGAGGCAAATGATGAATTCATGAAAAAGGGTTTGCAGCTTGCGGTGGATGGGCTGGAGCCCGGCTCCATCCGGGAAATCCTGGAGACGGAGGTGGTCGCCATCCAGGACCGGCACAAGCTCGGGGCCGAGATTTTTACCACCCTGGGAACGTTTGCCCCTGCCATGGGCATGATCGGGACTCTCATAGGACTCGTGCAGATGCTCCAGACCATGGATGACCCCAGCACCATCGGCCCTTCCATGGCGGTTGCGCTTCTCACCACGTTTTACGGGGCACTGCTGGCGAATATTATGTGTCTCCCCATCGCGGGAAAACTGAAGAACAGGAGCAGCTCAGAGGTCATGGTGAAGGACCTGATGACGGAAGGAGTTATTTCCATAGCCAAGGGGGAAAACCCGCGTGTGATCGAGCAGAAACTCAACGCGTATTTGCCGCCTCAGATGCGGGAAAGTTCATTTAAATAAAACCGGGAAAAACTCCCCGGAGCAAAGATAAGAATAAGAGGAGAATGGCGACATGGCTGAAGAAGAGAAAGAAGCGGTCAAGGAACAGGAAGAGAAACCATCGGGAAAAAAGTCTCCCATGAAATTTATTATCCTCGCACTTGTCATCGTTCTGCTGCTGGGAGGAGGGGCGTTTGCGTGGAAAAGCGGCATGTTGAGCAACGTTCTCGATGAAAAAGACGAGGGAAAGGCCGCGAAAGCCGTCAAAGAGGATCCCAATCAGGAAATCGGTCCCGTATATCCCCTGGAACCATTTATCGTCAACCTCAATGAACCGCTGGGAAAACGATACCTGAAGGTGAAGGTTGAGTTTGAACTGGACAACGAAAAACTCCAGCCTGAAATGGAAAAACGGCTACCACAGTTCCGGGACGGTATCCTTACTCTTCTGAGCAGCAAAAGTTACAAGGACGTCAGTGATCTTTCGGGAAAATATGAACTGCGCGCTGAAATTCTCGGAATGGTAAATGGGTATCTGAAATCGGGAAAGGTGAGGAATGTTTACTTCACGGAATTCATCGTCCAGTAACCAAAAAGACAGGCGTAGGGCGTAAGGCATAAGGCGCAAAACATAAGGCAAAAGAGGAAGAGTAACATTTTATCCGAGACTGCTTAAAGCGACTAACGGGTCAACGGGTCAATGAAAAGAAGGAAGGCGTGAACCAGATACTCTCACAAGATGAAGTAGATGCCCTGCTCAAGGGAATGGATTCCGGTGATGTGGAGACGGACAGTGATACGCTTGAAGCAGAAGGTGAATACGAATCTTTCGACTGGAGCAGCCAGGGGAGAAAGCTGAAAGGGAACATGCCGCTTTTCGTGCTCGCGAACCAGCGATATGCCCACAGGCTGAAAAACTCCCTCTCCAATACCCTGGGCAAGATGATCGAAATAGACGCGGGCCCTCTGGAGATGATCAAGTTTGAGGAATTCCAGAGATCTTTACCCCTTCCTACGAGCCTCCATCTATTCAAAATTGAACCTCTGCGGGGGGTTGGGATGTTGGTCATAGAGACCCGGCTGGTATTCAGTCTGATTGAGGCTTTTTTCGGGGGAAACGGGGCGGGATCAGCCAAGGTAGAGGGAAGGGATTTTACGCCTATCGAGCAAAAAATCATAGGGAAAGTGGTCAACATAGCCCTGGCGGATATGGAGAAGGCGTGGAAAGACGTGTATCCCGTAAAAACAGTTTTCGTTCGTTCAGAGACAAATCCCCAAGGAGTAAACGTAATGCCTCCGAGCGAATTCCTGATCTCGGTGAAATTTGAAGTGGAGTTGAAAAAAGCTGCCGGTAGCATCACCCTTTGTATTCCATATGCGAGTATTCAGCCTATACGTGAGAAACTTTCCGGCAGCTACCAGAAGGATGACAGTGCGCAGGACAGGATGTGGATTTCGCTCCTCCGGCAGCGCATCTATGAATCAAAAGTGGATTTTAGTGTTGATCTGGGGAAAAGCAATCTCCCGGTCAAAGATTTCTTGAACATGAAAGAGGGAGATATCCTGCTCCTCAACAACAGTTTTCAAGAAAAACTACTGGCTCGTGTTCAGGGAATACCAAAATACCAGGGATATGCCGGTCGCTACGGGCGAAAAAAGGTATTCCGGGTGGCCAATACCCTGAATGGAGATCCCGGATAGACAGAGACAGAGAGCTTTCAAGAAATTGCCGTTGTTATGGTTGAGATAATTTCCTTATGAGGTGTTTTCATGAACGATCAAAATGAACAAGTTGCCGAGAATCCTGCCCCGGAGCAGAATGCGTCTCCTGAGAGTGTGGATTTCGCGGAAGTTGAACCGGGCCTGGAGGGTGGTGACAGCCCTCAGAGCATTGACTTTCTCCTCGATATACCGCTGGAGATTACGGTAGAGCTGGGCAGGACACGCATTCAAATCGGTGACCTGCTGAAGCTTGGGCAGGGATCGGTGGTTGAGCTGGAAAAGTTGACCAATGAACCGGTTGACCTTTACATCAATCAGAAACTCATGGGTCACGGTGAAGTCGTGGTGGTGAACGAAAAGTTCGCAATCAGGCTTACCAATATCATCAGCCCGGGAGAAAGAGTGAAGGAATTGGCATGAGGTGGGAGAAACAATCCAGGCTTCCGATGAAAATTCTCCATACTGTGTTGAGAAAAGCAGGGGTCTTGACGTGCAGTTTTTTATGTACCTTTCTTACTGCCTTTTCCATGTCTATAGGGATAGGCAAGGCGGCCGGGAACGCGGAGGCCAATCTTCCCCAGGGAGACATGGGCATGGCGAGCCTCAAGATGGGCGCAGCGTTGTTGCTCGTCATTGGGATGATTTTCGGCATCTATTACCTTTCCAAGAGAATCCGGGATGGTCGATTTTCCTTGAACAGAAACCCTGCCATGCGGGTGATCGGATCACTGAGTCTGGCCTCGAAGCAATCGATCGCACTGGTGGAAGTTTGTGGTGAATGGCTGGTACTTGGGGTAGGAGCTGAAAGCATAACACTCCTCAGGAGAATCGAAGACCCCCCCGTTAATAACAATGAGGCCATATCAACCACCGGCGGGACCAATGGCAGCTTTCAATCGCTCCTTCGCAGGAAAATGAAGCGATCGATAACAGGGAACGTCAGTACAAGAGAAAAAGATGGAACACCCGGGAAATAGAACAGGGTATTATGCTACTACGTTAATGGCCAGGAAAGGCTGCTCCTCAAACCTCACTGTTTTCAGTTTGGCACCAGAGAAGGGCAAAGAATGGCCTGCACGGGCCTTTTCCATCCTTTTGCCGGTGCTGGTGATCGGTATCATTGCCTGGAGTTCCTCTGTCCACGCACAACAGATCCCACTGCTCCCCAGCGTGACCATTGGCGTGGGCCAGGCTGACAAGCCTCAACAGGTAAGTGTTCTTCTCCAAATCCTGCTCCTTCTGACCGTCCTGTCACTTGCGCCCGCGATTTTGGTCATGATGACCTCTTTTACCCGGCTGGCAGTGGTGTTTTCCCTGCTTCGGCACGCCCTGGGAACCCAGCAGATGCCGCCCAACCAGGTCCTGATCGGTCTCGCCCTGCTCCTCACTTTTTTTCTCATGTCACCGGTATATGAAAAGGTCAATAAAGACGCGTTGCAGCCCTATTTGGCGGAGGAGATATCCCAGACCGAGGCCATTGAAAGGGCCCTGGTTCCCATCAGGCAATTTATGTTTAAGCAGACCCGAAAGAAGGACATTGCCCTTTTTCTGCAGGTTTCTAAATCGGAAAAACCACATAATATTAAAGAAATACCTACCATGGTCCTGATCCCGTCTTTTGTTATCAGCGAACTGAAGACGGCATTTCAAATCGGGTTCCTCATCTATATCCCCTTTTTGATCATTGACATGGTGGTTGCGAGTGTTCTTCTGTCCATGGGAATGATGATGCTGCCCCCCTTCATGGTTTCATTGCCCTTCAAACTGATGTTGTTTGTGCTGGTGGACGGCTGGAACCTGCTGGTGGGGTCGATGGTAAAGAGTTTTTCATGAGAGGTGAGGCATATGACACCTGAATTCGTGGTCAGCATGGCGAGCGAAGCCATAAAGCTTACCCTCCTGCTTTCAGCCCCGCTTCTTGGTGTGGGATTGATAGTGGGATTGGTAATTGCCATATTGCAGGCAACAACCCAGGTACAGGAAATGACGCTCACCTTTGTGCCCAAGATCGTTGCGGTCCTGTTGGCACTCCTTGCAGCGGCCCCCTGGATGCTTGCGAAGATGACCTCCTATACCAGTCATATCATAGCGACCATTCCGCATGTCATACGGTAGTGTTGAGTCGAGAGTCTGGAGTCAAGGGCAATAAACGGGGGACCGGTTAACCGGACAAACGGGCGAACCCGCATCGGAGGGTGGATATTCTTTTTGTCGCACTTATCACTCAGCACTCATAACTCATCACTGTAAGTTATGGCTTTTTCCATTGAGACGATTCAACAGGTGCAGGGCTTCTTCTGGATTTTCATCAGGGTCGCGGCCTTGTTTTTCCTTTTGCCTTTTTTCGGAGCCAGGAATATCCCTGCGCTGTGGAAGGCGGGATTATCGCTGGTTACGGCTCTGGTCCTGTTCCCGGTAGTGCCGCCTCCTCCTGCTTTTCCCCGGACGGTGCTGGAAGTGATCATGGGAATGGCTTCCGAGGTTTTGCTGGGTTTTGTCCTGGCGATCGGGGTGAAAATGCTGTTCGCTGCAGTTGAACTGGCAGGCCAATTCATGGGGTTCCAGATGGGTTTCAATATGGCGAGTGCCATGGATCCGGAAACAGGAGGACAAAGTACCGTCATATCCCAGTTTCTCTACCTCTTTACCATTTTAATCTTTTTTTCGGTCAACGGGCACCACATGTTTATCCGGGCCCTGGCTGCGTCCTTCTACAAGGTACCGCCGGACAGCTTCCGCCTCAACGCGCCGGTGGTCGGCGCGCTGGTCAGGGTGAGCGGCGACATGTTTGTTATCGCCATCAAGATGGCAGCTCCGATCATGGTTGCCCTTTTTCTCTCTAATTTGTGCTTGGGGATTGTGGCAAGGACCGTGCCCCAGGTAAATGTCCTCATGATCGGATTTCCGCTCAATATTTTCTTAGGAATGATCCTGTTTTCCCTGGTCATCTTGAATCTTTCGCCTTTCCTGGTGGACCTTGTCAAAAAAATGGGAGTGGTGATGATGGGTGTGATTCAGTTGATGTAACAGGAGCGGGTTCAAAGTTCTGGGGTTCACGGTTTCAGGTTAGAGAGCAATGAAGGGCACAAAGGAGGCAACCCTGAAGATTTAACCGTGAACCTGAGCAGTAATGAGAAATTTTTTGCATTGTAGGAGCAGGCTCCGCCTGCGATATCGCGAGGAGACCTCGCTCCTGCTTAGTACTTAGCACTCAGCACTGGATTAAGGAATGCCTGAAAAACCTTTTCAAGACAAGACCGAGCCGGCCACTCCCAAGAGGAGGGAAGAGGCCCGGAAAAAGGGCCAGGTCGGAAAAAGCAGGGAGATCCCCTCGGTGGCCGTACTGGGAGCGAGTGCTCTCTTCCTCTATTTTGGAGCGCGACACCTTACTTTTTCCATGGGAAACCTGATCCATAAAACCTTTGTTTCCGTTCCCTATATGAAGGACAGCGACTTTGCTATTACCTCTTTTTTCCACCAGTACCTTGAAGCCTTTTTATCCATGATTCTGCCCATGCTTGGCGTCCTTTCGATCGTGGCCATTGTCGCCAATTTCGCCCAGACCGGGTTCATCTGGAGTGTCGAGCCGTTGGCACCAAAAGCGTCAAAAATCAGTCCAATTGAAGGCGCCAAAAGGATGTTTTCTAAACGGTCCCTGGTGGAACTGGCAAAATCCCTCGGGAAAATTCTTGTGGTGGGATGGGCTGCCTTTTCCACGCTTCAGGCCAACAAGGGCCGTCTCGTGGAACTCGTTTACCAGAGCAAGGCCGAGATCCTTCGATTCATGGGAGAGACGTCTTTGGATGTGCTTACCAGGAGTTGCTATGTCATAGCGATCCTTGCCATTCTCGATTTTCTCTACCAGAAATGGGAGTTTGAACAAGACCTTAAGATGACAAAGCAGGAGGTAAAAGAGGAGTTCAAGCAAACGGAGGGAGATCCCCTTGTGAAAAGCCGCATCAGGTCGATTCAGCGGGAGATGGCGAGACGGCGCATGATGGAAGACGTGAAGAAGGCGGATGTGATTATTACCAACCCTGAGCATTTGTCCATCGCATTGCGTTATGATTCGCTTACTATGGAAGCTCCCAGCGTCGTGGCGAAAGGAGCGAATAAGATTGCCTTTAAGATCAGGGAGATAGCAAAGGAGAACCAGATCCCGCTGGTGGAGAATAAACCCCTGGCACAGAATTTGTATAAATTCGTGGATATCGGACAGGAAATCCCTCCCGATTTTTACCAGGCCGCAGCTGAGATACTGGCCTATGTGTACGGGCTCAAGAACAGGACTAAGGGCAAAGGATAAAGGTCAAAGGAACTGAACATCGCTGTTCCGCGACCCCTGACCCATGACTGATGACTCAAGACTCACGACTCACAAAAGGGACGCTTTTGGAACAGCTTAGACTACCGGCAGACGGATTTTTCTTAAAAAACAACAGCGATGTCTTCATCGCGGCCGGAGTTGTGGGTATCCTGTTGGTCATGCTCGTGCCCTTGCCAACGGGAATGCTCGATGTCATGCTGGCCCTCAACATAACCATGAGCATCCTGATCTTGATGCTCACGATCTATGTGCTGCGCCCGCTGGATTTTTCGGTATTTCCTTCTTTGCTGCTGATCACCACCCTTTACCGCCTTTCATTGAATATTGCCAGCACAAGGCTGATTCTCCTGAACGGGCACACAGGTTCTCTCGCCGCAGGGCGGATCATAAAAGGGTTTGGCGCGTTCGTGGTAGGTGGGAATACCACCGTCGGTCTCGTAGTATTTATGATCTTGGTGGTTATCAATTTCGTTGTCATTACCAAGGGGGCAGGGCGTATCGCCGAGGTGGCGGCTCGCTTTACATTAGATGCCATGCCGGGGAAGCAAATGAGCATCGACGCGGACCTCAATGCGGGGCTGATTGATGAAACGGAAGCAAGAATCCGGCGCGCGGAAATAGCAAGGGAGGCCGAATTCTACGGGGCCATGGATGGTGCAAGCAAGTTTGTCAGGGGAGACGCCATCGCCAGTATCATTATTACGCTCATCAATATCCTCGGCGGTCTGATCATCGGAGTGGTTCAGATGCATCTTGACCTCTCCACGGCAGTACAGAATTATACCCTCCTGACCATCGGGGATGGATTGGTTTCGCAAATCCCGGCAGTCATCATTTCCACCGGCGCGGGTATCCTGGTGAGCCGGGCCGCAGCCGAAGGAGGACTGGGTTTCGAGGTGATCAAGCAGTTCGGATTTCAACCCAAGGCCCTGATTATAGCCTCGGTGATTATTTTCCTGTTCGCGCTCGCCCCCGGCATGCCGTTCATTCCTTTTGCCATACTGGCGGTCGGTGTTTTTCTCCTGGCCAGGGCAGTGATCGTGATGAAGGGAAAAAAGGCCATGGAGGAGGAATCCGAAGAGGTGGAAAAGGCCGGGCAGGTCACTCCGGAACAGGTGGAAGATCTGCTCCCGCTGGACAGCCTTGAACTGGAGATCGGATATGGCCTCATCCCACTGGTGGACAACCAGAAATCAGGGGGGCTCTTGGATCGTATTCGTTCCCTGCGGAAGCAGTTCGCCCTTGAAGTGGGCCTGATTATTCCCGCCCTTCATATCCGTGACAACCTTGAACTGAAACCGAACGAATACGCTGTCTGCATCAAGGGAAACAGCGTTGCCCGGGGAGAGCTCATGATGGACCATTACCTGGCTATCGATCCCGGAGATGTGAAAACAAGAGTGGAAGGCGTTTCAACGGTAGAACCGGCATTTGGCCTGCCCGCCCTGTGGGTCACTTCGGAGAAGAAAGGGGATGCCCAGTTGTGTGGCTACACCGTTGTCGATCTCCCGAGCGTTGTGACCACCCACCTGTCGGAAGTGGTTCGGGAACACGGGTATGAGTTTCTCGGTCGACAGGAGGTTCAACGGCTCCTGGACAATCTGGCCAAATCGAATCCGAAAGCCGTTGAGGAATTGGTTCCCGGACTCTTGAGCGTAGGAGGAGTGCAGAAGGTGCTGCAGAACCTGCTGCGGGAGCAGGTATCCATCAGGGACCTACTCACCATTGTCGAGACCCTTGCTGATTATGCTCCCGTGACAAAAGACCCGGAACTTCTGACGGAATACGTGCGTCAGAGACTGGCAAGATCATTGACAAAACCTTACGTGGAGAAGGATCAGAGCATGAAGATCCTTTCCGTGAGCCCAGCAGTGGAAGGGACCATCGCGGACGGAGTGAACCAGACGGAATACGGTGCCTACCTCGCACTTGAACCTGAACAGGCTGAAAAAATTATCACCAGTATCAGGAATACCATCGAAAGAAGCGCGGCCAGCATGGAGCAGCCGGTGGTTCTCTGTTCCTCAACCATACGGCGTCATTTACGGAAACTCTGTGAACGATATCAAATGCACGTGGCAGTGATTTCTCATAACGAAATACCAAGCGGACTGCGAGTACAGGCTGTTGGAGAGATAGGACTTTCGTGATGAATATAAAACGATTCGTTGGCAGAAATACTCAGGAAGCCCTCCGCATGGTGAAGGAGGAAATGGGGAACGATGCGGTGATTCTCCGGACACGAACCATCCACCCGGGAGGCGAAAAATCAGGAGATAGTCGAGAAACCGTCGAGGTTACCGCGGCAGTGGATTATGATGTCACGTGCCATTTCCAGCAGGAAAAAGGAGGTACAGGAGCGCGTGCTTTGCTGGAGCGGTATGAGAACCTGGAAGCGCAGATCAGGGAGATCCGGGATCTGCTCTGGAGTATCGAGGCGGGTGCTGTCCTGCAGCCCGATACAATTCTTGACCCACAGGTGCGGGGGCAGTATGGGCACTTCAAAGATTTTGGAATAAAAGGCGAGATCATCCGGTCGCTCTTAAAAAAAATGGTGGTTGCAGATCCCGAAGAAACAGCAAGACAAGGACAGGACGCCTTGAAGCAGAGTCTCGTCAATATCTTGAAAAACATCAACATGGGGGGTGAAGTGGCCGGAGAATCAGGGCAGGCCATTCACGCTTTTATCGGCCCAACCGGTGTGGGCAAGACAACCACACTGGCAAAATTGGCCGCCAGGACCGCTATTGAGCAGGGAAAAAAGGTTGCCCTCATCACGGTAGACACCTTTCGGATAGCCGCTGTGAACCAGCTGGAAACCTATGCCAGGATTATGGGAATACCCATGGAAGTAGCTTCCACCAGAATTGAACTGCGGAAGGCTATCGCAAGGCATGGAGATTGTGACCACCTGTTTGTGGATACAGTAGGGAGGAGCCCAAAGGATACAAGGGAGATAGATCAGTTGATGGATCTGTTGAAAATCTCAAAGAAAATTCACGGGTATCTTGTCCTCAGTGCGACAACTGACCTGCATCAGCTCCTCCTTGCGGAGACGAAATTCCGGGCAGTGGACTACAAGAGCTATATTTTTACTAAACTGGATGAAGTGGAAGACGCATCCTCAATGGTCAATTTTCTCTTATGTCAGTCAAGGCCGGTTGCCTATTTTACGACGGGACAGCAAGTTCCCGAGGACGTGGAACCGGCTTCCAAGAAGAGACTCGCCAAGATGATTCTGAACGGAAAAAGCGGACCGGTGATGAGCACGGGTTACGGGGTACACTAGGATGGATCAGGCGAGCCGCTTAAGAGATATGGTCGGAAACGGAAAGGGTATTAAAAAAAAGCTTATGGCCGCGAATGAAACAGTGGACGCACATCAAGACGGATCTGGAGTGAGGGTCATTTCAGTTACCAGCGGGAAAGGCGGGGTCGGAAAGACGAACGTCGTAGCCAACCTGGCACTGGCATTGACGCAATCAGATAAAAAAGTCCTCATCCTGGACGCTGATCTGGGCCTGGGGAACATGGATGTTCTTCTCGGGTTGAACCATCATTTCAATATTCAGCATGTGCTGACCGGGGAGAAACGTCTTGAGGAAATTATTATGGAGGCGCCGGGCGGCTTTCAGGTCCTTCCAGCCGCTTCAGGCATCCAGGAATTGACGGAGCTCGATCAATCCCAGAGGTTGTTTCTCCTTGATGAGCTGGATATTCTGCAGGACCGGTTTGACGTGTTGCTCATTGATACCGGTGCAGGAATTTCAGCCAACGTCATGTATTTCAATTTTGCCGCCGTGGAAAAGGTGGTGGTAGTCACCAATGAACCTACTTCTCTCACTGATGCCTATGCCCTCATAAAAGTGCTTACCACAAAATACCAGCAGAAAACCTTCAAGATCCTCATCAACCAGGCAAGAAACGCGGCTGAAGCGGACCGGATTTTTCGTCAACTGAGCCAGGTGGTAGACAATTTTCTTGGATCGCCATCCATCGACTACCTTGGCTGGATTCCCTATGACGAACACATTCCCCAGGCGGTCAGACAACAGCAGGCGGTATTGGCCGTCTATCCGGATGCGGCCGCAAGCAAAAGCTTTGTGCGCGTAACAAAAAGCCTGCTGACCAGTGTGAATCACCTGGATTTTGAGGGTGATATCAAGTTCTTTTGGAAAAAACTCGTTGACTCATGGCAGACCGACTATGGCAACTAGCGCTGCGAAAAAAGTAAAACAATATGGCCAAAATGGTCACACTGGATCGCGGATATCTGAGAGCGAACGGGAATACTATGTTACTGAATATGCCCCATTGATCAAGACGGTGGCCGGAAGACTCGCCATGCGACTACCCAGCCACGTTGATCAGAATGATCTCCTGAGCGCGGGCATAATGGGCCTTCTGGATGCCATAGAAAAGTTCGATCCGGAGAAAGGGGTGGCTTTCAAGTCCTATGCCGAATTCCGGATCAGGGGAGCCATGCTCGATGAATTGCGTACCATGGATTGGGTCCCCCGTTCCGTGAGAAAAAACGCGAAGATACTGGAAAGGGCATACGGGATTGTAGAACGGCGCACCATGAAGCCTGCGAGCGATGAGGAAGTAGCAAAAGAGCTTGGCGTTGATATGGAATCCTTCTTCCGGTTGCTTGAAGAAACCAAGGGTATCTCCGTCTTCAATGAGGAAGACTTGGGAGAACTGATGGCTCACAAGAAAATCAACAACTTGTGGTATGCCCATCAAGGATCCATGATGACGGATCCTGCTGTCTCTCTCGACCTGACAGAAGTGAAAGAGGTGCTGGCAAAGGCCATAGACGCACTCCCAAAAAATGAGCGGATTGTTGTGACGCTTTATTACTACGAAGAACTCACCATGAAAGAGATAGGGGAAGTCATCGGGTACACGGAGTCGAGGATTTCTCAGCTTCATACAAAGGCCGTCATCAGGCTTCGTCACAAGGTCAGACGTTACTTTGAAGATTGAGAATGAGCGAAAAGGAAAGCGGGACAGCGGCCATGAGCGCTGAAGAAAAAACGGAAGATCAGCCACAGGAGACTGAAGAAGAGAAGGTCGGTGAAGAAGTTTCTCGGGAGGAGACCGAGGAACAGAAAGCTGAGAAAGAGGAGGGTCCCACCCAAGAAGAAACACCCGATACCCCGAAAGAGCTGGAGGAAAAAAAGGAAGGTTCACAGGTCGAAGTCGCAGGGGGAGAGAAGACTGAAGAAGATACCACCAGCGAGAAAGTGCCTGCGGGGGTTGAAAGCACCGAAGAAAACAAAGAAGATGCCGGTGATGTTGAACAGGTAGAAGAGGTGGTCCTGGATCAAGCTGATGCCGGCGAAGAAAAGCCCCCGGAACCCGATACACCGACGCCCGAAGAGGAAACAGCAAAGGAGAACGATGTACGTGAAGAGAAGACCGAGGGCGCCGAGCAAGCCCCGAAAAAAGAGCATAAAAAAATGGGCACGCTTGCTCTTCTGCGGAAGAAATGGGTGCTTCTGTCAGCAGGAGGCCTTTTCCTTGCCATGGGCATCAGCTTCGTGTTCTTTGGCGGGGACAGTGGGAAAACCCTGAACGTTGTTTCGCTTCTTGGCGGACCGGGGAATGAAGATCAATCTGACGTGCAAACCGTCCTGCAGCCCTTTTTTATCCCTTTGCCTGAAGATTCCGAAAACGCGGCGATCAGACTTGTCATTTCTGTCAAATGGGGTCCTGAAACCCTGACAAGGTATAAGAGAAGAGCGGTAATGGTCCGAAATGAGGTGTACCGCTACCTGTTACAGGCGGCAGGATCAAAGAAGGACATGGTGGAACAGAAATCAGCCTTGGCGTCGGAACTGAAACAGGTCTTCCAACATGCGCTTGCAGTAAAAAATGTCGAGGTTCGAGTGGCCGAAGCCTCAGTCATCTGACTCATGACTGGCAAGGAGGAATACCATGGACGAATATTCATCGCTTGCAGGTACGTCAATCATAACACCGCCTCACGGGAAGGTGTCAGGGCTCACCGGGAAAAGAAAAATCGGCGATAGAAAAAAGCAGAAAAAGAACGGGAACGAAAAACGGAAAAAGGAAGAGGAGGATATCATCATTCACGGGCGAATCCAGGAATCAATGGGAAAAAAGGACAATGAAACTGAAGGCAGGCTCGTGGTGAAAGACGGGGAACCGAAACAGGAAGAGGCAGTATTAGAATATGGGAAGCGGCTCCCGGGAAAGAAACGGAAAAGCAAAATTGATCTGATGATCTGATTGTGCGGGTGTTTATGCAGGAACAATATTGGGCCATTGCACAAATGGCCATAGACATATTCATGCTGGTCCTCCTGGTGGTTCTGTTGAAGAATGTGAACCGCAAACGGGAAACCGCGACCGGTCCCGATCCTGCGTTTTTACAGCCAGGGACTCTTCTGAAAGAAATGAGGCAGATCAGCGAGACGTTGGAAAAGAACCTGGAAGAAAAAAGGAACCTGACCAGAAATGTCATCACGGACCTGGAGACACTCCTTTCCGACGCTGAAAGCGCTACCCTTCGGCTCGAAGGGCTCATGAGTACATGGCAGAGGTCACGGCCATCCGAGAAGAACTCTCTTACCGATACCGCGCGTCTGAAGAGATCAGCGAAGACCCTTCTGGAACAAGGCATTGCCAGAAAAGAAATTGCCAAGCTTCTTGATATCCCCCTGGGAGAACTTGAGCTCATGCTGAAATTGCAGGGGCCGATTCCACGTAAGGAATGATGAAAGGCGTCCCCACCAACAGCCTCCCCGCCGGTCGTTCCCTCCACGGCAAGGTATACCTTCAAGTTTCGCCGAAAGAGATTCATTTCAAAGCAGGCCAGACCTTCCAGGGGAAAGTAATCCACCAGAGGGCAAATGGTTCTATCCTTGTGACCACGGGCGGCAAAACTTTTGAAGCGCGCACATCGATTCAACTGGCAGAAGGAAAATCCTATTCATTCCTGGTCAAAACAGGCCCTCCCAGAATTGAACTCAAGGTCATGAGAAGCGAGGATGTCAATTTTATTTCAGCAGGCAATCGGTGGATATCAGGGCAGAAAGACCGCGTCCTATTCGGGGGGTTGCTTCGCGAGCTCGCTTCATTCCATTCGCCAAGAAATCTGAAACAACTTCTCCCCCTTCTTCTTTATCAAGGACCAACACAGGAAGACGCCGTATGGTTTTCCCGAAACCTCCTCAGCAGTGGTATTTTCTGGGAAAACAAAGTGTTCCGCCATCTTCTCCTGGACTGGGCCAATGAACCGGTTGTAGCGCTAAGCGAAAATGATCTCAAAGGGATGCTTCTCTCCCTGAAAAAGGAAATAAAACGGTCCGCATTGCCTGCCCGGGACATCCAAACGCAGATAGGCCGTATTGATCGCCTGCTTTCGTTGCTGGAAAACCACCAGGCATTGAACCTTGAAGCACTCAAAGATGGCTGTGGCTGGTACTGGTTTATCCCGGGAGGAGACCAGAGGGGGCTTCTGCACGGCGAACTGTTTGGCAAGAAAGAGGAGAAAAGCGATCTCCATCATCTTCACATGGACCTTTGTTTCAGCCAATTGGGGGAGATTCACGTGGACTGTGTGCTGCGGAAAGAGAACGTTGCGCTGTCCCTGCAGGTGACAAACGATTCTATCGGCCGCTTGCTGGAAGAAAATATCGCCCTCCTGAAGAAGGGAATAGAAGAAAAGGGATTGACGGTGACACGGGTTGCCTGTGAAACGGTAACAGAGGGGAGCGTGACTCATCCTTTTGCTGAAGAAAAGAGAACGAATGGATTGATGGATCTGGTGGTTTGAATGCATCGCTGTTGCTCATGGGGTACTGCGGAGAGCATTCTTGGAGAAAAAAGAAACGTTGAAAAGGGACAGAGGAAAAGTGAGAAAAAGGGCGGTTGCGTTGAAATATGATGCCGCGAAAGACAATGCCCCGAGGATTTCTGCGAAGGGAAGCGGCGCGGTCGCGGAAAAGATTATCGCGCTTGCAAGGAAAAGAGGGATTCCCCTGAAAGAGGACCCGGACCTGGTTCTTTCACTAATGCAACTGGACTGGTATGAAGAGATCCCTGCAGCCCTGTATCAGGTTGTCGCAGAGGTGCTGGCCTTTGCGTATCGCATGAACCAAAAATATGGTGGTGAGTCATGAGTCTGGAGTGGTGAGTGTGGAGTCTTGAGTCAGGGCAGGGGGGCAGGGGTCAGGAGTCTAAATAGCTTAATAGGCTGAAGGCTGAAGGTTGAAGGATAAAGGTGAAAGGCGAAAAGGGAAGGAGATCGTTTCATTGAAACGGGCAAACCGGCTCAACGGGCCAACGGACTCAACCTCCAACTGGGAGGGTCGGTAAATTTTTCCGAGATGCAGGAAACACGTGCATGGCTGACGCGGGCTGGTGCCGAGATGCGCAGAGCAGGTGTTTCCATGTTAATTAAAACAACTGTAAAAACATATAGTTACCCTGTTACATCGCAAAACTGGTTTCTTTTTTCCATGTGGTACGCTTATTGCTATTAGAGGGAATAGAGAGAGCGGATTTAAAGAATTTGACGGAAGCAGGGCCTGAAAAGGAGAATTGAGCACATGATTGGCATGCTGGAAGCGGTTCGGGGGTGCGTGAAGGAGGAAGTGAGAGCGGATGTGATCGCGAACAACCTGGCAAATGCCGCGGTCATCGGGTTCAAGAGGGACAAGATTTCTTTTCAGAACATGCTTCAGGGAACCGCCCCTGGGAGCACCGGCACCCCACAGGGGTCCGGTGCCCCCAACCAGGACCCGAACCTCGTGCACGTTCAGACGGATTTTAGCGATGGCCCGCTCCGTCCAACCGGAAATTCCCTGGATCTGGCCATAGAAGGGAAAGGCTTTTTCAAGATCCAGACTCCGGAAGGAGTCCGCTACACCCGCAAGGGCAATTTTTCCAGTGATGAGGAGGGGTTGCTCATGACGCAGGATGGGAATCCGGTCCTCGGGAAGGGCGGCCCCATATCCGTTTCAGGGGAGAATGTGGTTATAGATAAAACGGGAAAGGTCCTGGTGGACGGCTCGGAAGTGGGGCAGCTTGATCTGACGGATTTTGCCCAGCCTGAACTCCTTGAAAAGGTCGGCGCAACACTTTTCCGTGCGGTGGAGGGTAGCGATGAGCTCCCCCTCCCGCAGGAGACCATTGTCAGGCAGGGCTATGCAGAAGATTCAAATGTAAACGTCCCTGAAGAAATGGTGACCATGATCCATTCTCTCAGGGCATTCGAGAGTTACCAGAAGGCCATACAAGTGATGGACGGGCTCAATAACAAGGCGATCAACGACGTCAGTAAGGTAGGATAAACTGGCGAAATACAGTTGGCGAGATAGGAAACAATATGAAGTCCTTACAAAAGATTGCCCTTATGATTCCATTAAGAACGCGAAAGAACGGGAGGTACTCATCATGATCAGGAGTTTGTGGACGGCTGCTTCAGGGATGGCAGCTCAAAAACTCAATATGGACGTGATCGCCAATAATTTGGCCAACGTAAACACCAGTGGCTTCAAGAAGAGCAGAGCTGATTTTGAGGACCTGCTGTATCAGAATCTCCGCGCCCCGGGTGCCGCAACAGCTTCGGGTGGTCAGATACCCACGGGAATCCAGATAGGCATGGGCACCAAGCCAGCATCTGTACAGAAGATTTTCTCCCAGGGTGACTATGTGCAGACAAAGAACAATCTGGACCTGGCCATTGAAGGAAAGGGCTTTTTCAAGGTTTTGAGTAACGGCGAAGAGGTCTATATCCGTTCGGGCAGCTTCAAGGTGGACAGCGAAGGGTACGTCTGCACTCCTGACGGAGACCGTTTGCAGCCCGAATTCGCAATTCCAGCTGATGCGGTCAATTTCACTGTAGACTCCGGGGGCAACATGGTTGCCATGGATGCCGGGGGAAATGAGCTCGCAACCGCGCAATTGACCCTCTACAGCTTCTCCAATCCTGCTGGGCTCCTGAGCATGGGAGGGAACCGCTTTCAGACCAGCCTTTCGTCGGGCGACCCGGTGGAGGGAAATCCGGGGGTGGACGGCATGGGCACCGTCTCCCAAGGGTACCTTGAGATGTCGAACGTGGATGTGGTGGAAGAGATGGTGAACATGATCACGAGTCAGCGGGCCTATGAAGTCAGCTCCAAGGCCATCAAGGCCGCTGACGAGATGTTGCAAATGGCCGACAATATTATTAGATAAAGTAAAGTATTAGGTGTTTAGACCGTAGGCATTAAGAAAAAACCAACAACCTTCAGCCTACAGCCGAAGCACCCTGAACAGTCATGGTTGGGAGAGAAAAGATGTCCGGTAAAAAGATAGGATGCCTCTGCTTTTTCTTGACAGCCGCACTGGTGTTTCTGGCCTTTGGGCAGGTCACCCATGCAGGTGAATTGCGTATCTTGATCAAGGAAAAGGCCACGGTCACCGGTGACACCATCAGGCTCGGGGATATTGCCACATTTACCCCGAAGGGGGACGTGCGCGTTTCCCGATTTCGTGCTCGAAAAGTGGCCGCCGCCCCTGCTCCGGGAAGAAATGTTGATCTGAACAGCCGGTTTTTGATCTACCGGCTCGCGTCCCTCATGGGTGGCGATCAGCAGGTGCGGGTGAAGGTGCCTCAGAATCTCCTGGTGCACAGGGATGGACAAGTGATCAGCGAAAAAAAAATGACCGACATTTTTAAACAGTATGTTTTCTCTCATTCTCCGTGGGACAGGAAAGAGATGGAACTGGAAAGGGTGCGGGTGCCCGGACAGGCCACGTTGCCGTGTGGACATCTTTCATGGGACGTGCGGGAAAAGGCCGGGGGAGATTTCGTGGGTGATATCTCGCTGGTGATTTTTTTCTCCGTTGATGGCAGGCTGTACAAGAAAGTCCCTGTTTCCGGGCGGATCCTGGTCAATCGGAGGGTTATTAAGACGGCGAGAAAAATCCGAAAGGGAGAAACGATTGACGCGAAAGACCTTGTTGAAGTGACTGAAAAATCAATGCGGTCATGCGGGACAGAAATGCAGCGTCTTGAACAGGTAGTCGGGAAACGTGCTGCCAGGGCCCTTCAAATGGGCCAGGTGGTCAAGCGGGAAATGGTGGAAATTCCGCCTGCGGTGAGAAAGGGTGACCGGGTCATCATAAAAGCCGAAAACAGTAGCGTAGCGGTGAGCGCTTTAGGCAAGGTGATGGAAGACGGGCGCTCCGGCGAACAAATCAGGGTCATCAATATCAGCAGCGGAAAAGAGATCTTTGCAAAAGTCATCGGCCCCGGGCAGGTCCGGGTCGCTTTTTAGGAGAAGCTGGCATGAAGAAATCTATCAAGATTGGAATGATTGTTCTTTTGGCCATGGCACTATCGGCCTGTGCGGGCGGAAAGGCCATGAAGCAGACCGGGACTATGGCGCCGGGAGTGCACCCCGGAAACGGAATATCCGCGAAGGCACGCCCCGTGAGTGAATACCAGACAGCCACGGAGGCGAGCCTCTTTCGAGAGAGCAGCTATGAAGGTTATTTTCAGGATCTCCGGGCGCACAAGGTGGGAGACCTGGTGACCATCAATATCGTGGAGACATCCAAGGCCACCAAGAAAGCAGACACGAAGACGGCGCGAACCTCTTCCATTGATGCGGGGATTAATAACCTCCTGGGCTATGAATCCAAGATGAAATCGTGGGGTGTTCCCAAGGCCTTTGACAATACTGCCATGTTCAAGGCATCCATGGGAAACAAATTCGACGGTTCCGGTTCCACGAGCCGTGATGAAAGCATGACCGCTTCCGTTACAGCCCGGGTGGTGCAGGTCCTTCCGAACGGAAACCTCTACATCGAAGGCACACGCAAGATCAGGGTGAACAATGAGACCCAGCATATTATCCTGTCGGGGATTATCCGGCCCAGCGATATTTCACCCGACAATACGGTCCTTTCCAGCTATATTGCTGATGCGAGGATCGATTACACGGGCAGCGGCCCGGTAAGTGACAAGCAGCGTCCCGGATGGCTGGCAAGAATCCTGGATGTGGTCTGGCCTTTTTAGGAGGGAGAATAATGAGAAAGCGAAACTGCCCTTTCATAGCCCTGAGCGTTTTCACCCTTTTTGTTGTACTATTTTTTGCGGGATCCGCCCGGTCAGCGCGAATCAAGGATATCGCATCATTCAAAGGTGTTCGCAGCAACCAGCTGATCGGGTATGGCCTCGTGGTGGGGCTCAACGGCACCGGGGATGGTTCTGGAACGGATTTCACGGTCCAGTCTCTGGTCAACATGCTGGAACATCTTGGGGTTCACTCCCTTCCTGACGACGTGAAAGTGAGCAATGTGGCGGCAGTGATGGTGACCGCGGATCTGCCCCCCTTCGGGAGGGAGGGAAGTAAACTTGACGTCCTTATTTCATCAGTGGGGGACGCAAAGAGTCTGCAGGGGGGCACCCTGCTTTTGACCCCACTGCGTGGAGTGGACAACAGGATCTATGCGCTGGCCCAGGGACCCCTTATCGTTGGGGGCTTTGCCAGTTCAGGGGCAGCCGGGGGAGGAGTCCAGAAAAACCATCCGACGGTCGCCCGTATCCCGGGTGGCGCAAACATAGAACGGGAAATCCCCTTTCATTTTGCGAAAATGCAGGATCTGGTCATTTCACTTAACGAAGCTGATTTCACGACGGCCATGCGGGTCACCGATGCCATCAACGGAACACTGGGACAGAAATTGGCCTTTTCCACGGACGCGGGCACTATCAGGGTCCACGTCCCGGACAAAATGAGAAAAAATATGGTGGGCATGATGGCCTCCCTGGAACAGATCAATATTAACCCGGATTCAAAGGCCAGGATCATCATGGATGAGCGGACAGGCACGGTGGTTATGGGGCAGGATGTACGCATTTCATCTGTTGCCATAGCGCACGGCAACCTGAGCGTGACCATCAAGGAAAACACCAACGTGAGTCAACCCGCGCCTTTCAGCCAGGGCCAGACGGTGGTAACCCCCGAAAGCAAAGTAAATGTGGCAGAAGAAGAGAAGCGTTTGATTGTTATGCCGGCGGGAACAAGCCTGGGCGAAGTGGTCAAGGCCCTCAATGCAATCGGGGTTTCCCCGAGAGACCTGATTGCCGTGTTCCAGGCGATTAAGGCGGCGGGGGCATTGCAAGCGGACTTGGAAATCATATAAGAGTCATGAGTCATGAGTCGGGAGTCTGGAGTAAGGAGTCAAGAGTCGTGAGCCACAACATAAACATAAACACGAAAAATTATCTCCCTGAGCAGGCTGACGGAGGCCAGCGCGACCGAAAGCTCAAAAAGGCCTGCAAGGACTTTGAATCCCTGCTGACGTACCAGCTTTTGAGGAGCATGCGGAAGACCATCGATAAATGTGATCTCATGCATGGAGGCCAGGGTGAAGAAATCTACCAGTCTCTCTTTGACATGGAGATATCAAAGAATATGGCCGATTTGGGCCCCAACAGCCTGGCAAAACTCCTTTATGATCAACTGAAAGGACATGTGAGTCCGTCCCAGGGTCAGGAGGCCGGCGGGACAAAAGCCGCAGGGGATTCACCGTCTCCGGAAAGGACGAAAGACCCGGTAAAATAGGCGGGAAGGTTTCAGTTATGGGACGATATTGTCGATAAAACCCATAGGAACCGTTCACCGCGAAGGGACGAGACCGCGTCGGGAGGGAAAAAGGTGGAAGCAACTGAAATTGGAATTCAGAATACTTATCACAGGCAGGTGAGCCTCCTGGAAGATCTGCGGGATTGCCTGGAAATGGAGCGTGAGAGCCTTATCCAGGTGGATGTGGATCAGCTCTGGGAACTGATGGAGAAAAAGAACACCCTGGTTGTGGGTATCGAAAAGCTTGGGAATGAGTTCAAGTGTCTCCTGAATCAGTGTTTCGAATGTTCACCGGAGAACCCTCGTACCACTGCGCTGAAAAAATGGCCCTGGTTCAGCGAACTCAGCAAACAGACAGCCCTGCTGAAGGAGGATATCCAGACCCGGCTGAAAGAAAACCTGTCATTCATTCAGGATACCCTTGGTTTTTTTGATGAACTGGTGGGCATTATCGCAAAAGGCGGGGCCCAGGAGCAGGGATACGAACACCTGAGAAAACCACAGGAAGCAAACGGACCCAGAATCTACCACAGAGAGGTGTAAGTTATGAGTGGTATTACTCTTCTCCTCAATACAGCAAAAGGGGCCCTTATGGCCCAGCAACTTGCCATGGATGTGGTGAGTCACAATGTGGCCAACGTGAACACCCCTGATTATTCACGCCAGGTGGCAAATCTCCAGGCCATGAGACCTGCGGCGTATGAGGGAATGACCATTGGGAGAGGTGTTGATGTAACTTCCGTGCAGAGAAACTCAGATGCGTTTATTGAAAACACGCTGCAGCAACGTCAGTCTGACCTTTCAGCCACTTCGGAAGAAGAACTCTACTTAAAGGTTCTTGAGGGCATTTTTAATGAAAATTCCGGGAGAAGCCTGACCGGCCAGATGGCCGATTTCTGGAATGCATGGAATGATGTGGCCAACAATCCCTCGGGTGACGCGGAAAGGAGCGCGCTCTTTGAACGGGGCGCCCTCCTCTGCCAGGCCTTTCGTGATATTTCAGCGGATATTGATCAGGTCCACCGGGAGTTGAACCTCTCGCTCGATGCCGGTGTCGGGACTATCAATGAGATAACCGGGAAGATTGCGGACTTGAACGAGCAGATCGTCGCCATGAGTGTAACAGGAGATGCCAATGACCTGCTTGATCAACGGCAACACCTGGTTAACCAGCTCTCCGAATACCTGGATATCTCCTACTATGTGAATCCGGACAATACCATGACCGTGACCACGGGAAAGGGGAACGTGCTGGTAAGCAAGGCGGAGAGCTATTCCCTGAGTTTCGACGGCAACGCAGTTAACTGGGAGAGTTCCGGCGGGGGGGACGTGGATATCACGGATACAATCGCCGGGGGAAAGATGGGAGGCTGGCTGGAAATGCGGGACACCATCCTCCCGGAATACAATGATAAATTGAATCTCCTCTCCAGCTCGCTTATCTGGGAGGTCAACAATATTCATGCTCAGGGCGTGGGTTTGGAGGGAATGACCGATGTGACAGGTTCCTATGGCGCGGCGAATCCCGGTGCAGCCCTCCAGAGTTCCGGGCTGGACTTCCAGGACCGGATCACAAACGGCGGTTTTACATTCTGGGTATATGATCCGGCGGGCAATGTGGTTGACCTGGGAGGATCGAATGGCTCATTGCAGGTCACCGTGGATCCAACAACGACCACTGTGAACAGCCTCCAAAGCACCCTCAACGGTGTTGCCGGGGGGAACATTACTGCAAGCGTAACGACAGATGGAAAACTGGAGATTCATGGCGCTTCCGGGTATTCTTTCGCCTTCTCCAATGATACGAGTGGCGCCCTGTCCGCGCTCGGCCTCAACACTTTTTTTGATGGCGGAGACGCAGTCAGCATGTCCATGAATTCCGCTCTGGCGGCGAACAAGAATCTCATCGCCGCAGGCCATGTGGGTGCGGCAGGTGAAATGGCGGCGGGCGATAACAGCAATGCCCTGGATATGGCCGGACTTCAATACCAGGACGCCGCAGGATTAAATGATACCCTGGACAATTACCTGGCAAGCCTGGAAGGCTCCATAGGGATCAAGAGTCAGAGTATCACCAGGACCAGGGAATATAACGACGTGATTTTGAGCAAGCTGAAAGAGACGAGAAACAATATTTCGGCGGTATCTCTTGATGAGGAGATGACAGACCTGATCAAATTTCAGCATGCATATGCCGCGGCTGCAAAGCTTATCAGCACCGCAGACGAAATGTATCAGACACTGCTGGAAGTGAAATAAATGGAGTTAAGTGTCTGGAGTCATGACTAAACTTGGGGGGTATTATGCGAGTCACCAACCAGAGCACCTATGAGGCGATCAAATACCATCTGGCGCAAAGAGCGGAGGATTTGGTCAAGGCCAACGAGATCGTTGCGAGTGGAAAACGGATCAATAACCTTTCAGATGATCCCACCGGTTTGGTTCAGGTTCTGAGCCTGCGGGAATCACTCGCGAATATCGATCAATTGGGCCGGAATGTTTCGACGGCAAGGAATTGGCTTGACGGAGGGGAAACCGCGCTGAGCAGCGTGAAGGACCTGATTACGGACATGAAGACGCTTGCTGTCCAGATGGCCAATGGGACGGTGGGGGCAAGCGAGCGGGCCGCGGCGGCAGCACAGGTTGAAGGGGCCCTTGAGCAGATCGTGTCCCTGGGAAACAGCCAGGTCAACGGGCAATATATCTTTGCGGGTACGAAAACAGACACCAAGCCCTTTGAGATCGTGCGTGATGGAAGCGGGAATCCAACCGGCGTGACCTATTCCGGAAATGACACGCCCTTCACCATCAAGATCGGAAAGAATACCACGCTCGAAGCGGGGCATGACGGAGAGGCAGTGTTCGGGAACGGAAGCCCAGGGGGTATCTTCCAGGCCCTCATTGATTTCAAGAATTTCCTTGAAGCAAATAATGTTGCCGGTATTGAGCAGGCAATGGATGATCTGGATACCGATCTGGATCACATGATCAGCACCACCTCGGCAATCGGGACAAAAGGGGTCCGGCTGGACGTCAAAGAAAAGATCCTGGAGGACCTCAAACTGACATACACGGAAAGAAGGTCCCAGCTTGAAGACGCGGACATCCTGGCGGCCATATCAGATGTGCAATCAAGGGAAACGGCTTATCAGGCGGCCCTTGCTTCATCCGCCAAGGTCATGAGCATGAGCCTTGTCGATTATTTATAGAATGAATGCTATCAACGCGGAGACGCAGAGGAAGCAGAGAAAAACTTTTGAAAATTATAAGTATTGTCAATAAGTTATATGAGCCACCAGGGTAAAGAAGTCCTCTGCGATCTCCGCGTCTCTGCGGTGTAAATCATCAGTCTTGCCATGGAGGGCATCTATGCTTGTACTGACCAGGAAGGTCGACGAATGTATCAATATCGGCGATGATATCGTCATAAAGGTCATCGGTGTTGAAGGGATGCAGGTAAAGCTGGGGATAGATGCCCCGCAGAACGTGCGTGTACTACGCCAGGAAGTATATGAGAAGATAAAAGACGAAAATATCCGGTCATCGAGAGGACAGGCCTCGGCGTTTGTGGGGGCCGCAAGCCTTTTCAACCTAGAAGACCGAGCAAAGAAGTAGTGGCAGCAAAAGAAAAAGCAGTCTCTGCGCACTTAGCGTCTCTGCGGTGAAAAACGAGAGGATGAATGCCTTGAAACTGGAAACGAGAGATTTTGGCCAGGTTGAAATTGATGAGGAAAGGGTAATCACCATGCCAACCGGCATGCCGGGGTTCCCGGAAACGCATCGGTTTGTCATCCTGGACCGGGAAGAGACCCGGCCGTTCCTCTGGTACCAGTGCGTGGACGATCCCGGCCTGGCCTTTGTGATCATCAATCCGAATCTGTTCGAACCGGATTATGCGGTGGACCTGAAAGCGGTTCTGAGAGAGATGTCGTGGAATAGTGGCAGGGAAGAAGACCTGGCAATATATGCCATTGTGAACGCCTCCGAAGGAATCCCGGAGAAAATTACCGCCAATCTCATCGGCCCGCTGGTCATCAATAGCAAGAAAAAAGAGGCCACCCAGATGGTGATCACCGGGAGCCCCTATTCCCACAAACAGCCTGTTCTTTAGCCTCCCACCATTTTTTCCCGTTTGCAACGTGGACGTTGCTTCTACAGCACGTTTTACCATTGATCTCTGTAGGATCGCGACCTCCCGGTCGCGACCATGCGTAGGCTGTGTTGGGGAGACGGGGATATCTTGAACGAAGCTTGTCCCTTATTTCGAGAGCGATACCAATGTTTTTTGCAAGACATCAACATCAACGGGCTTTTCCAGAAAAGCCGTGACTGCATGAAATTTCAATTCAGGATCATCCTTTATTCTCGGATATCCTGAAATGACGATGATTGGTATTGTTTTGAATTTTTTCCTGATCTTCGATATCAACTCTATCCCATGCATCTCGGGCATTTTGATGTCTGTAACCACAACGTCCATGGAATGCTTTTGCAACAGACCCAGGGCATCGGGTCCGGATGCTGCGAAAAAGAGTTTCCATGGATTTTTTCTGAGTGCCCGGCTATAGGAATTCAGGATATTCGTATTGTCATCAATAAAGAGAATATTTTTTTCGGTCATCAACCAGTCCTCCAACTTTCCCCATCATACTTGCTTGTCGAACAGCATCCCCATCATATCTTCCAGCTTGGCCGCCAGGTCAAGCAATTCCTGGGGCGGAATCTGCCTGATCAATTTCCCGGTATCCTTGTCCACCACGCGCACCACGGTTTGCCCTGTATCCTCGTGCACGGAGAATTGAAGCCCAACACGGTGGAGTGCTTTCATATCATTGTTCAAGGCCTTCATAACAGCCTCGGAAATGGGTGTATTGGATACCGGCAGTTGTCCCGGGGCTTTCTCTGTTCGGGTAGACCGGGTATTCCGTGCCCCATTTCCCGTAAATACGTTTGCCGGAAGCGGGCTCGGAAGTCTTGCCGTATTAACCGCTTCTATTCCCATTTTATGTCACCTCTTGAAGGTTGTTTAGATTGTAGGCTGTTAGACTGTTAGTAAAACCCTTTCCTCACGGTTACAGGTTGAGTCCGTTGGCCCGTTGAGCCGGTTTGCCTGTTTCAATAAAGCGAACTCCTTCCGTTCTAGCCTTTAGCCTTTCACCTTTCAATCTCACCAAAAATCGCATCCTAGGGCCTATTTCCCTGTTTTTCAGGGTCGACTATTTAGACTCCTGACTCCTGACTCCTGACTCACATAACTCATGAATCATTTCCATAGGCCTTCAGGCACTGCCGTCTTTTCTTTGATGAAACGATTTTTGCAAAAAGCCGTTCCTTGCCTTCTTCCAGGGACTTCCGTGTCCGGTCAACGGCCTCTTTCAGGTCAACCAGCATTTGAAGGTCATCAGGGTTTGTGAAAGTGCCATGCTCAACCAGACGCCGAAAGGACGCATCGTGTGCCCGGGCCAGGGCATCAATTCCCACCAGATCTCCTTTTTGCAGCAGTACTACGAGACCTTCACTCGTCTTCCTGAACACTTCTATGTCTTTTTCAAGCTCATGATGCGACATGGATTCCACCATATTGTTTGCCAGAATATGAAACCATTCCATTTTCCCCCGGCAGATCTGGCGTATCCGTATCAGGCAATTGTTGGGCCGCCTGTTCCCACGTATCCAGCAGGCCTTCAAGGAGCCACTTCACCTCTCTGAGCGCAAGGGCATTGCTTCTGCGGTTTGCTTCTGTCAATCGCCGAATCATGTATTCGTAAAGGCTCGAAAGATTGCGGACGATCTCGCCACCTGTCTTCCGGTCAAGGGCATTGTCCAGTTCCCCGATAATGGCGATGGCACGAGAGATATATTCACCTTTCTTCGCGATATTGTATGCCTCCATGACCTTTTCAGCAAATTCAACAAAGCGGATGGCACCTTCATACAGGTCCAGAAGCATCCTGATTCTGTTGGTGCTCGTCTCTACATATACCTTGTTGTACGTATTGAGCGCTGGCTGCATTCCTTTTATCCTCTCCGGTTTCTACGTGTGTGGCTGCTAGTTGCCCGCGATCTGTTTGTTGAGATTGGTAAGCGCGGTTATCTGCTGTGTCAGGTAATCACTCGTTTGTTGGTATCCGCTCAGAAGCAGTTCAAGGCGGTTGAATTGTGCCCAGAGTATTTCCTCCCGCTTGGAGATCCTTGTCTCCATGGCGTCCTGCTTGTCGTTTAAATCATCAATACTGCTCTGCAGGCCGTCTTCCTTGGTTGCTATCATGCCGTCCACCGGATCCATTGCCATGTCGAGATAATCAGCGAGGGCGGTGACAATGCCTTGGCTGGTTTCCGTGTCGGATGTGAAAATGGTCATTACATCAGAAATGTTGGTTGCAAGGGCATCGGTTACGTCGGTATCGTCCATCTGCATTTTGCCGTATCGGTCTATTGATATGCCGATACCGAAAAGAGTGGAAGCACCGTTTTCCGTTCCACCAACCTGTCGCCCAAGAATGCTTCCAAGGTTCCGGGTGATGGATCTGAGCGTGGAATCGCCAATGAGTGCTCCGGATGACCCCTCTTCACCTCCATAAGCCTGTTTGCTTGAAATGTTGTCAACCAGTTTGTTGTAGGCATCCACAAAGGCGCTTATCTTTTCCTTGATGGTATCGGTGTCGCGCGTTATGTCCACACCCACTGTTTCGGTGTTGTCCGCCTTATGCAGGTCGAGGGTGACGCCGCTGATCAAATCGGAAATGGTGTTTGAAGAACGCTCCACGTCGATGCCGTCTACGGTGAGTTGGCCGTTGGCCGCGGCACGGGTTGTTACCATTTCCCCACCATCATACAGGCTGTCAAGCTGGCCGGAACCACCGTTCGTGATATTCACACTGATGATGTTATCCGCCCCGCTCTCTTGCGAGGTCATGGTCAGATAGGTATGACCCAGCCCGTCATCAATAACGCTTGCGGTGACTCCCGCGTCAGCGCTGTTAATGGCTGCGGCAATACCGGAAAGGGTTTCATGGTCAGAGTTAATGGTGACATCCACTGCGTCACCGGTTCCCACCTGGATGGAGATGGTTCCCGTGCCCACCACGTCGGTGGAGGCGGTAAATGCTGCGCTCCGGATCGTGTGGGCCTGTGCCAGGGCGCTGACAATAATGGAATGATTTCCCAGCGCAGCCGACCCTGAACTGGTAACCGTGAGGATACCTTCATTCGAGGAGACGCTCGATGAAGCGGCAAAATTGCTGGGATAGCGCAGGTCATTCACCGCGGACTGAAACTCGCTGAGGGCGCTCTTGACCTCTCCATATGCCGAGAGTTTCACCTGGAAGGCATCTTCCCGCTGCTGAAGCAATGTAATGGGCTGACGCTCAATATCCATCAGCTTTTCAATGATTCCCTGGGTATCAAGCCCGCTTGCCAGGCCCCCGACTGCCAATCCCATTTCCGGATCCTCTCAATTCATTTTGGAAGGGAGGCCATGATCGGCCTCCCCTCTTTGTTAAAGGTTACTTGAGGAGCGCAAGTGCTGTCTGCGGAATGGCGTTTGCCTGGGAAAGCATGGCAACACCAGCCTGCTGCAGGATCTGCGTCCTGGTCAGGTTTGCCGTTTCCGCCGCAAAGTCCGCATCCATAATCCGGGACCGGGCCGCAGCGACGTTTTCCGAGATGCTCATCAGGTTGTTGACAGTTGATTCCAGCCTGCTCTGAATGGCACCAAGCTTGCCACGGAAAGTGTCAATTGTCGAGAGTGCGGAATCAATGGCGGTCATGGCGGAATTCGCATGACTCATAGTAGTAACGCTTAGGCCATTAACACTCAGTCCGCTTGCAGTCATTGAGCCTGACACAGTGAGGGAAATTGTATCCCCCGCATTTGCACCAACCTGGAAGGTGATGCCGCTCAACCCGCCTGTCAGGACATGCGTTCCGTTAAACTCGGTAGTGGTGGCGATCCTGCCTATCTCATCTCGCAATTGCGTAAATTCGTCGTTCAGTGATGCTCTTTCCGACGTACCATATGTACCATTTGCCGACTGGACTGCCAGCTCACGCATCCGCTGGAGGAGGTTTGTGCTCTCCTGCAGGGCCCCTTCAGCCGTCTGGGCCATGGAGATGCCGTCATTGGCGTTTCGCACCGCCTGGTTCATACCGCGGATCTGGCCGGTCATCTTGTCGGAGAGAGCGAGACCCGCGGCATCGTCTTTCGCGCTGTTGATCCGGAGACCGGTGGACAGACGTGCCATAGAGATTTGTAAAGACCTGTTTGTGCCCACCAGGGCCCTTTGAGCGGTTAATGAAGCAATATTGGTATTAACGGTAAGTGACATTTTTCCCTCCTTGAAATGTTTTTCCGGGCGTCAATGCCCTTTTTAAGAGTTCTTGGTTACGTTCTTTTCCTTTCCCATTGGGCCAAGCTATGTAAATTCAAAACTCAACATTTCGAATTCACAATTAAGTACTCCCCCCTTTCCGGCCCTTGATTTCTTGCTGTTTGCACTCATTTCATCGGCAGGGCCGAAAGGAAGCTTTAATAAAATTTGAACCGCGCTGGAGGCAGGAGTCGGGAGTCAGAATCCAGGAGGGGAAAATAGGTTCTTTCGAATTGTCATTTCGGCCGTAAAGCCGGGATCCAGAAACCTGCTGCCACAAGGTCCCTTATCTGAAAATGGGGTTGATACTGCGAGGGCATGGATGTGTATAGGGTAATTGAATGATGGTGAGCCAGTTTCAAAATATTCAATTTTGTTCGAGGTCAAGAAAGGCGAAAATTTTGACCACAGGAATATGTTGGATATTTCGAGGATTGAAATTTCTGTCTGCCGCAGAGATCGGGCAAAAGACGACGTTTTGAAACTGGCTCTGGTGTTCAGGTTTGGAGCATGGCCCTGGCCGCGCCATTGTCCGGGTCGCGTTCAAGAACATAGTTGAACGCCATTTGAGCTGCCTCATCTGCGCGCATGTCCTTGTAAAGTTTTCCCAGCTTCAACATGGTTCCAAGGTCATCAGGGACTTTCTGCAAATAGTCGCTGTACACCTCGGCAGCAGTCTCTCTGTCTCCGGTCAATCGCAGTATATCTGCGTACTGGGGTGCATAGGTAGATGAAAGTTGTGCCAAGCATTCCAGTGCCGTGACTGCATTTTCCGTGTCCCGATTATCAATGCAGATGACAGCAATGCGCTGCAGTGCGTCTTCCACCAGGGCTGGATCGGTTTCATCTGAAAGCAGTTTATTGTATTCTTCAAACGCTTGGGTCATATTTCCATGAAGTTCCGCCAGGTAACCCCGGGTGAGGTACAGAAGTTTTCTAGCTTCAGAGCTGGTGATATGGGTAAGTCCTTCGGCTAAACGTTCCAGTTCGTCAGTATCCTTTTTTTGGAACAGCCCTGCCGCCTTACCTCTTACGCCTGAAAGGTTGATTTTTTTCCGCATGAGGCGCATGTGTCCTGTTTCTTTCTCCTCTATGATACTCCTAAATTCGTCCTCAAGCTCCTTCAGCACGGCGCCATGCGATATCCTGGCGCCTTTTTCGGCTTCGGGATTCCGTTGTGTCCAGATCAGGTATCTCCCAGGCTGATGGTCTCTTCTCCATTGGGCTGTCAAGAGATTTATATCAGGGGAATCCTTTTCTTCCTCTAGACGGGCTCGAAGCCTCTGCTGTGCCTTCTCCACAAGTTTGATTAGCAGGTCCGTGCTGTCGCGGAAGGATTCATAATACTGTTTCCCGGCTTTTTCTATCTCATCATTGTCCCATTCATTCTCGCTATTCACGTGAACAACCCTGAGAAAACTCTTGATCCCGAATCCTTTCACCAGTGGGACAAAGTGCTTATATGTTGTGTTGAGTATCCGTTCTATCTTATCCATCCTTTCTTTATACTTGAAGTTGGCGTTTTTTCCGTCACGGCCAAAAAGTCCCTCATTGTATTCAAGGGCCTCCTGGGCCAGCTTTCTGATTTTTCTGAGTTTTCCATTGCCCGTTGCGAGTTCATCCAGCGCATCCTTATAGTAAGTGACGCGTATGTCTCGATTATCAATCGGTAACCTGTCTTGAATAATTTCCTCGGGTCTTTCTGTTGCTTTTTCAACGCGGATTTCGTCAAGGGGCTGATAGACAATAGGGGGTATTTTTGCGGCACCGGACGCCGTGTTGATGATTTTACATCCTCTTCTTTGTGCTTGTGTGGCCTGGCCGGCAATGATTTCCATGGCACTCGCATAGTCAGGCCTTGTTTCACATATCCGCCCCCCGTTTGTTTTCACCTGTATGCCCGATAGGCCCAACTCGGGACCTAGGTCGTGCTCATTACTCCCCTTAGCATGAGAATAACCTGCCCGGCTGTAACAGAGGTCAACCCCCGCAAGCAGAACCATTGAAAATCCCATGGTAACTGCTGCGGCGAGGGCCGCGTTTGTAACCGTAGGACCTGTTGATGGGAGTGTTTCTAAACTGAGTGGACTTTCCCATGGAAAACGCGGACCCATAAAAAGGCTTCTGCCTCGCCACTGCGCCAGCAATGGCGGTGAAACATGAAAGGCATGAATGAATAATGTTTTTTTCCAGAAATAAAATAATTCCTTGCTGATATCAAAGCTGACGGGATTCGGATCAATTGAAAATACGATATGGGGTGTCAGGCCGTAATTCAGTAAACGTTTACAGATACGCGATACGGCTAGGATTACCAAATCATTTTTGTGGGTTTTGAGCCAGGGGAGAGCCTCATCCAGCGAAGGACCTCCTCCCAGGAGAAAGGCTGTTTTACCAGCAAACGCATCCTTGAGACATATACTGGAATGTCGGTTTTCCGCAAGGTTTTCCAGTTGTCGAATGGTAAATCCCGCTGTGCCAAGACTTGCCTTTGTCGCCCAAACCAACTGGGTCAGTTCCTGGGAGACTCTCCAGTGAAATTCGGGGTACTCGACCATATTAGCATCAATTGCCCCAACTGACTGCCGTAAGACAACTTTGCCAATGTAGATGTAGTTTGTCAGCTCAAGTTGTTCAGCCGCTGCTTGCCAATTATCACAGGCAACTAATGCTAATCTGTTTTTGTGTTTGGCCAGGGGGATAGTATCCTTGATGCGGTCAATTACATGAGGAAGTTCCACAAAAAGGAAACGCGAGCCGGCAGATATTCCATGTTGCAATATATAGCAAGGCAGTAAACCAGAATCTGTCCCAATGATGATATGCAGGGTGTCTTCCTGGAAAAGTTCATCCCCAAAGATCTGCCGATAGAGGGCATCGGATCCAACCTTATTAAACGCGGTACGATTCACCTCGTAGAGGTAGCGCTCACCGAATTCATTTGTCACAAATGGACCGAGTTTCACTCCCCTGTCTCCCATGCTTTATTTTCCCTCCTCAGAATATTCGAAAACAAAAGAACTAAATTGAGTAGTGCTTCTACTTCGCTCCTCCGTAGGAGTCAACGAACCACCGAGGCAGTTCATATTCCAGTAAATCGGCCGCGTGAAAATAATCCTTCCGGGATTGGGCGTCGAGCAATTCTCCGAGAATACTGTTTATCCCTTCGCGGTTGGGCAAGGCCGGATCCAGTACAAGAGAAGCCAGTAAATCAATAACCTTAATGAAATTCTCGCTCGCCAGCCCCTCCATACCGAGGCGAAACGCGTCTGCTGTCGCTTTCAGCATCCGGGTATAGGGAATATCCTTGTCTATCATCATTTAATCTCCAGGTAGGACGTGCCCTCTATACGTGCCCCTTCCCTGCTCCCATTGATGACGTGTATGTGCGGATATCGGGCAATATATTTTTCAAGATCCCTGAGGTACCATCTCAGGTTCGCGGAAGTGGCAACCCTCTTTCCATGACCATTGAGGACCCAATGATGAGTTATTCCTTCCTGTTTTTCCCGGGATACCGGGCTTCCTGCAACATGCGTTTTTCCATCCGGGAATGAAAAGTCTGCTCCCAGCAGAATTACTTTCGAGGCGCCAATTTTGACGGCCAGATCCAGTGCTGAATGAAGGACACTCCCGGACGAGAAAAGAATCCCTTTTGGATTGGCCTGAGAGACCGATTTGTACACGTCACTATGAGAATAGGCTGTTAATCGCCTGCCAGGCCAAAGGTGGAGCACATCGCCATGTACGATGGGAAAATAAACCAGCTGGATAGAGGCCCCTAACGCATGATCGATACCCTCAAAAAAAGGGAGTACTCCTTCACGGTGGGCATCGATTGTCACCACGACATCAGGAATGATACCGGCTGTCACCAGGGGTTTGAGTGCCGCATCTACCGCGATCAATATTTGGTTGCCTTTCTTTTCCATGAGCCATGGATAATGGGAAACAAGGGTCGGGCCTGCGGCCGCCACCACGATGGTTTCTCCGCTCCGTGTACCAAAGAGCTCCGCCACATCTCCGTCTGACTGGATGTAGCTCATGTTTTCTCTTATACGATGAGCTGTTTCTCCATTCTTTGCCTGGTGCGCGGATTGAATGAACGGGGTAGCGAGTTCCAGAAAGACCAGGTCCCTGAGCCGGGCTGCTGAATTACAAGCAAGCTGCAGGCAGGAGGGAATGGCGGCAAACGGGTAGTTGACGTCCTTCTCGTTTTCAGCCAATGAAAGCTCGACTCTCGAGTCTGATAGCCACTCAGCGTGATCAAAATACCTGAAACTCTGCACTGCAACATCAGGATTCATTATCACGACGACCATCTTTTCCATTTCCTGGCGCCGGAGCAAAACACAGGAAACCTGGCCGGTTCCTATCCCATAAATCCATGCACAACGGCTCCCTCCCGGAACCAATGATGCCTGTAGTTCTGCCTCAGAAACCTGATCGTACGCACTGCTCAAATGAATCCCGTTTATGACAAGGGTAGATTGAGGTGTGTGGAGGGAAAAGAAGAATTCTCTGGGTTCACCAGCCTTGATGAGGGAATCGAACAGTGCGGGCCAGCGTTGCTGGATGATCGCTCCATTTGTAGAAATGCAAGATGAATGGGCTGCGTTCTTCATGAGTGATTTTCTGCTGTCTTCTATTCTCTTTCGGGAATGAAAAGACCAAGTTCAACTTCATGGTTATTTATTAATACTCCAGGATCAAGCAAGAGCTGTGCCAGCCAAGTGTGATGGCAAAGAGGTTCATTCTTGCCAGTCAGATCGCTGTCTCTGAGGGTGGCATATCTCTTGCTATACAAGGGCATTGAATAAAGAAGTAAATGAACAATTTGAAAGTGAATGCCGGGGAGCACCTGCCCCAAGGAGTAAAACAAATCAGAAAAAACCTGATGTTCCCGAATCAGTAGGGTCCAGAGAAATCCAGACAGCGGGAACGGGAGGCACACGTGGAACAAGGGATTGATTGGCGGGAACAAACCATCCTGCTTACAGGGGGAACGGGCTCTTTTGGAAAACATTTCTGCAAGGTGATGCGGGAGAGATACCGTCCCAGGGTGATCAGGATTTACAGCCGTGATGAACTGAAACAGTTTGAAATGCGTCAAAAATTTGGCGAAGAGGGCCTGAGATATTTCATTGGAGATGTGCGGGATAGGGATCGTCTCCGGCGGGCCATGGAAAGAGTTGACATTGTCATTCATGCAGCCGCGTTGAAGCAAGTCCCCGCCTGCGAGTATAATCCTATCGAGGCAGTGAAAACCAACATAAATGGGGCCCAGAATGTCATAGAGGCTGCCATAGATGCCGGTGTCAGCAAAGTTGTTGCACTCAGCACGGACAAGGCAGTGAACCCGGTTAATCTCTATGGGGCCACCAAGCTCTGCGCGGAGAAGCTCTTCGTACAGGGGAACGCCTATTCTGGAGGCCGGGAACCACGTTTTTCCTGCGTCAGATACGGAAATGTCATCGGCAGCCGGGGCAGTGTCATTCCCCTCTTCAACGAACAGAAAAAAAACGGGAAAATAACAATAACTGATGGGCGAATGACAAGGTTCTGGATTACCCTTGATCAGGCCGTGGATCTGGTCGTTTCTGCCCTCATCCACATGCAGGGAGGGGAAATATTTGTGCCGAGGATCCCAAGTATGAAAATTGTGGATCTGGCCAAGGCCGTCGCCCCGGAGTGTGCCATACTAGAGATTGGGATTAGGCCCGGGGAAAAGCTGCATGAGGTCCTGGTGACTGAAGAAGAGGGGAGAAATACCGTGAGTTATAACGGTATTTACGTGATCATGCCCCAGCTTTCGTGGTGGAAAAGAGAGAACTACGGAACAGGGAA
>CAZJRD010000029.1:35024-40117 GCA_964548365.1 uncultured Desulfobacteraceae bacterium | reverse complement strand
CAAGACTTCCTCCGGCACCAATCCCTCAAGGTGCGGAAATTTATCGGTCATGTGAGGAATCTGCATGGCCTGCATGAATTCCTGTTCAAAATCTTTTTCCACAGTCAGTTCGATATACTCAACGTTGCGTGAGATCCAGTTGGCGTCCTCGCGCATATTTCTGTCAAGCAGGACTACCCTTGCACCGTCCCCTGCGGCATTGCCAACAGACAGGACATTCTCTAAATCGCAGTCAGGGAATAGGCCCATGATCAATGCCTTCTCCTTGGCCACATGAGTGCCGAATGCCCCTGCTATTTTGATGGTATCAACCTTTTCGATACCCATACGCCGCATCATCAATTTGCATCCGGTATAAAGCGCTCCCTTGGCCAACTGTATCTGCCGTATGTCCTTCTGAGTAATCACCACATCTTTTCCGATGGAAGTCTCATTTGCCCAGGCAATGATGAACTCTTTTTGTCTGGGATTATCGGGGTTTTTCCGGAACCGGTTGGATTTCTGATTCAGTGAAAATCTCCCACTCTTTTCAATCACTCCGGAACGATAGAGTTCAGCCAAGACATCCAAAATTCCGGACCCGCATATCCCTTTGGTCTGCATCTCCTCAGGTTTGGAGTATTTTAGCCAGGCTTCACGACCGATAACTTTATAGTCCACTTCGTGAGTATCAGGATCTATCTTAATGCGCTCAATGGCACCTGGCGCCGCCCGCATTCCAAAGGCAAGCTGGGCACCCTCCAAGGCCGGACCGGTAGCACAGGAAGATGATATGAGCTTTTTTTTGTTCCCCAGCACTAATTCTCCGTTTGTGCCTATATCTATAATGAGCTGCATTTGTTCACTTTTGTATGGCTTCTCTGTCACCAACACACAGACATTGTCAGCGCCTACGAAGCCGGCCTCATTGGGCATGATAAATACATTGGATGACTTATTGATCTTTATTCCCAAGTCGCGAGCCTTGATATCAAGGCTGTGGTGCACAACAGGTGGAAAAGGGGCCAGGCCCACATACTGGGGATCTAACTTAAGCAAAATGTGGTGCATGGCGGTGTTGCCTCCCAAGGTCAAATCCACTATGTCAGACGGTTCCAGTCGGAGATAGATTTTGCCCTCTTCAGGCTCTTCTACCATAACCGGTTGGTCATTCTCGTCCTTGACCACCTTTCCGCCGTTGTCCTTCATTTTTTTCTTGGGTGGATAGGTCCCTTCACAGGCCTTCAAGACAAGTTGATTAAGCCCCTCAATAATATCATCACTCATCCGTTCCAGGCCACCGGGTGTTTGCATATGATAGGTAATGCGTGACATCACGTCTTCGCCGTACTTGCATTGAGGATTCATCATGGAGACCGTGTCCAGCACCTCCATGGTCCGCATATTGCAGAGGTACGCTGCCACCGTTGTGGTTCCCACGTCAATGGCCATGCCATAATAATCCTCAATACGGCCGGGCCAGAGCTTAATGATTTCCGTGTCCATCCAGACAGCGGCGGTAATGGTCCAGTCTCCCTGGCGGATGATATTGGGCAGGTCTCGCAGGGTATACCAGTCAATGCGTAAGTCTTTCAGCCCGAATTCGTCTCTTAAACCCTGGGCCATCCGTTCAAAATCTCCCAGAGGATCCTCAAAGGTAGGCGACGAAAGGGTTACCGCATAAAGTTTGACAGCGGGATCCCACGCTATTTCAATGTCTCGAGCGGCTTTGCTGACCACCTGCTTTCCGGCCCTGGATTCCTCAGGAACAAATACAAGAAGATCTCCCTGTATTTCAGTTGCGCATGCCAGTCGATAGCCTGCCTCTTTCTGGTCAGGGATAATGAATTTTTTTTCCTCCTCCTGCCAGGGGCCGGCATGACCGAGATCGGAGATGACCCCAAATTTCTCAAATGCCCCTTTTTCGATTCTGACTTTGCACTTTCCGCAGACTTTTTTCTCACCGCACAGGGTTTCTATATCTACACCCAGTTGACGGGATGCCTCGATGATATTTATTCCCTTCTTGACCTCTCCTCTTCTCCCAGAGGGCTGAAAAATAATCTTCGCTGTTGCTCTTTTCTTCATGAAGGACACTCCTTTTTCAGTCGGTACCACAAGAAATCTCAGCGCGGCCGGGATTGCCCTGGATATCTCCTTTTTGCTCTGTCATCTTCTTTTAACAGCGTTTCCTATTTCTTTTGCATTTCCCTCAATCGGCCGATCATCTTGATGGCTTCCTGAACGGCATTCCCCGCACTTTCCGCATAACCGTCGGCCCCGAACAGATCCGCGGTATCGCTGGTTACCGGGGCACCTCCCAGCATGATGGCTACGTTGGGATTCTTTTCCTTGATCATTTTGATCACCTTTTCCATACCCATCATGGTGGTAGTCATCATGGCTGATAGCGCGACTATTTCAGAGTCTGTTTTAAGCTGCTCCTCCACGAAGTTTTCCAGGGGAACGTCACGGCCCAGATCGTGGACTGTGAATCCAGCTACCTCGAACATCATTTTGATAATATTCTTTCCAATGTCGTGGACATCGCCCTGGACTGTCCCAATAACCACTTGACCTTTCGGTTTGTCGCCCAGGTCTTCGAGCCTGATGTATGGTTTCAAGATATCCAGTCCCGCGTAAAGGGCGTCCGCACACATAAGGAGTTCGGGTACAAAATATTCATGTTGATCATAGAGCTCTCCCACCTCCACCATACCCGATGCCAGGCCGTTCATGACTGCATCGTAGGCATTTAGTCCTTCATCCAGTACCCGCTGGGCGGCTTCTTTGACCGTATCCTCTTCAAATTCAACAACACCCTCATGGAGTTGCTTTAACAATTCTTTCCTCAGCTCTTCTTTTCCCATTGTTTTCCTCCTGTGTTTTGCAGCTAATCCACTGTGGACATCGATTATCTCCCGTATTCCCTCACCGTCTGCGTATAGGCTTCCATGTTTTCTTTTTTGACATCCGGCCAAATATCACAACCGGGCCAGACGGCATCCACTCCATCATCAATACACTGTTTAATAACGGCGACTACATCAGCGGCATCCATCTCGACCAACGTACCGTAGGGATCAAAGTTTCCCAGGATCATAGCATCTTCACCCAGCTTCTTCCGAGATTCAACAACATTGTTTTTCTGGTCCACACTGACGGCATCAGCTCCACAATCATTCATCATTTCAATGATCAGATCTGTTGATCCACAGATGTGAAGGATCTTCGGAGAATCAAGGGATGCAAATACTTTTTCAAGATTTGGTTTGATCAAAGTCTTCCACATACGAGGCGAAATAATGTCCGCACCAGATCCCATCTCACGGATATTCATATAATCAACCCCAAGACCCTGGTAATGTCTTGCTACTGCAATAATCAGATCCGTCATTTTTGAAAGAAATGCTTCGACACGCTCCTTGTCTTTCCGAAGGCCTTTCAGCAAGACATCCAGCTCGATCATTTGGCCTGCCATGGTAAACGGTCCGAGAACCCATGATCCCACAGCGAGCTCCCCATCATTATACTTTTTAACGATGCCGATTGCATCATCAACAACAGGCATACGCCCATTTTCAAACAGAGTATCAAAACTCTCAGGCAGATCCACTTCATCAAGATTCGCCCATTTGGACGGTACTGTGGGGTAAAGAATGCCCTCCGCGTCTTCATAAAAGCTCGCTCCCCTGCCAAGGGCTTCAGGCACCGTACACATGTCGTATGGTACCACAACGCCGTCAAAGCCAAACATCTCGGCTGTAGTAATAGCCGCACCGGCCATCAACTCAGCGGAAGTATGTATTTTGGCAAAACGGGCCTTCATTTTTTCTATGGCCTGGACCGTTATCGTGCCCATCCCACTGAAGCACGGCATTTGGTCGACTTTCTCACGATCAAAAAAATCCTTTACTCTCATTTTCGGGGTCATATTTGACATAACGTCGCTCCTTGCTTTAACAGATTTGCTTCAATTCATCTCTTTTAATTGATCGACAAACTCTGCGAACAATTTGTTCAGGGGATGTGTTTCCAGTTCCGGAAGTCTTTTTGTCTCACCGAAAACCGCGGTAGCTGTAAAGGCATCAGCCATCGCGACCGAGGGAAAAATCCTCGGCGCTCCTGCCATAGGCCCTGAAAAAATCATGTCGTGATACATAAAAGAAGCAAGAGCTTCCAAGCCTGCGTCACTAGCCGCCCAACCCTTGAACCCCCACATTTCACGGGCTTGTTTCCACATATACGAGCCGTTGCTGGGAGCGCTTGCCGTGGGTAGTCCCCATTTTTGCTTAATGAGCCGATTAGCCAAGCCACAGAAGGCCGTGGCGGGCCCGTTCATGACAGAGGTATCTACAAATATGCTCTCAAACTGGGCTCCCACCTTCTCAATAGCGTCCAAAAGTTTTTGGGTTCCTGCTATTCGTCCGGTAGGCATCTGGTCGGCCATGTCAAAAGCAACAAGCAGAACATGTTTAACCCCGATCTGTGCTATCTCACGAATCTCCGTTTCCAGATCTCCCTCCCAGACCGTGAGGCTGTTATAAAACATCCGATCCAGGAGCCCGTTTTCTGCACAATAGGCGGCTCCTTCCAGTTTTGGTTTCATCTGCCAAGCGTCCACGCAAAAAGGCATATCGCTCACAGAAGTCACGAAATCAATATATCGTTCAAACTCTTTTCCACTATTCGCCACAACATCTGCCATTCCCGGAACTCCAGTATCCTCCCAGAGTCTGTCCTGCGTTTTGAGCAAGTCCCTTGCCCGTTTTTCATCAAAACCTTCTTTGCGCTTGCCTTCAAAGATTCTATCTCCCTTTTGAAATATAGATGAACACACTACCGTGGGATACTCTCCGGGCTTCCCTCCAAACTTTACACCTCCAACTTCACAGACTTTTTGTTCTCTGTCGAAGCTAAACATAACTCAATCTCCCTATGACCCCTTATAAGTTATTTTGCGAACGATGCCATCGGCTTGGATAAATTCTCTCTCTTTTCCATACTACCAAAACAGTCTACTTATTGTTCCATCATATCGCAAGATTTTTCATATTTTTTCTGATTTGCCAAGACCTCTTCTGAAGTGGCACTCCCCGCAATCTTTCCTTTGG
>CAZJRD010000029.1:0-34924 GCA_964548365.1 uncultured Desulfobacteraceae bacterium | reverse complement strand
ACCTGAATTTATCAGAGGCGAAATCCTGGAACAGCCTGTTTCACGGCTTTAGACATAAAATTCTCACGAAGTTCGGTCATGGCCGTATTTTTGGAGATGACTCCGGGCTTCACAGGCCCAGCCCATACTGTATGGCAGTGTCAACCATGGTTTTCAAGTTTTCAACTGTGGTTCCGGGCGGTACGCCACAACCGCTCATGAGTACAAAGCGACTTTTTCCACCCTTTCTCAGACAATCCAGGGTATCTTGAATCACCTGCTCTTTCGTTCCAAGTAGCAAAGAATTGATCGGATCGACATTTCCACCGAGCACAGCCTCAGGGACCATTGCCCTGGATTCTGCCAGGTCCATACATTGGTCCAGACTGAGGATTCTTGCTCCCGATTGGTCCATGAGGTTTAGTAAAAGACCTGTTTCGCCGCAGATATGCAATATACATGGCACGGTCAATGCGTTGGTGATCTTCTGGAGTCTGGGTAGGACAAATTCCCGGAACATTGACGGGGAAATCATTGAGGCCGATGCGCTTGGATCTGGAAGAAAAATAACATTCGCCCCATTTTCGATGAGCGCACGGCCAAATTCAAGAAGAAACTTGTTAATCCTATCCAGCAAGGCATGCAGGGCTTTCTTGTTCTTCATAATCATTCGCAGGATCAACCCGGGTTCAAAAATCCGGCAGGTTGTAGTAAAAGCACCCTCAAAAGCGGCAAGCACCGGAATATTCCCTCCGCTATATTTACTCAATGCCTGCACGACTTGGTGAATGCAGGCTAATCTCCCGTTTCCTCTTGGATCAGGAATGGGGAGGTCGTCAATGTCTGCGATGGAAGTTATGGACAACGGGATGGGATCGGCGATTGGTCCTGTTTCTCTATAATGAACACTGCAGCCAAAGGCTTCCGGAACAAATAGCGCATCGGCATAACAAAAAAAGGCGTCAAATCCAATTTCTTCCATGGCTCTGATCTGAGCCTCCGCAATTCGTCTGGGGTCTTGGGACATTTCGGAAAGAGGAACATCCGAAAAATTTATTGCCGACCAACCGGCAATCATTGGAATAATCGGGACTCGGTCTCTCGGTTCGCCTTTCAAGGCATCGTTGAAGCGCTCCATCGCTGAGTAGGTCATGATTTTATTGCCTCCCACTTATATGTAGGTAATATAATAAGAGAATCCGCGGCCATGATCAAACATCAAACGGCACTATCCTTGAGTTTTTCAGCTTATTGTGGCTCATTTCTGACCTGGAACCTCTCCAGTGGAGTAGGCAATTTCCAAAAAGACCCCGGATCAGGTAGCTTCTATCCAGATAAGACATGTAGTCAAGAAGCAATAAGTTCGAAAAAATTGATCACCCCGTGACAACTGCAGGCAGTAGCCAGCATACTTTGGCGCCCAAGACCCGAGCCTGCACGAAGATGGTCCAAGAGAATGAAAATATCTCTTGCCGGGTACCCGCCAACGCCTGGGGCCAATTGTCGGCTTCGGATGACTGTCGTATCAAAATCTTTATTGCCCCATTCAGCCAGAAAACGATGCATTATTCTCGGACGAGGAAGACCCGTATGAGTACAATAACCCTTGGGCTCTGGACAATTATCAGGGCACAAGAAATCGGCATTGCTGACAAAAACCTGTCCGATACCACCTAAGATACAGTTGGGAAGCGTTTTATGCCATCCGGGATCTATTTCGATGGGAGCCAGAAAAAAATCACGAGCCATTTTCTTGCGCACCCACTCATAGGCTAACTGAAACGGCACTGCCGGTACAACCCAGTCCTTGGTATCTCTGTGCAGATTTTCAACCAAACAATCTACACCATCTTGGATCATTGTAATATTGTTCAGCCCTTCAATTTTTTCTTTGTCCCTATCGACTATGATTATCTCCCTCTTTGCTCCTTGCCCCAGCGTCAATGCCGCTCTTCGCCCAAATTTTCCTGCGCCGATGATCCAGATCCTTTTCATTTCAGGCAAACCTCTCTCAAATGGCTAGCCCGCTTTTCTCATCCCGCGATACGCGGGACTGTGGCGGCGGATAGCCCCATGTCTCCTGCGTTGCGCTAGAGAAAGGACTTTGACGTACTGCAAGTACGCCTTCATCTATTTTTCTTCGCGCACTCCCGATAGCGGAATTTCGCAAGCTCAACTTGCTATCCACGGGCCTTTCCACCGCCTCGCTGCGAAGGCCCATGAGAAAAGCGGGCTAAGAAGTTACGTGTTTATGAACCCGAATGAATTTTTTTAAAGATATGGTTGGATATTTCAATCACTTTTTCCGTTTCCATAACAGGTACCTGCTGTATCAAACGATGTACCTCCTCTTCGCTTCTATTGATACTTTGTGCAATCATGGCAGGTGAAATCTCTTCTTCCGGGATACCCGTCCCGCAAACGACTACTGAACCCATGAACTCACCATCTGAAAATACGGGTATCAAGCATTTCGACATGTTTGCCTCGCAGGAAACCAGTACCGGTTTCTGTGTTTCTCTTGCCTTCCCTGCCATAAATTTTTGCGTTTTCGCGCATATCCCAATCAACGAGTCTTTGTTCGCTCGAATCGCCTTACAAAGTTCGTGTCTCTCTCCACTTTCCTGAAGAACGAAGCTATGGGGGTCCACAAGGGCCGTCGGCATACCGAGCCCCTCCCTCAGTTCATCCAAAATCTCTTGCCATTGATCCTCGTCCATAATATCATACAGGTTCATTTTTTCCTCCTTTTGGTTTGTTTTCACCTGGATTTGGATGCTATATCCAGGAGACCAGGGATACTGTGTCAATAGGAAAGAATTAGCCTTTTCCCTTCTCTGCCTCCCGTTTCCTGGCCTCTCTCAGGTCGTCCAGATACAGCTTGATGACAGGACTCATTTCCGGGGGATGCCAATCCGTTTTTTTCGGTTCTTCAGGCCATGTGAAAGGCAAATGGTGGATTTCCCCGGGATCCTTGGCCTTCACCAGGACCGAAAGAGCCTCCAGTAACACATCCTTCTGCCCTCGCTGATCCCCCACCTGTCCCAGGAGCCTCCCGTAAGGATACTCTATGGCAGCTGAGCGCGGAATGCCGATAGCCCTATGAAAATTGTGGTTGGGGGTGAGAACAACGGTGGAAAAACCGGCTTCCTCCAGGAACCTCGCGGCCAGTCCTACGGACTGGCAGCAGAAGGGTCAGGCGGGCGTAAGCAGTACAGCTTCCACCATCTCGTCCTTCATTTTCTTCGACATGGGTTCAATGGCTTCAGTAAGAAAATCCGTACATTCCCATTGAAATCCATAGTAAGAATACGCAGTGTCCGCCAGGCGACCGATGACCTTCTCCTCCTCGAGCTCCTCCATCCGCCTCAATGGAAGTATGACATTGATATCCTGTTTGATGTAGTCGGTATTGATGTGAAGATGATTGACATCAATTTCTTTCTCTCCTGTTTTCCTGGGTATCTCCCGAAAAGAGCGGTCACCCCAGAGGGGTTCCCTCTTTTCCCGTTCCGTGTCGAATGGTGGGTCCGATTTCAGATTGATCCCGGCGCTCGTCACCAGTGCGACGGTTGCCGAACTCAATGGTTTGGCCAGGGGTGACCAAGGAATGGAACCGCTGAAATCATCTTCCGGAATAAAGGTGCGGACCCAGGCGGCAAGGCTTGGGGGAAGAAACCGGTAACCATCCACTCTTTTTTCCATGTTTTCCATTGACCCCTCCTCTTTTGCGACGATCACAGCCCTAATTCCCGGGACAAAACAATCCTCATTACCTCTGAAGTGCCTTCCACAATTTGAAGCACTTTGGCCGCCTTGTAATACCGGGAGACCGGGTACTCTGCCATGTAACCGTACCCCCCATGTATCTGAACCGCATCAGAGGCGGCCTTCTCGGCCATCTCAGAGGCAAACAGCTTTGCCGTAGCGGCTTCAAAGGTATGCTTTCGTCCTTGGTCTTTCAGCCACGCGGCCTTCAAATACTGATTTCTGGCCAGTTCAATGGCCACGGACAGATCGGCCAACTTGAACTGGACGGCCTGAAAGCTCCCGATGGGTTTCCCGAATTGTACTCGCTCTTTGGCATATTGGAGCGACTCATCCAGACAGGCCTGTGCAACACCCACCGACATGGCAGCGATGCTTATCCGGCCCGTCTGAAGCACTGCAAGGTGCTGGGCGAACCCCTTGGCCGGATCACCCAGCAGATTGTCCCGGGGTATTCGGCAATCATCAAAGATGACTTCATGGGTAGCCGACCCATGCCAGCCCAACTTCTCATATCTCTTCCCTAGGAAAAACCCCGGAGAGTCTTTTGGCACGATAAATGTGGAGATGCGCCCTCGCCCCTTTTTGGCCTTTTTCGTCACCGCCGCGATGACAATGATGCTGGCGTTATCCAACCCGATATTGGTGATAAATTGCTTGCTGCCGTTAATGACCCATCCCTCGGCTTCTGCACGAGCAGATGTCCGCACTGAACCAGCATCGGAACCCGCATCCGGCTCGGTCAGGCCAAAGGCGCCGATCTTTTCACCCCTGGCTATGGGGATGAGCCACTTTTTTTTTTGCTCTTCCGTTCCGAACACATCCAGTTCCTGGGCCACAACGCTTGTGGTCACGTCTAGAAGCGCACCGAAGGTGACATCCCCCCGAGATACCTCCTCAATGCACAGGTGCATGCCCACCCAGTCCCCGCCGCTGCCGCCATATTCCTCTTCAATGGGGATGCCCATCATCCCCAGTTCGGCCATTTGTGCGATAACATCGTATGCATATTCCCCGGTGCGCTCGATCTCCTCTGCCCGGGGAGCGATCACCTGCCGGCTGAAATCCCGGCACATATCACGGATCATCCCGTGTTCTTCTTTTAAGTCGAAGTCCAAACCAGTTCTCCTTTTCTCTTCCGGTTCTTCGGGACAATGGCCACATGGTATTGGCAATATCAGCGAACACGCAAAAAAACTTTGACAATCACGGGGGCCTTCTTCCCCACTGGGCTTTTCTGGATGAGATGCGGGGATTGCATGCCCTGCAATATGGCCTTTTTGCAGGGAAGCCGCAAGGGAGCGGGACATCCGAGCGGCGCTCGTCGATAAAAAAGCCCCGTGCTCCGTCCGGCCGGAGCATAGGGCAAAGTCATTCCCATTCCACTCAGGCGCGATTCCGGGTCAGTTCGTCTCCAATTTCCATGAACCACTCCACTTTTTCGGGCGGCGCGACCCCGGGCACCTCGCAACCGGAGGCCAGGATATAGCCACTGTCTCCGGGCGCCACGCTAAGACAGTTTTCCATGGCCTGCCGCATCTGTTCCTTGCTGCCGGAAAAAAAGAGATTGGTGTTGACGTTTCCGATGAGGACCGCCTTCCCCCGGGTGACCTCAACCGCCCTGGCCAGGTCCGCCGGCGCATCAATGCTGATGTTGGTGACGCCGGTCTTCACCATATCTTCCAGGATGGGGTCCGTGTAGCCACAGATATGAAGTCCGAGCCCTGCTTTCTTTTCCTTGAAATGGTTCACAATCCGCTTGTGGTGGGGAAAGATGAATTCACGATACATCTTGGGAGAGATGAGGCTGCACGAGGCCGGGGCCTCGGAGTAGCTGAGACCGACCTTGAGGGGCTGGATGGCCTCCATAAATGCAATGGAAACCTGGGAACACAAATCCATGAGTTCATGGACATAGTCAGGATCTTTTATGGCATCCCGGATCAACTCATTTGCGCCCCGAAGTCCGATGGCGGTGGTCCAGGGGCCGCCTACCACGGCGGAAACAATGGCATCGGTAATGACCTTCTTCGTCTCCGCGAGAATCTCGAGATAAGCAGGCATGCGGCCGTCTTTCGTGGGATCGGGTACCTGCAGACTGCTGAGCTTCCCCTTGTCCTCCAGGACGTATTTGGTGGAGATGCACATGCTGTCTTCAGGAAACCGGAGTTCATTACCCATGGCCTCCACGTCCATGAGAAGGTCGCCCTGCATCACAACGATATCAGGTTTGTACCGCTCATAGGCCGCCACCTGGGCCTTTACAAATACCTTGGGATTCTGCAAGAATTCACGGATGGAGGCCCCGACAAGCTGGGCATTGCACTGGCCCATGATGGGATAGACCGGAATCCTGTCAATGGGGATCTCCTGGTCGGTGAATGTCTTCTTAAAGGCCGCCGAAACACGGTTTTTTCCCGTATATGTCTCCATTTGGCATTCTCCTCATTATCTCCCGGGGCATGAACGCCCCGCCCGAGAGAAAAAAATTATCCGGTCCCGGGATTCCTGCAATCACCCGCGGTTTTTTATTTGTCGCTCTTTTCTTTTATGTTCAGGGTCCGCTTGACAATCTCCTTCGGATGATCATAGTCGATGACCCGTTGCAGCATGATCTTCTGTGCCATCACCGGCCCAGCTCCGTGCCAGGTTGCGACACCGTGTTGCCCGGCCGTCCAGTTCTGGAGCAGCTTGTGGACCTTCATGATGTTTTCCGTGGGTTCATCGGAACCGAAGCTGTAAAATTCTTCGACGTAGTCCTTCACCTCGGGGTTCTTTAATTCCTTTATCGAGGGCATGGTGACGATCAGTCCTCCGCCGATGTCCCCGGCCAGGGCCATGACCCGCCAGAAGGAATTACAGATGTTCAGCTTGGAGACGTTTCCCATGAGTTCATCCGGGAGGTATACGCCGGATCCGGGAGGTTCCTCGGCACCCTTTGTGGCCGCCGCGATGCCGCAGGCCCGTCCGGTTTCCCTCAGGACCACCATCTCCATCAACTCATCATTGATGTGAGTCGCTTTTTCGAGGCCCTTGTATTCCTGGATCAATTTGGATGCACCGATGATGTGGTTCATGAACCCCACCTTGCAGGTCCCGCCGCAGGTCATGCGGTGGGTCTTGGCGAACCGAGTCACCAGCTTGACGGAATATTTATACTCACCGCAGTGGAATACGCGGTCCCACGGGACAAACACATCGTCGAAGATCACCATGGAGGTCTCGCGTTGACCATATAAGGGGTTCCCCAATTCTTCCGAGTCGTCGGCCATGTCACGCTCCGCGGAATAGGGGGTGTACTGGCACACATATGTAATCCCCTTGGCATCCGTGGGTGTTGCGAAGGCCACCGCGTAGTCTTCTTCTCCCTCAAAGTGGGCCGCCTGGGGAAGGACGACCAGTTCATGGGAGGCAAAGGCGCCGCTGATATTGATCTTGGCCCCGCGGACCACGATCCCGTCGTCATTTTTGTCCACGATCTTCAGGGAGAGATAGGGGTCTTTCCATGCGAGGGTCTTTTTTCCCCGGCTGCCCCTCGGTTCGGTCAATGCCCCGGCCACGGACAGGTCCTTGGTCTGGACCATCTTCAGGTATTCCAGGAATCTTTTATTGTAATTCGTGCCCAGGTCCCGGTCTATCTCCCAGGTCGTGGCGGCCAGGGAATGGAAGGCATCATAACCCACGCACCGGTAGATGCAGGTCCCCAGCATTTCGGCGGTAAAGGTGCCGGCCTCGGCCTTTTTGACCAGGTCATCCGTGCTGGCACTCACATGGGTATAGCGATTGACCGTATCGTTAATAAGGGGGGAGTGGCAGGTCATGATATCCTTGTACTTCGGATCCAGCGCCCATCTATAACTCGCCTTATTGGCCTCGACAACGGTCCGCGTGTTCCTGTTTTCAAGAATATTTTCCACCAGCTTCCCGTTCATAAAGATCCGGGGTTTCATGTCCTTCAAACTTTCTTCAAATTGCTCCGGTGTCATTAGTGCCATTTTGTCCTCCTTGATTAATCAATTAATAAATGGATAAAACAGTATTGGTTCTAAGGGGAGGAACGTCGAGATGTCCCTGGTATCCCAAAAAATAACCCCTTCGGCGATCGTTCGGCCCCGTTCAGTCGGCTTTGCCGTTTCCGGCGGAAACGGACAATTCATTGAGATAGTCAAGCAGAGAATCGATTGCAAGATCTGACGTTGCCGGGTGCTTTTCAATGCCGTACATCACGGTGGTTCCCAGTATCACGGAGAAGATCACTTCGGTGACCGCCCTCACGTCACAGTTCTTTCGGAGACGCCCGATTCTTTTCGCCTCATCCAGGTATCGCTTCAGCATTGCCTTCAATCCCATAAACCCTTTGTTCAACTCCTTCGCTAAATGAGGCCGCTGATCATCCAGCTCAACAGATAGGGTCACAAAGATACACCCGCCGGGCAATTTTGTGGTGTCCTTTAGGTATCGATCGCGGTAATTGACGATGACTCGTTTGACCTTTTCGAACGGGTCCGTGATCTGGTCCAATCCATCGAGATTGTTTTCCCTCCAGATCTTCCGGGCCTCTCCAAGTACCTCGAAAAAGAGATCTTCTTTGCTCTTGAAATAGTTGTAAAATCCTCCCTTGGAGGTATGGGCCGCATCCATGATGTCCTGGACGGATGTACTCAGAAAGCCCTTCAGGGAAAAGAGTCTCAAGGATTCGAAGATGATGTTCTCTTTCAGACTCATTCGGGGATCCAAGGGTTTTACAAAAATCCATTCCGGTTTCTGTTGGATTCCGAGGATAAAAACAGGGTAGCGCGGTCAACAATCAGACCGATCGGTCTCTTTCCAAAAGTCTTATATTCCCGGGGTGCGAGAAAGTCAAATATTTTTTGATCCAATGAGACTGTCGAAAAACCAGTTTCTGAGAGGCTGATGGAAAATGGCCATATGCAAGGCTTCCGAAATTCCGAGGAATGAGGCGTACATAGAAGTACGCCGCAGTGACGAGGGATGAGGGTAACGCAGCAGATGGGCGTTTTCCGACAGCATCAATACAATCTTGACTTACCTTTGATCGATAGATAATATAAGAAATTGTGGTGCGAGGCCGAATGGGCTGAAAGGGGCAGGACTTGATACATTGGGGAGGAATAGAACATGGGCAGAGGTGACATCCTGAAAGGAAAGAAGATCCTTGCGGTGGACGATGAACCGGATATTCTGGATTCCCTTAAAGAAATCCTTGATAACTGTGATGTCGAAACCGCCACAACCTTTGAATCGGCAAAAGATCTCCTCGAAAACGGCCGTTTTGACGCCGCCATCCTGGATATCATGGGGGTCCGCGGATTTGATCTTCTTGCTATCGCCACCGCCGAGAAAATTCCCGCCCTGATGCTGACGGCCCATGGTCTGAATCCGGATAACCTGGTCGGTTCCATCCGCCTTGGTGCAAAATCGTATATCCCCAAAGACAGGATCAATGAGATAGACCTCTACCTCACGGAGATCCTCCTGGCAACGGAAAAGGGGATCGAGAAACCTGGCGGCTGGTTCGCCCGGCTGAGTTCCTTCTTTGATGAGCGTTTCGGAGAGGGATGGAAAAACAAGGACAAGAAATTCTGGCGGGAATTCGACAAAACTTACAAGGTCTCAAAAGACGAGCTTGAAAAAATTATGTGATTGAGCCAGTTTCAAAATGTTTCCCGCTTCCAGCGGGATTCGAGCTTAAGGAAGGCGATCCCGCCATGGCGGGATTAACCACAGGAATACATTGACGTATTTCGAGGATTAAACTTTTTGCGTGACGCAAAGATCAGGCAAAAGGGGGTGTTTTGAAACTGGCTCGATTGTCCGAAAGCAATCCCAGCCCACTATGAGACATACGGGTAATAACTCTGTGCCACATCGAGACGGGCCAACTGGCCGCCGCCTAACCACAACTGGATGATTTTGCTGTCGCGCAGGTACTTTTCCACGTGGTACTCGCGGACATAGCCATAGGATCCCATGAGTTCCATGGCCCGGTTGCATACCATCTCAGTAACATCGCAGGCATATACCTTGGCCGCGCTGGCGCGGCCCATCATGTAGTCCCCGCCGATGGGACCGAATTTTTTTCGGTTGTTGAACATGGCCGCCACGGAGAGGTAAAAGAACCGGGCCGATTCAATGCCAATGGCCATATCGGCAACCATGGCGGCCTGGAGTGAATGGTTTCGAACCGGTTTCCCTCCGTAGGAACGGGTAGCCGTGTACTCCGTGATGATTTCCAGGACGGCCTGGGCATTTCCCAAGGCCATGGGCGCGCTGGTAAGCCGGCCCCAACTGATGTCATTCCGAAAAAGCTTCCAGTCGAGACCCGGCCCGCCGGCCCGGTATTCCTTCGGTACCCGCACGTTGTCAAAATAGATGGCCCCATTGACATCCGTCACCTTCATCCCCATCTTGTCCTCCGGTTTTCCAAAGGAGAGCCCCGACGTGTCCGGAGGGACATATATAAGGGCAAGCCCCTCTTCTTTCTGTTTGGGATCCGTGGTGCAGACCACGCAGTAGAGATCCGCCACGCCGGCGCCGCTGGGCCACATCTTTTCACCGTTGATCACCCATTCGTCTCCGTCCAGTTCGGCCCTTGTGCGGACCGTCATGCCGTGAGCGGCCCCGTCTTCGATATTGCAGCCCCCGGCGGGTTCCGTAAGGGCCAAGCACCCGCACCGGGGTTCGTCGTCACAGAACATGGGAATGAATTTGTCCATGACCGTGGTGTTCCTGGCGCCGATGGCCGCGGCCAGGCACCAGGGGACAATAAGGGCATGAAGGGACAGGCCGCTGTCGCCCCTTGCGATCTCTTCCGATATGGCGCAGATGGTACTGGCGGACCGGATTTCCAGACCGCCGTATCGAGAGGAAAACCCCCGTTTTTGAACGCCCAGCTTTACGAGGCCTTCGTAAGCCTTTCGGAATACCTCGTAATCTTCATCCATCTGCATCCGGACCGGCATGACCTCCCTGTCCACATATTTCCGAATGGTGGTCAAGAGTGCCAGGTCCTCTTCCGCCGTGATAAAGTCACCATACCGTTTCATGAGCAATCCCTCCATTTCCGCTTTTTAGGGAAGCTTCATTTATCGCCGACAATCTTTATTTCAAATTTTTAATCTGACCGCGCAAACTTCGGAGATCAAGAGAAAACCGGGATTGCCGCGATCGGAAATGCGAGAAGTGCAAACCTATGCCAGCCACCTCTTTCTTCTGTGGTAGTGCTTCACATCCCGGTAGCTCTTCTTTCCGATTTCGGTCAGGCCCAGGTAAAACTCCCTCACATCGGCATTGTCTTTAAGGGTATCGGACTCGCCATCCAGGACCACACGTCCGTTTTCCATGACATAGCCGTACTCGGCATACTCCAGGGCGATGGCCGCATTTTGCTCGGCCAGGAGCATGCCCACTTTCTCCTCCTGGTTGAGGCGCAGGATGATGTTGAAGATCTCTTTCACCAGCAGAGGCGCCAGGCCCATGGAGGGTTCATCCAGGAGCATAATCCTGGGCTTTGCCATGAGGGCCCTGCCGATGGCGCACATCTGCATTTCACCGCCTGAGATGTAGCCGGTCTTGGCGTTCCGACGTTCCTTCAGGCGGGGGAAATATTGATAAACTCGCTCCAGGGCCTCCCGGATCCCCCTGTAGTCGTGGCCCCGGGTATAAGCACCAGTCAGTAAATCGTCCTCGACGCTGAGGTGTTCAAAGGTGTGGCGGCCCTCCATAATCTGGATGAGGCCCATTTTTACCAGTTGGGGGGCAAAGAGTTTATCGACCCGCTTTCCATCAAACTCTACCGTCCCCTTGGTCACCTCCCCCCGTTCCGCCTTGACCAGATTGGAAATGGCCTTCAGCGTGGTGCTTTTGCCCGCGCCGTTGGCCCCGAGGAGGGATGCGATCTGGCTCTCATAGACATCAAGGGAAACGCCCTTGAGGACCAGAATGACGTGTTCGTAGATCACCTCGATGTTGTTGACCTTCAGCAGCGGCGCAGTACCCATCGTTATCCCCATTCATAGGTCCCCGGATACCGGGGATAATAATTCAAGCTCATCCGACTAAAGCCTGCTTTCATAAAAAACAGTAATTTCAATGTCACAGGCTAAGCTCCTTTTTCTGTGATTCCGAGTCTCCCGGGCTGGTATTTTCAGTGACTTATCCACGGGGGAGAATTGCCCCTTCCGCATTCCAGCCCTCAGGAAAAAGCGCCCTGAGGACCTGGCCGCGGTTCCCCCGATAGATAAGACACGAAAATACGAAGCCCTCCCAACAGTCACCCAGGAAAAAGAGCATATCCTGTTCGAGGTTTCATAATAGTATTCCTTCTAAAGTATGCAAGAACAGGATGATCTATCATCCATGACGCGAGGAAAAATTTCGTTCCCCCGCGCCTTTATCCGTATGGACTAATCGGCCTTTGAACAATCTCTCAGCTTGATGTTGTGCTTTTTGGCATATTTTTCTGCGGATTGTTCCACCAGGGTCCGGACATAATCTTTCATTGGGGAAATCCAATCGCTGGCGGGAACCCATTTTTCGCCGTTCCACTGCTGGACCCGCACCATGCCGCCGCCTTCGTGATCGGCACACGAGGTCTTCATGGGCTGCATGAAGCCTTCCGCCCCGATCTCCTTGATCCGCTCCTTGGTGATGTTCAGGTGTTCCAGTGCCCAGCGCATCTCATCACCGTTCAGGACCTTGACGCCGAATTTCTTGTGTGCGGTCCGGATAGCCTCATCCATGGTGATGCCCGTGACAACGCCCCGGTTGTAATAGACCGATCCCACACGGGTAAAAGAGATGTTTCCCTTCATTGCGCCATATACTTTGTCGACGATCTGCTTGATAATGGGGAAATCCCGACCCACGCCGTGAAAGTTGGTGGCATAGTATCCCTTTGCGGCCGGTCCCGCAGGCAGGACATCTTCCTCGGAGCCGCACCACCACACGCCCAGGATATGATCTCGGGGGAAATTGAGCCGGGCCGCCTCTTTGAGCGGGACCGTGCAGGAGACACCCCAGTTCCGGTTGATGACCCAGTCGGCCTTGAAACGCCGGGCAATGTCCATCCACTGGGCCTTCTGGTCGATGCCGGGCCACGACACGGGAAAGTGCCGCACGATAAAACCATACTTCTTGGCCAGATGATCCAGGATGGGCTTGGTCTCCTGGCCGTAAGGGACGTCGATGTGCAGGTTGGCGATCTTGAGTCCTTTGAGGTATTTTCCGATGGTAGCCATGTTTTTTCCGTCCCATCCCTGTTTCATGGCGATGAACTTGATTTTGGCCGTGTTCTGGGACCAGTAGTGGGTGGGAAAATTAAAGGCCCACTTGAACACCCGGCCGTCGGCCACGTCGGCCCGGCCGTATCCCTCGGACACGATGGAAATGTGATCTTTTGCCCCTTTGGGGATCAGGGCGTAGGTGATGCCGGTGCTGATAGGATGAATGGCAATAGGTTTGGGAGTGTGTGTCTTTACGCGCTCGTAGCACTCGATGCCCCGGGCCACGTTGTAGGCGGTTTCGCATTCCGTCCAATCGTACATGATCCCGTCAACGCCGCCCTCCATGTTGCGGAGCTGCATGAAATCTTCCCACCCGCTGCCTATTCCGCTGCCGCCGGCGGCAAAGGGGCCGGTCCGGTAGAGAAGAATCGGCATGTACTGTTTAAGGACCTTTTTCTTTTCCGCGGCCCGTGACTGGGCCGGCCCCATGGCCAAGCTGATCCCGAAGACCAGCGACAACACAACCAGCATAAATTTTCGCGCCATTTTGTTTCTTCCTCCCTTTTTAATGGTTGACGGTTATGGGTAGTCGCTGAGGATACCACGAAACCCGGAATAACCCGCGCCCGGACAAACGGAAGCACCGGAAACAGGCACCTAATAGGGAAACGGCCAGAGCCGCAACTTGTCCTTGATGGTCTGCCATAGCCGGGCCATGCCGAAAGGCTCGACTATGAGGAAAAGAGCGATCAAACCGCCGAAGATAATGGTCTCGATATTGGAAAGGATATCGCTGGGAACGACCTTCATGAAAGCTCCCATGGACTGGTTGATGCCGATGGGGAGCAGCACAAAGAATCCCGCGCCCAGGAATGATCCGAGGATGGTGCCCAGGCCCCCTATGATGATCATGCCCATGAGGGCAAATGAGACCATCACGTGAAATTCCTCGATATTGGCCGCGCCGTAATAACAGAAGGTGATGAGAGAGCCCGCGACGCCGGCGTAGAAAGTGGCCACGGCAAAGGCGATCAGCTTGTCCCGATAGAGGTTTACACCGATGATTTCTGCCGCGAAGTCCATGTCTCGGATGGCCATCCAGTTCCGGCCCAGTTGCCCCCGCACGAGATTCTTGGCGAAGAGGGCTAGCACGCCCACGATGCAGAGAGAGAGGTAGTACTTTTTTACGGCCGTATCCAATGCCCATCCGAAAATCTGCATGTTCGGGGTCTCAACGGTCCCGAACACTCCGCCGCTGACCCATTTCCAGTGAACGATCAACCATTGTATAATGAACTGGGAGGCTAGCGTGGCGATGGCCAGGTAGAACCCCTTGATCTTGAGGGAGGGAAGACCGAAAAAGACGCCCACCCCTGCTGAAACAACCCCCGCGCCAAGGATGCTGGGAATCAGGGGGACGCCATAGCGGCCATACAGGATCAGCGAGGCGTAGGCCCCGACGGCCATGAACGCGGCATGCCCGATGGAGATCTGACCAGCGTACCCCGCCAGGATATTAAGCCCGATGGCGGAGAGCCCGAAGCAATAGAACGGAACCATGATATTGGTGATCCAGTAGTCGGAGGCGACCAGCGGAATCACCAGAAAGGCCACGATCAACATCACGATAAAGCCGTAACGGTCCAGGGGAATGGGAAAAATTGCCATGTCTCTGGCGTACGTATCTTTGAAATTGCCGCATTCTCGATAGAACATAGGTTACACCCTCTCTATGATCTCTTTTCCGAAAAGGCCATATGGCTTGAAATAGAGCACCACCAGCGCCATAAGGTAGGGGAAGAAGGTCTGGATGCCGCCGCCCACGTACGGCCCCAGAAAGACCTCCGCCAGATTTTCCCCGGCCCCCACGATCAGGCCCGCGATAATGGCTCCAGGGATACTGTCAAGGCCCCCGATTATCAGCACCGGCAGGGCCTTCAGCGCAATGTAGGAAAGGCTGAACTGGACCCCGAGGGTGGTGCCCCATGCCACGCCCGCCACAATCGCCACGATGCCCGCGACAATCCATGTGACAAGCCAGGCCCTGAGCAGCGGGATGCCCACTGAAAGCGCCGCTTCATGGTCGTCGGAGACGGCCCTGAGAGCTCGACCCGTCCTTGTTTTCTGAAAAAACCAGACCAGTAGAATCAGGAGGACGACCGCGATGCCGGCGAAGGTGAGATCAAAGGAACTGAAAAAGACGCCCGCTACGTCAAAGGATTTGTCCGGGATCCCCAGTTCCAGACCCTTGGCGTCGGTCCCCCAGATGCTCTGGCCGATCCCCTGGATCAGATATGCCAGTCCAAAGGTGGCCATGAACAGCATAAGCGGGGGCCTTGCCACAAGGGGACGAAGGATCACGAAGACTGTTATATAGGCCAGGATTACCATGACAGCGAGGGTGCATATAAGGGCGAGCCACAGGGGAAAGTTCATCTGGAGAAACCCCACCAGGGCGAGCCCCGCAAGGAGACTCATATCTCCCTGGGCCATGTTGAACACATCCGACGCCTTGAAGATGAGCGCGAATCCCAACGCCACCAGGGCGTACATGACTCCCACCAACAACCCCGTTATCAATACCTCAAAAAAGAAGGACATGTGTCAGCTCCTCGGCCGTTGTGAACTGAATCGGTTTATCTAAATCCGTCTCCGGCTTCGCGGGCGAAAGAGAGGGCGGTCATCACTCCGCCATCCCCAGATATGCCTTGGTAACCGCGGGATTCGCCTTGATCTCCTCCGGGGTCCCTTCCCCGATTTTCTTGCCGAAGTCCAACACCACGATCCGGTCACAGATATCCATCACCACCCCCATGTCATGCTCAATCAGGGCAATGGTATAGCCCAGTTCCTCGTTTGCATCCAGGACGAATCGGGCAATATCCTCCTTCTCTTCCAGGTTCATGCCGGCCATGGGTTCATCCAGGAGCAGGAGTTTGGGTTCCGCAGCCAGGGCCCGTGCCAGTTCAACCCGTTTTCGCAGGCCGTAGGGCAGCATGCTGGCCGGTGTCCGGCGGATGTTTTCGATCTGAAGGAAGTCGATGATCCACTCCACCGCCTTTCTGTGTTCGATCTCTTCCTTCTGGCTGAACCGCCAGTAGAGCGCCTTGGAGAGAAAATTGGAGTGCATCTTCAGGGTCCGGCCGACCATGATGTTTGCAAGGGTGGACATTCCGGTAAACAGGGCAAGGTTCTGGAATGTCCTGGCGATTCCCTGGGCCGCCACATGATTCGGTTTCATATTCTTGGGCCGTGTTTTGCCCTCAAAAACGATCCGGCCCTCGTCCTGCTTATAAAACCCGTTGATGACATTCAGCATGGTGGTCTTTCCCGCGCCGTTGGGGCCGATGATCGCCAGGATCTCACCGGGATAGATTTCCAGGCTGACGTCATCCAGGGCCTTGAGACCGCCAAAAGAGATGCTGATGTTTTCCGCCCGGAGCAGAGGTTCGGATTTTTCATTCATGGATCGTTCTCTCCTCTAAAAGGTCTCGACGTCACGGATCTTGAGGCCGGCTTTCATGGTGGTGGTTCGCCCGTCCTCGTAGGTGAAGGTGGCTTCCACATTCACGTTGTCCTGCCCTGGCGTGTATAGGGCATTGATGAGGTTTCCGTATTTTTCGGCGACGAACCTCCTGCGCACCTTTCGGGTTCGTGTGATCTCTCCGTCATCCGGGTTCAATTCCTTGTGAAGGAGGAGATAGCGTTTGATCTGGGAACCCTTGAGCTTCTGGTCCGTGCTCAGGCTCTTGTTCACGTTGATGATCGCTTCCTCAATGAGATCGTAGACCTGCGGTTTTTGGGCCAGGTCCGTATAGCTGGTAAAGGCGATGTGCCGGCGTTCGGCCCAGTTTGCCACGGCGCCGTAGTCGATATCAATAAAGACGGCTACATAGTCCTTGCCCATTCCATGGGCGACGGACTCTTTGATATATTGACTGAATTTCAGCTTGTTCTCGATGTATTTGGGGGCGAACATGGTCCCGTCCGTCAGGTGGCTGACGTCCTTGGCCCGGTCGATAATCTTCAAATGTCCTCTTTCCGTGATATAGCCCGCATCTCCCGACTGGACATATCCGTTCACCAGGGTTTTCCGGGTGGCTTCATCGTTCTTGTAGTACCCGGCAAAATTTCCAGGGCTCTTGTAGGCCACTTCACCATTGTCGGTAATCTTTATATCGACGCCTGGCGCGGGCGTCCCCACGGTCTCGGAGTCGATGTCGCCGTCCTTCTGGATGGACACATAGGCAGTGCTTTCCGTCATGCCGTAGATCTGTTTCAGGTTGATCCCCAGGGACCTGTAAAACTCGAATATCTCCGGGCCGATTGCCTCTCCGGCCGTATAGGCCACTTTGATCCTGCTCATCCCCAGGTTATCCACCAGGGGCCCGTAGATAATGAACCTACCGATCTGGTAGAGGATCTTGTCGGCCGGAGGCACGGGCTCATTGGCGATTCTCCGCTTTTCAACCCGGGCCGCCACGCGCATGAAATAGGCAAAGAGCTTTCGCTTTATCCAAGCTGAGTCCTCTACTTTGATCATGATCTGGGTCAAAATATTCTCCCAGATCCGGGGAGGGGCGAAGATATAGGTGGGCCCGATTTCCTTCTGGTCGAGGAGCACCGTTGAGGTGCTCTCGGGACAATTGACGGCGAATCCGGCATAAAATGACTCCCCGTAAGAGAAGATGTGGTCGCCGATCCATGCCATGGGGAGGTACGCCATGACTTCTTCGTTCTCAGTAAGGCCTTCAAATTCGACAAAGCCTTTCGCCGCATCGATGACCGCATGGTATTTGATCAATGTGCCTTTCGGATTGCCCGTCGTCCCCGACGTATAGGCGATGATCGCGAGATCATCTGATTGACCTTTATTGACTTCGTTGATGAAATAGTCGGGATTTTTCCTGCCGAACTCCTTTCCCATCTCCTGGACACGGGTAAACGCGATGAGCCAGTCCTTCTTGTAGTTCTGGAGTCCCCTGGGATCATCGTAGATGATGTATTCCAGGTTGGGGACCTCGTCCTTCAAGTGCATGAGCTTGTCGGCCTGCTCCTGATCCTCCGCCAAGGCAAAACGGCATCCGGAATGTTCTACAATGTAATGAAGCTCCTTGTATATGGCATCCTGATAAAGGGGGACGGGAACCCCGCCCAGACTCTGGCAGGCCCCCATGCCCCAATAAAGCTGGGGACGGTTGTCCCCGATGATGGCCATTTTATCTTCCCTCTTGAAGCCGAGGGCGACCAGCCCCAGGGCCAAATCCCGAACCTGCTCCAGGCAATCCTGCCATGAATAGGATTGCCAGATTCCGTAGTCCTTTTCTCGCATTGCTGCCTTGGTGGGTGGAAACTTCTTGGCATTGTCCAGGAGAATTTGGGGGAAGGTTCTGATGGCTTCGTCCATAGTTCCAAGCCTCTTTCTGCTAACGGGTGAACGCACTGGATGGACTGTTATGCTACCAAAACTGGTGGACGGCTCTCTCTTTTCTGCCGACGGGTACGGGGATTTTGAATGTCGGCGAAATCAGACCGATCGGTCTTAGGAGAAATTTATAAATAAGCCCGATTGGGTTGTCAAGGGAATTATTGACTTGTAGAAAGGATTACAAAGTTTGCAACTATTCAGCAAAAAGAGCATAAAACAACAAAAACAGAAAAGGAACCGAGTTACCACTTTTGTTCTCAGGAAAAAGGAAGGCTTCTTGACAAGTGCCCTGCCCGCGTGTATTGTTTTTTGGCCGGCGCAACAGCCGGTGATCAACCTGGAATTTCTTTTCCCCGGGACTTATCCGGATGAGGCGGAAACAGGAGTTCGGGAGTAAGGCCACGGCCCGCCAGTTATGGAGGGCGGACACGTGAATGGCGGGTTCATCTTTGAAATGGTCCGGGGTTCTGACGGATGGAAAGGACCGGAAACAATGATCGGGAAATGGTGGTCAAAACGAAATGCGGGGAAATTCCTTTTCTTTTGGGTCTTCCTTTTTCTCCTTGGATCGGGCCCTCTTGCCGGGGCGGCGGAAGGGCCGCTCATCCGAATGGATGAGACCATTTATACCTTTCCCCCTGTCTTCGAAGGGGAAAAAGTCTCCCATACCTTTACGGTATTCAACCGGGGAGACGGCGTTCTTCACATCAGGAAAGTGCACCCGTCGTGAAGCTGCTCCGTGGTCCGGTATGACCGGATCATCCCTCCCGGCGGGAAGGGGCGCATCACCCTTGAGATCAACAGCAATACGGTAAGGGGAAAATTTGAAAAGAAGGCCGTTGTGTGGTCCGATGATACCGAGCACATGAGCGTCGCCCTTTATCTGAGGGGACAGATTCTGCCCCATGTGGGGTTGGAGCCGGGGGGCTATATCTCCCTGTGGGGAGTGCAGGGAAAGACCATCGAAGCCCATGTGGACATCACCAACAATCACAAGGCGCCCATGAAAATAACCCGGGTACTGCATGACATGGGATCGCACGTGAAATGGACGCTGACCCCGGTCCGGCCGGGATATGCCTACCGACTGACGGTTTTTGACCAGTCGAAGTCCCCCGGGGAATACAGCGGTCATTTCCGCCTTGAAACCGACCTGTCCCAGAAGCGGGAAGTAACCATCATCGTAAACGGCATGGTCCGCGCTGAGGCGGTGAAGTAGCTTGACAGAGCCGGCGATGGCTTCTCGCAAAGAGTTGCATGTGGGCTAATCAAAGGGACCTTGAATGGTGCCTTTGACGGCAAAATCCCCATCTGCTTATTCTGAGAACAACCGTCCGATGTAAGTTTTAAGACTTATTTTAATAACTTACGTCACCTTTGTAAAGGCTTCAATGATCCTTTTTCCAAGATACCCGATCAGTGAAGCATCTTCTTCAAAAACATCAAAGCAGTACCCGTCTTTCCCCAGTATTCCTCCCGGGATTGCGTTTCCCAGACCTTGCGGATCTGAGATAGCGTCGGCATAGAAGCAGACGGACAGCCACCTGTTTCCAGGATCGTCATCCACTATATCCACCAGGACAAACAAAGCCGTATCTCCTCCGGAAGGCCTTTCAGCCCGCAGAGAATAGCTCACCCCCGGTCGTTCTAGAAAATCAAGTTCCGCTTCGGGGAGTTCCAGCAATGTCGACAGAAGCTGAAGGAAAACGGATTTTATTGATTCTTTTCCTCCATCCCACGCCTCAAGGAATATCTGGAAACCTTCATAGACCTCCCTGCTCTTGAATTTCAGCGCTTCTTCCACTCTTTTTAATTCCTCAACCTACCACCTTGACAACTTCCACCAGGACCCTGGTTGTTCCTTTCTTGAAGTAACCGAGCCTTTTTGCAGCACCTGAGCTCAGGTCTATGATCCGGCCCCTGACGAACGGGCCTCGATCATTCACCCTTACTATAATGCTCTTCCCGTTTTCAAGGTTTCTTACCCGGACGTAGCTGGGCAAGGGCAGGTATTTATGGGCAGCGGACAGTCCGTTGGGGTCGAAGGCCTCCCCGTTTGCGGTCATATGCCCGCCACTCTTGTGCAAGGTTTCAAAGCCATACCACGAAGCAAGACCCTCCTCCCTGTATGCCTGGGCTTCGTGCAGCGACATTGGGACATATCTCCGTCCGTTTATCACATACGGGGAAGTCTTTATTATCCCTTTCCTGATAGCCCGCTTTGGAGGCATCCCGTCCATGGATTCAATGGGATGGGTCATGGGCCAGCTCAAGGGAGCCATTACCACCTTAAAGGTGAATGCTCCCACCTTGTAGACGGTCTTCGCCGCACCGAAGGCGATCTTGCCTGTTCCCTTGGTAATTTTGTATCCGGTGGAGACCGTCCCTTTTGTCACGCGGTACCCGGTCTTCACGGCACTGCAAGAGCAAAATACCAAAAGCAAGAGGCAGAAAATAGCAAGGGATTTTTCACGGCGAACGTCAGGGGGTGCGACCATATCTTTCAAGATATTTCTCGGCTGTTTCATTTCCAAGGGAATGCGCATGCTCCCAATCCCTTATGGCAAGGGATTTATTTCCAAGATGCGCGTGGATCCATCCTCTCCGAAGGTAGGTCTCCGCATCGAGGGGATAGGCTTCAATGGATCGGGTAAAATCCTCCAGAGCCTTGTCCATCTCACCAATTTTCACATAGGCAATACCCCTGTTATAATAAACATCACCCTCCACCCCATTCATATTGATGACGCGAGTATAATCATCAAGGGCGTTTGCCACATCTCCAACTGTCAGGTAGGTATTACCGCGGTTGTAATAGGCGGCCATTTCCGAAGGGTTCAAATGAATTGCCTCTTCGTATTCGCGCAGGGCACTGTCGTATTGCTGCATACATGAAAGTGCAATTGCCCTGTTCAGATGCCCCCTGTATTCTCCCGGGTTCATGCCGATATACAGTGCAAGGTCATTATCGGCGGCCTCATAATCAATCCCCTGCTTTAAAAGAGCAATGGAACGGTTCAGATACGCTTCCCCGGTGTCCGGGGCCAGTTCAATGGCGCGGCTGAAATCCCCGATAGCCGCTTCCCATTCCTCCTTCAGGGCAAACGCACAGCCTCGATTAACATAGGAAAGTGGATTTTTGGGTTCAAGTTCCAATACGCGATCAAAATTTTCTATTGCCCGTTCAGAGTCTCCCTTTTTCAGTAAGGCCGCTCCGCGATTCATGAGGGCGACAGCAGAGGTGAAATCCAATTCCAGCACCTCATTATATGTATGTATCGCTTCATCAAAGTCTCCTCGTGCGTACAATGAATCTCCTCTTTCAATCAGATCGAAAATGGCCCTGTCCTCTTCCGGTTCCTCCTCAATATTCCCTCCCGCGAGCAGCATCCGTGTCTTGACCATCTCAATCTCTCTTTTCAGCTTCTGAATATCTTCATTGGCCTCAGCAGCCCTTTCTTTTGCTTGCTCCAGGGCCCGTACTTTTTCCTTGAGTTCTTCCAGGGTATTTCTGCCTTCCGTGAGTGCTTCAACATCTCCTATGATCCTCGCCTTCAGGTAATAGTCCTGCTCGATCTTTTTCTCTTCCAAGATCTCCGTCTCGAGAATCTGCGCAGCCAGGTTCCCCAATTGTCCGCGAGAGTACTCAAGCGCCGCCAAGGCCGGCTCTTCCAGGAGGTAGGAAACAAGTTTTTCTAAAAGCAGGGTTTGAATCTTTCCCACTGCTTTATCCCGCAGCCTCAGCCCCCGCATCTCATTGGACGGACCATCGGGGAACTCCTCCTGATACTTGAATGAGCCCGCAAATGCCGACCGGGCTGCGGAAAGGTAAAAGGCAATATCTGCCAGGATGCGGTGCTGGGCACCTGATGATCCTGCCCCATTTTGATCGACACTATCTGATGCCATTTTTCTTCCCCTTGTTTGAAGAGTCTCTTGAGACGTAAAACACTTCTCTCCATAAACTCGTCCTGCAATGCCAAAATCCCCTACCGGCGCAATTGCTTCCCATATTTCCTCAATAACTCGCGCATGGCTTCCTCGAGAACGTCATTGATGGGACGCTCCAGGTCAATAGCAAGTTTTTTGAACTCTTTCAGCAGCTCGTTTCTCACCTGCGTTGAAAACACTTTTTTCCGCATGGCACGTTGGATAGCATAAAGAATTAAAGATGTCAAGTATTTTATATATCAAGTTATAATTATTACTTCTATTACACTATTTCGTTATATCTTTATTTCTTTCATCTTTCCCTCCTTCAGGATTGATGACAGCAAGATGTTTAGGAGTTTAAAGGTGTTTAGAGAGAGGGAAAACCTAGACGGTTAACCCGGGTTTCTCACCGATCTTCGTCGCGAGACGGTGGAGAGTCCCGTGAATATAACGCGCGCGAAGGAAAATGGGCGCAGGCGTACTTTCACAGTACGTCGAGGGCATTTTTCAAGCGCAACGCAATAGTCATGGGGCTATTCGCCGTCATAGTAGATGATTGGTGAAAAATCCGGGTTAAGCCGGGGGCAACGCGAGGTAATCAGGTGTTTTTCAGTTCCTGGGCCTGGGCAACGGTTATGGCAATAACATTGACCACGTTTTCCATATCCGTGCCCCGTTGTAGTACGTTGAATGGTTTGCTGATACCCATGAGTAACGGACCAACCGCCTTCGCTCCCCCGAGCCGGTCAAGGAGCTTATAGGCTACATTCCCGGAAGAAAGATCAGGGAATATCAGCACATTCGCCGCTCCCCCGAGTCGATTAAAGGGGTACTCACTGGACAAAATCTCGTCAACGACGGCTGTATCGGCCTGCATTTCTCCGTCGATCACCAGGTCCGGCTTGGCCTTCCGGGCGTGTTCGACCGCCTGCCGCACCCGTTCTGTGTCCGGATGGGGGGTACTCCCGAAATTGGAAAAGGAAAGCATTGCTATCCGTGGCTGAATATCAAAAAAAGCCGCCATATCAGCGGCTTGGACGGCTATCTCGGCCAAGTCTTCGGCGCTGGGATGAACATTAACCGTCGCATCCGCGAAGAGGAGGGTACGGTCCCTGAAAATCATGAGATAAATCCCGGCTACCTTCGAGACGCCTTTGCGCTGAGGGATCACCTGGAGCACCGGACGGATGGCATCTGGATAGGATCGCCTGATACCATGTACCTGACCGTCAACAAGGCCCTCATGTACCATCATCGCCCCAAAAACATAACAATTCCGCAGCTGCACTCTAGTCTCATCCCTGGACCATCCCTTCCGGCACCGCATCTGAAAAAGTTTTTCAGAAAAAGCATCAAAGAGAGGGCTCTTGAGACTGTCCAGAATTTCTATTCCATCCATGGGGACGTGAAGCTCTCGCGCCAGGTCCTGGATCTCCGCCTCTCCTCCCAGGAGAAGCGGTCTTGCAATCCCTTCCCTGATCGCCTGATGAGCCGCACGTAGGATCACGGGATGGGTCCCTTCCGGGAGTACTATTTTCATCGGCTTCACCTTCGCCCGATTTAATATCTTCCTCATGATTTCCCGTTCTGGCCCCAGGATTTTTTCCAGGTGCTGCACATAGTGGTCTTGGTCTATCATTTCTATCCGGGCAACACCGCTCTCTTCGGCTGCTTTTGCCACGGCCGGCGCCACCGTCAAAAGAACCCTGGAATCCAGGGCCTTGGGAATGATGTATTCAGGTCCGAATTGGATTGGTTCTCCTCCATAAGCACGCAAAACCGAGTCTGGCACATCTTCCCGGGCAAGGGCAGCAAGTGCCCGCACAGCGGCAATCTTCATCTCTTCATTGATGCTGGTGGCCCGTACATCCAGCGCCCCCCGGAATATTGAAGGAAAGCCAAGTACATTGTTCACCTGGTTTGGGTAGTCTGAACGTCCCGTTGCCACAATGGCATCCGGCCTCGCCGCTTTTGCTTCAAAGTAGTCTATCTCTGGATCGGGATTGGCGAGCGCAAAAATAATGGGCTTTTCAGCCATGAACATGATGAGTTCTCTGGTGAAGGCTCCCTTGACGGACAACCCCATCAGCACATCCGCCCCTTTCACCGCTTCTTCCAGGTTCCGCAGACCCGTCTCACGTGCGAACGCTTCCTTGTAGCTATTCATCCCTTCTTGGCGCCCTTTGTAAATGACTCCTTTGGAGTCCAGCATTATCATATGATCTCTCTTGACCCCGAGCTGCAACTGCATCTTCGCGCAGGCCATGGCAGCTGCCCCTGCCCCGTTTATCACCACGCGGATTTGTTCAAGTTCCTTGCCGGCCAGTTCGCATGCATTGAGGAGGGCGGCACCGGAAATAATGGCCGTGCCATGCTGGTCGTCGTGAAAGACGGGAATGGACATCCGGCGTTTCAGTTCCTCTTCAATATGAAAACAGTCCGGTGCCTTAATGTCCTCAAGGTTGATACCGCCGAATGTGGGTTCCAATAATCGAACAGTCCTGATAAACTCGTCAGGATCAGTGGTATTTATCTCGATATCAAAAACATCCAGATTGGCGAAACGTTTGAAAAGAACCGCCTTCCCCTCCATCACAGGCTTGGCGGCCAATGGCCCAATATTTCCCAGGCCGAGCACTGCGGTTCCGTTTGTCACCACTCCTATCAGGCTACCGCGCGAGGTATATTCGAAAGAAAGGTCGTCATCTTCCTGTATTTTCAGGCACGGAACCGCTACACCCGGGGTATATGCCAGGCTGAGATCCGACTGGGAGACACACGGTTTCAGGGAGACCACCTCGATTTTCCCCGGCCGGGGCTCCCTGTGATAGCGAAGGGCCTCCTTTTCATACAACATCATGCATGCTCTCCTTGCGTCTTTTGCGTTGTTCCTCTTCAAGCAACATGGTCACCCGATCCATCTCAGATAGGACGTTACAAATATCAAGTAGATAAGAAGGCCCAGGATGTCATTTGACGTTGCCACAAACGGGACCGTGCCCAAGGCGGGATCAAAATGAAGTTTCTTCAAGGCAATCGGGACAGAGGCACCTAAAAAGCTGGCGTTAAGGACAATAACCACCAGTGCGAGGCCCACAACTGACCCCATGCGGAAGTCATCTATCCAGAGGCCGACAATCAATCCCAGGAGCGCCCCGCAGATGAGTCCGTTAAACAGGGCAACTTTCATTTCAACGAGGAGTCGCCGCCCTATTTTCAGGAGGCTGATGTCTCCCGTAGCAAGTCCCCGCACAACGATCGTGGCGGCCTGGTTCCCCGTGCTTCCCCCCATGGCCATAATAACAGGGAAAAAAAAGGACAGGGCTATAATCCTTTCCAGCGATGTCTCAAATCTGCTTATCACCAGCGCGGAGATGATCTCTCCCAGGAGACCTGCTATCAGCCAGGGCAAGCGGGCCCTGGAGATCTTCAGCGGGGAATCTTCCGTGATTTCCTGGTTCACCACACCGGCCATGAGGGAGATATCTTCGTCTGTTTCCTCTTCAATGACATCAAGGATATCGTCGTGGGTAATGCGTCCAACCAGGCGATGCTGTTCATCCACCACCGGAATATTCACGAGATCATATTTCTTGACGAGTTGGACTACCTCCTCCTGATCCGCATCCGCATGAACAGAAATGACTTCCTGGTTCATGATTTCCCTGATCTTGCGATCCCCGGGCTCCAGTACAAGATCTTTCAGGGAAATGACCCCCGCCAGCCGTTCAAAATCATCTACCACCCAGATGTGGTAGAGATTCTCCACTTCCTCTCTCTTTTCCCGGATCAAGTGAATGGCGTCTCTGACTGTGGCATCGGCGTGGATTGCCACGTATTCCAGACCCATGATCCCCCCTGCCGTATCATCCGGATACGGCAGAAGTTTCTCCAGGTCCTGTGAGACATCTTCTCTCAAGGACCCTATGATGGCTCTGGCCCGTTCAGCAGGAAGGTCACCTACAAGGTCGGCTGCATCATCGGATTCAAGTTTCTGCACGATTTCCGATATGGCCTCATTGCCCAGGCCTTCCAGAATGCGTCCCTGGACCGGTGGCTCGACCTCCACCAGCACATCCCCGGCGCCTGCAGGCTCGAGGACTTCGAAGATAAAGAGCCGTTCATCACTGTCCAGGTGTTCAATGAGGTCCGCCACATCAGCGGGCATCATTTCTTCCAGCAGCCTACCCAGAGCCTCTTCATCCCCCTGCTCGATGACATTTTTGACTTCATCGATTAGTTTTTCACTGATTTGGGGTTTCCCGAGATTGGTCAAAATACTTCTCCTAGCACCACTTCCTGATCTGCTTCAGGACCAGATCCCCTATATCCACCTGCTTTCTTGAACTACCTCGTATTTCCTTCAAAGGAATCTCGGCCCGGGCAGCTCCAGGATGCCCGCCTGCGGTCCCCCCAAGGACGCCGAAGAGCTTCTGTGCAACGTTTCCTGCGTTGCCCCTGAACCCCGCGTTCCGCAGAATGACCACCAGTTTATCCTCGTATTCCCCTGACACAATGCTCCAGGTTGTTTCAGCCAGTTTCATAAAAAAATCAGCTATCAGCACCAGAATATCGGGACTTTTTACAGCCCCCATGTGAATACATGCCCGATCCCCTATGAAGGTGGCATCGTCGATGGCAGTCCTGAAATAATCGAGGGCCTGGCGGGTAATTTCCGAGGACTCAATTTTTTTAATGATGTTGAGGTTCGCGAACCGATAAAGATACTGAAATGCATTGATGTCATTGGGAAGTGACTTCCGTACAAAATTGTCTGTGTCCGTCTTTATGCCGTAAAAAAGGGCTGTCGCAAGCCTTGGAGAGGGCTTGATCTTAGCGGCCTTCAGGTATTCGGTCATAATGGTCGCGTTGGCACCATATTCTTCCTTTATGTCCACAAACGAGGCCTTGGGAAACGCGTCTAGCGGATGGTGATCGAGGATAATATCAAAGTGCAGGCCTGCAAATTGTTCGTGATGTCTGGGCTGGGAATCGACCAGGGCAAGCTTGTCAAACGCCTGAGGCCGAAATTGACTCATGTGTTTCTGCTCAATTTTCAACAGTCTGATGAACGCCAGGTTATCGGCCCGTTGTATCTCATTGATACGAAAAATTTCAGCGTGCTGGACCTTTCGCCAGAAGATCCGTTTCAGCGCCATGGCACTGGACATGGCATCCGGGTCAGCGTCAATCAGAATCGCCAGGCTGTCTTCAGGGTGCACCACCTCCTTCAGCCTTTTGCACTTTTCAGTGGCTGATACTGCCTTGGCGAATGGGTGTTCCATGACATCGCTCATGATCGGTTTCTCTCTCCAGATCGGTCGTACTGGGCAGCTTTATCCCGTCTCTGCCCATCCTGGTCGTCACCTTATAGAAATGAAACACAAAATTCAATGGGAAAGACATGTCATTTCTATCACCATGGCCACTCCTCTGCCAGGAACTCGAGGCTCGGCCACACTTCTTCTTTCCGATGGGGCTCCAGCGTAACCACAGGAGGGCCTGCCACGGCTTTTCTTAAAACGTGAAAAAATCTTCGAAAATCAATAGTGCCCCTCCCCAGCGCAATATGGTCATCTTCGTTCCCGCGATTGTCATGCAGGTGAAGTTGTCCAATAGAATCCCCCAGGAAATCGATCCATGTTTCAAGAGGGGTGCTGCTGAAGGCTGATTGATGGCCGATGTCAAGACAAAATCCCACTTTTTCCCCATCCAGTGATTTGAAGAGTTGCTGCAGTTCATCAGGACTTTCTTCGAAGACGTTTTCAAGCATCAATTGCGTTCCTTCTTCATACACGCGCTTCCCAAGCCACCTCCACATCTTAAGGCTTTTCTCAAGCCATACATCCTGCAGGTAGCCGTAGCGCTTCCTCTCGAATCCCGCGTGACACACCATGGTTCGGGGCCGGAACAGGGGGATAAGGTCCACAACCTGTTCATACCTTCGGCGGGTCAATCGCCAGACATCCGGATCCGGCGATCCCGGAGAAAGATCGACAAACGGGGCATGAAAGGTTACGCGCAGTCCCTGTTCACGGCACTGTTCTGCCACCTGCCTGAATTCCTCCAAACTGAAACGATGCAACGATTCAGCATCAAAACCGATTTCGGGATTGAAGCGCTCTTCCAGAAAAAGCTCGAGATAGGAATCATGAAGCATCGTAAACGGGATATTGATCTGGACCTTCTCTCTGATCTTTCTCATAGGCCAACCCTTTCTCGAGCTGCCAAAAGCATAGGCAATTCAGCAATGCATGGTCGCGACCGGGAGGTCGTTCCTACAGAGATCAGTGGTGCAACATGTTGTAGGAGCAACGTCCTCGTTGGAAAGTATGGATATTTAAGGCTGAGATCATTCACATTTTTTTCGGAATAGCGCCTCATTGCCCTCAGCGTTGACAATGTGCCGGTCTTGGGATAGTCTGAGCGCAACGCTTTGGGTCATCAGGTTCAGGTTTCACAAAGGATACATCATGAAAAAGGCTCTCACGGCAGCACTCTGTTCAGCGCTCATCATTCCGGGGCTTGGGCAGATCATCAACGAGCAATGGAAAAAAGGGCTTATCCTCCTCGGGGCAGTTTTTGTGCTGTTTGTCATGGCCGTGATCGCAATGTATTCTCTCTTGAAATCCGGCCTATCGGAAACCTCTCTTGTCACTTTAAAACCAGACACGATTATACACAAACTCAGTAACCAGGATTTTTCAGCCCTCTGGATTATTCTGGGTGCTTTTACTGTGGTGTGGATTTATTCCGTTCTGGATGCGTTTTGGATGGCAAAAAAAAGAGACGGTTCCACGAAACAGGGCCAGTAATGAGAGCATACCTTGTTGATGAGATTGACCCTGCAGATATGGGAAAAATCACCGGATATCTCAGGGAAGCCGCGATTTCCTCTTCCATGGAAAAAGTTTACTGGTTACAGATCCCAAACGATCTCCTCAGTGAGACGCAATCTGCTCACACCCATTGTCAACCCCATGTTTTTGCCGTGGAACTGGGCGGGGATTGGGTAAAGCTGGAGTTCTTCTCACGGAGCTTGAAAGGGATAGGCTGCAGTTGTCAGGGCTATTGCACCGAACCCCAAACGGATTATGTCATCCGTTTTGCCCATGAGATGTTAAAGAACCTGGGCATCAGGACGTGACAGGTTGGCCCCTCACTTCCCGAAGAGCTCCTTTCGAATCTGTTCTGCAATAGTCCCGGAGGCATTCTTATCTCCCAAGGTGCCGACCCTGATTCCCACAAGCGTTTCATCTGCGGACTTGTATTCGAGCGAGATGGTAACTCGATCCCCTTCAGCTCTTCTTGCGACTATTTTTCCTTCGGTAAGATCGTGCTTTGCACTCGTCACAACCAGCTGCAAGTCCTTCGCCGCCCTCTTGGCCGCATCCCATGTGTCGATATAGGCCGCTTTGTACGTCACATTGAGGACACCGTTATAGTATTTGTATCCTCCCACTCCTGCCGCAGCCCCCGCGCCAAAAAAAACCAGCGGAGCAGCGCATCCGGCCAGCAACATACAACATGCGAACAGCATAATAATTCTTTTCCCTTTCATTCAGCTCCTCCTGATTCAAAAAAGATCCAGACCACGTTTCTCCGGCAAAGGCTGTAATCCTTCTGCCCTTATCTGTATCAGTTTCAAGATTTCATTACATTCGACTGCCACTCAACTCTTAAAGGTTCTTTGAAGTTGTGTCAACCCAATATTGATGGAATCGTAAAAAGCCCAGCCCGGAGCCTCGGAACGAAAAACAGGTTTTCTCCCCGGATCGGTGGAACCTATCAGGGTCCTCCACCAGAGGTGGAGGGTTCTATCAAACTAACAGGATCTGAGGCGCTTGAAGATTATCAATTTGACTTCATGGGGCCTGTTTGCTACCCTTTTTGTTTACAATTTTGCTGGCAGGAGGCACGTTTCATGGATTACAAGCAAACGCTTAATTTGCCGAAGACACCGTTCCCGATGAAAGCCAATCTCGTGAAAAAGGAACCCGAGATCCTCAAGAAATGGGAACAAGAGCACATTTACGAGCACATTCGAGAGGTGTCCCAAGGGAGAAAAACATATATGCTCCATGACGGCCCTCCCTACGCGAACGGCCATATCCACATGGGAACAGCCTTTAACAAAATCCTCAAAGACGTTATCATCAAATCCAAGCAAATGGCCGGCTTCAATGCGCCATACGTACCGGGATGGGACTGTCACGGTCTCCCCATCGAACACCAAGTGGACAAAGAGCTGGGCACGAAAAAGGCCTCAATGTCCCTGGCCGAAATCCGCGGTTACTGCCGCAGGTACGCGGAAAAATACCTGGATATACAACGAAAAGAATTCAAGCGGCTTGGAGTTCTTGGGGAGTGGGACCACCCGTACCTTACCATGAATTATCCATATGAAGCCACCATTGTGCGGGAGTTTGGAAAATTCGCGCTCAATGGAAGCCTCATCAGGAGCAAGAAGCCCATTTACTGGTGTATCTCATGCCAGACGGCCCTGGCCGAGGCGGAGGTGGAGTATGAGAACCACACCTCGCCTTCCATATTCGTCAAGTTTCCGCTTACCTCTCCACCCGAAAGAATCGCCGGAAACTTGAAAGGGGAAAATGTATCAGTGGTCATCTGGACCACCACCCCCTGGACACTGCCGGCAAACCTTGCCATCGCTGTTCATCCCGACTTTCAGTATGTTGCCGCCAGGACAAAAGAGGCGGGCGTTCTTATCCTTGCCGAAGCTATGCTCGATATCTGCATGGATTCCTTCGGCATCTCTTCCTATGACGTTGTCGCCCGGTTCGATGGAACGGTGCTCGAGAATCTTGAGGCACGACACCCGCTCTATGATAGGCCTTCCATCATCGTCCTGGCCGACTATGTTACCCTGGACGCGGGAACAGGGTGTGTGCATACGGCACCCGGTCATGGCCGTGAAGACTACGAAACAGGGCTCAAATATGGTCTTGACGTGTATTCTCCTGTGGATGACCAGGGTTGTTTCACCCCCGATGTTGAGTATTTTTTCGGCCTCCAGGTCTTTGAAGCGAACCAGGCCGTCAATGAAAAGCTCCGGGAGAAAGGCGCCCTCCTCCGAGAGCAGAATATCTCCCACGAATATCCACACTGCTGGCGGTGCAAAAAACCCGTCATCTTTCGTTCCACAGAACAATGGTTCATCTCCATGGAAAAAAATGATCTCAGGATGAAGGCGCTCGACGCCATCAAGAAAGTCTCCTGGATACCTTCCTGGGGACAGGAACGCATTTACCAGATGATTGCCAACAGGCCCGACTGGTGCATTTCCCGCCAAAGGGCATGGGGCGTCCCGATCACGATCTTTTTCTGTAAACAATGCGGCAACCTGGTCATTTCCCAGGAGATCATAGATCACGTGTCTGCATTGGTTGAAAAATCCGGCGCCGATGTCTGGTTTACGGAATCCGTTGAAGATCTCCTCCCTTCCGGAACAACATGTCCTGCATGCGGGTCAGCGGATTTTGAAAAAGAAACGGATATCCTGGATGTGTGGTTTGACTCCGGGGTGAGCTACGCGGCGGTGATGGAACAGCGTGACTACCTGCAAAGCCCGGCGGATCTCTACCTGGAAGGGAGTGATCAGCACCGGGGCTGGTTCCACAGCTCTCTTCTCTGTTCGGTGGGGACAAGGGATGAGGCGCCCTATCATCATGTGCTCACGCATGGGTTCGTCGTGGACGGCTCCGGCAAAGCCATGCACAAATCCGCCGGGAATGTGATTGCCCCGGAGGACCTCATCAAGAACTATGGGGCCGAAATCCTCCGACTCTGGGTTGCAGGTGAGGATTACCGGGATAACATCCGTCTCTCCAAGGAAATACTTCAACGCCTCACCGAGGCCTATCGCAGAATACGAAATACCTGCCGGTATCTTCTCGGAAACCTCAGCGGATTTGAGCTGCAGACACAAGTCGTCCCCTACGGCGAACTGCAAGAACTGGATCGTTGGGCATTGAACAGGCTCCAGGAACTGAACGCACGGATCCTCAAGGCCTATGACGGGTTTGACTTCCACCTCGTCTATCATAACCTCCACAACTTTTGTGTTCTTGATCTTTCTTCTTTTTACCTGGACATCATCAAGGATCGTCTCTATACCTCTCCACCGGATTCACAGGCGAGACGATCAGCACAGACGGCGATGCACGAGATTCTCGAAGTCCTTGTGCGGCTCATGGCACCAGTCCTTTCTTTTACGGCTGAAGAGATATGGCAATACATGCCTGGAGACCATCGTTCTCCAAGCGTCCACTCCGAACTGTTCATCCCGGTCAAAGATGAATTCCTGGACCCGGAACTTTCGAAGAGATGGGAAACCATTATCGCCGTAAGAAAAGAAACCGCCCGGGCGCTCGAACTGGCGAGGAAGGAAAAGAAAATCGGGCACTCCCTGGATGCAGCAATAACGCTGTCCCTGCCCCCGGATCTCTACCCATTATTGGAATCTTACCAACATCAGCTGAGGTCCATCTTTATCGTGTCCTCGGTTGACCTTTTTAAAGAGGGGACGTTGGAAGGAGGGACTGAAAGCGAGACGATCCCCGGATTGAAAATAGGCGTCAGGCCATCAGACGCGCCCAAATGTGAACGATGCTGGGTCCATGATCCGTCGGTGGGAGCTACTATTCAACACCCCACCATCTGTGACCGATGTCTTGGGGCCCTGGCCGAGATGGAGCTCATCGACCGTTGAAAAACAAGAGAAACCGTTTTTTCATTTGGCCTGCGGTAGTAGTCCTGTTTCTGGATCAACTTTCCAAGCTGATTATCATGGCAACCTTCGAGCTTTATCAATCTGTGCCTGTCGTCAGGGGTTTTTTCAACCTTGTCCTCGTCCGGAACAGGGGCATGGCCTTCGGCATGATGAATCATCGCCAAGGGCGCCTTGTCTTTTATTCCCTGATCCTGTTGACTATTGCCGCCATAGCTGTGTTAATCTATTGGGCCGCTCGCCAGGCAAAGGAAGCAACAAGGATCCTCTTTGGACTCGGACTTATTCTAGGAGGGGCTGTCGGAAATCTGGTTGATCGGGTCCGCTTGGGATTTGTTATTGATTTCCTGGATTTTTTCGTGGGCCGGTACCACTGGCCTGCATTCAATCTGGCGGACTCCGCCATCACCGTTGGTACTATTTGGGTTGCCATTCACCTGATCCGCCAAGGGATCCATCGAGGCTGACACGTTCATGCACCCTGAACTCTTTTCCTTCGGGCCTATTACGCTCCACACCTATGGCCTATTTGTGGGCATTGGCTTTCTTGCCGCTATCCTGATCACCATGCATCTGGGACGGGTCTATGACATTGAGCCTCAGCAGGTCCTGGATATGGGATTCCTCATGCTGATCTCTGCCGTCGTTGGATCTAGGCTCCTGTATGTCCTGATGAATCTTTCCTATTACACGCGACACCCATTGGGAATCCTTGAAATCTGGCATGGAGGCCTGGTCTTTTCAGGGGGTGCTGTCTGCGCCATTGGATCCCTTCTCTGGTACGCCAGGCACCATTCATTATCCATCCTGGACCTCGGTGACCTTTGGGCCCCTGCCACAGCCATCGGGCAGGGGTTTGGAAGAATCGGGTGTTTCATGGCAGGCTGTTGTTACGGCAAACCCACCCATGCCCCCTGGGCGGTTGTTTTCACAAACCCCAAGAGCCTAGCCCCTCTCCATGTCCCCATTCATCCCACAGAAATCTATCACTCGATCAGCGGGTTTCTTCTCTTCGGCATCCTGCTGCTTGTTCATCATAAGAAATCATATAAGGGGCAGGTCCTTTTCTGGTTCCTACTCCTCCACAGCTTCAGCAGACTCCTCATCGAGCGGTTCAGGGGTGATGACCGGGGAATGATTTTCAATACAAACATGACCGTAACCCAATTTATGGCGGTCCTCATCCTTGCGGGCTCTTTTACGGCACTCATGATTCTGAAGACGAGAAAGAGAAAAAGCCTTAAGAATGGAAAAGGAAAAGGCGGCAAATAACAATCTCCTGGACCGGGATTCCAATACGCCCGCAGCATGTCCGCTGCACGACCAAGATTGTCCGGTGCAAAAAGAACTCAACCGGCTGCAATCAGATTGCAAGCGTCTGCAAGAGCTTTCCCGCACCGACCCCCTCACCGGCTTTTTCAATTTTCGTCATCTCCAGACCATTTTATCCACCGAGATGGAGCGTACCAGACGATCCGGGCTTCCGACCGGGCTTCTCATGATTGACCTGGATCATTTCAAACGCGTGAATGATACGTTTGGACACGAGGCAGGAGTCAAGGTGCTCAAGTGGGTGACCAAAACCATGCTCGAAAATCTCCGCCGCATCGATATACCCTGCCGGTTCGGCGGCGAGGAGTTCGCCATAATCCTCCCGGCCACCCGGCTGCCCCAAGCCGTGCATACGGCCGAACGTCTCCGCAGGGCCCTGGAAAAGAGCCCGGCAGTAGTCGGAGGAGGGAATCTCCCGGTCACTGCGAGTTTCGGCGTTGATGTTTACCGTGGCAGGATCAGGTTGTCCCCTGATACGTTTATCGAACG
>CAZJRD010000028.1:2192-43123 GCA_964548365.1 uncultured Desulfobacteraceae bacterium | reverse complement strand
AACTCAAGGATAACAAAATTGGCTTCAGTCAATTTCCATACATGTGTGATAATAAGTCGCTTTCTGACAGGAGAATGCCAAGGACAGCAAGACTGGATGCTCCTGGAGTTCAAGGATAATTAAGCTTGGTCTTTTTTAGCAACGATTGAGAAAAATAATTGGCCGCAAAGCCCTAGCGGGCTTATGATGTTAAATTTATCTTATCCCGCAATTAACAAGCGCCTGGACACAGGCGCGCCGTTCGCGAGAGAAAACTTGACGTGTGCATACATATGTGCATATTAGAGGGCTCCATGTTCGAATGGGATGAATCGAAAGCCCAAGAGAATAAGTTCAAGCACGGAATGTCTTTCGCCGATACATTTGCGGTCTTCGAAGAACCAAATGCCGTGACGCTTGAGGATTTTCGGCAAGGTGAGCAACGCGCTATGTCACCACTGGAACGGACGCCTTTGACCGCATTCTGGTAGTGGTCTGCACATGGCATGGAAGACAACATTCGGATCATTTCCGCACGCAAGGCCGTGCGCTATGAGGTGAGGCAATATGAAGGCGAAATATGACTTTAGTAAAGGCAACCGAGGTGCCGTACTTCCCTCTTCCGGGAAGAAAGCTCGGATCACTATTCGACTTGATCGTGACATTATCGACTGGTTCCGGTCCAAGGTGGAGGATCAAGGCGGGGGCAACTACCAGACGATGCTCAATGATGCCCTCCGAGCATATATGGAACATCAGGAGCAGCCCCTCGAAGAGGTCCTTCGCCGTGTCGTCCGGGAAGAGTTGCAAGCTACTCAATAGTATGGGGTACGGGGGAGGAGCTGTCCCGCTTTCCGCTCACGAAAGATGCTTTCGTGTTCCCCCCGATCAATCTATGGCATTGCCGTCTCCCCAGAGATCAGGTCGTTGAATCTTTCAACGGCAGTTGGGATTGCACTTTATGGACGTTTGAAGTTTACCCTGCAGTTGCATGGAAAACATGATGAGGTATAGAAAAAAGGATTAGTCATGTTTTTTTACCCGAAGGGAAAGCCGATGGGAGAGAGAGCGGATTAGATGAAATCGGCTGTTGAAATTTACCCGGTGAACCAAAGATCCGCAAGAAGTCTAAATAGGGCCTTGCGGACCTTTGCCAGCATTGGCAGGCTTCACATCACGGCCATCGCAGCCATGGGAGTTTTTACTTTCGGATGGCTGTTTACCGGACACTACCCCTGGTTCCTGACGTTTGTCTGTGCGTTGGACTGGTTTATCGTCAATCTGGTGAACCGCGTCGTGGATCTCGAGGAAGACAGCGTCAATGACATCAGCCATACGGTCAGCGTTTATCACCACCGCAAGGCCTTGCTGTTGTTGAGCATGACGCTGATGGTGGGTTCACTGGCTGCGGTACATATGATCAATTCGGCGATCACCCCCTTGAGAATTGCCGGCCACCTGCTGGGCATCTTTTACAACTGGCCGCTGTTGCCGGGAAAGCGCCGCCTGAAAGAGATCTACTTCTGGAAAAACACCGCCTCCGGCATTGGGTTTTTGATTACGGTTTTTGGGTATCCTCTGGTGACCGCCTTCTGGAAAAATCAAAATTATCAATTCCCTCCGGGAATCACTTGGACGACGGTGTTCCTGACTGCGGTCTTCTTTTTTCTTTTTATTCAGAGCTACGAAATTCTTTATGACCTTCGTGATATAAAAGGGGATGCCGTCAGAGGAGTTCGAACCTATCCGGTTGTCCATGGCGAGCGGATGGCCGTCCATATGATTGACGGTCTGCTTGTTGCGTCCGCCCTAATTTTAGCGCTGGGTTATGTGTTGGAAGTCGTCCCCTGGCGTATTTTTATCATGATCGCCGCGCCCTTTCTTCAGGCCGTCGTCTACAAATATGCCTTGCACCGGCGGGATCTGATAGCAGGCTGTATCCGCCTTACCTGGATGGGGGCAGCGCTTTTCTGTATTTATCACTTATGGGTTCTGGCGGGCCTGCCGGGAGCTGATTTTTGATGATTTTGCTTCTGGAGCTGGCAGGAATCTTTTTCGGTATCTTTATTATCTTTTGTTATGCGGTGGAAACACCCCGGCCGGCCCGCTCTCTGGCCAGGGCGGCTATTGTTTCGGCCTCGGCCTGGATTACCGAAGAAAGTTGCATTCTGCTGTACCGATTTTATGATTATCACTCCGGCTGGTGTTTAGTTTTAGATCAGGTTCCTCTGTTGATTGTTGTGGTCTGGCCGGCCATCATCTTCTCAGCCATGGATTTAACGTCTCATCTTCGTGCCGTGCACCCCTTGAAGGGTTTATTTGCGGGCGCCGCCGTGGTAGCGACCGATGCCTTACTTATCGAACCCCTTTCCGTCAGCGCCGGACTCTGGAGCTGGAAGCTACCGGGATTATTCAACGTACCGCCCATCGGGATTCTGGGCTGGTTCTTTTTCGCCGTTCTGTGTATCACCCTGCTGAAAAACAGACGATTACAGGACCGACTCTCATCTTTTGGCCTGCTGCTCGTGCTTCCTTTCATGGGAACTCATCTGTTGCTGCTGCTGACCTGGTGGGGCGCACTGCGTTGGATCAATTTTCCGCTGCCGACCCCGGTGGTCATTGGGGTCGCCTGGGGTGTTTCTCTTATTATCAGTGTTACCATTCATAAAAAACGAACCGGCAGAAGCATAAAAAAAGGAACCCTTCTGCGGCGCATTCCGGCAACTCTTTTTTTTCTGGCCCTGCTGATTTTTAAAGCGGCTGATCCACTCCCGCTAGCGGCTTATGCACTTGCGTTTGCGATCCCTTATGTGACGCTCATGGTCCAGCAGTATAAGGGTCCTCCCGACACGATTCAAACTGGCGAGATATAATCTAAGAACTGAAAAAAGGGGGAGGGGATGGCAACGGCGATTTAAGTTCAAATAAAGGTGGACATCACGGGAGATTTTTGTGAAAACAATTGGACTGATAGGGGGCATGAGCTGGGAATATTCGCTTGAATACTACCGTATTATCAACCGAGAGGTAAAAAACAGGCTCGGGGGCAGCATTCAGCAAAGGTCTTGATGTACAGTCTTGATTTTGAGCCCATAGAGGAATTGCAGCGACAGGGCCGGAGGGAAGAAATGGCTTTGGTCCTTCCTTGTTCACCAAAAAGATACTTCGCTGCCCCTGTTTGATACCACCGCGATCCACGCAAAAAAGGCCGTTGATATGGCCTCGATGTAATCCACCATATTCCCAGAGTCCGTCACCCGGCATTTTGGCGCAGCCTAATGCGCCCGCGCCTACCGAATGTTTTTCGGTGACAAATCTCGGGAAATGAGGTAATGAAAGGCCTTGATTTCCCCGTGTCCGTGAGCGGCTCCCTGTCCGTGGCCGGTGACGGAAACCAAGACAAATTTTGCGAGCGTGAGGTTTAGCGTGGAACCCAATGAGATTTTCAGCACCATACAATCAGGGCAGCCGTGGCTTGTCAGCCTGGTGCTTTTCAGCATCCTTGTTTTTCTGCTCATCGGCGTACTCCTCTTTCTCTCGGGCTGGCTGGGCGGGAAAAGGGAAAGTCCGGAGAAGATAAGACCATATGAATGTGGTGTAATTCCCGCGGAATTTGCGAGGCTGCGCTATCCCATCCCCTTCTATCTGGTCGCTGTCTTTTTTGTGGTCTTCGACGTTGAGGCGGCCTTCATTTTTTCCTGGGCCATAGCCCTGGATGATCTTGGCTGGATGGGTTGGCTGCGGATTTCATTTTTCATTGCTGTGCTGTTGCTCAGCCTCATCTACGTATGGAGAAAAGGAGGTCTTGATTGGGGTCCGGGAACAACCACAAAGATCAAAACCTGATCCTCCGCGGCACGGATCTCCTGATCAACTGGTCCCGCAAGTACAGCCTTTGGCCCATGTTCTTCGGGTTGTCCTGCTGTTTTATTGAAGAGTCCGTTGCCTTTACCTCCCGGTACGACATCTCCCGTTTCGGGGCCGAAGTCCTGCGGGGCACCCCGCGCCAGGCCGACCTTCTTATCATTTCCGGAACCGTGTTCAAGAAAATCGCCCCGGTCGTCCTGCGGCTTTTCGAGCAGATGACGGAACCCAAGTGGGTCATTTCCATGGGGTCCTGTGCCAACTGCGGCGGGATGTATGATGTGTACAGCGTTGTCCAAGGGGTGGACCAGATTCTGCCGGTGGATGTCTACATCCCCGGGTGCCCTCCCCGGCCCGAGGCGGTCCTCCACGGGCTCATCAAACTCCAGGAAAAGATCATGACCGAGCAGCCCACCCGCTCGGTCTTTCACCTGGAGGGTGGATCCCAGGGAACCGAGAAAACGCTCCTTGTGGATGGTGTCACCAAACAGAGGGATCCACGAGGACCGGGCTACAATGGCACCCGTATCCGGGGGACCTCCGTGACGCCCCCTTTCTTTCCGGAAAGCCGTTCCCATCTGATGTGGACTCCGCCGCCCGCGAGGCCTTCACTGGAAAGACGGGAAAGCGGTCTGGCACAAGAGCTCCTGGACCGTTTCCCTACGTCTGTGAGGCAATCGGATGAAGCCTCGGACATGCTCACTTTTCGCGTGGAGGAGAGGGACATCAAGGATGCCCTGCGGTTCCTGAAGACCGGTGCAAGCATCCGGTTTCGGCGTCTTGATGACCTCACCGCAATCGATGAATCCGCCAGGAGCAACCGGGAGGAATATCCGGATTATACCCTGGTTTATCAGCTCCTCTCGTACGAATCAGCCAGTCGCTTACGCCTGAAGGTCCCGCTCAAAGACTCCGAACCCGTGACCGAAAGCATCACCGATATCTGGCCCGCCGCCGACTGGTACGAGCGAGAAGTCTTTGACCTGTTCGGCATCCGGTTCAAGGGGCACCCGAACCTGCGGCGGCTCATCATGCCCCCTGATTGGGAAGGGCATCCCCTGCGAAAGGATTACCCGGGACGCGCAACCGGGATGGCGCCTTATACCCTCTCCGACGCCCGGCACCACCAGCCCCTTTCCACGGGGCTGTATCGAAGGGATGAAGACGGAGAGGAACAGCTCCTGCTGAACTTGGGCCCCCATCACCCGAGCACCCATGGGCTCATACGGTTTATCGTCTCGCTCAAGGGAGAAGTGATAACGGCCCTCGATATGGACATCGGCTATCACCATCGGGGCGTTGAAAAAATCGGCGAACGCCAGTCCTGGCATCAGTTCATCCCTTACACGGACCGGGTGGATTACCTCAGCGGAGTGGCGAACAACCTCTCCTACCTCACCGCGGTGGAGATCCTCGCCGGCATCAGGGTCCCTGACCGGGCCCAGTTTGTCCGGGTCATGCTCAGTGAACTCTTTCGCCTTTCCAGTCACCTCATGTTCTTCGGAACCATGACCATGGATGTCGGGGCCATGACCCCGCCCTTCTATTCCATCAGTGACCGTGAAATGATCATGGACCTTATCGAATTGATCACCGGGGCCAGGCTGCATCCCGCATGGTTCCGCCTGGGAGGCGTAGCGGCCGATCTTCCCGAAGGGTGGAAACAAGCAGTGGACTCCCTGGTGAAACACCTTCGCAAGCGCATTCCGGAATACGAAGCCCTCATCACCAAAAACCCCATATTTGAGGCAAGGACCCGCGGCGTCGGCCACCTGTCCCTTGAAGATGCCCTTGATTGGGGGGTGACAGGACCCAACCTCCGGGCCTGCGGTCTTGCCTGGGACCTCAGGAAGGACATGCCCTACTCGGCCTACCATGCCTTCACCTTTGACATTCCTACCCAGACAGCGGGTGATTCTTATGCCCGCTACCTGGTCCGCGTGGAGGAGATGCTGCAGAGCCTCCGGATCATAGAACAGGCCGCAGACAACATGCCTCCCGGCCGTTTTGTCTGTGACGACTACCGGTACGCGATACCGGAAAAGGGCGACACCCTCACGGACATCGAAAGTCTCATCCATCATTTTATCAACGTGAGCAGGGGGCCGAAGCTCCCGAAGGGCGAGGCCTATGCAGCCACCGAGATGTCCCGCGGCGAGCAGGGATACTACGTGGTGAGCGACGGTCTGAACATGGCGTACCGCATGCGCATCCGGACCCCCGACTTTGCCAACGTGCAGGCCATACCGCTCATGGCCGTCGGTGGTTCCCTTTCGGATCTGATCGCGATCATAGGTTCTGTAGACTATATCCTGCCGGACCTGGACCGGTAGAGGATGCAAAAATGACGTCCGAGGACAGAATAAGGGGATTGCAAAAACAAATCGCGGGGACTGATCACGCCCGAGAACTGGCCATAGACGTGCTGTTCGCCTTCCAGGAGCGGGACGGCTACCTCACCGACGATGGCCTCAGGGAAGCCGCACAGCTCCTGGGGGTGGACCCCATGGAACTGGAAGAGATCGCCACATTCTACGATTTTATCTACCGGGAACCAGTGGGGAGATTCGTCATTCATGTGTGCGACGGGCTCACGTGCTGGATGTTCGGGCAGGAATCGGTGACGGATTACCTCTGCCACCGGCTGGAAATAGCGGTGGGAGAGACCACCCGGGACGGCCTGTTCACGCTCCTTCCCACGGCGTGCATCGGCCATTGCGACCGGGCCCCGGCAATGCTGATCAATGGCGTGGCGTATGGACCTCTGACGCCGGAAAAAATCGACAGTATTCTCAACAACCTCAGGACCGCGGGTTCCCCCGCAGATGGAGAAACAGGGTAGACGTGTCCGAGCTTGTGCTTTTAAAGAACTCCCAACCGGGAGAGACGATCTCCTTCGAAGAATATCGCCGGGACGGCGGCTATGAAGCCCTCGCGCGGGTCCTCCGGGAATGGTCACCCACAGAGCTCCGACAGGTGATCATTGACTCCGGATTGTGCGGCCGCGGCGGCGCCGGCTTTCCGACCGGGCGCAAGTGGGACGGGATCAGGGAAGATGCACCTTTTCCACGGTATATTCTCGCCAACGGCGATGAGATGGAACCGGGCACATTCAAGGACCGCTTTCTGATCCAGACCAATCCTCACACGGTCATAGAGGGAATCATCCTTGCCGGATACGCGGTTTCCGCCCAGAAGGGAATCGAATTCATCCGGCCTTCTTACGAGACCCAGGCCAGGGTCATGGAACAGGCGGTGAAAGAAGCCAGGCAGACAGGATATTTGGGAAAAAACATACTCGGAAGCGGCTTCGACTTCGATATAGAAGTGCACCGGAGCGGAGGCAGATATATCTGCGGGGAAGCGTCGGCCCAGGTCACCGCCATCCAGGGAATGAGACCACATCCCGACAAGACATTCCACATGGTACAGCATGGCCTTTGGGGACAGCCCACTATTGTCAATAACGTGGAGACGCTCGCCTTTGTACCGCACATCGTGCGCAAAGGGGCCGCCTGGTTCAAATCGCTCTCCCAAACAACACGCGAGGGGGGTACAAAACTCTACTGTGTTTCGGGAAAAGTGCGCAAGCCGGGATGCTACGAAGCCCCCATGGGAACGCCGCTCTCCGAAATAATCGAATCGCACGCGGGCGGCATGCTGCCGGGCTGCACCTTCAAGGCTTGTCTCCCCGGTGGTGCATCCTCCGGGTTCATGACAAAGGAGCACTACGATATCCCCATGGATTTTGATTCCCTCAAGGCCATTGGGAACCGGCTGGGGACAGGTGCCGTCATTATTTTTGACCAGCAGACCTGTTTGGTTGGTGCAACCCTCAATCTCATCGCATATTTTGCCCGGGAATCTTGCGGGTTCTGCACACCCTGCCGGGAAGGGCTGCCTTACCTGAGGGATCTGCTGCACCGCATTGAGGGTGGAGAAGGGGAGGAATCCTTCATCCCCATGCTTGAAGACATGACCCGCTTCATGACTCACGCATACTGCGCCTTCGCCCGAGGCGCGGCCGCCCCCGTCCATGCGCTGCTGAACGCCTTCCCGGACGAAATTCATGCGCACATCAGCCGGAAAGGGTGCCCTTGCGCTTCCACTCGTTCCTGGCCGGTCGGGGGAATAGGAGAATCATGCCGGAACTGATCATCGACCACCGCGAAATCAGTGTCCCTCAAGGAACCAAGGTCATTGACGCGGCCGAGCGGCTGGGGATCATGATCCCCCGGTTCTGCTATCACCCCGCACTGGGGTCCCTGGGGGCATGCCGCATGTGCGCGGTCCTGTTCAACGAAGGGCCGGTCAAGGGGCTGGAAATGAGCTGCATGGTGGAGGCAGAGGACGGCATGGTGGTTTCAACCGATGCCCCCGAGGCAGTTGCCTTCCGCAGATGGATCGTTGAATGTCTCATGTTGAACCACCCCCATGACTGCCCGGTCTGTGACGAGGGAGGCCACTGCCTGCTCCAGGATGAAACCGTCTCCGGCGGCCACGGCATCCGCCGGTACAAGGGGAAAAAACGGACATACCGGGACCAGGATCTGGGGCCGTTTATACAGCACGAAATGAACCGCTGTATTCACTGCTGGCGCTGCCGCCGTTTTTACCAGGAATATGCCGGTTATCACGACCTGGGCGCCCTCGGCATAGCAAACCGGATATATTTCGGGCGAATCGAGGAAGGGCCGCTGTCCAGCCCTTTTTCCGGAAATCTTGTGGACATCTGTCCGACCGGGGTTTTTACGGACAAGCCGTCCCGCTTCAAGGGAAGACGTTGGGATTTTGAACGGGCCCCTTCTCTTTGCCTCCATTGCTCCCTGGGGTGCAATATCGTCGCCAGCGGTCGGTACCGCGAACTGGTGCGCGTGGAGGCCCGTTTGAACAGGCAGGTAAACGGCTATTTCATGTGCGACCGCGGACGTTACGGATACCAGTATGCCAACCGGGTTGACCGACCGCGCCGGCCACGGGTGGATGGGAGGGAAGCCTCCTGGGATGCGGCGCTGCGTACAACGGCGGAAAGGCTTGGCGAGATCGTGGAAAGAAGCGGTTCTCAAGCCATTGCCTGCCTTGGCTCCGTACGGAACAGCCTGGAGACCCAGGCCCGGCTTGTGGCTCTGTGCCGTAATCAGGGCTGGCCGGAGCCACGGTTCTTCCTGGATCCCGCCACGGAGCGGAAGGCCAGGAGCGCCGCATCACGACTGGACAGCACTCTGGCGGTTTCCATGAAAGACCTTGAAGAGGCCGACTTCATCCTGGCAGTGGGCGTGGACCCCATCAATGAGGCGCCCATGCTGGCGCTGTCCATGCGGCAGGCACAGCGCCGGGGCGCGACCCTTGCCGTCCTGGACCCGAGGCCTGTTGTTCTCCCTGCTGATTTTCACCACGTCCCGGTGCACCCCCGGTCCTTGTATTTGGCTCTCTCCGCGCTTATTACCCGCGCGCTGCACCGGGACGCAATAGAACGCATGGGAACCCGCCCTCTCCAGTTCTATGACCACGCACGCGGCATTGCTCCGGAAAAACAAGACCTCACAGAACAGATCACCCTCCTTGCCCGGGGACTCCGGGAGAGCAGGAGGCCGGTCATTGTCTGCGGAACGAACATCGTGCCGGAAACCGTTCCCCCTTTGGCTGCCGATCTCGCACTCCTGCTGCAACAGGAGAAGCCGGACACGGGCCTCTTTTATGTGCTTGAGGGAGCCAATGCTTTCGGGGCCGCGATCCTTTCTCCCCCGCAAGACCCCCGGGAACATCTCCTTGAATGCATTGAAAAGGGAGATACACGTGCATTACTGCTCGTTGAAAATGACCCCTTTGCACGTTTTCCTGATCAGGAACGGCTGCGCAACGCGCTTGGGAAGCTGGATCTCCTGGCAACGCTGGACTATCTTCCCTCCCCGGTCATCCGTATGGCGAACATTGTGCTGCCCACCCGCACGACTTTCGAAACCAGGGGCCGCTACGCAAACCAGGAGGGAAGGGTCCAGGAAACATGGCCCGCCTACCAGGGCGGAATCTCCCTCGCCCAGGTGCGCCACGGAGCACACCCCCCGCGGACCTTTCAGGACCACATACCGGGCGGAGATGCCAGGAACGCTTCCCGGGTAGTGACTGATATTGACTCAAAACTTTCAGGAACTGAGGGGAAAACCGGTTCGGGAGATTTCTGGGAATTCCTGGAGGAAAGAGGCATTGGGGTTACCGTGACCGATCCGGACGATCACGGGACCGACGGGGTACGACTGGTCCAAAAACAAGACCGTACACCTGTCTTTTCCGCTGAGAATTTCTCCCTGACTGCGTGTGCGGCCCCTCCGGAGGCCCTCACCGTGCTTCTGGTGGACTGGACCTTCGGTACAGAGGAACTCTCCCGTTATTCCTCCATCGCCGAACAGGCTGAGAATCCGCCCACGATAACCTTGCACGCGAGGGATGCCGCGGATATGGGGATTGCCGCCGGAGATACAATCGCCCTGCCCGTGGACGGGGTACGACTGGAAATGGAAGTGGAGGTCACGGAGCAGATGGCCAGGGGTATCATGATCCTCCCCTTGCATCGTCAACTGGACTGGGATCGAATCTCTCGAATCCCGTCAGCCATATTAAAAAAAAGCATAAAACGGAAAAAGAGATAACCCATGTTCGACTGGATCATTGGAATCGTCCTCCTCCTCGTAAAGCTCGGGATCACCCTGGCAGTCCTCCTGTTTGTGGCCGGGTGGCTGGTATACGTGGAGCGAAAGCTCCTGGGGAGGATCCAGATACGGCTGGGGCCAAACAGGGCGGGCCCTTTCGGCTTGATGCAGCCCCTCGCGGATATTGTGAAACTCCTGACAAAAGAGGATACCGTTCCCGACGGGGCGGACCGGATCCTGTTCCTGTTCGCGCCCGCCGCGGTGGCGCTCACCGCCCTGCTGATCTTCGCCGTGGTGCCATTCGGGAAGGACCTGGTGGTCCTCGGCAGGAGGATCCCCATGGTTATCTCGGATCTCAACGTGGGCCTGCTCTATGTCCTCGCCCTTTCCTCCCTCGGGGTCTACGGTGTGGCCCTCGGCGGCTGGGCCTCCAATTCCAAGTACAGCCTGCTGGGGGGTATTCGGGGCGCTGCACAGATGATCAGCTATGAACTCTCCCTGGGGCTCTCCCTGGTCCCCGTTGTCATGCTCGCCCACTCCTTCAGCCTGGTGGACATTGTTTCGGCCCAGGCACGCTGGCCCTTTATCGTTTTGCAGCCCGCGGCCTTCGCCGTCTTTTTCATCAGCGCCGTTGCGGAGATAAAACGCATCCCGTTTGATCTCCCCGAGGCCGAGAATGAACTGGTGGCCGGGTATCACACGGAATACAGCGGCATGCGTTTCGGGCTCTTTTTCCTGGGAGAATATATTACCATGATCTCTCTGGGGGCGCTGGTGAGCGTGTTTTTCCTGGGCGGATGGCGCGGGCCCATCCTGCCACCCCTGGCATGGTTCTTCATAAAAGTTTTTCTCACGGTCTTTGTCATGATCTGGATCAGGGGAACGCTCCCGCGGGTGCGGTATGATCAGCTCATGAACCTGGGATGGAAGGTCCTCGTTCCCGTCGCGCTGATCAACATTGTGCTGACAGGCGGGGTGATCCTGCTCATGAAGGGGTGAACATCGTTCCTGCGGAAACGGCAATCTGAGGATACAGGATATGCTCTTTTTTCTTCATGACTGTTGGGAGGGCTTCGTATTTTCGTGACTTATCTGTGGGGGAAGCCGCAGCCAGGTCCTCAGGGCGCTTTTTCCTGAGGACTGGAATGCGGAGGGGGCAATGCTCCCCCGTGGATAAGTCACTGAAAATACCAGCCCGGGAGACTCGGAATCGAAGAAGGAAGAGTATAGCCTGTTCCGGGTTTTGTGAATTCTTGAACTTCAAAGTACACAAAAATCGCAAGAGAGTTGCAGATGAGATCATACAAAAGGGCAATTGAATGTATTACCACAAGATAATGCAGGGAATAAACGGACTGGCGGGAGGATTTGTCACCACCCTCAGGCATCTCTTTCGCAGGCCGGTCACCGAAGAATACCCGGAATTCAAACGTCCGCTCCCCGAACGGTCCAGGGCGAGGATCATCCTGACCCGTGACCCGGACGGGGAAGAGCGCTGTGTCGCCTGCTATCTCTGCTCCGCCGTCTGCCCGGTGAGCTGTATCTCCATGGAATCGGCGGAACGGGAAGACGGACGGCGATGGGCCCCCTGGTTCCGGATAAATTTCGCCCGGTGCATTTACTGCGGTTTCTGCGAAGAGGCGTGCCCAACCCTTGCCATACAGTTGACTTCCGATTTTGAAACGTGCCAGTATGACGTCCTGACCCTGGTGGCTGAAAAGGAGGACCTGCTGGTAGACCACGGGGGCAGGGACCGTGGATACAACTTCTACCGGTACACAGGGATTACCACCGGAGCAAGTTCGAAGGGCTCGCACCTCAATGAGGAACCGCCCGTAAACCTAAGGAGCAATCTGCCATGACCGGTTCAGCAATCCTCTTTTACGCCCTCGGCGCCGTTATCCTGAGTGCCACAGGATTCGCCATCACCCGCCGCAACATGGTTCATGCGGTTGTCTCCCTGATTATCTCCTTCCTGGGGACTGCCGTCCTCTTCTCCCTCCTGGGAGCGCCGTTCCTGGCTATCCTGGAAGTTGTCATCTATGCCGGGGCCATCATGGTGCTGTTCCTCTTCGTCATCATGATGCTCAGGCCGGAACAGTCTTCGGTGCGTCACAGTTTTCTGCGGGGATGGGGGCCCGGACTCCTCGTGGCCGGTGCTTTTCTTGTGTCCCTCACGCTCATTTTTTTCAGGGGGCACCTCAGCAGCAACCCCCTGGAAATTGCCACGGTCATGCCGGCGGTATTCGGCCGCATCGTCTTTCAGAAACACTGGCTGGCAGTGGAAATCATCTCTTTCCTGCTCCTGGTGGCCCTGGTGGCCGCCATCCAGTTGGGAAGGGGAAAAGAAGACGAAAAAGGGGAGGATACCGTATGATTGTCCTCTATGGCCATGTCCTTGTGCTCGCGGGAATGACCTTCTTCCTGGGACTCGTTTGCATCCTGGTGAGGAGGAATCTGATCATGACCCTCATCGGCGTGGAAATCATGATGAATGCCGGTGCCATCGCCTTTGTGGGGGCGTCACTGAAGTGGCACGTCCTCGACGGTCAGATTTTCGTGCTTTTTCTGTTCGGCGTTGCCGCGGCGGAAGTCGCGGTCGGGATGGCATTGCTGGTGACCGCCCACCGGCAGGCCGATTCACTGGATTCCGAAACCTTTAACCTTCTGAAATGGTGATGATCATCCTGGATACGAATTTCATCTTTTCATCAGCCGGGGGCAGGTCATGATTGCCTTTCTTTCTGAGCGTGCGTCTTTCCTGTTGACCGCCCTGGCGTTGTTGCCGCCGCTGTTCTCATTTGTGATCATCTTCTGCTTCACCCGTTCCCATCCCCGGTTATCGGCCGGTCTCTCCATCGGAACGGGCGGCGCATCCCTGGCCTGTGCCATGGCGCTCCTCGCCATCCACCACCATATGGAAGCCCCGATCCAGTACGCAACCACCTGGCTCATTTCCGGCCACGTCCGCGTCCCGTTCGGATTCCTGCTCGATCACACCAGCCTGCTCATGTTGACCCTGGTAGCCCTGATCAGCCTGCTGGTGCAGGTATATTCCATCGGATACATGGCCGGTGATCCCGGCTTTTCACGCTACTACTCGTTCCTCAGCCTTTTCGCCTGGGCCATGATGAGCCTGAGCCTCTCGTCCTCTTTGCTGCAACTGTACGTCTTCTGGGAACTGGTGGGACTTTCATCCTATCTCCTCATCGGGTTCTGGTACGAAAAATTCGGCGCCACCCAGGCGGGAAAAAAGGCCTTTGTCATGACGCGGCTCGGGGATGTGTCGCTTTTCATCGGCCTGGCCGTGCTTCTCAGCCGTTTCGGCAACCTGGACATCCTGGCCTTGAACAGCGCCGAGGTAACCACACGCCTGTCCCCCGGTGTCATTACCATTTCGGCCCTGCTCCTGTTTGGAGGGATTATCGGGAAGAGCGCCCAGTTTCCCCTCCTCACCTGGCTTCCCGATGCCATGGAAGGTCCCACCCCGGTAAGCGCCCTGCTTCATTCGGCCACCATGGTGGCGGCCGGGGTCTATCTCTTCGCGCGCCTCTTTCCTTTTTTCAGCCACTCGCAAACCGCCATGACCGTGTTCATGGCCATCGGCACCTGCTCCATGCTCATGGCCTCCACCATGGCCATGGTCAACCGGGACATCAAGCAGGTATGGGCCTATTCTACCATCAGCCAACTGGGCTTCATGATCATGGGCCTGGCCGCCGGCAGCTTGTATGCAGGTACCTTTCACCTGACCACCCATGCGGCCTTCAAGGCACTCCTCTTCCTTTGTTCGGGCGTCTGGATCCACCGGTTCGGCACCAACGATATGTTTGAAATCGCCAAGGCCGGTGGACGAAAATTCAAGACCCCCATGATCACCATGATCATCGCCGCAGGAGCACTGGCAGGGGTCCCTCCCCTTTCGGGGTTTTTCAGCAAAGAGGCAATCATGACTGCCCTTGCCGGGCTCCACAATCCGTTGTGGCCGGCAGCAGGCCTCCTGGGGGTCTTCCTTACGGCCTACTACGCGTTCAGGCTCATCTTCGTTATCCTTTTTCCCCGTGAAGAAGACACCGGGAAATCCGCCCGGTCGCGGGCGGAGCACAGCTCGGCAGGTTCCCGGATCATGGCATGGCCCCTCATTATCCTGGCCGGGATCACTCTTGCGCTGGGATTTTTTGGCCACGATTTCAAGGAGTTCCTCCTCGGAAAGGGGCAGGTTCCCGGAGAAGCCGGTGGACACTTTGCGTGGATCGCATATGGATCGGTGGCTTTTGTCCTTTTCGGCGTGGTCCTTGCCTGGGCTGAATTCGGCCGCAAGGGTTCTTCGCAACAGGGGTTCGTGGAGCGTTTCCCGGCCCTGCACGTTTTTTTTCTTGAACGATGGTATATTGATCGCTTTTACCGGGCGACGGTACGGCTTGTGATTGACGGGACCCTTTCGCGACTCTCCCTGTTGAGCGAAAGCAGGGTGATCAACGGCGGGATTGACGGTTTCAGCAGGGGGACTATTGGCGCCGGGAGGATTGTCTCTTTGCTCCAGTCCGGGATCCTGCGGTACAACCTCATGGTCGTGTTCGCCGTTTTGGTCCTGCTACTCATTTTTGTCCTGACCGGATAAGGAAAAAGACCCGTGAATATTGCTTTTGCAACATTTCCCTTTCTTTCCACGATCCTCCTGGCGTGCGCAGTGGGGCTGCTCCTGATCCTCTTCATCCCTGAAGACCGCAAGGGACTGATCAAATGGATCAGCCTGGCTACATCCGGCCTCACCCTGCTCGTCGCCCTGTATCTCTTCCTGGCCTATGACCGGGTGCAGGGAGGGCTCCAGTTCGTGGAGAAGGCAACCTGGGTCAAGTCACTCGGCATCTCCTATTTCAACGGCGTCGACGGCTTTAACCTGCCGCTCCTGCTTCTCACGGGCATTATCTTTTTCACCGGCGTGCTCACCATGTGGGAAATGGAGGAACGCGTAAAGGAATTCTTCGCCTTCTTTATCCTGCTGGTGACCGGGGTTTACGGCTTTTTCATGAGCATGGACCTCTTCTTCCTTTTTGTCTGGTACGATGTCTCATTGTTCCCCATGTATCCGCTCATCGCCGTCTGGGGAAGCACCCGCAGGGAATACGGCGCCATGAAGCTTTTTCTTTACCTGCTCGCGGGAAGCGCGCTCATTCTCCCGGCGATCATCTATCTCGCCGTCCATTCGGGTGCAAATACCTTCAACCTGATTCTCCTCATGCGGCCCGGCACCTTTACGCCGTTCCAGCAAAAATTCGCATTCCTCCTGCTCTACCTGGGCTTCGGTATCCTGGCCGGCGTCTGGCCCTTTCACTCCTGGTCTCCTGAAGGGCATGGGGCCGCTCCGACCTCCGTGAGCATGATTCATGCCGGCGTGCTCATGAAACTCGGTGCTTTCGGTATCCTCCGGGTGGCCATTTCACTCTGCCCGGAAGGTTGGCAGTTCTGGTCCCAGCCTATGGCGATTCTGGCTACCATCGGCATCATCTACGGCGTGCTGGTCGGGCTTCGCCAGACCGACCTCAAGTACGTAGTAGCCTATTCCAGTGTCTCGCACATGGGGATAGTGGGTCTCGGGCTCTCCACCCTCACCGTGGAAGGACTCAACGGGGCGGTCTTTCAAATGTTTGCACACGGGATCATGACTGCGCTCCTGTTTTCTTCCTTAGGCTACCTGTATGACCGAACCCACACCCGGATGATTCCCGAGTTGGGAGGCATCAGCAGGCAGGCACCGATTCTTTCCACCTTTTTCGTCGTTGGCTCCCTGGCGGGCATGGGGGTTCCCGGATTTGCAAACTTCTGGGCCGAGATCATGGTATTCATTTCAACCTTGAAGGTCTATCCCGTTCTGGGTGTGCTGGCTGTTTCGGCCCTGGTGCTGGGCGCCCTTTTCTTCCTGCGGGTCATCCAGAAGACCTTTTATGGACCGGAGAATGAAAAATTTGCATCGCTTTCGGACCTCTCCCTGGGTCTAGGGCTCCCCCGGCTTATCCTCGCGGTCACCATGCTCCTGTTCGGTCTGTTTCCAGGGCTCATGCTGGACGTGATACAGACAGCTTCGATTCCGCTCATAGGGAGGCTGCATTGATGAACTGGGAAGCGTGCACTCCTGAGCTTTTTTTCCTGCTGGCGGCCGCCCTGCTGTTTCTTGCGGCCATGCTGAAAGGACCTCGTCCACGGCGGCTCCACCGGTTCGTCCTGCTCATCGCGGCGCTCGGGGTACTTGTCACCGTGGCTGCCGTCCGCCGGGAAGGCCTCCTCTTTGCCGGGGTCTACCGGGTTGATCTTTTCTCCCAGGTCTTCAAGGCCCTGTTCGCCTGCGGCTTTTTCTTGACCGTCTGTGCCTGCTCCGACCTGAACACCATCAGGGAAACCCGTCATGCAGAGTTCTATTTTCTGCTGGTCACCTCCACCCTCGGGATGATGATCCTCGTGAGCAGCGTCCACCTGTTGGTCCTGTACCTCGCGCTGGAACTTACCAGCTACCCCCTCTATGTCCTCGTGCCTCTGCGGAAGGGAGAAGGCGTGCACGTGGAGGCCGGCATCAAATATTTCCTGGTGGGGATTAGCTGTTCCGCGCTCATGCTTTTCGGCCTTGCGCTCCTGTTCGGGGCCGTGGGCACCACCTCCCTCCTGGAAATGGGTAGGCTTGGCCCGCTCCTGATCGCCACACCAATCGGATTCATCGGCCTCATGTTCACCCTGTCCGGGTTTTTCTTCAAACTGGCCCTCTTCCCTTTCCATGTCTGGGCCCCCGGGGTTTACCAGGGCGCTGCCAACCAGGTCACGACCTATATTGCGACGACCACCAAGGTGGCTGCAATAGCGATACTCGTCCGGATGGTGGCCTTGATCGGCGGCCCGGATATCCATCTCGGCCTTGTGCTCCAGGGAATGGCTCTCGCGTCCATGACTCTGGGAAACCTGGCCGCCATTATCCAGAAGGACATGAAGCGGCTGCTGGCCTATTCCGCCGTTGCCCAGGGAGGGTACGTGCTCGTGGGCATCCTCAGCGGGAACCTGAGCGGCTACGCCGGTGCCATCTTCTATGCGGCGGCCTACCTGGTGACGAGTTTCACCTGTTTCCTGGTGGTGGTAAAAGTGGCATCCGACGGGAGCAACCTGCAAATCGCTCAACTGGCGGGCCTGCACCGACGATCGCCCCTCCTGGCCACGGCCTTGATGCTCGGAGTTTTCAGCTTGGGCGGAATCCCGCCCACGATCGGTTTTACCGGGAAATTTTTCCTCTTCACCGCCGCCATGAAAAGCGGGCATTTCTTCCTGGTGCTTACGGCCATGGCCAATGTGGCCGTCTCCCTTTACTATTACGCGCTGATAGTAAAGGCGGCCTACGTCCTAGAGCCTGACGAGAACCTTCCCCCCATTTTCCTCTCTGTTCCCGCAAAGCTGCTGACCACCACCTTGATCCTTCTCATACTCATGGGAGGACTTTTTCCCCAATACCTTTATGAGGCTGCCAGGGCCGCGGCGCGCGTTCTCCTATGAAACAATCCCCTAACAGCTGCGATCTCCCTGACATTTGGTTTCGATTATCTTTCCATGAGGCCGCCCCTTTTCCCGGCTTCTTTGACGTTATCCAAATTTTTTTCCCCACTTTCCATTGCCCAGAGTACCACAAATGGAGTAGTATGCATTAACGACAGAGGATACCATCTAGAAAATGACACAACACAATATTCCCCGGGAAACCTTTCTTGGCCTTTCCCGGCTCAGCCTCTTTTTCGCCCTTTCCAGGACTCCCCACGCCCTGCTGGACATGGCGACCCCTTGCCTTGCCGCTTTGATCTGGCTCGGCACATTTCCGTCCTTGAGGACCGTCCTGCTGGGGCTTTTGACCGTTTTCGGGGGTTACAGCGCTGTCTACGCACTGAACGATGTGATCGACTATCGCCCTGATCGAGAAAGGATCCGCCTTGGCGCCTTCCCCGGCAATGACAAGTACCTGGATGGCCTCATTGTGCGCCACCCGCTTGCCCAGGGTACGCTCAAACTCGGAGAGAGCATGGCCTGGATCGTTGGCTGGGCCCTGATTGCATTGGGGGGAGCATATCTCCTCAATCCAATCTGCGTTCTCATCTTTGTGGGCGGCTGTTTCCTTGAGGCCATGTACTGTCTTATGTGGCGGACAAGCTGGCTCCGGAGTATCGTCAGCGGTGTGGTCAAGACCTCGGGTGCTTTGGCCGCAGTATTTGCCGTTGACCCGCAACCCTCGCCTGCTTTCCTTGTGCTCCTTTTCCTGTGGCTTTTTTTCTGGGAGATCGGGGGGCAGAATATCCCCGCCGACTGGACGGACATGGAAGTGAACAGAATACTGAAGGCAAGGACAATCCCGGTCCAGTTCGGCCCGGACGTCTCGGCTCGCTTCGTTCTTGTCTGTACGGTCATGACTCTGGTGATGAACGCGTTCCTGTTGCTCAGGAAACCCTTCTTGCCAGTATGGTTTTCCCTCGGGGCTTCCTTTCTCGTTGGCGTGTTCCTGCTCCTCGTGCCGGCCCTGAACGTGTACAGGACCAGGGAACGACCCCAGGTAATGCGGCTCTTTAACCGGGCAAGTTACTACCCAATGGCCCTCTTGATCCTGTTCGCCCTCATTCGTTTGGTCGGAACAGGGGGAAACATGTGGACAAAATGATTCGGCCTCCCGAACAAAACCCAATGGATACATATGGAAAAGGACCCTGGTTTGACCGGGAGCGACGACTAGAGCAACTGGATGAGCAGGTGCGGCAGAAGGGGTGGACGAGATTCGGTTTTGAAAAACTGCGTGAAAATGAAAAACGCGATCGGGTTTGTAAGCATTTTGACGCAGTAGCCGACAAATACGATATCACAAACACATTGCTGAGCTTTGGCCTCCATTATCTCTGGAAGCGCCGTGCGATCAACATGGCGGGGCTCCGCCCGGAAGACCGGGTCCTCGATGTGTGCGGAGGTACCGGTGATCTCTCAATACTCGCCGATCGGGCCGTTGGTCAAGCGGGGCGGGTGGTGCTCTACGATATCAATCGTAAGATGATCGCGGCCGGCCGCAATAAAGCGACAAACACTGCGGCGCGCCGCCGCATACAGTATGTACAGGGAGACGCTGAACAAATCGCGTTCCCCGATGATGCTTTCGACACGGTGATGGTGGGATTCGCCATGCGCAATATTACGCACCCCAAAAAGGCATTTCACGAAATGATCCGGGTCCTCAAACCCGGAGGCACGTTTCTCTGCCTCGAGTTCTCCAGGCCTGTGTGGGTCCTGTTCCGGCAACTGTATGATCACTACTCTTTCAGGGTCATGCCTATCCTGGGAGGATTCATAACCGGCAGCAGGCGCGCCTATGCCTGCCTGCCGGAAACCATCCGGGCGGTCCTTATGCCCGCGGAGTTCTCGGAAATTTTCAGGGAAGAGGGGCTTACCAGGATCAGGTACCGCTCTTTCAGCAACGGTATAGCCGTTGCCCTTCTGGGATCAAAAGGCGAAGCTTCACTAAGCAGGAGGATCCATTTCCCTGCCGGGTCCTTCCCGGTCCCGACAGGGGAGCAGAGCCAGGCGGGAACAAGAAACGTGGATCAGAGCGAGATAGCAAAATTTGACCGAATAGCCTCCCGCTGGTGGGATCGATACGGAGAAAGGAAATCCCTCCACGATATTAACCCTCTGCGGGTTGGATATATCTCGGCACGCGCACCACTGGAGGGGGCCCGGGTCCTGGACGTTGGTTGCGGCGGAGGGATCCTGAGTGAGGCAATGGCCCGGGCCGGCGCCCTGGTCACGGGCATTGATCTTGGAGCACGGACCCTTGAAGCGGCCCGTCGCCACGCTGAAAAAAGCGGCCTTGCCATCCATTACCGGCAAACGACGGTGGAGGCCATTGCGGCCTCGAGAGGACAACAATTCGACCTCATCACCTGCATGGAACTCCTTGAGCACGTCCCGGACCCGCGATCGATTATCCGCGCCTGTGCAGAGCTCCTTGCCCCCGGCGGAAGCCTTATCTGCGCCACCGTCTCCCGGAGCGTTAAATCGTTTTTCTATGCCATCATCGGGGCGGAATACATCCTCCACCTCCTGCCGGTCGGTTCCCATACATACGCAAGGTTTATTAAACCGGAAGAATTGTCCGGGTGGGGAAAACCCTTTGGACTCCAGGTTGAGGATGCCACTGGCCTGGGATACAATCCCTTTACCAGGCGTTATTTCCTCACGCATGATGTGAGCGTAAATTATCTCATGCACCTCAAAAGAAGGGGCCCCCATTTCAAGAAGAACGAATAGCATGAATCACACACCAGCGAGAATGCCCGTTGATTATTTCTCCTTTCCCCTGTACTATGACGCTTGGATTGATTAACCTAGCACACTCACCATCCCGTCGGGAGGCACCCATGTCTGAAAATCCGATTTTTTCCAGGGAGCCGGAAGACTTCTACTACATGGACAGGAATGTCCCGTGCCAGGGGGCCTGTCCCGCCTCCACCAATATCCCCGCATACATCAGGGCGCTGTTCGAGGGTCGATACGGGGATTCCTATGAAATAAACCGCATGGCCAATATCCTCCCCGGGGTCCTGGGCCGCATCTGTTCCCGGCCCTGTGAGGACAAGTGTCGCCACGGGGAGCCCGAACTGGGGAAACCGGTCAGCATCTGCCATATCAAGAGGACTGCGGCCGACCACCGTGAAGACCGGTCCGCCCCCCCATATTCCTCTTTTCCCGATACCGGGAAACAGGTAGCCATCATCGGTTCCGGTCCCACCGGTCTTGCCGCTGCCCATGACCTTCGTTCCATCGGTGTATCCGTCACCCTTTTTGAGGCCCTTGACCGGCCCGGCGGCATGCTCGCGTACGGGATTCCTCCATTCAGGCTCCCCCGCAGTGTCCTGGAGGAAGAAATCAATGACATCATGTCACTGGGCGTTACGCTGAAAACAGGGGTCAGGGTGGGCCGCGACGTGGAGATGCAAACTCTCCTTTCCCAGTATGATGCGGTTCTCCTCGCCACCGGCTGTTATACACCGAAGCCACTCAACATCCCCGGAGAAACCCTTCCCGGAGTCTTTCCGGGGCTTACCTTCATGATGGATATCTGCGCAGGAAAGGCACCCCCCCTGGGAAAACGGATCCTTGTCCTGGGAGCGGGTTTCACGGCCTTTGACTGCGCCCGTTCCGCCCTGCGCCTCGGAGCGGAAAAAGCGACCATCTGCCTCCGGAGGACTGAGGAAGACCTCACGGTCACCGGCGATGAGATCCTTGAAACCAAACGGGAGGGAATCACCATAAGCACCCTTATGGTCTCCACACGCATCCTGGGAAAAGAGCATGTCGAAGCGGTGGAGTTTCTTCGTACCCAGCCGGGAGAACAGAGGCCCGACGGGAAGAAGGAGGTCAGCGCCATCCCAGGCAGCGGTTTTGTCCTGGCCGCGGACACCGTTATCATGGCGATTGGTCAGGGCCCAGGCCCCCTTGAGGTGCCGGGTGTCCAGGATGGAAGGATCCCCCTCGAAACAGACAAGGGATCCACCACCTTCCCTGTCAGGGGGCTTTACGCGGCAGGCGATTACGTGACCGGTCCTTCCACCGTTATTGAGGCTATTGCCGCCGGACGCCGGGCAGCGGGACGCATTGCCCAAGACCTGACAGGCAAAAAGTCCCGTGAACGGGTGGTTCGCCTCCAGGGAAGCAAGACCACCGACCGGAAGCGAACCTGGGATTTCATCCCGAGACAGGAAATGCCCATGATCACTTCCACGGTGGAACGGATCAAAACGCCCGCTCCCGAGGTAGAGACCGGGTATTCACGGGAACAGGGTCAGGAGGAGGCAAAGAGGTGCTATCTCTGTTACCTGCATTATGAGATTGATCTCGAACGGTGTATCTATTGCCGGTACTGCATTGATGTGGCGCCGCGGGACTGCATCAGGATGGTGGAAGCGATAAAGCTCAATGAAGCGGGGGCAATTGTCGGTTTCGCGGAAACAGCGGAGTGGCGCGATGTCAATGCCATTGTCATTGATAATGAACGGTGTATCCGGTGCGGCGAGTGCAGACGGGTCTGTCCCGTGGACTGTATTTCCGTGACCCGGGTGGAACTCGTGGAACGGGTATCGAACGGGAGAGAGTGATATGTCCTGGCAGCATTATATCGTGATCGGAAACGGACCTGCCGGCAACCAGGCCGCCTTCACCCTGCGGGAAAAAGCCCCTGAGGCCAGAATCACCATTATCAGCGGGAATGTCGGAGGCTCCTTCAGGCCGCACCTGCTCCCGGACTTTATTGCGGGCAAGATCCCGGAAGAATCCCTTTTCGTGGTTACTCCCGACCGCTACAAGGAAAAGGAGATCACCTTTCGTCACGGACAGCGGGTGGTCAAATTGGATCCGAACGAAAAAACCGTAATCCTTGATCACAAGGAGGTAATCTCCTTTGACGGCCTTATAATCGCAGTGGGGGGAAAGCCTCGGATTCCTGAACATCTCCACTCCTTTGAGGGGCTTATGCTGACCCTCAAGACCGTGGAAGATGCCCATGTCTGGATTTCAAGACTCGCGGGGGTGGATTCCATACTCCTCATTGGTGGTGATCTCACTTCCCTCGCGGTGACCAAGGCGTTGCTGCATCTTCAGAAAAAGGTCTATCTCATGCTCACCGAGCACGCCTTCTGGCCGTTGCGGCCCGACGAGGCCCTTTTTGCCGAGGTCTCCGACCGGTTGGCCTGTAGGGGAGTGGAGGTCCTCGGAGGGGAAATCCGGAAAATTGTGCCCAGCCCTCCCGGGGATTCTTTCACGGTGCAATTCAACCATCGGCCTGACCTGCAGGTGGGACTGGTTGGCGCCTTTTACGGCCTTTCACCGGAGATCGATTTTCTCCGGCGAAGCGGGTTCAGAATGGATCGGGGCATCCTCGTGGATGAATACCTCAACACCGGGTTCGAAGGGGTGTATGCAACGGGTGATTGCGCTCAAATCTATCACCCCGGGCTTCGGAACTACTGGGTTTCCATCGGACATGCCAATGCCGTTACCCTCGGGAAAGTCGCCGCGAATAATCTCCTGGGGGGAAAGTCCCAGGTCACCGTACCCACAGAAAGCGTTTTTGAATTGGAGGAGATCAACGTCAATACTTCCTGGTGGATGGAGTTCTGATATGGCAAAGGTGGACCTGACCATAGAAATTTGCGGGATGTCCGGGGACGGAACCATTGCCGCAGGCGCACTGCTCAACAATGCCCTCTCAAGGGCCGGTTTCTCCCTCATGGCCTTTGATTCCTACCCGGCGGAAATCCGGGGCTTCGGCCGCTGTGTGACCCGGTGCCGGGTGGGAGATGAGGAAATGCTGGCCCTCACGTCAGAGACGCATGTGCTCATTTCCCTTGACGATGAACAGTCCTTCTCACGGATTCCCTTTCTTGCAAAAAACGCCATCGTCTTTTTCGATAACAGGCCTTCGTCGTATATCGAGGAAGGCAAATCAATAGCCGCGCGCGTGGAACCCGATGTTATTCTCCTGGGGATACCGTTCAAGGATCTTGCCGCGGAAGCGACCGGGACCACGAGGGGGAGGAACATCACCGCCCTTGGAGCACTTGCCGGGGTATTTGATCTTCCGGTCGAGCCCTTTCACAAGGTCATCAGGAACAAGTTTGAGCCCAAAGGGGAAAACGTCCTCCTGGTGAACATGAAAAGCTTTGATGCAGGGCTCCGGTATGCCAGAGAAGAGTTAGATTATTCTCCGGGCATTCCTTTTCCCGTACCCGAAAAGGGCGATGAGGAAACCGAGCGTGTACTCCTTTCCGGGAACGTTGCAATCGCCCGGGGGGCCCTTGACGCGGGTTTGGGACTTTACTTCGGCTATCCCATCACACCGGCCACCCCCATCATGGAATACCTGGCAAAGGCCCTGCCTGAAAACGGGGGGAGGCTCTTCCAGATGGAAGACGAAATTTCCTCCATCGGCGCGGTCCTTGGCAGTTTTTACGGGGGGAGAAGAGCCATGACGGCCACGTCCGGGCCCGGGCTCGCCCTCATGACCGAACTCATTGGCCTCGGGGTCATGGCGGAGATCCCCGCCGTCATCATCGATGCCCAGCGGGGCGGGCCCTCAACAGGCCTCCCCACAAAAACAGAGCAGTCGGACCTGCAAGCTGCGGTCTTCGGCGGGCCCGGCGATTCGGCCCGCATTGTCATCGCGCCCACCAATGTTATCGAGTGCTACCAGTACACCGTCAAGAGCTTCCAGATCGCTGAGAAATACCAGACTCCCGTGATTGTCCTCACCGACTTTTTTCTGGACAACCGGGTGGAAAATGTCGTTATGCGCCACGCCACTGCGGAACAAATCGCCGATGGAAATATCTATCCCGATCCCGCCCTGAAAGGGAAATACCACCGTTTTGAGGTCTCTGAATCAGGGATTTCTCCCCGGTCAATTCCGGGGATGGAAGGATTCCTTTTTGCCACCACCGGATTGGAACATTCGGAGAAAGGCATCCCTGATTACACCCCGAACAATCACATGGAGATGAGCGGGAAGCGTCACCGGAAGATCAGCGGGGCACTGGCCGATCTCCCCGCCCCCGAGGAATTCGCCTGGGACGAAGCCCTGGACGTGGGGGTGATTGCCTGGGGTTCAACCTTCGGCTCCGCCCTGGAGGCCGTCAGGAAAGCTCAAAGCAAGGGCATGCGGGCAGGGGCATTGAAAATAACGTCCATCTTTCCCTACCATGTGGATGCGATCCGCGGGTTCATGGAACGATGTACGGACATCCTGATTCCTGAACTTAATTACGAAGGACAGCTCGCCAACCTGATCGGACACCTCTTCCGAAAGGATGTCGTACGGTTGAACAGGGTGACGGGAGAGCCTTTTCCCGTATCGATCATCCTGGAAAAGATCGAATTCCTCGTCAAATCATGAGGGATCCATCCCGACGGCGGGGTGAAGATTGAACACATAAACCAGAAAAGAAAACAGGCTTCGGAGGCTGCAGTTCATGAAGACATCGGGCAGGGCCCTCGCCGCAAAGGTCTCAAGCATAAAGGATTCAGGGGCATTTGCCATCCGCTCCAGAAATCTCCCCACGTGGTGCCCCGGATGCGGGTACTTTGGGATCCACCAGGGCCTGAACAACGCGATCCAGCGGCTGGGACTCCCCCATCATGAAACCGTGATTGTTTCAGGGATCGGCTGTGCCGGGCGATATCCGTTCTTTGCCGACACCTACGGACTCCACGCGGTCCACGGACGGGCGCTACCGGTGGCGACCGGTGTGAAACTGGCCAATCCCGGCCTCACGGTCTTTGCCGTGGGAGGGGACGGTGACGGTCTGGGGATCGGGGGGGGGCACCTTCCCCATATCGCCAGGCGGGACATTGACGTCAACTATCTCCTTTTTGACAATTCCATCTACGGTCTTACCAAGGGCCAGCCATCGCCCAGTTCACCCACCGGATTCAAGACCAAGGCCTCCCCGACGGGAACGACCGATGCCCCGCTGGATGCTACCCTCATGGCCCTCTCCTACGGGGCATCCTTTGTGGCCCGTCTCTTCGCGGGAGATCCGGAAGGCATTGCCGCCGCTCTCATGGAAGGGATTCACCACAAGGGATTCTCCTTCTTCCACCTCTACACCACCTGTGTAACCTTTGATAAGAACTTCAAGACATGGGACCACCTGAAGGAATGGATCCACCCTCTTCCCGAAGGGTACGACCCCACGAATCTAAAACAGGCCATGAACCAGGCCCTTGAGGATCATTTCAGTATGGGCATCCTCTACAAACGGAAAAAGGAGTGACCATGCCGAAAAATCTGACGCACAAGATCTTAGAAGCCCATCTGGTTGAAGGGGAGCTGATTCCCGGTCGAGAGATTGCCATCACCATCGACCATACCCTTCTCCAGGATGCGACCGGCACCATGGCCATGCTGCAATTTGAAGCCCTGGACATTGACGCCGCAAAGGCCGAACTGTCAGTCCAGTACGTGGACCATAACATCTTGCAAACAGATAACAGGAATGCCGATGATCACGCCTATCTTCAGTCTGCGTGCGCCCGGTACGGCATCTATTTCAGCCCGCCCGGCAACGGGGTTTCCCACCAGGTCCATATGGAGCGATTCGGCGTCCCCGGAAAGACCATGCTCGGATCGGACAGCCATACCCCGGGCGCCGCAGGAGTCTCCATGCTCGCCATCGGTGCCGGCGGGCTTGACGTGGCCCTCGCCATGGCGGGACGGCCTTACTATTTTCCCTGTCCAACAGTGTTCGGGATAAAAATCACGAACAGCCTCCCTGACTGGATCGGCGCGAAGGACGTGATCCTCGAACTCTTGCGACGATACGGCGTCAAAGGCTGCGTGGGGAAAATCATAGAATATTACGGACCCGGCGTGATCAACCTCTCCGCCATGGACCGAAAGACTATCGGGAATATGGGAACAGAACTGGGGGCCACCTCTACCGTCTTCCCATCCGATGAAAACACCAGGAAATTCCTCGAGGCCCAAGGCCGGGGCCACGGGTGGGACGAACTCCATGCGGACGAGGCGGCGGAATATGACGAGTATGACGAGATCGATCTCTCGAGTCTTGAGCCGCTCATCGCCCTGCCTTCGTCCCCGGGGAATGTGGTTCCTGTCCGGGAAGTGGCCGGGCGCAAGGTGGACCAGGTAATCGTGGGAAGCAGCGGCAACTCTTCGTTCCGGGACCTGATGGTGCCGGCCAGGATCATGGAGGGAAGAACCCGTGCTGTCCACACCTCCTTCCATATCAACCCGGGAAGCAGACAGGTTCTTGAAAACCTTGCCGCTCACGGGGCTGTCGTCTCCCTGCTCATGGCAGGCGCCCGCATTCATGAGCCGGGCTGCCTGGGCTGCATCGGTATGGGGCAGGCCCCCGGCACCGGGCAGGTCAGCCTCAGGACCTTTCCTCGCAACTTCCCCGGTCGTTCCGGCACCAAGGACGATCAGGTCTACCTCTGCTCTCCGGAGACTGCCGCTGCAGCCGCTCTCAAAGGCGTCATCACGGATCCCCGTGAACTGGGGAAAGAAATGGACTACCCGCGAGTCAAGGACCCCGAGACCTACCTCATCGATCATTCTCCGATCATCGCACCTGCAGAGGAACTGCGGAGGACCGAGATCAACAGGGGGCCGAACATCAAACCCCTCGATACTCCGGATCCCCTTCCCGAAACCCTGGAGGCTGAAGTGGCCATCAAGGTGGGGGACGATATCTCCACGGACACAATCATGCCCGCCGGTAACAAGGTCCTCCCGCTCAGGTCCAATATTGGCGCCATCAGCGAATTTGTCTTCTACCAGATCGACCCGGATTTTCACAGAAAATGCAGAGAAAAGGGGAATACGGTCGTCATAGGCGGGGAAAACTACGGACAGGGATCAAGCAGGGAGCATGCCGCCATGGCGCCCAGGCACCTGGGCGTCAGGGCAAAAATCGTAAAAAGTTTCGCACGGATACACAAGGCGAATCTCTGCAATTTCGGCATCCTTCCCCTCACCTTCGAGAATCCCGGGGACAGCGATCTTTTCGCTGAGGGCTCAAGGATCGTGTTTCCCCATATCAGGGCACACGTGGAAAACGGGGATCATGAGATCCCTCTTGAGGTGGACGGGAAAACGGTCTCGACCCTCCTGGAGGTATCTCAACGCGAGCGGAAATATCTCCTGGCGGGGGGCGCACTTAATTTCGTAAAAACTCGATTAACGGAAAAATGACCACCATCCGGTCCGCAGATCGGAGGAGTGTCACTGGTTCGGGCGCCTGCCCGGAGACAGGGATTTTCCCGAAGGAGGGATACATGGCACAGACAGTCACCATAAAAAATACCGGCCTGCGGGGGGTTACCGTCGCGGACACCAAAGTCAGTTTTATTGATGGAGAAAAGGGTATTCTGATCTATCGCGGCTACCGGATAGAGGACCTAGCCGAACACTCCTCGTACATGGAGGTGGCCTATCTTCTCCTGAACGGTTCTTTGCCTAAGAAAGGAGAACTTGAAAGGTTTGAGCAACAATGTCTCAAGGTAAGACAGCTCCCAGGGTATGTCCTCGAATCTCTCAAGAAGTGGCCAAGAGATTCAAACCCCATGGATGTTCTCCAGGCAGCAGTTCCTCTCCTCGCCATGGACGACCCGGATCTCTCTCAAGAGACGAGGGACGCCAATGTTCAAATGGCCGTCAGACTAATTGCCCGTCTGCCCATTCTCGTAGCTGCGTGGCACCGGATACGGCAGGGACTCGACGTGCTTCCTTCGGACGACTCTCTTTCCCACGCGGCCAATTTCCTGTGGCAACTTCATGGCCAGATACCCGAGGACGAGGTAGCAAATGACCTGGACACCTGTCTCGTGCTCCACGCGGACCATACCTTCAACGCCTCCACTTTTTCCTGCCGCCAGGTGGTTTCCACCCAGGCACACATGTATGCGGGCGTAGCCGCAGGTATCGGGGCGCTCTCCGGGAGTCTCCACGGTGGTGCCAATGCCCGGGTGATGAAGATGCTCCTGGAATTGGAGTCCGTGACAGATATTCCCGGATGGATAAAAAACACTCTGGACGGCGGCGGGAAGATCATGGGCCTGGGACATGCCGTCTACAAGACCATGGACCCGAGGGCCAAGTTCCTGCGAGAAATGGCAAATCGCATGGGCAAGAAGCTGGGGCTCGAAAAATGGCACGAGCTCTCTGTCCGGGTTGAACAGGGAGCTCTGAAGGAATTTGCCAGCAGGGGGAAAAAGGGCATTCAGCCCAATGTGGATTTCTATAGCGCACCCGTGTATTACATGATGGAAATTCCTAGAGACCTCATGACCCCCGTTTTCGCGATTTCGAGGATCGCAGGATGGTGTGCGCATATCATAGAGGAAAAATTCGGAGAAGCGCAGGAAAAACCGGTATTGTACCGGCCCAAAGCTGAATATGTTGGGAATTATTGCGGACTGATGGGCTGTTCTTACGAACCGCCCGAGGGCAGAGAATAAGAAACGAGAGGGAAAAATGTATACACCACTCACTGAATGCAAATACATAGAACAAGTGAAGGAGAGGAACAAGGTCGGCGTCTGGGGATTTGGAAATGTCTCAAGGGACGTTGTCCTCACGCTTGTTGAACAGGGGTTGGGGAAGGAAATTGTCTTTTATGGCCGGCCCAAGAAAGGATATCCAAACAGGGCCGAGGCCTGGATCGAAGACCTCAAGGCCAATGCCATCCGCAGGCCACGCCTCCTGGGAACCAACAAGATCGAGGATATGGCGGGGCTCGATGTGATTTTTGTCGGTGTGGGCGTCCCGAGAAGAGAAGGGCAGGCCCGAAGCGACCTTCTTACCGTCAACACAAGAGTGATTGCCGAGACATCCCTTGCAATTCGGAGGCTCTATGAGGGCTGTTCTCCCGACGACCTTCCCATTCTCCTTTACATGGGAAATCCCGTGACCGCCATGACCTGGGTCGGATACAAGGCAAGCGGTTTTCCAAAAGCGCACATCACCGGGCAGGCGGGAAACCTGGATTCCAGGAGGATCTGTTATGCCATCTCCCGGGTGCTCGGCATTTCCGGGAGCGATATGCGGGGAATTGTTTTCGGCGAACACGGGGACTCCATGGTGGCAAGTCCACGCTTCTTCACGGTGAGCGGAGTTTCACTCCAAGATATTATGGAGGTCGAAGGCATTGCGACAGCGCAAATCAACGAAGTCATGGAAAACGCGAAAAAAGGTGGGACCCACTTCGTCAATGAGACGGGCCAAAGTGCGTCTGCGGGCCCTGCCAGGGCGGCATGCGACATGCTTCGTGCCGTCATTTCAGGCGAACCCGAGGTCCAACCAGTGGTAGCCGTGCTGGAAAAGGAGTACGGTCTGCTTAAGGGAGAAGATTCCCTTGACTCCATGACCTTCGGGGTACCCGCCAGGATTGGTCCTTATGGGATCGAAAAAATCTATGAATTGGATGTTGGGGACATCCGTGATGAGCTCGAACTGTCAGCAGGCCTGATCAAAAAGGATATCATCACCGCGGCTGACAGCCTGAAGGATACCTTTGGGATAGAATGAACAAAAGCTCGCTCGCGATAAAATTTCGGAGTACCATATACGCATATTGCGGCCGGCGCGGGCGAGATCTTCCCTGGCGAAAGACAAACGATCCCTATCGTATCCTCGTATCCGAATTCATGCTTCAGCAGACACAGGTTGATAGAGTCCTCCCAAAATATGCCCTCTTCCTCAAAACGTTCCCTACACTCAAAGTGCTCGCGCATGCATCTCCGGCCGCCGTCCTCCAGGTATGGTCCGGTCTCGGGTACAACAGGCGTGCGCTCTACCTCTATCGTTCGGCCCAAAAGATCCTCACGGATTTTTCAGGCAGCATACCTTCCACCTATGAGAACTTGCGACAGCTTCCCGGCGTCGGGCCCTATACCGTGAACGCAATCCTTGTTTTTGCGTTCAATCGCCCTGTCCCGGTGCTCGACACAAATATCCGCCGGGTTTACATCCACTTTTTTTTTGAAGGAAGAGATTCGGTGGATGACGCTGAACTGCTCCCGATCATGCAGGGAACGCTTGATGCGGAAAACCCTCGCCGGTGGTTTAACGCATTGATGGATTACGGGGCAATGCTGGGGAGGAAAGATCCCCATATCAATAGGCGGAGTAAACACTATGCAAAACAGTCCCGCTTCGAGGGCTCCGGCCGACAGATCAGGGGAAAGATCCTCAAAGTGCTCCTCGGCCGGGCCCACACCCTGGCGGAATTAAGAAAAACAATTACAGTCACCCGACTGGAAACCATCCTCGCCGACCTGCAGCAGGAAGGATTCGTGGAGCGAAGAAAGAGAAAATACGCCCTCCGGTCCAAATGAGCAGTGAATTCGGGTCATGCAAAAAGAAAATGAATCTGTGTTTCGCAGTCACACCGTGATCAGAAAAAAGTAACCTTTCTTAACCCTTGCAAACGTCAGAGAGATGATTAAATTATACATCAAAATCTACGAACAATAGAGGAGACATTCTGATGCAAACAAGATTGCGTTCCATTGTCATGTTTATCCTGATCCTCGCGCTTACAGGCTGCGCTCAGACACAGCAGGCAGCAAGGACCAAGACAGGCCAGGGAGCGGCCATCGGTGCCGCCGCAGGAGTTCTGGCCGGCGCCGTCATCGGGCATCAGTCTGGCAACAGGAGGACAGGAGCCGTCATTGGCGGGCTCGCCGGTGCTGCCATAGGAGGGGGCATCGGGTATAAACTGGACCAGCAGGCCAAAGAACTCCAGCAAATCAAAAATGCCGAGGTCCGCCGGGAGGAAGACCGACTCGTAGTGACCATGTCAGAGGCGATTCTCTTTGATCGCAATTCCACGGCCATGAAATCCGGAGCAAAACAGCAGCTGGAAAAGATGGCAGAGGTCATGGCCCGGTACCCTGAAAATGATATTCTGGTAACCGGACACACCGACAACACGGGATCGGAAAAGTACAACCAGGATCTTTCAGAAAGGCGGGCAAAGACGGTCAAAAACTACCTCATCTTAAAGGGCATTTCCGCCGGAAGGATTACATCCATGGGCTTTGGGGAAACCATGCCTGTTGCGTCGAACGCCACCCCGGAAGGAAGGCAGAAAAACAGGCGGGTGGAAATCGAGATTAAGCCTCGGCAGCAGCCTGCTTCCTAGCCTTTTCTGGGATTTTTCAGGAACACGGTTTTCTGAAGCCCGCGTGCATTGATCAGGGCGAGATTGTTGCTCTAAGGGTCAACCGGGGAGGTATCACACAAGGGAAGGACCTTTGGATTCGCCCTGCCGCTCGGCAGAAAACTGATCATGGTGCCAACCGTCCCCACGAAAAGGGCACCGAAAACCAAGTAGAGCCTGATTGAGGCAACGGCGATCGCACCCGCCTCCATTCCTGCGGCCGTGGCGTGGGCCGGATCATACGCGCTTGCCACGGCGATCGCCATCGCCCCCACGAAACAACACGCCCCGAAGTAGATTGCAATCGACCACAATATCCCCAACAGAAATCTCCGTACCATGAACATCACCTCCAAGAAAACTTTTCCCCATCCTCGTCGCCTGGGGGCAGGTTCCTCTCCTCTCTTTTTGCATCCTCTCTGCTTTTTTATCGGTGGCAGAGCAAAGGGACTTAAATGAAATATCTCCGATCACCACTCTTTTCCTTGCAATTGACCCCCATCATACGGTAAGGTAGCGCTCATTCTATTCATCCCTCCCACCTTTTTTGGAAAGACCTGGATGGATTTCGAGTTCTCAAAAGAACAGCAGGACATTCAACGCGCAGCCCGGGACTTCGCCCGAGGAGAATTCAAGGATATCGCCCGGGAATGCGATATCAATGAAACCTTTCCCCGCCTACTTCTAGAAAAAGCAGGCGAACTGGGATTCTTGGGCGTTTTCATTGATGAAAAATATGGCGGTGCTGGCCTTGGATTCCTGGAACACGCGCTGATTCTCGAAGAATTCTGGAAGGTGGACCCCGGTCTGTCTCAGGAGCTCTGTTCAGTCACCTTCGGAGCGGAGGAATTTCTCCTTTTTGGGACTGAAAGCCAGAAAATGAAGTATCTCCCCGGAATTACCAGCGGGGAAAAAATCATGGGTTTCGCCATCACCGAGCCCGACGCGGGGAGCGATACGGCCTCTGCCATTACAAGCGCCGTGGAAGACGGAAATGAGTTCCTGATTAACGGCAGCAAAGTTATGATCGGCAACGGGAGTGTGGCCGATTTCCTGCTCGTCTTTTGCCTGACGGACCCGGAGGAAGAATCCAGGTACAATCGCCACTCCATCATTGTTATTGAAACCGACCGGCCCGGGTACGATGCTGACAAGATTGAAGGCAAGATGGGCCTGCGGGCCTCTGACACCGCGAACATCTTCTTTTCCGCTATTCATGTGCCTAAAGACAATCTGGTGGGGGAAAAGGGCAAGGGTTTCTTTCAGCTCATGCAGTTTTTTGACCGCTCCCGGGCCTATGTGGCAGCCCATGGCGTTGGGCTGGCACAGGGTGCCCTTGACCTAGCCGTTACCCATGTGAAAGAACGGCGGCAGTTTGGCAGAAAGATTTCCTCGTTCCAGGCCACCCAGTTCAAGATCGCGGAAATGGCCACCCGCATCGAGCTGGCCCGCACACTGACCTACAGGGCATGCTGGCTCGTGGACCACAACAAGGTGGACACCAAGATTATTGCCATGGCCAAATGGGCTGCCGGGAGGACCGCGGTGGAAGTGGTTGATGAGGCGCTTCAGCTCCACGGAGGATACGGATATATGAACGATCATGACATAGAACGCTTTTACCGCGCGGCAAAGGTCCTGGAGTTATACGAGGGGACCAAGGAGATAGAAAAAATGATCATCGGACGGAGGATCCTTGCCTGATGCGAACGGAAAACCTATTGGAGAAAGGAAGGTGATACAGCAGATCTCTTGGCGAAAACACTTTAGTGATCTCAAAAGGAGGGAAGACCATGAAAAGATACACCTGGATTTTTGTCATCGCCCTGTTGTTCCTGGGACTCATGGCAGGACCGCAGGTCCCGCCTGTCCAGGCAACCCAGCCAATTATACTGGGAGTCCCCACGTCCATTGGATTCCTGGAAGGAAAAGAAGGACTCTTCTGTGTCAACATGGCGGTGGATGAAATCAACAAAGCCGGTGGAGTAAATGTGGGTGGAGTGATGCGTCCTTTCAAGGTGATCGCCATAGACGCCAGGGGGGCTGAACCAGGAGTCCCTGTTGCCGAGGTCATCAAAGCACACAAAAAACTCATCCTGGAAGACAAGGCAAACTTTATCGTGTTCGGGTCCTTCCGGTCCGAATGCGCCATTGCCTGTATGGACGTTGTGGGAAAGTACAAGGTCCCCATGCTGCTCGGGACTGCCATGTCGCCTGCCATGGAAAAGAAAGTCCAGGCAAACTATGACAAATACAAATATACCTTCAGGGTCTGCCTGAACGCCGTCTATCTGATCAAGTATCTGGCAGGAACCATGGCCCACCTCAACAAGCAGTTCGGCTTCAATAGGGTGTTCATCATGAACCAGGATGTGGCATGGGCCAGGCAGACGGGAGATCTGATGGTCAAGCTTGTCTTCGACAAGATGGGTTGGGAGGTGGTTGGCCGCCAGGCCTATCCCACCGGTTCATCTGACTTTTCCGCCGGTCTCATGAAGGCGAGGGCCAAGAAGGCCCAGGTCATCCTTCCCATATTTGACATGCCCCAGAGCGGCATTCTGGTAAAGCAATGGAAATCCATGCGGATTCCGGCCCTTGTTGCGGGCTTCATCTCTCCCCTTGCCGGACCCTCGGCCTGGAAATCCTTCGGGGGAAAGATAGACGGCGCCTTGAATTGCATCTTCGAAATAGGGAACGTCCCCTGTCCCAAGGTCCCAAAATCTGTCGAGTTCTTTCAAAAATACGAGAAGAGATATGGCCAGCCCATAGAAGCTGGACATTCCCCTGCCCCTGCCTACGAAATGATCTATATACTGAAACAGGCCATTGAACGGGCGGGGTCCCTGAACTCTGACAAGGTGGTTTCCGAACTGGAAAAGACGGACCGGCTTGGTGCCATGGGGCGAATTCGATTCAATAAGGGCCACCAGGTGGTCTACGGAACAGACCCAACAGAAACCGCCATGGGGTGCATGATCCAGTGGCGAAAACCCGGGAAAAGGGTGATTGTTTATCCGCAATCCATCGCGGAAGGGAAGATTGTCCTGCCCGCAGGGCTCAAACCTGCCAAATAGGGTGATGGAGTGGACCAGGGCGCGATCGGTTTTCAAGGCTGGCAATAGGACGAAAAGGGCCGGGGACTCCCCCGGCCCGCGCCTTACTCTTTGATGACCAACCGACAACCGGTTCAAGACAGGGAGATCATATGTTTCTCGGAAGTCTTGTGTATGGATTCATAAACAGCGCCCTTCTGGCATTGATTGCCGTGGGATTCAACCTCACGTTCGGCATCAGCGGTGTCGCCAATTTCGCCTACGGGGCCATTTATATTTTTTCCGGCTTTCTTACCTGGATTTTTCTCCATTCCCTGGGACTCAATTATCTCCTCTGTATTGCCGCTTCTGTGTTCGCCGCGGCCCTCGTGGGGATGGCCATGTATTACACGATCATCTTGCGGGTGAAGGGCATGCCCCTTTCCGAAGTGATGGCAACGTTCGGGCTCGGTCTGGCAATAATGGAGCTTTTCCGTTATTTTGATTTTGTGGGATTCCGGTATACCCTGCCGGTTTTTTTGGACGGGAGTTTCCCCATTGGAGAAGTCTGGGTGGACTACCAGCGCATCTTTATCGCCCTCATCGCCGTGGCGCTCACTGGATTCCTCTATTTCTTCACCCACCACACCAAGATGGGGCTTGCATTCCGGGCCATTGCCCAGGATGAAAGGACCGCCCTGACCTTCGGCATCGAGTCGGACCGCATCGGGGCCTTCAGTATGGCCTTTGGCTCCGCCCTGGCAGCGGTTGCGGCCATCGTAATTCTCCCTCTCGGAACCATAGCAGTGGAAGGAGGCTACGAGGTCCTCATCAATGCCCTCGCAGTCTGCATTGTGGGAGGACTGGGCAGTACGGTCGGGGTCCTGGTTGCCAGTGTGCTCATCGGTTATGCTCAGACCTTTACGGCCAATTACCTGGAACCTCACTGGATGATGCTGGTGAGTCTGGCCGCCATTGCCATCATCCTTGCGGTAAAGCCTTCCGGCCTTTTCGGAAAACAGAAAGAATTGGAAGAAAGGATTTGATCTGATCCCATGCCAAAGCGGAAGGAAAGGGTGGATCGGGGAATAAAGGCGCGTTCTGAAGACATCTTTGCGCTCTCTTCCCCGAGGGAGATGCTCTATCTTTTGCTGCCAAGGGCCATCCCGGTAATCGGTCTCTTGGGATTGGGTCCGTTCCTCACGCCCTACTGGCAGGAAATTTTCATCTCCACGGCCGTGTACGCACTCTTGGCCCTGAGCTGGGATATGCTGGTCTCCGTGGGGCTTCTGTCACTCGGACAATCGCTGTTTTACGGAATCGGTTCGTACGTGGCCGGAAGCCTGAATCACTACTTCGGGATTTCTGTGCTTTTCACGATCCCTCTTGCCACCATCCTGGGTGGGCTGCTCTCCACTATCGTGCTCCTGCCGGTTTCCAGGCTCAGGGGTATCTATTTCGCCATGGTGACCCTGGTACTTCCCCTCATGTTTTCGAGACTCGTGGAGGCCACGAGGATCCTGGGAGGGACTGAAGGACTGACGGGCCTGAGCCCTTTCCCCAACAAGTGGGCCGCATACTATCTCATCCAGGTGGTCCTCCTTGCGGTCCTGTTCGGGTTTCGAAGGATCATGGCTTCTGACTACGGGTTGGTTATCAAGGCCATTAACGATAATGACCGTTCAGTCATGAGTGCAGGTATAAATATCCACTGGCATAAGGCCCAGGTATTGTTCTTTGCCGCCGCGGTAGGGTCGTTTGCCGGGGCATTTGGGACCCATTACGACATGTTCGCCGGCATGCCGGGATTCGCCCTCGACTACTCCATCATGCCCATAGCCGCCGCGGTCGTGGGAGGAACAGGATCCTTTGCGGGACCGCTGGTGGGGGCATTTATCCTGGTCCCTCTCTCGGAGATACTTAGGGCCCTGGGTGCATTGCGGATTGTTTTTTACGGCCTTTTCCTGGTGGTCTTTGTGGTGGCGCTGCCGGAGGGTATCTTTCACTATATGCAAAGGAAGTATCATCAATTCGAACGATGGGTAGAAATAGAATAGAGAAGACATCGATCCTTCTCGCGGTTTCCGGCCTTTCCAAATCTTTCGGAGGGGTCAGGGCCGTCAGCGGGGTGACCTTCGAACTGAGGGAAGGTGAACTGCTCGGGATCATCGGGCCAAACGGTTCCGGCAAGACGACCCTGGTGAACCTCATCACGGGGTTCTTGAAACCGGGCACGGGCCGGGTGAACTACCGTGGGAGGGATATAACGCGCTTGGCGCCTTACAAGATAGTCGGCCTTGGCATAGCCAGGACGTTTCAGATGGTCAGACCCTTTTACCAGCTCCCTGCCTACAAGAATCTGGTGGTTCCTCTCTATTCTCCCAGGGTAAAGGCCATGGCCGGGGGAAAATATGGTGAAAGGGATTCGGTGGCCCTGGACCTTCTTGAAGAGGTGGGATTTGAACGAGACTCTTATGTCTCCTATAAGGTGGCCAGTTCCCTGCCCCAGGGATATTTGAAGCGGCTTGAACTGGCAAAAAGCATGGCCCTGCGACCTGACCTGCTTATCCTGGATGAACTCTTTTCAGGGCTCAGCCTTGCGGAGGTGGCCAGCATCGTCCCCATCATAGAAAAACTGCGGTTCCAGGGCAAGACGATCGTCATGATAGAGCATCGCCTGAAGGAGCTTTTTCGCATTGCGGATCGAATCATGGTCCTCAATTACGGAGAAAAGATCGCAGAAGGGTCTTCAGACGAGGTGATGGAGAGTGAGCCGGTTAAGAAAGCCTACCTGGGAAGTGAGACCTGACCGAAAGGTTCTGATAGATCGAGGCAGGGAAGCGCTTGAAATCTTTATCAATCAGAAAAGTGCAGGAAAAATATGCTCTCAGTTGAAAACCTCATGGTCTTCTTTGAAAACGCCCTCGCGGTCAATGATTTCAGCATGTCCGTGGACAAGGGCCAGATCGTGGGAGTTATCGGTTCCAACAGTGCCGGAAAAACCACCCTGATGAACACTCTCTCAGGCCTCATCCTGGACATGCGCCTGAAGGAAAAGAGGAAAGGTGGTGAACGCATAACCATCTACGGTAAAGTCCTCTTTCAGGACGAGGATATTACCGAGGTCCACCCCAGCGAACGAGTAAAGAGAGGCATTGTCCTTTGCAGGGAACGACACCCGATTTTTCCCGAGAGCAGCATCCTGGAGAACCTCCGGATTGCCGGCTATCTCAAGAAAAAGGCCCAGGTCCGGGAGACAACGGGCTACGTGTTTCAGCTCTTTCCAGCCCTGGTCTCCCTCAGGTCAAGGAAAGCGGGATTCCTGAGTGGTGGAGAACAGCAGATGCTGGCCATCGCTATGGCCCTCATGGCCTGCCCCATCCTGCTGCTGCTAGATGAACCGCTTCTCGGTCTCAGCCCCATGATGCAGGGCATGCTCGTGGATGCCATCAGGGGGCTCCGGTCGGAATCCGATATTACCATCGTCCTGAGCGAACAATTCGCCAGGCCTGTTTTGCCTATGATTGATCATGGATATATCATAGAAAACGGCATGTTATCCTTGAGCGGGACCGGAGAAGAATTGATGAACAATCCGGAAGTCAAGGCAGCCTATTTCGGGGTATAAGCTGGAAAATTGGACATGGAACCAACCAATATCTTCACGGCATTTAAAAAAGCCGCTCAAAAATATTCAAAGAAAACTGCGGTTATCTACCTGGGTACCCGCTACACCTACAAGAAGCTCTTCGGACTCGTGGAGAACTTTGCCTCCTCCCTGTCCGAACTCGGTGTCGAGGAGGGGGAAAAGGTCATCCTCTACATTCCTAACAGCATCCAGTGGGTCATAGCCTGGTTGGGAATCCAGCGGGCGGGAGCCGAGGCTGTCCCCATTACGCCAATCTATACGGTTTATGATCTCCGCTATATCGCCCGGGACAGTGAAGCATCCTACATCATCTGTGCCGACACCAATTATGGATATGTACAGGAAGTGCTCGACCAGGTGGATTTCAGGAATATCATTGTTACCCGTCTTGCCGATCTTCTGCCATGGTGGAAACGGCTGTTCGGCTGGGCATTCGACCGGGTACCCAAGGGAAAAATAGCCAAGAATCCTCGCACACTCTCTTTCAGGCGAATGGTCAGAGAGTCTCGAAAGCATTCCGGCCTCCCGGAAGGGAATGATCCTGAGAAAATGGCCGAGATCCTTTACACAGGAGGGACAACCAAGTTCCCGAAAGGGGTCCCCATATCCCATGGTCTGTACCTTGAGTCCGCCTTGGAACAGATCACTATTAGCAAGAATCTCGTTTCACCCGCCAAGAACGTCATCGTCGGGTCAGCGCCCCTTTTTCATATCCTGGGACAGACGTGCGGCCTTGCTATACTCCTGGTCGGTGGTACCCTTATTCTCATGCCCAAGGTCAACCTGGATGGAGTATTCGATTCCATTCAGCGATTCAAGGCGAGGACCCTCATCGGGGTCCCAACCCTCTACCGCATGATCCTTGAACACGACCGCATCGATCTATATGATCTCAGTTCCCTTCAATACTGTTTCAACGGCGGTGATGTTCTGCCCGTTGAGATCAACCAGCGTTGGCGCAGAACATTTAACAAACCCATCTACCAGGGCTACGGTGCCACGGAGACCTGCGGGGGAGTGGCCATGTGTCCCACCGGGATTGACAACCCTTTGAAAAGCATCGGGAAGGTTGTCCCCAGCAAAAAAATCATGGTGGTGGACCCCGCCACGCTCAAGCCCGTGCCCCCGGGAAAACCCGGAGAGCTCCTTGTCCATTCGGAAAAGATGGTGCGGAAATATTGGAACAAGCCGGAAGAAACCGCCGCTTCATTCGTGGAAATGGAAGGACTCACCTGGTACCGCACCGCTGATGTGGTTTCCCTGGACGAACAGGGGTATCTCTATTTTGTGGATCGGACGGTGGACACCATCAAACACAAGGGATACCGGGTTTCCTCTTCGGAGATAGAATCGATACTCCAGGAGCACCACGCCGTGGTTGGTGCCTGTGCCATCGGGGTACCTGATCCAAAGGTGGGAGAAAGAATCAAGGCGGTGGTTGTGCTCAAGGAAGACGTGAAGGGGATCACCGGGTATGATCTGATCAAGTGGTGCAGGGAGCGGCTCGCATCATACAAGGTTCCCCAATACATAGAGTTCCGGGACATGTTGCCCAAATCAAAGGTGGGCAAGCTCTTGAGAAGGGAAATACGCACTGAAGAAAAAAGAAGAGCCCAAACCTAACCCATTCTTCCATCAAGAATCCCCCGCATCTTTCTGGAAAGGGTCTTGATGCTGAAGGGCTTCTGGAGCATCCCGGTATAGACGGTGTTTGTGGAGCCGTCTGCATAGTTGTCCATCCCGTACCCGCTCGCCACCAGAATCTTCTCTTGCGGGTTTATTTCCCGTATTCTCTTGAACACCACGTTTCCATCCATGCCCGGCATGATCAAGTCAAGCACCACGATATCTATCTCATCTTCATTGTCTTTATAGAGTTCCATGGCCTTCTCACCGCTCGCTGCCGCCAGCACTCGGTATCCCAGCCTCTGGAGCATCTTCTTGTTCACTTCCAGGACAGCGGCCTCATCTTCCACCAGCAGGACCGTTTCCGTGCCTTTTTCCACCTCCTCTCCAC
>CAZJRD010000028.1:0-2092 GCA_964548365.1 uncultured Desulfobacteraceae bacterium | reverse complement strand
GCCTCATCTTCCACCAGCAGGACCGTTTCCGTGCCTTTTTCCACCTCCTCTCCACTAGGCTGTTCCTTAGTAAAAGCGTGGCTCGAGGCAGGCAAATAAATATTGAAGGTCGAGCCCTTTCCTTTCTTGCTCTTGACGGTGACAAATCCTCCATGGTTCTTGATGATGCCGTAGACGGTCGTCAGTCCCAAACCCGTCCCCCTGCTGCGTTCCCGGGTGGTAAAAAACGGCTCAAAAACACGGAGCCTGACATCGTTAGACATGCCCTCTCCGTTGTCCGTCACTTTCACTTGGACGTATCTGCCTGGTTCAACCTGGTGCATCTTGGCGTCACGATCGTTAACAACAGTATTCGTGGCCTGTACAGATAACTCTCCGCCGTTGGGCATCGCCTTCCAGGCATTTACATACAGGTTCAGGAGCACCTGTTCGATTTGTCCCCGGTCAACGTCGGCCGCCCAGAGGCCTTCATCATATTCCTCTCTAATCTTTACATCCTTTTTCGTCCGCCCCAGCATACGATTCTCGACCGATATGACCTCACTGAGGTCCGTTGGCCGAACCTCGTACTTCCTGCGCCGGGAAAAACCCAGGAGCTGTTTTGTGAGCTCGGATCCCTGGCGCACCTGTGCCTCTATATTCTCCAACCGTTGATGGACCGGACTGTCGGCATTGGTGTCCAATAATCCCAGGGAAACATTTCCCTGGATCGCCATAAGGAGATTATTAAAGTCATGGGCAATCCCCCCTGCGAGGATCCCGATAGTTTCCATCCGCTGGATATGTTCAAGCTGGGCCTGGAGTCTCTCCCGTTCCTCTTCCGCCCGCTTTCGTCCTGTTATGTCACTGTAAAAATTGAGGATTGCCGGGCCTCCTTCCCACTCTATTTTGAGCCCGCTCGCCTCAACCCACCGCAACTCTCCCTTCGGGTTGACAACCCTGATGCTGTACCGGAGAAGGGCATCCTCATCCCGAAGCCTTTTTGTATGATTTTCAAGGGCAAGCTCCCTGTCGGCGGAATGGATAAAATCAAAAGGGTCAGGAGATGCCATTACCTCTTTCGGGGAAAGTCCCAGGAAATCACACACCGCCTTGTTGGCAAACACAATCTTCCTGTCCTGGGTCACAAGCATGCCTTCTATGGAGTTTTCAACCACCTGCCGGTACTTTTGCCGGCTTTCCTGAAGCGCCTTTTCCGCCCTTTTCCGCTCCGTGATATTATGGGCCACTACAGTAGCCTTTACCGGCCGCCGATCCTGGTCAAATGAAATCCTTGAATTGACGAGCAGACAGAGCACCCTGCCGTCCTTTGTCTTCACCTCATATTCAATATTTTCGGGCATTTTTTCGCCTGCAGCCATCTTCCTGATCCGTTCCAAATGGTGCTCCCTGCTCTTGTCTGTCAAAATATCGAAAAGATCCATGGCAAGAAATTCTTCTCTGCTGTAGCCCATGTATCTGGTCATGACGTCGTTCACATCCGTAAATCTCCTTGCCGGAATATCCACCTCCATGATTCCCGACGGCGCGTACGCCACCAGGTGCCGATATTTTTCCTCACTTTCCAGCAGAGACTGCTGTGCCGCAACTAGTTCCGTGATATCCCGGGAGATCTCGATAACGGCTACAGGATTTCCTTCCTCGTCCTTCAAGGCCACATTGGCGGTACAGTGAAAGGAGATCTCTTTTCCTTCCTGGTCAATGACCTTGGTATCATGCTCGTGGATCTTGCCATCCTCGAATGATTTGATTGCGATGCAGGGATACGGCTCACACGGTTCACTTCTCCCGTGATACACCTCGTAGCACTTCCTCCCCAGAATATCCGCTCCAAATATCCTCTTTGCCGTCTCGTTTGCCCACAGAATATTTAAATCCCTGTCCATCATGCTCATGTGCTCGGGGATGGACTCCAACATGGCCTCGAGTTTCGCCCTATTCCAGCCCATTTTCTCTTGCACTTCTTTGCTCTTTGCGCACTCCCTTTCCGTCATAGGAAAAGCTCCTCTGCTACATCATTTTGAAGGTGCTGGCTCTTTCGTCTTCTCCGGGGTTTCCTGGCCTCGGCCAGTTTCTGATATTTCGTCCGGAG
>CAZJRD010000027.1:39918-43147 GCA_964548365.1 uncultured Desulfobacteraceae bacterium | reverse complement strand
GGCCCCCGCCGGATATTGCGGGCAAAAAGGAAATCCATACTACCCTATTGTGATCCAACTGGGATTCGACCCCATCTGGTTCGGGGTCATCATTACCCTTACCATGGAGATGAGCCTGATCACGCCCCCTGTCGGGGTCAATGTTTTTGTCCTGAGCGGCGTGGCAAAGGACGTGCCCATGTACACAATCTTTCGCGGGATCCTGCCTTTCTGGCTGGCAATGATCGGTTGTATCGCGCTCCTGACCGCCTTTCCGGGCATAGTGCTGTTTCTCCCCAGATCCATGATGTAGGGAAAAAGGAGACCTCTTTGATGCACCATTCTGATACCGTTCTCATCGTGCTCCTCCTGGCGGACTTCGGGCTGTTCGCCGGGGGGCTCTATTTTGCCTATGAATCCATAAAAGAGAAGGAGCGTCGTGCCCCCAAGATGGGGGGAGGGATTGCTGTCATAGCCTTGCTGATCGGGGCAGGGATCATCTTCCTGCCCGTCCTGCGGGTCCCCTTTGCAGTGGTCGTTGCCCTGGGGGCCGTCTTCGGTGGGATCCTCTTGATCCCCGGGAGGCCGGACCCCGTCGTGCTCAAAGGCGCGGCAGGCCATCTGGTTGATGAACCTGTCCGACCGGATGAGCGCGATATCCCTTTTGCCCGGTTGAGGAGTGTGCCCCCGGGTACAAAGTATTACCGAACCTACTACCGCATGCATCCTGAAAAAGAAGAGCCGGACAAAAGGCGACGGGAAAAAGGGCTGTTGGGAAACATGGGAAGGATAGACAGCGGGTATCGGCCCCTCGTATCAATGGTTCATGCGGCATTTGACATGCCTGATTTCCTGGGTCCCTACGCCCCGGCCGATCCGGACCCGGAAGACCCACCTTTGGAAATGGATCCTCTCCAGGCCACCGAGATCGTCAAGCGATATGCCCTCCATATCGGCGCGAGCGCGGTCGGGATATGCAGGGTCAATCCCAACTGGGTCTACTCCCACCGGGGAGAGATTTTCTACGACCGATGGGATGAATGGGGCAAAGAACTTGACCCGGATGCCCTGCCCCCCTATGCTGTGGTCATGCTGACCGAGATGGACTGGGACCACGTATCATCGGCCCCGCACACCCCCTCTGTGGCGGAAAGCGCACGCAACTATGGCAAGGGGGCCTATCTGAGCACTGCCCTGGCCCGGTGGTTTGCCCATATGGGGTACCGCGGGCTGGCGGAAAACACGCGGAACTACGATATGGCCCTTCCGCCCCTTGCGGTGGACGCAGGCCTTGGTGAAGTGGGCCGCCTGGGCTACCTCATCGCCCCCCGGTTCGGGGCCAGGGTGCGTGTTTTTGCAACGCTCACCGATATGGTTCTCGTGCCGGACAAACCCCTATCCATCGGGGCCGACGAATTCTGCAGGAGGTGCAAGAAGTGTGCGGAATCCTGCCCCTCCAGGTCCATACTCCCGGGTGAAAAGGTGGTCCATAACGGCGCCTTGAAGTGGAAACTCAACGAGGATACCTGTTTTGAATACTGGAGCAAGGTGGGGACCGACTGCTCCGTGTGCATGGCCGTTTGCCCGTTCAGCAGGCCCAATACCTTTCTCCACAGGACGGTCCGGTGGTTCGTGGCCCATTCCCCGGTGGCCCAAAGGCTCTTCCCCTCCATGGACAATGTCCTCTACGGCAGAAAATGGAGGCCCAAACCCGTGCCGCCGTGGCTCTCGTTTCCCCGGGGATCACAGATAAGAAAGGAGGTCTATTGAACCCGTGCCTTTCAAGCCCTTAGATAAGAAGCGGTTCCCCGAACTGGTTGCCCATGAGATAGAGACACGGATCCTCAACAATGACCTCCAAATGGGCCAACGGCTCCTTTCAGAGGTGGACTTGGCCCGGGAATTTCAGGTGAGCCGCTCGGTCGTCCGGGAGGCCATGCGCCTCCTGGAAGGACGAGGTTTCGTGACCATAAAGCGGGGTCCAAAGGGGGGCATTTTTGCGAATAACGGGTATCACAAGCCCCTGAGCGAGGCCCTGGGGAGGCTCGTGGATTCAGGCAAAGTGAAGGGGGAGCATGTCTTTGACATTCGCCTGCTCATCGAACCCTATGCCGCCGCAGAAGCGGCAAGGGTGGCCGCCGAGGATGATATTGAAGAGCTTCAAACCCTCCTGGATCTCTCCGGTGAACACCGGGATGACGCTGATTTTCTCCAGAGGATCAGGGGAAAGTTTCACATCCGTCTGGCACGAGCTTCCGGCAACCCTGTCCTCCTCATCCTGATGAACGCCCTGATCGAGCTGCTCCGAAAATACTTTTCCGATTTCAAGGAGCTGGATCTTGAGATCAAAGCGGTGGAAACCCACCAAAAGATCCTGGATGCCATACGAGCGAAAAATCCGGATGAGGCCAGGGACCTGATGCAGGCGGACATCCTGGAGATAAAGAAACACGTGGAAAAATGGGTGGGACCTGACGGCAGAGATGCTGCTCCCCCCCAGGGTCCGGGTATCGCCCGACCCCCCCAACCCCAAAAAACTTCTTGACATCCTTGATAAAAATTGGTAGGTGGACATAACTTTGTGGCCCAGGATCCTGCCTGCCCCGTCAGGAAAGGGGCGTGGTTGTCTGGGTGTTGTTTGTCTAACCTGCTGTCATTGTTGGAGAAAGGGGGTGATAGGTCCTTCCGCGTTTTTGGTGAAGTTTTGGCAGTTATTACTAATGTTCAATTTCTTATTTTTTCTTTAGGAGGAAAGAGTAATGAAGAAACTTCTGCTTATTGTTTTTGCAGTCGTGCTGGCGGTGGCCTTCTGCGCGCCCGCCATGGCCGCGACCAACTCGGCCACCTTTTACGGCAATGTCCGTTTCTGGAACTGGATCCAGCATTCTGACTCAGCTTATAATGGTACTCCCTATAGTGACACGGACCTCGTCTGGGATGTGGATCAATATGATAACCGCTTCGGGATCAGGCTGGAAGAGGGTCCCATCAAGGCCAACCTGGAAGTAAGACCTATCAGTGGGTCCTATTTCAGGCAGTTCTGGGGATCCTATACCTTCGGGCAGACCGAAGTGCTCATGGGATTTACCTGGTCGCCCTTTTTCTGCCCCGTCACCACCTCCATCTATACGGCCGGAGGCCTCCAGGGGGACTGGGGTGATATGGCAGCCTGCCTGCGTTCCAGCATGATCGGGATCAAGTCGGACCTGGGCTTCGCGAAGATGTTTCTCGCCCTGGAACCGCCCCACAC
>CAZJRD010000027.1:0-39818 GCA_964548365.1 uncultured Desulfobacteraceae bacterium | reverse complement strand
TCAAGTCGGACCTGGGCTTCGCGAAGATGTTTCTCGCCCTGGAACCGCCCCACACTACTGGTATAACTGATATAACTGATCCATTGACCCAATTGCAATCTGATACGGATACGTATCTCCCCAGGATCGAACTCAATTTGACCTTTAATGCCGGCCCGGCCAACGTGGGCCTCTTCGGCGGCTATAATGCCTTCAAGCTTGTTAACGGTGTGGACCAGTCAGAAACCCTTACCAGTAACATCTACGGCCTCAGGGTGGAAGTACCGGTGGGCCCGGTCTCCCTGCGCGGTATCGTCTATAACGCCAAGAATATGGGGAATTACGGGTATGCCTTTGGCGGCACCCAGCCTTATTTTGCCAGCGCCGTAGTGGTAGACGGTGACATAGAAGACTCAAGCACCTTCGGGTATGCACTCGCCGGCTCGTTCAGGTTTTCGGATATGATCAGCGTGGATCTCGGCTATGGACACGCCAAATACGAACGGTACGCGGAAGAAGAGCAACCCGGATCCTTTTACTATATCCGGTTCCCCATCACCATTGCCAAGGGCTTCACGGTTACGCCTGAAGTCGGCAAGTTGGCCAAGGGAGATTTGACTGCTGCCGACGGTACCAGTACGGATGGAGGAAATCTCACCTGGTACGGCCTTTACTGGCAGATCAACTTCTAGACCCTCTTGATTCAAAGAGCGTCTTTTCACCGAACCCGGGGGCAGCACAGTCCCCGGGTTTTTTTCTCCCATCCCATTTGAGGGACGTTGTTCACTAATTACACAAACCACGGGAAACCTCCTGGCTTGACCTTCTCGCCGCATGATGCTATAGCATACATCCTGTCAGTACAAAACGCCGGTTCAACAAGGAAGGGCGGATGCCATTCAATTTCTTCCTTTGAAAAAAGGGGACACAGGGGGATTTTCTCAACATGATCAAAAACGTTCGTATCTTTTTCCGAATCTTCTTTTTTTTCGCGGTCCTGGTGTGCCTGGTAAGACCTGCCCCGGCAGCGAACAGGACCCTGGCGCTCTTTCCCTTTGCCATCTACGCGGAGCACCCTCAGGAGTATGTCCGACAGGGCCTCACAACCATGTTTCTCTCGCGGCTCTCGGGCGGTGGGCTGGAGGTGGTCACGGACGAGACCTTCGGCTCCCTCCTCACCGCGGAAGAAAAGAGCGGGAAGATCACCAGGGAACGGGTCGAGGAAATTACCAGGAAGCTCAAGGCCAACTATGGGGTCTTCGGCAGTGTCACCACCATAGGCGGGGGATCCAGCCTGGACCTTTCGCTCCTGGACCTGACCAAAACTCCCCCCAAGTTGACCCACGTCACCGAGGCCATGACCGAGGACCAGTTCATCCCGAAGGTGGCTGATGTCGCGAACCGCTTCCGGGGCATAGTTGAAGGAACATATCCTCCCCCCAGGAGAATGACCGGGATTGCCGCGAACCGGGAGATGATGGAGACCCCTTCAGGCCTCTTTGCGCCGTTCGGAAAGGGAAGCCAAACCAGCCAGGAAGGCGAGGAAGGTTTTTTCCGCCGCACCCGGCAACCGAGGGGGTTTGAACCCCAGGGCAGGATCTCCCTCCATATGACCGTGGAGTCGTTCGACGCGGGTGATCTCACCGGTGACGGTAATACGGAACTGGCGGTGATGGGAAGGAACGAACTTCGGATCTATGGGAAAAAGGGTGACGTGTTCCGCCTGCAGGACACGCTCAAGACCTCGGTCGGGGAAGAATTTATTCACGTCTCCGTTGGGGATGTGGATGGAAACGGCAAGGCCGAAATCTATCTGGTCAGCCTCTATAGCATGCGGGCACGTACCACCGTGTACGAGTGGAACGGAGCCTTCCGGCAGGTCTTCCGCCGGACAGGGCACCTTGACGCCCTCAGGAATGCCCAGGGCGGCAGGCCAAGACTGCTCTTTCAGGATTCGCGGACGGGTGAGTTTTTCAGCGGCAGGATATCCCAGCTCGATTACGATGGGGCCGGTAAAACGCGGGAAGTGCGACAGTTTCCCGCCCTCAAGGGGATTCGTTTCTACAGCCTGATCCTGTACGACCTCAACAAAGACGCAAACCCCGAACTCATCGGCCTGGGGGAAGGAGATACCCTCCATATCTGGAGCAGTGACGGAGGCGTGCTCTGGGCCGAAGAGAAGGGTATCGGCGGCACCAATAACAGGGTCGTCATCAATGACACGCATCCTGAACAGCAACTGCACTGGGAGTCCTTCGAGGCCAGGCCGGTCATTATGGATGTTGACGGGGACGGGAAAAATGACCTGATAGCCGTCAAAAATATCGCCTTCATTAAACACATTGAAAATATGAAACTCTATATCAAATCAAAGCTCATTGGGTACAAATTCCAGGGAGCTGCCCTCTCCCCGGGTTGGGACACCAAGGAGATAGACTATGCTCTTGCAGATATGCAAGTGGTTGGAAACCGGTTGTTTCTTGCGGTACAAAAGGGGAAATTGAGCAATATCGGGAAAGGGACCAGCCGCATCATCTGGTTCAATTTCCAGTAAAAAAATTTCACCACAGAGAGGCGGAGGACACAGAGTTTACCTGTCCAGGTTCTTTCAATTTGTCGGTATCTCCCGACAAATAGAAATATCTTTTTTCTGTGGGCTCTGTGGCTCTGATGACCCCGCCAGGCGGGGGAATGGGTGGTGAAATGAGTGAGAATTTGATCGAGGACGAATGGAAATGAAACCTGGGAACAAACGGGGCTTTGCGAGCGACAACAACGCCGGCGTGCACCCGAAGATCCTCGAGGCCGTGGTGCAGGCCAACCAAGGTCACGTGGTGGCCTATGGGGACGATCCCCACACCGAATCCGCCACCAGGAAATTCAAAGAGATTTTTGGTGAAGATACGGAGGTCTTCTTTGTCTACAACGGGACCGGGGCGAATGTCCTTTCCATCCAGGCCCTGACTGATTCCTTTCAGGCGGTCATCTGCGCAGAGACCGCCCACATCAACGAAGACGAATGCGGGGCCCCGGAAAAATTCACCGGGTGCAAACTCCTCCCCATTTCAACGGGAAACGGGAAGATAACGGTCGATCAGATCGGACTGCACCTGCATGCGCTGGGAAACGAGCACCACGCACAGCCAAGGGTCATCTCCCTCACCCAGGCGACCGAACTGGGGACCGTCTACCGGCCTCAAGAGACCGAAGAAATCACCCGGTTCGCCCACCAAAACGGCCTCTTTGTGCACCTGGACGGGGCGCGGATTGCCAATGCCGCCGTGTCTCTCAAGACGGGACTCCGGGAAATCACCCGGGATGTAGGCATCGACGTGCTCTCCTTCGGCGGCACCAAGAACGGGATCATGTTCGGTGAGGCCGTGGTCTTTTTCAATCGCGCCCTGGCGCGGGATTTCAAATTTATCCGCAAACAGGGGGCCCAACTCGCATCCAAGATGCGTTTCATTGCCGTTCAGTTCGAAGCGCTCCTCACCGATGATCTATGGCGCAGGAACGCCCAACTCGCAAACAACATGGCCGCGCTGCTGGAGCGGGAAGTCCGCAGCATCCCGCATCTCACCATCACCCAGCCGGTGGACGCGAATGCCGTCTTTGCCGCCATCCCTCCAAGGCATATACAACCACTTACTCAGGAATATTTCTTCTATGTCTGGGATGAAGAGCAGTCCATCGTCAGGTGGATGACCTCCTTTGACACTACCCAAGAGGACATCATGGGGTTTGTCGCACTCCTCAGAAGGGTCCTTGCCTAGCCCGGGTTACTCATTGGAACAGCTCCGTCAGGAACTTCGGCTCAGGGAGAAGGGATGACCGAGAGGATACTGGCTCCCTTGAGGGGTGAGGAGTTTCAAAAAATGTCGCCAGGAAGTGTAAGGATCTTTCCGGATATCCGACAAATTCATAAATGCCATTTGGAGATATCCGGGCAAGGTTGCTTCCTCCCCCTTCGAGAATCTCCCTTGCAGATCCAAAGGAGAGGACTTAGATTAAGACATAGTGACTTCACAAAAAAACCAGAACATTCAAACAAAGGAGGAAAAAATGAAAAAAAGAAAACACCTTGCCGTTCTTTTTGTAATGCTTTTTGCGGGGCTGCTCGTCCTGGGAGTTCCCATGCAGTCGGTGCTCGCCGCGGAGCGAGTGGTCGAGTTCTCCATTCCGGCATGTGAATGACCAGCCACAGCCAGCAGGGTAAGTTATATCCTGAAAAAAGTAGACGGGGTAATAAAAGTGGTACCAGATGCGCAACTCCACAGAGCCACTGTTACCTACGATGACACGAAGACAAATCCTGATGTACTCAGTGAAAAGTTAAGGGAGGGGGGATATCCTCCTGACGCCCCGGCGAAATTTCTCAAATAGCCGGCCAAATCCTCCTATGGTGGTTCTCAAGAACCTCGCACAGTGCTGCCTCACCGATTGAGGACCCCATAGTACTGGCCGGACTTGTCCATCTTGTCCCCCACCTTGGTCCCGCAATACTGGCAGCGGTATTCATACTTGTCACCATCCGGCAGGATGAGGAGCAGGAATTTCCTGACCGGCACCGCCTGTCTGCACTTGGGACAGTAAAGCTCCGTGGCCTCCAGTTGATCAAAGTCTGCCTGCCTTTCCGGAGGAGATGGGGGGTCGGGTGGAACAAGACCGAATGGATTTTTTTTCATGGTACCGTCCTTTCATTCCGCTCATTGTCCTTTTTTCTGCGATTTTATTCTAATAATGAAAACAGCCAAATGCAAGGGGCTCGGACACCTTTTCAAGGGAAAACCTTCTTGACCGGGGATATCAATGACAGGTATGGTAGAGGTGGACAAGCAAAAGGGGTTCAGGATTGATTTTCCCAACGAGAGGAGGAACCATGAAGATTAAGCACATCGATCATATCGGGGTTGCAGTAAAAGAAATTGCCCAGGCGGGGAAATTCTACACAGATATCCTGGGCCTGGATATCGCGGGGATTGAAAATGTTGCCGATCAGAAGGTCAACGTGGCCTTTATCCCCATCACCGACAGCGAGGTGGAACTGGTGGAGTCTACCCACGAGGATGGTCCCGTGGCGAAATACATTGCATCCCGCGGGGAGGGGATCCAGCATATTGCCTTCCGGGTGGAAAATATCGAGGACGCCCTGGAAGAACTGAAGGAGAAAGGAGTCCGGCTCATAGACAAGATTCCCAGGCAGGGTGCGGGCGGAGCGAAGATCGCCTTCATCCATCCTAAGGAAACCAACGGGGTCCTGATGGAGCTCTGCGAGCGGCAATAAACCTCTGACAGGACGAATAGGATAGACAAGATTTTTATCCTGTTCGTCCTGTCAATCCTGTCAAGAAAACAAATGACTGAAAATGACACATATAAGACCATTCGGTCCTTCACCTTCAAAGACAGGGCCCTTTCTCCTGAACCCACGGACCTCTTGGTGGAGGCCCCACTCGAAATCACCATTGATCGGGGGAGACAGGTCCTTATCATGTGCACTCCCGTTCTCGTCCGGGAACTGGTCTATGGTTTTCTGTTCACCGAGGGGATCATCAAGGATCCCGGTGACGTTCTGTCCTGCCAAATTTACCCCGGGGAAAACGGCCATTCCGATGATATCATCCAGGCATTCGTCACTCTGGGCGACACCCTCCCTACCAGTTTAACCGGGCCCATGAAAAGGGTCTCCTTTTCCAGTTGCGGGGTGTGCGGGAAGCAGAACTACAGTGAGCTCAACCCCCGGCTTTCCCGAGTCAGGAGCAAGGTGCGCTTTTCCATGGACATGATTTACGCCTGCGCCGAACGCCTGGAAGAGCACCAGCAGTTGTATAGGCGGACGGGGGGTGCCCACGCCGCCATGCTCCTGGACGGAAACGCGGTGCCTGCCCTTTTCAGCGAGGATATGGGCCGTCACAATGCCCTTGACAAGGTCATCGGGGCCGGTCTTCTCCACCATATTTCCATGGACGATAAGATCCTCGTTTCCAGCGGCCGGGCAAGCCTTGAAATGATTCTCAAGACTGCCCGGGCCCGGATTCCCCTGTTCATCGCCATGTCCCGGCCCACGTCCAAGGCGGTTGAGGCGGCCAAGGTCTACAACGTTACCCTGGTGGACCTGGCGAAAGACACCAATCGAATTCACAGCCACGTACGGAGGATAGAAGGATTTTGACGAGGTATCCCTTCTTCATGGTTTTTGGACACTGGGTATTTGGATCTTGGAATGTGGAACCCTCGAAACTCTTGTTCTTTTCACGAAACGGCCATGCTCTATAAAGATATTTCAGGGATTATTCTGGCGGGGGGAAGGAGCAGGCGTTACGGTCGAAATAAGGCCCTGGTGCAATTACATGGAACCCCCTTGGTCGAACGGGTGATCAGGGTCCTTGAAGGGCTTTTTGAAAACGTGGTTCTCATCACCAATTCTCCCGAAGAATACGCCTATCTTCGCCTGCCCATGGAACAGGACATCATCAAGGGCCTGGGGCCCCTGGGAGGCATCTATACGGCCCTCCAAACCATTTCAACGAAATACGGCTTTTTTGTAGCATGTGACATGCCTTTTCTCAACTCACCACTCATATCGTATATCATTGATCAACGGGAAGAGTATGATGTGGTAGCTCCAAAAATCGACTGGAAAATTGAGGCGCTTCACTCCCTTTACAGGAAGACCTGCCTGCCGGAAGTCGAGCGGCTGATCCGGAACAATGAATACCAGACCATCCGCTTTTTCGACCGGGTTTCAGTCCGGTATGTGGAGGAAGATGAGGTCAGGAGATTTGATCCCTCATTGCGCTCTTTTCTCAACATAAATCGCCCCGAGGATCTAACTCGTATTTCTCGCAGGCCAAAGGAGATTGAGCAATGATTGAACTGGTGCTCGCTGTCGGGTTGGCGATCCTTCTCTCCGCCGGTTGTTCCCTGTTCGAGGCGGTCCTCTACTCTGTGCCCCGGAGGCACCTGGAGGCCATGGCGCAGGCGGAAAAGAGGAGCGCCAGGATTTTTCAAAACATGCGCAGAAACGTGGAAAAACCCATCGCCGCAATCCTTACCCTCAATACCATCGCGAACACGGCGGGGGCCGCCTTTGCGGGGGCGTCTGCTGCAGTGGTTTTCGGGCATGAGCGGCTGGGCGCCTTTTCGGCCTTTTTCACCCTGGCCATCCTCATCTTTTCGGAGATCATCCCCAAGACTACCGGGATTATTTATGGGAGATCCCTCATCCCGCTGGTAGCTTATCCACTCCAAGGCCTCGTTTGGATCATGCGGCCCGCCATCTGGCTGAGCAGTCTGCTCACCGCATTTATTTCACGGGGCAGAAAAGGTGATATCGTGACCCCGGAAGAGATCAGGATCATGGCGCACCTGAGCCTCCAGGCGGGGAAGATCCAGGCTTACCAGAAGCGGGCCATCGAGAATATCCTCACCCTCCAGAGGAAGACGGTGAAGGATGTCATGACCCCCAGGACGGTTATCTTTTCCCTCAATGAGCACCTTACCCTGAAAGAGGCCTGCGATGCGGCCACAAAATGGGAACACAGCCGGTTCCCCGTGTACGATCGAGACCAGGAAGATGTGGTGGGCTGGGTGTTGACAAAAGAGCTCTTTCACGCCCTGGTCCGGGGAAAAGAAGAGGAAAAACTCACCGAGCTCATGAGACCCGTTCATTTCGTGGTGGAAACTGCTCCATTGAGCAAAATGCTGAGGGAATTCCTTGACCTCAGGCAACACCTGTTCGTGGTCCTTGACGAATACGGGGGACTTGCCGGACTCATCACCCTGGAAGATATTCTGGAAGAGATCCTGGGGACAGAGATTGTAGATGAATCCGACGAAGTGGCAGATAAGCGGGAGCTTGCCAGAAAGCGCAGAAGCGCCCTTATCTCAAAAGGCCCAGGAAACTGATTTCCCCGCATAGATACCTCCTGATCCGAAGGACCTGCCATGTTCAGCCATTCAACCCCGCACGACTTTAAACCGACTCTGTGTATCCCGGATGAGGAAAAAAGCTGTTTCGCCTGTTGCCCTCCCATTCGTCCGGTGGGATATGAGCATATCCACCACCGCACGATCATCCAGCGGATTCTCAGGGAAAACACCCGAGAATTTGACAGTCAAAGCAGGCGTATGCGACCCATTACAGGATTCAGTTGCTGGGCACTCGGATACCTTGACAAAGATTGCCGCCTCGTGGGATGCCTCCTCCACCCCGAACGCCATCAAGGAGAGGACTTGCGCTTCCTCACGGACTATGGGGAAAAGTGCCGGAGGGAGAACTGCCCGGAATCCAGGGTTTTTCTTGGGCTACCCCTAGAGGCCCGGCGTTTCTGGCTCCACCTGGTCAAGGACTTAGACTCGTTTCAGTATTCAAGCCACCGGTTCAACCCCCTGTTTCGCCTCCTGGGATGGGGACCGGCCCTGCTGAGTGCTATCGCCATGGAACAAGATAGTACGCCTCTTTCCCGCGATCACCTTTCAAAGACCTATCCGGTGCTTGAAAGCGGTCCGGAACCGCGGGCCAATGCGTACCTGCTCAAAGGCATTGTCCAGCAAGAAGGTATTGGGTCTCTCCGGGGGGCCTCGTTTGTGCAGCAATTTGAGCAATTCTCGACCGATCTCATGCCACGCCTGCGGAGCGGCTCTTTGAGCAGCGGCGCCCCCTTTACTCATCTCCTGCCCCTTGATCCCCTTTTCCTGGATCTCCTGCGCCTGGGAGGAGGGATCAAAAGAATCCATGAAAATGCGGCCGTCACTCTCAAGGCCCAAGTGGACGAGCAACTTTCTCACTTCATCGGCGAGACGCAATAAAATTGGGCCTCTCAGCCGCATTGACGGGCACGGAGGGCCAGGGGGCTCCTTTCTGGCGGGAATATATTCTGCCTGCGGTTATGGAACAGCGCACATATTCTGAATACCGGGTGGCCCCTTCCATGATGGACCGGATAAACCCGAATTCCCCCACCTGGTCAATGGTTTTTTCCCCTGATCCATGATTTCCCCCGGGTAATAAAAAATGGGCATTTCAAAAGGGGCAGGAAAACTTCTTCCCTGCCCCTTCAAGTCGCCCCGGCTAGTCATACAAAGTTATCACTTTCCTGCTGAACAACCCAGATGTTCAATGTCCCGCTTCGGCTAGAAATCAGTCTGCAATTTTTTTGCTTCCCATTCACTTCCCAGTTCATGATAAGATTTTGAGCATGGAAAAGCAAATCCTGAAATTGCTCGAGCAGTCCGGGCCCATGACCGGCGCGGAGGTTTGGGAACACATGGGCGGTAACGGGCTCCTGTTGTGGCGTGCCTGTCGCCTTTCCAATGCGATTCTTGTGGGCACGGTGGGGACTCGCTATCTCCGCCTGGATCGGAGGGTTCCTGGATTCGGCAGGCTCTCTCCTTCTATTTTCCGGGAATTCCTCACCTACCGCGTCCTCGGATGCAAAGGCCAGAAGAATGCGGTCCGGGAAAAATGCTGCACGGTGGAATCACACATCGAGGAGGTGACGAGGACAAAGCTGGACCTTGCTTATCGGACCATGACTTCCCTTGCTTCCCAGCTCGACACCGAGATACCCGTGGAGAAAAACGGTTGTTTTATCATTGCCGGAGATATCGTCTATGCCATGGCCCACGACGTGCCCCGGCCGGAGCGGAGCACCGGAAAGCTGGTCAACGGGTCTGATATGGATATCGTCGTGATTGTGCCGGACGACTTCCCGGAACCTATCATGAAACGGCTCGATGATGCTATCTACCGTGAAAAATACCGGCTCCTCGTCACCCCGCACATCCGAGAGGAGATAGACTACGTGCTCAAAAGAACCGGGAAGGTCCGTGAACAGCTCAAGTTTGACACGTTCCGCCATAAACTGGCCTGCAAGATCATGCGAGAGGGGACCTTTCTCTGCGGGAGTGAGGAGCTTTTCCACGAAATAAAGGTGATGCTGCGGGAATCAGGTGTCCTCAAAGAGTTGGAAATCATGGAAAGACAGGCACGGGTCTTTCGCAAAGAGGCGGAACACTACCTCCTCCATGAGGACCCCGAAAAAATCCTGGATAAGAACCTTTCCCTTTTTTACCCGGCCGACGAATCAGAGGAGTTTGAATAAAGGTCGGGGTTTGGGATCGGGGATCAGGCAAAAGAGGATGTTTTGAAATAGGCTCAAGGGTGTAATTTCTGCCTTATGGTATCAGCTATTGCTTGGGCGGAGCGCTCCACTTCTTCCCTGTCTTCCCCTTCCACCATGACCCGACAGAGGGGTTCTGTGCCGGAATACCGCACCAGGACTCTTCCGCGATCCCCCAGTGCTTGTTCCACTTGCTGAATGACCGCTCCGATTTCCGGGATGGATCCCAGATCCGGTTTCCGGCTCACCGGGACATTGATGAGGGCCTGGGGGAATATGGTCATGGTGCTCGCCAGTTGAGAAAGCGGTTTCCCCGACCGGAGCCGGGTCGAAAGGAGCTGAAGGGCGGAAAGGATCCCGTCACCGGTGGTGTGGTGGTCCAGGAAAATGATATGGCCCGAGTCCTCGCCCCCGAGCACAGCCCCATTCTCTCGCATGGCCTCCATTACCGAGCGATCCCCCACCGCGGTGGTCACGGGCTCGACTCCCATGCCTTGGAGGGCAAAGCGCAAACCCATGTTACTCATGACGGTGCTCACCACCACGTCATTTTTCAGTCTGCCCTGCTCTTTGAGGTCACCGGCACAGACAGCAATAATCTGGTCCCCCGAAAGGACAGCTCCCGTTTCATCCACGACCACGAGGCGATCACCATCCCCGTCAAAGGCCAGCCCGGCGGATGCTCCTGACCGTACAACCTCTTCCTGCGCCGCTTCAGGATGTTGTGACCCACACCCAAAATTGATGTTTTTCCCGTCCGGTTCTGCGAAGAGGGTTCTGACGGTTGCCCCAAGGCGCTTAAAAAGGCTCGGAGCGACCTGGAAGGTAGCCCCGTTAGCACAATCAAGCACCAGTTTCATCCCTTTTAAGGGCTGCCCTCCGGGAATCGTTTTTTCCAGGAAACCCATGTACAACCGCCAACCGTCTTCCCGCGTCTCCGCCCGGCCCGGTGGGCGATTCTTGCGGGATTTTTCGGGCTTGCGAATCATCTCCTCGATCCGGTCTTCCTCCTGATCCGACAGTTTGAATCCATCGGCCGAGAACAGTTTGAACCCGTTATATTCATGCGGGTTATGGGATGCGGAGAGCACGACCCCCGCCCCTGCTCGAAAATGCCGAACGAGATAGGCCACCGCTGGGGTCGGGACTACCCCCGCCATGTATACCCTGCCGCCCGCCGAAAGAACGCCGGCAGCCACCGCAAAAGACAGCATCTGTCCGGAACTCCTGGTGTCCCTGCCAATCACTACTGAGGGTTCCCTGCTCCCCTGACGGCAATATTCCACCACGGCGCGGCCAAGATGAACGCCCAGCTCCGGGGTAATGGGATGCCTGTTGGCTATCCCCCTGATTCCATCGGTGCCGAAAAGCCTGGTCACTTTGTCTTTCTCCCGCGGTCGAAAGCAGGGAGCACGTCCCTGATCCTTTTCTCAATCCTGTCCACAATGCCCTGCAGCCATCCCGTTCCGAGAGCGGCCTCGTTATCATCCAGCCCCTTGATCACCTCCAGGTAGCGTACCCCATGTTCCGCCGTTGATCGATCGACTCCTGTGAGAATGGTTTCTTTCGCTCTTTCATCCCCTTCTTCTTCCAAGGCCTCGAGAAAGTGGTCTTTCATGCGGGGCCATTTGGCGGCGAATTCCTTTGATTTCTCAATCAAAGGATCATGGGTTTTTCTTGACACGAACCGGTACACTTCTATGGAACGGTCCATCCCTTCCGCTATTTCCCCGAATGTCTTGAGGCGTTCATTGACCCCGGCCATGAGGATGTCAAGCGCACCGGCAAGGAGCGCTTTTTCCATTTTTCCCGAACCGATAACTCAGGATCGAACATCCAGGTACCATCGGCGAAGGGCGATCAGGTTCGCGATATAGTTGGTGTTTTGCATAACCAGCCGCTTTATATTGCTGTAAAGCCCCTGGTGAAAGGGGATCGATCTCGAGGGGACCGCTTCCCAGCCTGACGTTCCTGCCGACAAAGCAGTCCTGCACCGTCACCGGTCCTTCGGTCCCCAGTTCAACGCCGGGCAGAATCAGGGTCTTCGGGCCGAAGAGCCGGGACCCCGTGTGTATCACCACCTTTGCTCCTGCAATGCGATCAGGGTCCACCTCCGGCCCAATCTCCACGCTCTCCGGGCAGGGCATGTTTACGCCCTTTTCTATCAGCGCCTTCTTGATTGTCTCAGGATTTTTCTTCACCATGGAGTCATCTTCGCCTTGCTTTCACCTACTCCCCTGTTTTCTAGCTGCAGACCCACGCAGACAGACACAGACTTTTGCTCTGCCGACATCGGCAGAGGAAAAAATCCGGCATAAAGTCATATATTCGCCTTCCCTCACCATGTGCGATTTCAAGACAGTGCTTCAAAGAGACGTGGTGGAGGGCCACAACAATCTTTTTTCAACCACGAGGGGGCTTCACTCTGAGTCAATCACATGAACTGGAGGTCATGCAACTGCCGAAAACGGCCGTTCAGGGCCAGCAAATCGTCTTCTGATCCTGACTCCACGATTCGCCCCTGCTCCAGGACATATATCCGGCTCGCTTTCCTCACGGTGCTGAGCCGATGTGCCACCACCAGAATGGTCGGGCCCCCCTTGAGGTTCTCGATTGCGTCCTGGACGAGCTGCTCACTTTCCGCGTCCAGTGCCGAGGCGGCCTCATCGAGGATTAAGATAGACGGATTAATGAGCATGGCTCTTGCGATGGCAATCCGCTGGCGCTGGCCGCCGGATAGCAGAGTCCCCTGGTCCCCGACAACCGTCTGGTACCCCTTTGGTTGTGCCATAATAAAATCGTGGGCCTGGGCCTTTTTTGCGGCTGAAATCATCTCACCTTCTGTGGCGTCGGATCTTCCATAGGTGATGTTATTGGCAATGGTATCATGAAACAGGAGGATTTCCTGGTTCACTATCCCGATCTGCCTTCTGAGGGAAGAGAGTGTCACGTCACGGATATCGTGGTCATCAATCAGAATCCGCCCCCCGGTCACCTCATAGAACCGGGAGATCAGATCCAGGAGTGTACTTTTCCCCGCCCCGGTGGAACCCACAAAGGCCACCATTTCTCCCGCATTGACCTCAAAGGAAACATGATCAAGCACCTTTTTTCCCGGGGCATAACCGAATGAAACGTTCTCGAACACGATTGACTTTTCGTGCCTTGGCAAAGGGACCGCACCTGGAGCATCCCTGATGTCAGGTTCTGTCCCCATGATGCTGAAGACCCGCTGGGTAGCGCCGTTGAGGGTCTTGAGATTGTTATTGATAGTGGCCAGCCTCTTGGTGGGGGCATACACCCGGGAAAACGCATACACCATGGACATGAGTTCCCCCAGGGTGTGGTGAAAATACACTTTGCCCACGATCAGGACCGCCGGCAGGACCAGAAAGACCGTTGAGTCCATCAGGGGGCCGAGACCGATATTCCACCGGGCCCAGTGCATGACCCTGCTGTACAGGAAAAAGGCAAGATTCTCGAATTTTCCCGTCTCCTCATCCCCTTTTGAAAAACCCTGGATCACTTTCAGACACACAAGTCCCTCGTGATACGCGTTGGTGACCTCCGCGGTGGCGTCCTGCACCCGGATGGAATGCTTTTTCACCTTTCGCCCGAAGAGCCTGACCAAACCGACGATCAGGGGGACAGTGACAAAGACCAGCAGGGTGAGCTTGAAATTCATGACGACCAGGTAGATCAGAAAGATGAATATGGTCAGCGGATGCTGGATCAAGCCGATGATAATATTGGAAATATTTCCTTGCATGACGGTCAGATCGGCGGTGGCCCTGGCGATCAGTTCCCCTGATTTCGTCTTCTGGTGAAAGCTCAAGGGGAGGGAAACAAATTTCTGGAACACGTCAATCCGAAGGGACAGGACGGCCCTGTTTGAGAAGGCCGCAGCGGACAGTCCCCCCAGATACATGGTGATGGATTTGCAGGCCACCGACACAAAAGCCACCAGGGTAAGCAGGAAAAGGAGTTTATTGGGAGAGACATGATCAACCAGTACCAGTTCAGTCCGGTGCCACGAAAGCCACGACCCTGCCTCAAAAGCGATCCATGGAATTTTCCAACTCACCGGGTTTGCACTCGTCTTCATGCCTTCATCCACAAAGGGCTGCAGCAGGTAGGCCGGAATCACGACAAACAGGGAGGATAGGGCTGCAAGGAAGATGGTGGTGATCACCAGCCCCCGGTGCTGCCTTACATAATAGGCTATTTCTTTTCCGAGTATAAAATTGAGCATTGCGCCTGTTGCGTGTTGGCTGTTGCTTGTTGGCCTTTAGCCTTTCAGGCAAAGATTACAGGACCTCTGAAGTGACTGTCAAGCGGGAAAGCCCTGATTTTATCATGGACAAAAGGAAGAAGATCATGGTATGGGGTTTCTCCAAAACAATGGATTTAGCCCGCTTTTCTTACGGGCCTTCGTAGCGAGGCGGTGGAAAGGCCCGTGGATACAAGGCGCGCGAAGGAAAATGGATGAAGGCCTACTTACAGTACGTCGAAGTCATTTTTCAAGTGCAACGCAGGAGCCACGGGACTATCCGCCGTCACAGTAGATTGCCCGTAAGAAATGCGGGTTAGCCTTTTGAGGGAGGTTTTTTCGCAATGTTGAGCCTCATGCGCAGGCAGGCCAAGTCATGGCTCATTAAATTTCTGATCGGGATTATCAGCCTGGTCTTCGTCTTTTATTTCGGGTATTCCTTCACCTCCAGTCGGGCTCATAAAATGGCCACGGTAAACGGAGACGTCATAACAAGGCGCGCTTATGACAAGGAATACAGAGACATGGTGGAATCTTTCAGGCGGCAATACAAGGGAGCCTGGAACGACAATCTTATCAAAGTACTCGGTCTCAAGAACAGGGCTCTCCAAAACCTGATCAACAGGAAACTTCTCAGCCAGGAGGCCAAGAAACTCGGCTTCCAGGTGACCAAAGCAGAGATCCAGAAGAGCATCATGGCCTACCCCGCGTTTCAGGTAAACGGCCAATTTGATGTGCGCCGCTACCAGGCCCTTCTCGACCAGAATCGTATGAAACCGGAGGACTTTGAGCAAAATATCGCCCAAGACCTTCTCCAGCAAAAACTGCAGCAGTTTCTGCTCACTTTTCTCCCGGTCACCGATCATGAACTGCTTGACGCCTATACCCTGAGCCACGAGCAGGTGAACCTCGGGTTCATCCAGATAAAACCCGACCGGTTTACCTCGTCTGTAAAGATAGACCCTTCCGCCATGGAGGCCTATTTCAAGAAGCATCAGGAGGACTACCGGGTCCCTGAAAAGGTCAAGCTGGCTTATATCACCATTGATCCCGCTGATTTCAAAGACCGGGTCACGGTGTCGCAACAGGAAATCAAGGAATATTACGACTACAACATGGACTCTTTCAAAATCCCCGCGAAGATCTGCGCAAGGCACATCCTTTTTCGCTTGAAAGAGAACGCCACAAAGGTAGAAGCGGCAAAGGTCCGGAAAAAGGCAGAAGCGGTCCTCAAAATGGCCCGCGCGGGGAAGGATTTCGCGAAGTTGGCAAAAAAATATTCAGAAGGCCCTACCGGGAAGAGCGGGGGAGATCTCGGCTGTTTTTCCAAGGGAAAGATGGTCAAGCCATTTGAAGAGGCTGCGTTCAAACTGAAAAAAGGAGAAATCAGTGACCTGGTGAAGACGCGCTTTGGGTACCATATCATTAAAGTAAAGGATGTCCGGGCCGCAAGGACAAAATCCCTTGATGAGGTGCGAAGCCAGATCGAAGACAGCCTGAAAAAGAGCGAGGCCGCGGACCTTGCTCACGAAAAAGGTCTCTCCCTGATAGACCAGATGCCGTACGAGGTTGATCTGAGCAAATACGCGGCGGAGAACAAGTTGGCCGTGCACATGACCGATTCCTTTTCTTTGAAGGATCCCATCCCCGGGATTGGCGGTGACGAGAAACTGAGGGAATCCCTCTTCGCTCTCCAGAAGAACGAAGCGAGCGAACTTATTGGGCTCCAGGGAAAATTTTACATCTTCCAGGTGGCAGGCAGAACGGCCTCGTATCTCCCCGAACTCAAAGACGTCAAAGACGCGGTGAAGCCTGATTTCCTGAAACACCTTGCAGCGGAAAAGGCCAAATCCGTGGCGGAAAAATACCTGCAAGAGCTCACAACAGGGAAAGAGTGGAAAAAGGTCGCCGACGAATCAGGAGTAAAATCCCAGGAGACCGGGTTCTTCTCTCGACAGGGGCCTGTTCCGAAGATAGGTTATGACCAGGGATTGATCGAGACCGCCTTTCACCTGAACAAGGACAAAACATATCCGGACAAGGTCTATGAAAACCAGGCAGGCGCGTTTCTCATCCGTTGGGAAGGCTACAAAGGGATCGATCAGAAAAAATTCCAAAAAGAGAAGGAGCAATACCGCTTTTCTCTCATGCGCTTGAAACAACGCACCGCCTTTCAGAACTGGTTGGACACCCTCAGAAAAAAGGCAAGAGTGGAGATCGTCACCCCCGTCTCGTGACGAAGATCGGTGAGAAACCCGGGCTTGCACTTCATCCTCGAGTGAAAGGGATTGGGTATTTCTTTTTTCCGGTGCGCAGGAAAAACCCTTGCCCCCCATCCTCTTCAATGTGCCCGGCGAGCTGGTAATAGGCAGAACGGGTAAAACGGGCGGGGAACCGCCCCTTCTTGACCATGCAGTAGGGGACGTTGTCCGGTCCCACCGAAAAGGTTTCCGGCAGGAGATCTTCTGTGGAGCTGTCGCTGAGATGGAGGGAAAAAGCTCCATCTTCCTCGTCAATCCCCCTCACCACAAACGCCGTGTCTTCCACTTCCACGAAACAGGGCTTTCCCTCCCAAGTAAGGATATACCTGCCCTGTCCGTCCCGTTCCATATGGCCATAAAACAGTTGGACAAGGTCCCTCCTGATAATTTCAGCACCTCTGTAGAACCATCTCCCCTCCTTATCAATAAAAATCTCGCATGGGGGAATATCATGATTGTCTTGGATTTGTTCCATTTCAGTCTTTCCTCGTCAATTGCCACTCACTCCGACAATACCTCCATCAGTTCTGCCGCGGGAAGCACCCTGAACAATGGATAGAGGGGATTGCGCCGATAGCAGGCAAGTATCTGTTCATGAACAACCGCGGACATGGCCGCCGTGCAGTCTTCAATCAATACGGCCTTGAAATCATGGCACAGGGCATCCATGATGGTTGTGAGTACACAGAAGTTGGTGGCAATGCCTGAGACTGCACAGAGGGTCACTCCCCGTTCATGCAGCCACTCAGCAAGATCGGTCCTGAAAAACGCGGAAAAACGGGGTTTTGGAAGCCAGAGATCTTCCTCTCGCATGTCCAGCTCGTCCACAACCTCGGCCCTCTTTGTTCCTGTGAGGGAATGGGGCTTCATGGAACCCTGGAAAATAAAATCTCCTTCCTGGAAAGCGTCCGTGGCAAACACCACGGACCAGCCGTTTTTTCTGAAAAGGGTGCTCAGCCCGTTGATGCGCGGAATCATCGCCCTTGCAAAAGGGGTGATGGGCAGGGGCTTGTCCTCGCGAAAGTTGTCTTTAACCATATCGATGACCAAAAGGGCCGATTTTTCCTCTCCGCCTGATTTCATATGTTATCTCCTCATTTCTGCCACCTGGTCGACTATGGATTGTGCAGCCGCTTCTATCTGGTCTATGGAGTTTTCCCTGCCCGTGCTGAAACGAAGGGCCCCCATCCCTATGTGATCCGAAATCCCCATGGCTGACAACACATGAGAAAGCTTCACCGTCCGGTCGTGGCATGCGGCGCCGGTGGAGGCAAGGACATGAGGGGTTCGTGCGAGGATTTTGCTCCCTTCCAGGCCCGGGACACCAACGTTCAGTGTGTTGGGAAGGCGCTCGGTGGGATGGCCGTTCAGGACCAACTCCTCTATGCCAGCAAAAAGGAGCTCCTGCAAACGATCGCGAAGCCTCCTGTTCGTTTCCATGTCTGCCTCGATCCTTTCCCGGGCCAGCCCACATGCAGCGCCGAGGCCGGCCCCAAAAATGACGTTTTCTGTGCCGGCGCGCCTGCCACTTTCCTGAGCCGCCCCATGGATCAGCGGCACTAGGTTGAGGCCGTTTCGGATGTACAGTGCACCCACACCCTTCGGGCCATAGAGTTTGTGACCCGCGATGCTCAGGAGATCAACGCCAAGCTCTTTCACATCCACCGGTATTTTCCCAACCGCCTGGGCCGCATCCGTGTGCAGGGGTATCCCGTGGTCGTGCGCGATGCTAGAAATTGCCTGGATGGGCTGTATGGTGCCGGTTTCATTGTTGGCCAGCATAATGCTAATCAACCTGGTAGCAGGCCTGATCGCCTTCTCCACGGCCTCCGGATCTACCTGCCCCAAATCGTCCACCGGCACAATTGTCACCTTCACGCCCAATTCCATGAGAAAGATGGCAGGGTTCAGGATGGCTGGATGTTCCACCGCCGAGGTGATCACGTGGCAGGTATCAAAATGGTGCCAGTCCATGAGTCCCTTCAAGGCAAAATTGTTGGACTCACTTCCTCCTGAAGTAAAAATAATTTCCGCCGGCTTGCTTCCAATGAGGGCCGCCACGTCCCTGCGAGCATTTTCCACGGCCTCCCGTGCCTCCTGCCCGAGGCCATAGCCGCTCGAGGGGTTGCCGAACTCATTCTCCAGGTGGGGAATCATGGCCTTAACCGCTTCAGGTGCCACCGGTGTGGTGGCATTATGGTCCAGATATATAGAGGTGTTTCCTTTTTTATCCATTGTCCCTACTCCTCTCCCGGTTGAGCCTTCGTCATCAGTAACTATTCAAGTTCAAAGTTCCAGGGTTCAATTCCAAGAAGAATGTGAGCTACAGCATGGTTTTGAGGGATAGCGACTGGTTTTGTGCGGAATTCCAAATTAATTAACCCTGAACCGTGAACCGTGAACCTGAGTAGTTACTGTCATTACACCATATTTTGCCGATTGACAAACCTATTCCGATAATGATAGGTATAACGTTCAATTTCTTTTGGATTCAAGGCGTTGCTTGAGTGGAGCCACGCCGGTTTGGTCTGCTCTCCTCTTCAAAAGCAGGCGAATCGACCAGGAGGCGCTAACTAATAGGATGGAGGACTTAGTGGATGGCGGCGGACAATCAGAAAAAGTTCATCCTTTGGTTCAACGAGATTGGCATTGATGATGTCCCTTTGGTGGGAGGGAAAAACGCTTCCCTGGGAGAGATGTATCAAAAACTCCACAAGGCGGGTATCAAGGTCCCAAACGGGTTTGCCATTACAGCATACGCATACCGTTATTTCCTCAAATACGCAGGCATCGAAGACGAGATCAAGAAGACCCTGAAGGGGCTTGACACTCAGGACATGCAGAATCTCAGCATGAAAGGACGAGCGGTGCGGGACGTCATGCGCCATGCAGAATTCCCACCTGATCTGACCCAGGCCATCTACGCCTCTTACGACCAACTGGCGAAGGAATTCAGCCAGGAAGGCATGGATACCCTGGACGTGGCCATTAGATCGTCCGCGACTGCAGAGGACCTTCCGGACGCATCCTTCGCCGGACAGCAGGACACCTTTCTGAATATCCGCGGGCGGAGGAGTGTCCTGGACGCGTGCAGGAAATGCTTCGCGAGCCTTTTTACCAATCGTGCCATTTCCTACCGCCATGACAAGGGGTTCGGCCAGTTCGACGTCTCCCTCTCCATCGCGGTCCAGAAGATGGTCAGGAGTGATTCCGCTTACTCCGGTGTCATGTTTTCCATTGACACGGAGACAGGGTTCCAGGACGTGGTGTTCATTACCGCCGCGTACGGCCTTGGTGAAAACGTAGTCCAGGGAGTGGTTAATCCGGATGAATATTTCGTGTTCAAGCCCACGTTGAAACAGGGTAAAAAAGCAATCATCAGCAGAAAAGTAGGGGATCGGGACATCAAGATGACCTATTCCATGGAAGATGAAACCACTGTCAAGAATGTGGCCACAACCCTTGCCGAAAGGCACCGCTATGTCATGGACGATGATGAAATTCTGAAACTGGCCGAGTGGGCCTGCCTTATTGAAGAGCACTATAGCGAAGAGGCAGACTACTTCAAGCCCATGGATATTGAATGGGCCAAAGACGGTGACGGAGTCAACGTGGGAACCGGAGACCTCTTTATAGTGCAGGCCCGGCCGGAAACCATCCATTCCAGGGCTGATACAAACAAGTACGAGAACTACCATCTCCGTGAAAAAGGGGAGCTTCTTGCAACGGGCACGGCTGTGGGCACCAAGATTGGCCAGGGCATCTCACGCATCATTCAGGCCACGCTGCAAATGGACCAGTTCAAGGAAGGGGAAGTGCTGGTAACCAGCATGACGGACCCGGACTGGGAGCCGATCATGAAAATCGCATCCGCCATCGTTACGAACAAGGGCGGGCGCACGTGCCACGCGGCCATCGTCTCCAGGGAACTGGGCATTCCCTGTGTCATCGGTACGGGGAACGGTGATGAAGTTATCGGCGACGGGCAGGAAATCACCATCTCATGCTGCGAGGGGGAAACCGGCCATGTCTACAAGGGACTCCTCAAATACGACGTGGAGACGTTTAATCTCGACGAACTGCCGAAAACACGCACGAAAATCATGATGAATGTGGGCATGCCGGAAAAGGCCTTTTCCCAGGCAATGATTCCCAATGACGGGGTCGGCCTGGCGCGGCAAGAGTTCATCATCAACTCCCATATCGGTATCCATCCCCTGGCACTGCTTGAGTACGACAAACTCAAGGAAAAGGCAAAGACGGACCAGCAGGTTGCCGGGGTTGTCTACAAAATAGATCAGACTACATCGGTCTATGATGACAAGACCCGCTTTTTCGTGGACAAGCTGGCCGAAGGCGTGAGCCGGATTGCCGCAGGCTTCTATCCAAACGACGTGATCGTCCGGCTCTCTGATTTCAAGACCAATGAGTATGAAAATCTCCTCGGCGGGTATCTTTACGAACCAAAGGAAAGCAACCCCATGATCGGCTGGCGGGGTGCGTCACGCTATTATGATGACAATTTCATGCCGGCCTTTGAGCTGGAATGCCGGGCCCTTGAAAAGGCGCGGAACGAGGTGGGTCTCAGCAACATAAAGCTCATGATTCCTTTTTGCCGGACCCCTGAGGAAGGGCAAAGGGTTATTGACCTGATGAAGCGGTTTGGACTGGTCCAAGGGGAAAACGGCCTTGAAATCTACGTGATGTGTGAAATCCCCAGTAACGTCATCTGCGCTGATCAATTTGCAGATATCTTTGATGGTTTTTCCATCGGGTCCAATGACCTTACCCAGCTTGTCCTCGGCCTTGACCGGGATTCCTCCCTGGTATCCCATCTGTATGATGAACGAAATGATGCGGTGAAGCGACTCGTCAAACAGGTGATCAAGATCGCCAAAGAAACGGGAAGAAAAATCGGTATCTGCGGGCAGGCCCCAAGTGATTTCCCTGATTTTGCTGAATTTCTGGTGGAATGCGGTATCGACTCCATGAGCCTGATCCCTGACACCGTCATCAAAACCCGGCTGGCTGTGGCTGAAAAAGAAAAACAGATGGGTATTGCACCGGAGAAAGAATAGAAAATGTCTTCTGTGAGAATCCTGGGGACCGGGTCCTATGTCCCGCCCAAGATATTGAGTAATCATGATCTGGAAAAGATGGGGCTTGACACCACCGATGAATGGATCGTCCAGCGCACCGGTGTGCGGGAAAGACGCATGGCGGACCCTGATATAACCACCTCCGACCTTGCCTACGATGCCTCCCTCAAGGCATTGGATATGGCGCACCTTACAGCAAAAGATCTCGACCTGATCATCCTCGCCACAATCACCCCGGACACCTGTTGTCCTTCCGGTGCGAACTGGCTCCAGGCCAAATTGGACGCCCCCCAGGCGGTCACCTTCGATGTGACTGCTGCATGCTCCGGTTTTATTTTCGGGCTGAATGTGGCTGAACAGTATCTCAAGACCGGAGCGGCCAAGAACGTGCTTGTCGTCGCAGCAGAAGTGATGACGCGGACCCTGGACTGGACAGACCGGACCACCTGCATCCTCTGGGGTGACGGGGCCGGGGCGGCAATCCTGCGGCTCGGTGAAGATGGACACGAGATCCTCTCTTCCCATCTGCATACGGACGGCTTTAATGGGCGGGACCTGCTCATGCCGGGCGGTGGATCCAAGACCACTCCCATCTGCCATGAAAGCGTGGACAAAAAACTCCATACCCTCAACATGATAGAAGCGAATGCCAGCTTCAGGGTGGCTGTTCGTCATTTTATCGCTTCCATAAAAGAGGCGACCACGTTTAACCGGGTGGCGGTTGAAGATATCAACTTGTTTATCCCCCATCAGGCCAATCTCAGGATGTTTCAATCCATAGCCAAAACCCTCAAGCTACCCATGGAAAGGTTTTACGTGACACTCCATAAATATGGAAATATATCCTCCGCTTCCTGCGCTATCTCCTTCGATGAGGCGGTCCGCGATGGCAGCATCAAGAAAAATGATCTTGTTTGCCTCCCGGTCTTCGGTGGCGGTCTGACCTGGGGCAGCGCCCTCATCAGGTGGTGAGAGGTGTCTCTGTCCTCCCCTGCTAAAATCCTGAAAAATCTGAACGTTGGCTTCATGGAAGGCCCGTCCGGTTACCGTGAAGGTCTCCCGACCCTGCTCATGATCCACGGGGCGGGCGGGCGCGCCCAGATGTGGCAGGGCCAGGTACGCCCCCTGGATAAAGAAATAAATACGCTTGCCCTTGATCTGCCCGGTCACGGCAATACAGGCGGACCCGGCATGGATGCGATCGCTTCTTATGGGGCATGGCTCCATGAGACCCTGCTCCGATTGGATATTAATCCGGTGTTCCTTATGGGTCATTCCATGGGAGGGGCCATCGTCCAGGAGGTCGCACTTCGCTATCCAGAAACCCTTTCAGGTATTATCCTCGCGGCCACCGGGCCGCGGCTCCCGGTGGCGCCCCCGCTCCTTCAAGGTCTCAGGGAGCAGTTTGAAGGAACGGTGGAGACCATCATGAAGTTCGCCTACGCCCCTGACGCAGACCCTGTTCTGCTCGGACAAGGTGCGCAATTGATGAAGGAAGCCGGATCGTCCATCGTCCATGACGACTTCCTCGCCTGTGACCGGTTTGACCGGAAGAACGATATTTCCCGGATCTCGCTCTCCTGCCTGATCGTCTGTGGAGAACAGGACAAACTCACTCCTCCCCCCCTCTCAGAGAGTTTGAAAAAAGCAATTCCCGGGGCCACAGTCGTCCTGGTGCCTTCCGCGGGACACATGGTGATGATCGAAAACTTCAAGGTATTCAACCAGGCGGTCCGCGATTTCATCCTGGCGCCAGCATGAAGCACCATCGTGTTCGCAAAAAGATTGCTATGGCCCTTCACCACACCCATAAAGCATGCGAAACAGCACTGACGATCAGGGAGGACCAGGGGATTCCTTTCCGGCGGTAATATATCTTGCCTGCGGCCCGCGGCAGAGAAGGGACACGGGAATCTTTTTGCAGACACGATATCTTTTCTTTGCTGGGCCTTCGCGAACCACCGGGGTTTGGGCGTGCCGGCGGTATTGCACCCCATTTCCCATGTCATCCAACGGCATGACTGAACTGATAGGGCTCCCGGCCGCCTTGCTCAGCAACTCTTTTCGCCCCAGGCGGGGGGCCCCATCGTGTACGCAAAAAGATTGCTATGGCCCTTCACCACGTCCCTTTAAAGCATTCTTTTAAAATGAATTAAGGCACAGGGCGCTCCACTGGGCTGCCTTTTTCTGCGGATTTCCTTGACTTATGGGATCGAAGTAGGATATAGAGGACGCGTTACGAATCATACCTATATCACGAAAGGAATAGACAAGAGATTGAGCAGAGATGATTTAATCCAATTGGAAGGAAAAATAACCAGGGTCCTGGGGGGCGGTATTATGGAAATCGAGTGTGATAATAACGTGACCGTCCGCGGGCGCCTTTCCGGCCGCATGAAAAAGTACCGCATCAAGGTGATGGTTGGAGACCGCGTCCAGATAAGCGTTTCCCCGTATGACCCCACCCACGGTCTCATTACCTACCGCATGAAATAGTACCGGAATAGCCGAAGGCTTCCGTTTCTATCGCAACACCTCCTTCATCCGTGCAATCATCTCATCCTTGCCGATAAGGTCCTCCACCCGCAGGGCCTTTTTTTCGAGGCCTTTCCGGTTGATGAAAATAATCGTGGGCACGCCACGCACGCCGAACCGGGCGAGAAGCTTATCCTGCCCCGGACGGTGTCTAGTGAGATCAACCCGCAGGGTCACGAACTCTTTGCTCAAGGCAAGCACCTCGGGGTCAGAAAAAACAGATCTTTCCAGGGCCCTGCATGGACTGCACCAATCCGCGGAGAAATCCAGTAATGCCGGCTTGCCCTTTTCCATGGCCGCTGCCAAACGCATGCTGTCAAAGGGAACCCATTGGATACCTGACTTTTTCCCGGGGGCGGCCAGGAAAAAAATAACGGCAGCCGTCAAAAGGACTATCCCGAACGTATGTTTCACAAACACAAAGCCATGCCAGGCGCTCCGGCTCTTTTCAAGCCAGCCCAGGTGCAGGCCCGCTCCCACCAGGACAACACCCACCACAGAGGATTTCAGGACAGAAGAGGGAAACAACGGGAGAACCATGTAGAATGCCATCCCGATCAATATCCACCCGAAGCATGTGCGGATCCACACCATCCAGCCCCCGGAAAGGGGGAGCCGCTCCAGGGTGCTCGAAAACACCGCAAGGACGGCAAGGGGAAACCCGAGTCCCATGCTCAACACAAAAAAATACAGCACTCCCAGGGCAGGGTCTCCCTTTTGTCCCACGAAGGTGAGCAGTCCCAGAATAAACGGCCCGAGACAGGGTGCGGCAACCACTCCCAGGGTGAGGCCCATGAAAAATGTCCCGAAATAACCCCCAAAGCTCCTGGCGGATATCCGCATGAGGCCGGACGGAACCCTGATCTCCCACAAACCAAAAAAACTCGTGGCAAGACCCACAAGAATAGCAGCCACGATAACCAGGACAATGGGGCTCTGGAGCGCGGAGCCCAGCAGTCCTCCTGAAAGGGCCGCGACAGCCCCCAGAGTGGCATTGGTAAAAGCGAGTCCCAGCATATAGAGAAACCCGTGGAAAACAGGTTTTCCCCCTTTCTGGCCGCTGCGCCCGCCGAAATACGAGACCGTAATGGGAATCAGGGGATACACACACGGAGTGAGATTCAACGCCATTCCCCCAAAAAAAATACCCAGCAGGGTCAGCAGGAGCCCTGCCCCCGGGATAAAGTCACCCGGTACCGCTTGTACTTTTCTCTGAGATTCGACCTGGGCAAAAAGGACCTGGTTTCTTAGGGTTGCCGGGGTTCCCTGCGCGGCTACCGCCACGTGGAAAGAGAGGGAAATGGTTTCAGGCGGCAGGCAGGACGTATCAGAACAGGCCTGGTAGGAAAGCCTCCCTTCCAGGGTTTTCCCCCCTGTCGAGGCCATCCGATCAACCTGGAGATTGGCACGGACCAGGAAGGTTCCGGCGTAGACGTTGATTGTTTCCGTACTGAAGGAAAACTGTTTCTTCTGCGGGGGAGGGAATCGTATGTCAGTAATCTTTACACCGGCAACAGGCTTTACGCGCAGAACGGTGGGGATCAGATCGCCGCCGCCCTTCCCGGCTTCATGGATATACCAGTGATCAGAGATGTTCACCCGGAAGAGCAGGGGATACGTACCCCCCGCAGGATACTTGTCTTGGGAGTGGAGCACCGTTATCCGGACAGTAGCCGCAAAGGTCACTGGAACACCGAACGTCACGATCACGAAGCAGCAGAAAAGGAACGTTATCAAACCCGTCGTTGTGCTCTTCTTTCTGTTTAATAAGTCCTCTTTATTCACGGATGATCTCTTACCGGCCTTTCATCAAAGCGGTCTGCGGTAGGGCAGATCTTCCTTGCTGCCCTCCAGCATCGCCCGCATGCGGTCACGTTCGGCTCGGGCCTTTCGGAGTTTGTCTTCCAGCTCCGGTCTCTTGTCAGCGGGGCTCTGTGCAAGGGCCGCTTCCAGTTGCTCCACGTCCTTTTCGAGGCGGTATAAATCCTTCGCGATCAATCGAATAGACATGATAATGCTCAGATTTTTTTGAGGTTCTTCATCTCTTCTTCAAGAGGATCCATCTCTTTTTCCCGGCCGAATTTCTTTAACCGCTCCCGCAACTGCTCCATCTTTTTTTGCAGTTCCGGCAGGATCTCCTCTTCGAATTTCTTCCTGGTCAAGGCCCCTTCTTGCTTCAGGCTCTCCATGAGATCACGCAGCTCTTTCCGGAGCCTCCTCACTTCAGCTGAATCAGGTATCTTTCGGAGCGGTTCCGTCATCTCTTCAAGGGTCCCCTCCAAGTCCTTGAAGGTATCTTTCACGCCGCCCAAAAACTGGTCCAGCAGGGCCGTTGCCCGTGAAGACCCTTCCACCGTGACCCCTTTCTCAAGGGGCTCCCCTCCTTTGGAGAGATTGACCACTTCGACCACTTTTCCGGTTGCATCCTGCGGGTCGGTCGCAATAAAAAACCGGGACTTGTCCGTGGCGGCCTGGGTAAATTCCTGTGCAATCACCACGTCAACCAGGTAGACACCTTCTTTGGTATAGGTAATTCCAATCACCTTGCCAACCTGATTCTGTTCAAAAATAACCGGGTCTTCCGCCTTCAACCCGTTTATTTCCTGAAAACGGATCTTGAAGGTCGATTCCTTCTCGTAACAACCCGCTATAAAAACCACGCCGGCAATAATAAAGAGCAATAATTTACGCAAGGTCATCATGTCCTCCGAGGTAGTTTACAAGTTGGGGTGGATTTTGCTCCAGCCGAAGGGCCAGCGCCTCCGCCGCAAAGGAAAGTTTCTGAAAAAGCGCCCTTTCCAGGGCCTTGCACTGATTGAAATTGTCGGTTATCCGTTGCTCAAGCCCCTTTCCATTTCCTCCATACCGCTCCAGGATAGAGGCAAGCCGCTCCTGCAGGCTCACAATGGAATGATGGTTTACCCGTTTGTCAGCATAGTAGACCACCTCTTTTTCCGAAAAACGGCCGTCGGTGCGCTGGTTCTTCAGTACCACGTGCTCGGCAACAATGGGGGCGATTTCTTCAAGGTCGTTCTGGAGACATATTTTTCTCCCCTCCTCTGCATGATCTTTTTTTGTGACCAGGCAGGCCGTCTTGGCAATATCATGGAGCAGTGCCGCGGCCGTCACCTTTTCGAGGGAAATGGTTTCCCCTGCTTCAAGGAGTTCACACCCGATGAGGCGCGCGATCCTTGCGACCACGATGGAGTGCTCTCTTATATTATCAAGCATTTCGTATCGATCCATGAGCTGAAAACAGGCGTTGATAGAGGGAACCATTTTTTCCGTCCCGGAGTTGTGGGTCATGAGTCTTGAGTCTTGCGTCTTACGATTTGAAATTACCAAGTCCTGCATAACCATGCAAGGGAAAACCATATGCACTCCTTTGCATCTTATGAATAAATTTGCGTTCAAGAACAAAAATGCCTTTGGATTTTATTTGACATTGGTCATTTCCGGTTCATCCGGGAGAGGTGCACTTCCTGTTGACAAGAGTAGGGGTTTTGTATAGCGTACCTAAAATGAAAGATATCTCATGAACCCTCTTTCGGAAAAGGAGGCGCGCCATTTCTGATTTTTCGCAAAATATTCATCATATCACCACGTTTCACATCCTCAAGCAGGACAGGAAATACCTGCGGTCCCAGCTACGGCTCCATTCCAAGTGGAAGAAAACCGTCCTGATTGTGCCCCTCTTGGCGAGCGAATTTACGGATGCGGACAATGCTCCCGTGTTCAAGAATATCCTGAAACAACTGAAGGCCGTCACCTATCTGTCCACGATTATCTTCGGTCTTGACAAGGCCACGGAGGAAGAAGCCCATCGCCTGAATGAGCTCGTTTCTTCGTACGGCATCAAGAATTACCTGATCCAGTGGAACGATGGTCCGGGTTTCAGCGGTATCTATCAGCAACTCAATGATGCGGGTTTCAATTTCAGTGAGCCGGGCAAAGGCAAGAACATGTTTCTGAGCTTCGGGATCGCCATTGCCCTCGGTGCGCAATCCATTGGATTGATCGATGCGGACATCCGGTCCTTCAAGCAGGTCCAGTTGGACCGTCTCCTCTATCCCGTGGTGGCCCTGAACTATGACTTCTCAAAGGCGTATTATACACGGTTGCAGGAAAGACAATTTTACGGCCGTGTCAAGAGGCTGCTCCTGGACCCGCTCCTTCTCTCCCTCAAGAGAAAGTCTGCCGATACCAAGCAGGAAAAGATGCTGAATCTCATTGAGTTTCTGCTGGGATTTAACTATCAGCTCTCCGGAGAAGTGGCTTTCCACGTTGATTTGTTGAAAAAAATGCGTTTTGCAACCAACTGGGGGGTGGAAATTTTTACCCTGATAGAGGTCTACCGGAAGGCCTCGTCCGCGGCACAGGTTATGTTTTCTGATGAACCATTTGACCATAAACACCAAAATGTCTCCGCTGAAGACCGCTCAAAAGGCCTCAACCGCATGGGGATCGACATTGTAACGACCCTCTTGAATGCTCTCATCATTGAAGAAGGACTTGAAATATCCGACACCTTTTTCAGGGATCTCTCAATCACCTACCAGGCGCTCGCGGAAGAACAGGTCAAGAAATACTCTGATGACGCCGGCTTCAGCAATCTCAAGTACGATCGGGACACCGAGGAATACCTGGTGAAAAGTGTCTTTCGAAATTCCATCCTCGAAGCGGGCGAACTCCTTACCGCGCCCTACAGGATGACAGAGCGGTTCTTGCGATTTATCCACTCCCACGCTGAATTCAAGCCCTTTCTTGAACAGGGCATCTCGGACACTATCCTGGAAGTAGAACGGAAAAGCCAGCAGGCCATTTTTGAAATGCCCCAGACCGTTTCATGGGAGAGGGTATCCAATAAACTCCCCAGGATTTTCTATGACCTCATAGAGGTGGTTGAAAATGAGAAGAGGCGTTTCGTCTTATGACCGATGACGCTGGGCCGAGCCTGACCGGGGCCCCGCTCCTGATCGTTTTTACCGACCTGGACGGGACTCTGTTTGATTCTGAAACCTATTCCTGGCAGAAAGCCGGGGAAGCCCTTGACCTGTGCCGCCAACACCGTGTTCCGGTCATCCTGGCTTCGAGCAAGACCAGGGCGGAAATGGAAATCCTCCGTGATCGAATGGCACTTTCAGATCCGTTCATTTCCGAGAACGGCGGAGGTATTTTTCTGCCCCTGACGCCCGGGGAGGTGCCCCCGCTGGAGGCTGAACTTGATGGAAACCTTTGGAAAGTAGTACAGGGCACGCCTTACACGCAACTTCCGGCCGCCTTGAAGGAAATAGGGAAAGAATTGGGCTATACGGTCACCGGCTTTGCGGATGTGGATATCGATCAAATCGCGTCCCTCACCGGTCTTGACATCCAGATGGCCCGGCTGGCCGCACAAAGGGAATTTGATGAGCCTTTCGTGATCCATTCACCAGCGCACCCTGACCTCAATGCCCTCCGGCGCGCGGCGCAGAAGAGAGGACTCATGATTACCCAAGGCGGGCGATTTTTTCATCTCCATGGAAGGACTGACAAAGGCCGGGCAATGGAGCAGATCATAGCCTATTACAGGCAAACACATCCCAAAGTGATATCCATGGCACTGGGAGACAGCCCCAATGATTTTCCCATGCTGGAACGCGCCGATGTTCCGGTGCTGGTCCGCTCCAAGCGTGATTTCCCTGACCTTCTGGAACGGATGCCCGCCCTCGTCATCACGCGCCACGAGGGACCCAGGGGATGGAACGAGGCGGTGCTTAATTTTCTTGAATCAAGGAGTGAACAGGAATGAGTGGACAGTTTCAACCTGAAATAAACCCTGACGGGCTGAAAAAAGCCGAGCTGGTGGTCTGCATTCCATCGTACAACGAAGCAGATTCCATCGGTTATCCCACCACACAGGCTGACAAGGGACTCAGGAAGTACTTCAATGACAAGAAATCGGTGATTATCAACTGCGACAACAACTCCCCGGACAACACCGGGAAGGCCTTCCTGGACACTCCAACCAAGACCCCGAAGATGTACCTCTCCACGCCGCCCGGAGTCAAAGGCAAGGGGAATAATTTCAAGAACCTCTTCAAAAAAGTGGTAGAACTTCGGGCAAAGGCGGTGGTGGTGGTGGATGCAGACCTCAAGAGCATCACCCCCGAATGGATTAAGCACCTGGGAGAGCCCCTTTTCGAGGGTTTTTCCTATGTTGCGCCCCTGTATGTCCGGCACAAGTATGACGGTACTATCACCAACGGTATTGCGTACCCCATGACCCGGGCCCTCTACGGCAGACGCGTTCGCCAGCCCATCGGAGGGGACTTCGGATTCGGCGGCAAGCTTGCCAGGGTCTATCTTGAAAGTAGTGTCTGGGACGAAGCTGTTGCCAATTTCGGCATTGATATCTGGATGACCACCCTGGCCATCGACCAGCGTGTACAAATCTGCCAGTCCTTCATGGGAAGGCCCAAGATCCACCGCACAAAGGATCCGGGTGCGCACCTGGGGCCCATGTTCAGGCAGGTGGTGGGGACCATGTTTTCCATGATGAAGGAATTCGAGACCTTCTGGAAAAAGGTCAAATACAGCCGGCCCACCGCTATATACGGTTTTGGGCTCGGCGAGGTGGAAATGCCTCCCAAGGTGGAGGTAAACAAGAAGAATCTCATGGAAAAATTCCACAATGGCTTCGACGAATACGGTGACCAGTGGAAGGAAATCCTGACGGATGAGGTTTACAGGAAGCTCCACGAGATTGGCGAGATGGGCGAGGTTGTGTTTGCCTTCCCCACTGACCTGTGGGCCCGGGTGCTCTTTGACATGGCTGTCGCTTACCGGGATTCGGTCATTGATCGGGACTTGATGATGGATTCCTTGATTCCCCTTTACTTTGGAAGGACCCTTTCCTTTGTCAAGAGAACCAAGCGCATGTCCATAAAACAGGCTGAAGAGGCCATTGAACAAGACTGCACCGTGTTTGAAATGGCCAAGCCCTACCTCCTTAAGCGCTGGAATGAACGGTAACCGCCTCTTCTCATGAAATCATGGCTCACCCAGGCAAAGTTCTCCTCTTGCACTCGCGATGTTGGCCATGACCCCGGTGAGCAGGCAAACGGCATATTCCTGAAGCTACGCTCCCTCCGTCGTCCATGACTCTGGCCGCGGAGCCAACTGCTGAGCAAGGCGGCCGGATGTGCACAAGGGAGGGGCAGCGCTTTAAAAGGCTTCTTGAAGGGCCACAGCAATCTTTTTGCGAGCACGAGAGGGCTTCACACTTGCGGTGGAAAGAGCTGCTCAGCAAGGCGACCGGAGGCCGTGGTGGTTCAGTAGTACCATCGGATGACGTGGGAAGGTTTCCGTAATTTCGCCGGCACGCCCAGGCTCCGGAGGTACACGTATCCCAAGCAAAGAAAAGTTTTCGTGCCTGCAAAAAGATCCCCGTGTCCCTTTTCTTCCGCGAGCCATTTCCAATATGACAAAATCGATGCTTTGTGCACCGCGCGGCCGGATGTGCACAAGGGAGGGGCAGCGCGCTCGTTTCTGAAAGAGCAATATCAGGGACACCAGAATGCGTTAGAATCTGCTATTGGATTGTTTACGCTCCAGCCAGGCGCATCGGACGGCCTTCCTGAACATTGACTCCTTTCTTTGGTATTCCTCAGACATCCTCGCAGAATATTGGCGCCGTTCCATAACCTCAAGGGAAATATATTGCCGCCAGAAAGGAACGCGCTGGTCCTCCCTCCTCTTCAGAACGTTTTCAAGCGATGCTTTTAAATTCCGCGGCGAATGGGTGCATCATCTCACCAGGATCAAACGCACGTCCATGACATTGGTATTGGTGGGGCCGGTGATGAGCAGGTCACCGGTCTTCTGCAGGAAGTGGTAGGCATCGTTGTTGCCCAGAAAGTCCATCGCCTTCATGCCCGCTTCTTCCGCGCGGCGTAGTGTGAGAGGATCCACGATTCCTCCGGCGGCGTCCGTGGGTCCATCATTTCCATCCGTTCCCCCGCTCAAAATCACCACCCGCGGGGCCACCCCGTCCAGGTCCAGTGCCGCTGCAAGACAGAATTCCTGATTGCGTCCCCCAAGGCCGTTTCCCCTGATGGTGACGGTCGTCTCTCCGCCGGATATAATGCACGCCGGGGGTGCAACAGGATGCCCTGTCCTGAGGATCTCCCGGGCAATAGCCGTATGGACCCGTGTCACTTCCCTGGTCTCGCCTTCCACCATGGAGGAAAGAATAACGGTCGTATACCCTAAGGCTTCGGCCTTTTTTCCTGCCGCCTGGAGGGCTATCATGTTACTTCCCACAATCCTGTTGTGCACCCGCTCAAATACCGGATCTCCCTCCTTCGGGGTCTCGCTCAGCCTTCCCGCAAGACCGGCACGCAGGTATTTTTCCACGGCAGGAGGAATATCCGTAAGGTTATATTTCTCCAGGACGTCCTTGACATCCCTGTACGTGGAGGTGTCCGGGACAAAAGGCCCGGACGCGATTACATCCATCCGGTCTCCCACCACGTCCGAAAGCATCAAATTAACCGTGGTCGCAGGAAACGCGAAACGAGCCATCTGCCCCCCCTTGGAAGAAGAAATATGCTTTCTGAGGGCATTGATCTCATCAATACTCGCACCACATTCAATCAGCATCCGGGTCACGACCTGTTTTTCCGCGAGGGTAATCTCCCTGGCAGGCTGAGGGAGCAATGCCGACCCTCCCCCTGATATGAGGGAGAAGACGAGATCCTTTTCTCCGCATTCCTGCAGGAGCTCCAGGATCTTTCTGGTCCCCAACACCCCGTTTTCATCGGGGATGGGGTGGCCCGCCTCCCTGATTTCTATGCGCGAGAGGGACGTGGTAAAGCCATATTTTACGTTGATCATCCCGCCCTGGAGCCTCGGGCCGAGGATATCTTCGACGGCCTTTGCCATGGGTGCAGTTGCCTTCCCGCCCCCCACAACCAGTATCCGATCAAAAAGGCTCAGGTCAATCTCTTGGCTTTCCCGTCCTTCGTGGCCCAGGCGGAGAACCTCACCATCAAGGAGCAGAAACCGCTTCACCGCGTTATAAGGATCCACTGCCGCCACGGAACTCCTGAATATCTGTTCCGCATGGGTACGCATTTTTTCGAGCATTTTTATCTCCGTTTACTTCTCTTTGTTCGTATCTGCCCAGCAAAATAGGGGAAATGCATTAGCGACAAGTCTCCGGATTCCCGCTTCCGCAGGAATGACGGCCAAGGAGCCCTTTTCGCTTTCATTGCTCCCTCTTTATAGATCCATTATACTCGATTCTCATATTACTTCTTCACTCTCATGTTGTCCAATGAGAAACACCTTGCAACCTTTTTCCACTATATATTGTATTTTCCCTTGACCTTTATCGCAATACGTTGTATGGAGCCTCTTAACATGGAGGAAACATACCGGGGACAAAAAACACAAAGAGAGTGTAATCGAAGGGCTTTTCTGGCAAGAAGTCTTACCATCCTGGCTGGTAGTTTACTGGGACTTGATTTCTTCAGGCCCGCGCAAGCCAGTGAAGGGGCGGCTTTTTCAAGGATCGCCCTGATCATTGATGACATCGGTTCGAGTCTTTCCCGCGCGCGAGCCTTTGCGGCCTTAGGAATCCCCATCACTTTTTCCGTCCTTCCCCAGCTCAGATACTCCAGGATACTGGCCGAAGAAATGGACACCATGGGGCATGAAATTATGCTCCATCAGCCCATGGAACCATACTGTCACGAGATTGATCCAGGGCCTGGGGCCGTCTATATCTCCTACGGGGACCTCGAAATTGAAGAGATCGTAAGAGATAACATCGCACAAATCCCCCAGGCCACCGGGGTCAACAATCACATGGGTTCCCGCTTTACGTCGTGCTCCGGAAAGGTGGTGCAGGCCCTGAAGGTAATCAAGGAGAGGAATCTCTTTTTTGTAGACAGCCTGACGAGCTGTCACTCCAAGGCGTATAAGATGGCCCGGCGCCTTCACATGAGGGCCGCACCCAGGAACATCTTCCTGGATCACGAGCCTGACCTCACCAATATTCGTCTTCAGCTCAGACGTCTAAAGGCCCACGCATTGACCTACGGCGCCGCCATTGGGATAGGCCATCCCCATATCCCGACCCTGGCAGCCCTCCATGAATTCAAATGGGAGCTGGAAGACCAGGGAAGTCCGCTTGAGCTTGTCCCCGTATCCCGCTTGCTTTAGCCTCCGCCTCCTGATACAATTTGCCTAGTGACTAAAGTGAGCTAGCGTGCCTAGAGTGCCAAAAGTGGTTGAATTGTATCCTATTTTATTGAATAGATGAGCGAAGCTCACCATAACTCTAGTTTGCTTTAGTTCACTTCAAACTCTCGCTCACTTTATGGCATTTATTCATGCTGAGGAAAAATGGAGACAACAAAATGACCATTACCCATGGATTCCAACTTCTGAGGGAACAGGAGATCCCCGAACTGAACATCCTTGCCAGGCTTTTTGTGCATGAAAAAACAAGCGCGCAACTCCTCTCCCTTTCCAACGACGACGAAAACAAGGTATTCGGCATCACCTTCAAAACGCCCCCCTCGGATTCAACGGGGGTTGCGCACATTCTCGAGCATTCCGTGCTCTGCGGTTCCCGGAAATACCCGGTAAAAGAACCCTTTGTTGAGCTTCTCAAAGGGTCCCTCCAGACCTTCCTGAATGCCTTTACCTATCCCGACAGGACCTGCTACCCGGTTGCCAGCCAGAATGTGAAGGATTTCTATAACCTCATTGATGTATACCTGGACGCGGTTTTTTACCCCCGCCTCACCCGCCATATCTTTGAACAGGAAGGCTGGCACTACGAGCTAACCTGCACCGATGACCCCCTCTCTTTGAAGGGCGTGGTCTTCAATGAAATGAAAGGCGCCTATTCATCTCCCGAGCAACTCCTTTCCAGGTACGCCCTTCAATCCCTTTTCCCGGACAATCCATATGGATTGGATTCAGGAGGGGACCCCAAGGAGATTCCCAAACTCACCTTTGAGCAGTTCAAGTCCTTCCATGCCCGGTATTACCATCCTTCCAATGCCCGGATTTACTTTTACGGCGATGACGATCCTGCACAACGGCTCAGGATTCTTGACGCATATCTTCGGGACTTTGAACGCTCCACCATTTCCTCTTCGATCCCCCTCCAGGCCCCGTTTCAAGCTCCGCTCCGCGTAAAGCACCCCTTCATGGCCTCAGAAGATGGACCCGAAAAATCCAAGGGAATGCTCACCGTGAATTGGGCCATTGGAGAGACCAGCGATGTTGATACCAATTTTTCGTTCAGGATCATTGAGTATATCCTCCTGGGCATGCCGGCCTCGCCCTTACGAAAAGCCCTGATGGACTCAGGTCTCGGGGAAGACCTGACCGGCGAAGGCCTCGGCGACGAACTGCGGCAGATCTACTTTTCCACGGGGCTCAAGGGAATCCGCATGGAGAACGCCGACAGGATTGAACAGCTCATCATGGACACCCTTGCAGAACTCTCGGTGAAGGGAATCGATCCAAATACCGTGGAAGCCGCCCTGAACACCATTGAATTCCGCCTGCGGGAAAACAACGCCGGCCAGTTTCCCCGAGGGCTCCTTTTGATGTTGAGGGCACTGACTTCCTGGCTGTACGACAATGACCCTCTGGCGCTTCTCGCGTTCGAGAAACCCCTCCAAGAGATCAAGGACCGGGCAGGAAAAACGGACCGCTTTTTCGAATCACAACTCCGGCACCTTCTCCTGGAAAACAAGCACCGGGCCACCCTGGTGCTTGAACCGGACCCGGGCCTGCAAGAAAAAGAGATTGCCGAAGAAAATCGGAGGCTTGAGGAGATCCGGTCGAACATGGTTCCGGATCATCTCAAGGAGATCGTGCAGGAGACCCAAGAACTCCAGCGTATCCAGGGAACGCCAGATCCCCCCGAGGCCCTTGGCACCATCCCGCGGCTGAAACTGGAAGACCTTGAGCGGACAAACAAGATTATCCCCATTGAAAAACTGGAACACAGAGGGGTTCCCCTCCTGTATCACGATCTCTTCACCAACGGGATTGTCTATCTGGACGTGGGAATGGACCTTCACGCTCTTTCCGGAGATCATCTCCCCTATGTGCCACTTTTCGGACGCGCGCTTCTTGAAATGGGCACTGAAAAAGAGGATTTTGTCCGGCTGACCCAGCGCATCGGCCAAAATACAGGTGGCATCATTCCAAGGCCTTTCACCTCGAGCCACAAAGAAAGGGCGACATCTGTAGCCTGGCTCTTCCTCCGGGGCAAGGCCACGATCCCCAAGGTCGGTGAACTATTCAATATCTTGAGAGATGTCCTCCTGACAACACGCCTGGATAACCGCGAGCGCTTCAGGCAGATGGTGCTGGAGGAAAAGGCCGGGGTAGAACATAGCCTGATACCACAAGGCCACCAGGTGGTAAACCTGCGGCTCCGCTCCCATTACCGTGAGGCCCACTGGGCCGCCGAACAGATGGGAGGCATCAGCTACCTTTTCTTCCTGCGGGACCTGGCCCTGCGGGTTGACGAAGACTGGTCCGGTGTCCTCGCGACGCTGGAAGCCATGCGCCAGGCGCTGGTAACGATCCCGAATATGCTCCTCAATATGACGGTGGATGCCAAGAACGGGGCAACCTTGACCTCGAATATCCATTGCTTCCTCGATGAGCTGCCACACCGGGAAATCAAGCCCGAGCCCTGGACCGTGACCGCTCCTCCCCGCTTTGAAGGGCTGGCTATCCCCGCCCAGGTGAACTATGTGGGCAAGGGGACCGATCTCTTTTCCCTCGGCTACCGATTTCACGGCTCTGCGCTGGTGATCAGCCGATATCTGCGCACCGGATGGCTCTGGGAACGGGTCCGGGTCCAGGGCGGCGCCTACGGGGCCTTTTGCCTGTTTGACCGGCTTTCCGGTATCCTGACCTTTGTTTCCTATCGTGATCCGAACGTTTTGCAAACACTTGAGACATTCGACCACACGGCGGACTTTCTGAAAGAGCTTGACCTTCCTTCTGATGAACGGGTGAAGAGCATTATCGGCGCGATCGGTGACTTGGATGCCCATCTGCTGCCGGATGCAAAGGGGTACACATCAATGGTCCGGTATCTCTGTGGGGATTCAGAAAAAGACCGCCAGCAGATGCGGGAAGAAGTCTTGGGGACAACCGCGCGGGACTTCAGCGCCTTTGCGGATTTTCTCGAAGACATGGATCGGGAAGGGACCGTCAAGGTGCTTGGATCTCCCGATGCCCTAAAGGCGGCAAATGAAGCCCGATCAGAACGCCTGAAAATCCTTCGGGTCCTGTAATATGAAGAGCAGGTGAACGGCATGTTTCTGAAGCGGCTTCATTTCGGCCCTGGAATCCGCAGCGACCGGAATCATGGACGATGGAGGGGGCGTAGCTTCTGGAATATGCTGTTTGCCTGCTCAGTGGGTCACGAATTCGTTGGAAGGTCTTTTCTTGGCCGAAAATATTGTTTCCTATTTTATCCCATAATGCTATAAGAACCCGAACTCAGCAGGGAGAAACAACCCATGAAATATACCGTCACCTTCTTTCCTGACGAAAAATCCGCAGATGTTGCAGAAGGTACCAGGATTGCGGATGCCGCCCAAGAGGCCGAGGTATTCATCAACAACCTCTGTGGAGGAGAAGGGGTCTGTGGCCAGTGTAAGGTCCAGGTGACCGGAGGAAAGGCCGATGCGGAAGAACACGCAAGGGGACTCTTATCTGATGACGAGATAGCGGCAGGATACGTCCTTGCATGCCAGACAGAGATCCATGATAACCTGGAAATCATGATCCCCCCGGAAACCCGGATGGAAGACGCGAAAATCATGATGGGAGAAGCGGCCGCAGTTTCCCGGTCAGAAGATGACAAGCCCCTGGTGAGAAAAATATCCCTCGAATTACCGCCTCCCACGCTGGAAGACAATATCTCGGATATCGAACGGGTTTCCCGGGAATTGCGGCGAAAAATCGGCTGGCATTCTTTCGCAATCCATCTGGAATGCTTGAAGGGCTTATCCGAGAAGCTCCGGGACAATGACTGGAAAGTCACCGTCACCGTGGCAAAGGACAGGGATCGCTATCGAATTCAGCGGATCGAACCCCTTGATACCACCATGCTGAACTACGGTGTGGCCATTGACGTCGGTACCACAACCGTTGTCGCGCAGCTCATTGATATCCATGCCGGGGAGGTCCTCGGGATTGAGGGATCCCATAATCTCCAGGCAAGTTACGGCGAAGATGTTATCTCCCGCATGATATACGCGTGCGGCAGGGGAGGGCTCGAGCCCCTGCATGAGGCCATTATAAAAAGCATTAACCAGCTCATCGAAAAACTGGTGGAAAAACACAACGTCTCAAGAGATGATCTCAACGTGGTGGTGGCGGCAGGAAATACCACCATGAGCCATTTTCTGCTCGGCCTCACACCCTGCTCCATCCGCCTTGAACCATATGTCCCTACTGCCGATCAATACCCACAGGTGCGGGCAAATGATCTGGGGATCCAAATCAGTCCCAACGGGTTTATAGAGACCATTCCCTGTGTCGCTTCTTACGTGGGAGGGGATATCGTCTCGGGCGTCATGTCATGCGGCATCGCAGATCATCCGCAGGTGAGAGGCCTCATTGATATCGGGACCAACGGGGAGATAGCCATCGGAAATAACGAGTGGCTTGTCTGCTGTTCGGCCTCCGCGGGCCCTGCCTTTGAAGGAGGTGGTACCAGATGCGGCATGCGGGCCATAAAGGGGGCCATTGAAAAGATAGAAATAGTTAACGGCGACATCAAATATGAAACCATCGGCCAAGCTCCTGCCCGTGGTATCTGTGGCTCCGGGCTCATCGACTGTATTTATGAACTGGTGAGAAACGGGATTATCGGCGCAGAAGGGAAATTTGACCGTGATCTGAAACATGACCGGTTCAGCATCCAAGATGACATCCCCCAGTACACCATCGCCTATGGTGACCAAACAGAGGCCGGAGAACCCGTGGTCATCACCGAGTCGGACATCGATAACCTCATCAAATCCAAGGGGGCGGTCTTCGCGGCCATCAAATCTCTGGTGGATTATATCGGACTCTCCTTTGACCAGATCGAGACATTTTACGTGGCAGGTGGATTCGGGAGTTTCCTGAATATCCCCAAGGCCATATCCATTGGTCTTTTGCCGGACATCCCACAGGAAAAGATCCAATTCATCGGGAACAGTTCGCTCACCGGGGCACGTCTGGCCCTGCTTTCCGAAAATGCCTTTGAGAAGTGCATTAATATCTCCAGATCCATGACCAATATTGAGCTTTCCAACCACCAGCCGTTCATGGACGAATATATAGCCGCCCTTTTTCTCCCCCACACCGACCGAAAGCTCTTCCCCTCTGTTGAGTATTAGCCCTCTCGTGCTGAGTTTTGATTTTGGGATGCCGGACGGTTTGTATGAAGAGCAGGTGAACGGGATGTTCTGGAAGGGCCGAAATCCGCAGCGACCGGAGTCATGGACGACGGAGGGAGCGTAGC
>CAZJRD010000026.1:0-44020 GCA_964548365.1 uncultured Desulfobacteraceae bacterium | reverse complement strand
CAATGGTCCCTGCGGTCATGATGTTCCCGCAGAGAATGAAGTAGAGGACCACGACAAGGGCAAACTTGTCCATGCTGCGGAAAAGTGTCTGTGCGAGCAGGAGGAGAGGGAGGTTGCTGAAGAAAATAAAGCAAAGGACTGAAGTGAAAAAAAGGCACATGAACACAGGGACGGTAGCGGCCATGGACCCCAAGAGAATGAGAAGCATCACAATGTCAGAAATATTCATGCTCATATCGTAGATCGTCTCCGTATTTCGAAAGAAACATAACTACTGAGGGCCTTCACAATAATTCTCGTTTCTGGATTGAAACTCTCTATGCCCAAAATCTATTTCTCGATGGGCTCTGCCTGGGATGAAGCATCCTCTGCTTTTGATCGGATCTCCTGGATGTCCTGATAAGTCAACTGAATGATTCGGATAAACATCATGATTCCCATTGCAGGCATAAGCGCATACAGGTATACCAGAGGAATACGCATAATAATCGTATGTTGATGGGTAGCGACCTGGAGGGCGGCCATTTTCCACCCGTAATAGATCATCATGACTGAGAAAACAGCCGTTGCGAAATTACTGAAAAAAGTGAGCGGCATCTTGAGACCGGCGACGATTTGGGGCAAGGCATCGATCTTGATCATGGAACGGGCCTTGATAGCAGCGCTGCAGCCGATGAAGGTCGTCATGATAATCACTTCCCTGACCAGTTCTTCGGCCCAGGTAAGGGAACTGTGAAAGAGGTAACGGAGAAATACGTTTGCAAAAAGGGCCAGCAGAGCAGCCATCGTGGCGATAAAGAGGGACCAGTCTTCGACAAAACTCAGTATGGCGTCAAGGAAACCCAATATCTTTTTAATCATAGGAGTCCTCATAAAAAGGCGGGGGAAGCTTTTTTTGCCTCGCCCCGCCCTTTTTTTGCTAATTGTTATTTGTAATGCATAAACTTTTCGACTTCTTCCAGGTAATTCGCGGACCGGTACTTATCACCGGGATACAGTTTGTCAATCTCAGGGGCGAATTCCTTGTGGACCTTGTCTGCTTCTTTTTTCAAGAGAGCCATTTCATCGCTTGATAGCTTGAAGAATTTGATGCCTTTTGATTTTGCATTGGCGATTTGGTCTTTTTCCTGTTTCCTGGTTTCCACGCGAATCTTGGCGCACACATCATGAACCACCGCCTTGAAGGTCTCCTGCAGATCTGCGGGCAGGCTGTTGAACCATGCTTTGTTAAAGATCCAGATAAAGAGTCCCTGCGCGTAGTTGATTTGCGTAAAATATTTAGCAATCTCGAACTTCTTGGTGATGTTGCATACCATGGGGGTGTGGTCCAGCCCCGTGATGACCCCCTGTTTCAGGGCAACCGGCACATCCGGCCAGGGCATGACCACGGCGGTGAGCCCCCACGCCTTGTAAGTAAGCTTATTTACGGCCGCCTCAGCAATACGGAATTTGACTTTTTTGGCGTCGGCGATGGTCCTGACGGGAATAGTCGTGGCCCAGCCATAATTGCCGTAACCGGTAATGTCGAGCCCCATGATTCCCTGATGGTCCATGGCCATCATGAAATGATCAAACAGTTTCCCGCTGTTCACAAATCTGTCTAGTTTGTCGAAGGAGTTAATCAGGAACGGGAGGTTGATCAGGCCGAACCGTGGGCCGAGGTTGGTGGCCGCCACCGAGCTGCACCCCATCCCTTGGATGGCACCCATCTGCAACTGGTTGAGCACCTCCACCTCTCCTCCCAGCATGGAGAAAGGTTTGTAGTCAAAGTAAATCTGGCCGTTCGTCCGTTTCCATAGTTCGTCGCGGATTGCAAAGCCGGCGTAAACGCCTTTAATAACAGGATGGGAAACATTGGAGACGATGCATTTGTATTTTGCCCCGGAAGGATCAAATTTGGCCTTCCACGCGGCCAGAGAAGGGGCCTTTTTTGCCCATGCTGAACCACATACCATCACGAGACCAACTGCAATCACCAACACGGAAAATAGTAAGTTTCTTGTCTTCACGATGTACTCCTTTCTCCCTGAAAAGTTAAAAGATGAAAGAAACCCAGCCTTTTTTGCCTTGGAAAACATGCGAAATTCAAACAAAAATTTTCCTTCTTGTCAAGAAAGAAAAGCCATTTTCCGCGTTGTTTTCAAGCTAAAAAAGTTTCCTATTGTGAATAAGTTAATGCGTATCCAAGAATCGACGATTTCCAATCTAAATACCTTTGGATCTCACTTTATCATCGTGCATGACCCTGGTTTGGATCCCCTTGGCCACTTGGTAGGTGCGGCTGAATTCAGACCAGAAGTCCTTGTCCTTGTCCTTCCAATCGGGGCCAAATTTTTCTTCAAAGAAATCTCCGAGTTTCTCAAAGAGAATCTGCCAGGTGGCCTTCCCGGCGGCCATGGCGCCAAAAAGTTCATCAAGAATATCGTCTAGTTGGGCGAGCTTCTCCTTGGGAATATAGAAGATAGCGCCTTTTCTTATGGAGCTCATCAGCGTTTCGGGATTCATGGCATGGGCGGTAAGCATCACGGTGGGAATGTTTTTTTCAACTGTCTTCTCGAGGAGTCCCAATCCATTGACACCCATGATATCGAGAATGGCAAGGTCATAGGGATAGAGACGGATTTTGTCCACTGCAGTATCAAAGTCCTGGGCCCGGTCCACCCGGGAAGACTCAAGGATTTCTTCTATAGTGTCAAGGACATCCTCTTCATCGTCCACAGCCAGGATGTTTTTGTGAGCAAGGTAGGAATTCTCTCCGGGCATTTCGGATCTCCTTCTGGCGAAAACAGGTTGAATAGAAGCGAGGTAGGGTCACTCTTGCGATCCATAATCACTATTCGCAGGAGTTTTTCCCCAGCCTGAAAAAACTCCTCTAAAATTTGAAAATAGGGGGTTCGGCTTCTTTTGTCAAGGTCAAAAGAGAAACATTCCAAATACAACTATTTGCCACTCTTTGATGTCAGTTTCAAGGAAAAATCTTGACAGGAGGGAAACAGGATGCTAACAATGACATGAATGAATCATCATTCATAAAGATGGAAGCTATGAAAAAGAAAAAAAATGATAAACATCAGAGAATCATAGAGGCGGCAACGCGGATATTCGCCCGGAAAGGCTTTTTCCCGGCAAAGGTTTCCGATATCGCCAGGGAGGCCGGTGTCGCGGACGGGACCATCTATCTTTATTTTGCCAATAAAGATGATATCCTGATTTCGCTCTTTGAGGAACAGATGAAAGCCGTTCTTGACAATATGATCAGGGAACTTTCCAAAGAAACCGATCCAGTCAAGAAACTGCACCAGTTTGCCCTGACGCATTTGAGACTTATAGAAGAAAATAAAAATGTCGCTGAAATTATCCAGGTGGAACTCCGGCAGAGCGACAGATTCATGAAAGAATACAAGAACGAGCGATTTGCACAGTACCTTGATCTGATAGCGGACATTATACGGGAGGGGCAGGAAAAAGGATTATTTCAGCCGGATATTATCCCCGGTATTGCCAAGAGGGCATTTTTTGGCGCCTTGGACGAGATGTCAAGATTTTGGGTATTGTCAAGCCGAAAAGAGTATGATATTAGGGCGGCTGCTCAACAGATAAGCGGCTATTTCTTACGCGGTATATCTATTCCGCGCACATGAACTGCGCAGAACAATATGAAAGGAGGAGAAAGTGAATATTATCGTTTGCTTAAAACAGGTACCTGATACGGAGACGCAGATCAAGATTGCTCCGGATGGCCAGTCCATCGTCCAGGATGATATTAAGTGGGTCATGAATCCATATGATGAATTCGGGGTGGAAGAGGCCCTTCGGCTGAAAGAAAAATTCGGAGGGGAGGTCACCGTTGTCGGTTTGGGGCCGAAGCGTGCTACGGAATCCATTCGAACTGCGCTGGCCATGGGCGCTGATAAGGGCATTCTCATCTGTGACGACGCCTTGGAAGGAAGCGATTCTCTCGCGACAGCAAAGGCCTTGGCGGCGGTGATTAAAGACCTCGAATACGATGTCATCTTCACCGGCCAGCGGGGCGTTGATGAAGATATGGGAATTGTCGGGGCATCACTTGCGGAATTCTTGGGAATCCCTCAGTTATCACTCATTTTGAAGGTGGAAATGGCGGAAGATGGCCAGTCAGTCAAGGTGCAGAGGCCGGTAGAGGGTCAGACCCTGGTGCTGGAATCGAATCTTCCTGTGCTGATTACGGCACAAAAAGGACTCAATGAACCCAGATACGCGTCCCTCCCCGGTATCATGAAGGCAAAGAAGAAACCTTTGGACGAAAAAACCCTTGCGGATCTCGGTATTGATCCTTCAGAAGTCGGTCAAAATGCACGGAAACTGAAGACTCTTGAGTTGTCTTCACCTCCGGAGAGAGGGGCCGGGAAAATTGTTGAGGGAGAGACATCCCAGGAGAAGGCGGCTGCATTGGCCAAGCTTCTCCATGAAGAGGCAAAAGTAATCTAGCAGTGCCCATTGCGTGAACAGGACAGGCACGAGCGAGTTTCCAATTCATTAAGAAGGAGATGAATCAGATGGCACAGGGAGTATGGGTAGTCGCAGAGGAAAGAGACGGAGAAATCCGAAAGATAACCTATGAGGTGGTAAGCGAAGGAAGGCGTCTGGCTGATGCGCTTGGACAGGATCTGACGGCGGTCCTGCTGGGTTCCAGCATGAAGGAAAAGGCTGCCGACCTCGGGCAATATGGAGCAGACAAGGTCCTGGTGGCCGATGATCCGAGACTGGATCCTTATACCACGGATGCGTATGTTACCGTAATATCACAACTTGTCAAGGCAAATGAACCAGCGGTACTCTTAATGGGTGCGTCGGTCCAGGGGAAAGACCTCTCAGGGCGGTTGTGCGCGAGGCTTGACGTGGGCATGGCCCAGGATTGTACTGTTTTTGAAATCCAGGACGGGAATCTGGTAGCCACACGGCCCATTTATGCAGGGAAGGCCTATGCCAAGGTGACATTCGAAAACAGCTGGCCGCAGCTGGCCACCGCGAGGCCAAACGTGATGCCGGTGAATGAACCGGACAGCTCTAAATCGGCCGAGGTGATCGATGCGGATTTCACGCTTGACGATGCAGAGCTGAAGACCAAGGTGGTGGATATCATCCGGGATGCGGCCGGAAAGATCGACCTGACCGAGGCCGAGAGAATCGTTTCCGGCGGCAGAGGTATGAAGGGACCGGAAAATTATGAGATTCTCGAGAAACTGGCCGACCTCCTGGGAGGAACGGTAGGCGCGTCACGTGCAGCAGTTGATGCGGGGTGGCGGCCGCAGACGGACCAGGTAGGGCAGACCGGGAAAGTGGTTTCCCCGAATCTGTATATCGCCTGTGGGATTTCCGGCGCCATTCAGCACCTTGCGGGCATGGGGACATCAAAGGTGATCGTGGCCATCAATAAGGACCCCGACGCTCCGATCTTCCAGAAGGCGGATTACGGGGTGGTTGGTGACCTTTTTGATGTGGTACCGGCACTTACTGAAGAAATCACGAAGTACCTGTAAGAAGAGAAAGGAAGTCTTCAAGGGTAAGGTCAGGAGGACCCGGGGGAGATGCCCCCTGGTCCTCTTTTTTTTAGAAAACCCCCGGAAAAGTGCCGGGGGATTAACCGGACGTGCCGTTACTAAGAATAGTATCTCTTCTCCTAAGAAATCAGGGAGAACCCCGCAAATGCAACGCACACTCCAGTATTAAAAAAAAATGAAGCAACTTTTATGCCGCTTCTGAGAGGAACTTGATTAATATGAAATATCAAGTAGTTAAGAGAGCAATAAATCGAAGGCAGCTGATTCGTGTTTCCGTTCATACACAGCACACGTAGTAAGATTGCCACAGGCGTGAGGCCGCGTATTATTTGATTGACAAGAAAAGATATTTTTCACATATATAAAAAGTTAAGGATGAAGGCCTTGGCGGTGTAGCTCAGTTGGTCAGAGCATGCGGCTCATATCCGCAGAGTCACTGGTTCGAGTCCAGTCACCGCCACCAGGAACAACAATGACGAAAATGCGTTTCAGGTGTTGACATCTCTTGTGCCAGCCTTATCTTCATGACAATCGGACACCGGAGAAATGTTGCTGAGATGAGTGTGAGGACGTTCAGAGAGAGCGATCTCGCGACATTGAGCGAGGCGCTGCATGTCGCCGAGGGAAAGATCAGTGATTTCTTCAAGTTTTCCTATGATCTGTGGAAAAAAAATCAATACGATGTGAAGACGGTAAAATCACTTGCTTCTGATGACATTAGCTCGTATGCCCTTGCGGTCTTGAGAAGGGGGGTCCGGAAAGGGGTTGCTGGCTGGAAAGGCAAAGAGAAAAACTTCTATTTTATTTGTTTGCAAGACCATCAGATACTGAAAGCCGTACAAAGGGACAGGGAGCTGATGTTGCTTCCTTTCCTTACCTATATTTTCACCCATGAACTGGTGCATATAGCCCGGTTCGGCAGTTTTCTCCAAAGGTATGACGTCTCCGGAGTGGACAAGGAGCGGGAAGAACAGATTGTCCATGGAATTACCTTTGACATATTGAAGGACCTATCACTTCGCAAGATGGATTACGTTTTGGATGCCTACCGGGACCACCGGATTTGTGAAGTACATCTCTCCTGAATTCTGAGTACTGAGGAGGTTTGAAAAGATGCCGATTTATGAGTATCAATGTATGAAATGTGGACACGTAACAGAAGCGTGGCAAAAATTTTCCGATCTCCCCTTGGGAGAATGTGAATTGTGTCATGGAAAGATGAAAAAGCTCATTTCACCGAGTACATTTCACCTCAAGGGAACAGGTTGGTATGTAACTGACTACGCACCAAAATCGGGCAGAAATGATGGGCACCCGAAGAAGCCAGAAAAAAAGACCGGGGAAAATGGAGCGAAGAAAAATGACACTGCCCGAAAGGGTATTAAAAAAAAGCAGCATCAGACACATGAAAGAGTTGTCCCTTCTAAAGGAAAAAGCGATTTTAGATCATGAAAAGCTGGGATACAGGACGGGTACAGAATAAGCTCATCAGACAACTGGAGCGGCAGGAAAGGCGTGAGGCCTTCCAAAGGGACAGGTTTTTCAAATTTAAACTGACGGAAATACATAATCGGCTGACGCAAGCGCTCTTGATGAAAAAGATTGTGGAAACGGGCAATCCGGCTGCTCTGTCTGATGCCCTCTTGAAAGGCCTGAAAAAGGCGCTCAACAGTACGGAATTCGACTTCAAATATTTTATTGCGCCCATCCGGGACCTTGTGCCCCGCCCCAATCCCTATTCCATCTATATGACTCAATACATCATGGAGGTCCTCATTGATGATCCCAACGTGATTGATGTCTACGGGACGGACGAGGACATTTACAGCGCAGTGAATGAAGTCATCAGTCAAATCAACATCCAGTTCCAGAGGGCAGAGGAAGAGATTGAAGAACAACTGGCCCGGAATAAATCCCTCACCCCGGGGTCACGGGAATATGATATTGCCGTGGATCAGCTCATAAAAAAAGCATTCGGTGAACCGCAAAGAACAACCCCGTAGTCTTCTTTTGAAACACAAGCACCCTGCAGCACTTTCGTTATACTTTCATCATTTGTAATAGGGGGAATGCATGTCTGAAAAAATAGCCTACCTGTTCCCTGGCCAGGGATCCCAATTTATCGGGATGGGCAGAGACCTGATTGAATCATTTCCGGCCGCGAAAGAAATTTTTCAGCAGATGGATGAGCTGTGCGGGAAGCCCCTCTCCCGCCTGTGCTTCGAGGGCCCGGTGGAGGAATTGACCCTGACGGAAAATTTGCAGCCCGCCATCACGGCGGTGACCCTTGCCGGCCTGAGCGGTTTGCAGGCATCGGGCGTTCAGCCCCATGTCTCTGCCGGGCACAGCCTGGGAGAATACGCTGCACTGGTTTCCGCGGGTATTGTGCGTGCGGAGGATGCCCTTCGCTTGGTGCAAAAGCGGGGTCAGTTAATGCACCGGGAGTCCCTGTCCCATCCAGGAACGATGGCGGCGGTCATTGGCCTTCCGGTGGAGACGGTTGAGCATATCGTTGCGGAGTCCAGAGGAGATGACATCCTTGCGGTGGCAAATCATAATACGGCGGAACAGATTGTGATCACCGGCCAGGAAGAGCCTGTTTCACGTGCTGTTCAAGCCGTAAAAAAAGAAGGAGCAAAGGCCATCCCCTTAAAAGTGAGCGGCGCATGGCACTGCCTTCTCATGGAAGGAGCAGTTGGGGAATTCAGGGCATTCATGGATGAGATCCCTTTTTCCCGTCCCACTTCCAGGATGCTTTTTAATGCCACGGGCGATTCCGAGAAAGATCCTGAAACCATGAAGGAGATCATGGCCAAGCAACTGGTCAGCCCGGTGAAATGGTATGATATTGTTCGGCAGATGGTTTCGGAAGGCGTTCAAACTTTTGTCGAGGTGGGACCCAAGAAGGTGTTGACCGGTTTAGTTCGGAAGATCGTCCCCAAGGATGCTGAGATACGTTTGTTTCAGGTGGAAGATACCGCCAGCCTGGAAAAATTTCTCGATAGGGAAATTTAAGCGTGGCCTTCACGGAGTTTCTTCTGTTTTCGATTCTTTGGGTTAGGGAAGACGGAGCAACTGGAGACGTGTACAAAAATGCGAAGCCCTCCCGCCGGTAACGAAAAAAGGTATCGTATCCTGTGCCCCATAGGCATGCGTTGCTAATAATATGTTCTAACCGGATGGGATATATTTCTTGCCCTGCCAGGAATCTCGTTCCTCCAGCCTCCTGCGGATGGCATTGAGATTCTTTGTCTTTTCCGTTGCCCATGCGGGCGCAATAAGGTCCGCCCTGCCCGGGTCACCCGTGAGCCGCTGGATCACCATTTGAGGCGGAAGAAGCTCCAGGAAATCAACCACCAGGCCCACATATTCCTCTGTTTTCAGGCACCAAAGTTTCCCCCGTTCATACTGTCTTGCCAGGGGCGTCCCTCTGGTGATATAGAGAAGATGAATTTTGACTCCCTGGACGGGAAGACGGGCCAGGAAACGGGCCGTTTCAAACATCATTTCCCTGGTTTCGCCAGGAAGCCCGAGGATAACGTGGGCACAGATATTCAAATTCCATCTCTGCGCTTCAAGCACAGCACGCTGAAAGCAGGCCACGGTATGCCCCCTGTTTATTCTTTTCAGCGTCTTGTCGTGGGCGGACTGCAGGCCATACTCAAGCCACACAAGGGCGCGGTCCCGGTATGAGCTGAGAAGCCTCAGGACATTCGCGTCCACACAATCGGGCCGGGTGGCAACAGAGAGCCCCACGATGTCGCTGTCGACCAGGGCCTCGTTATACATTGCGTTCAACGTTGGCAACGGCGCGTAGGTATTGGTGAAGGATTGGAAATACGCAATAAATTTGCTTACCTTGTATCGTCTTTGCATATAGCTCCGGCCCCGCTCGATCTGGTCCTTGATGGAGTGGCCTTTGTCCACGAAGGCACCGGTGCCTGATCCCAGGCGATCGCAGAATACACATCCTTCCTTTGACAATGTCCCATCACGGTTTGGACAGCTTAGACCCGCATCCAGGGGAATTTTCTGCACACGCTCCCCAAATAATCCTCTCAAGTAGGTGTTGTAATCGCGATACCTCTCCATGAGGAAAGCATAAGGGACGAGCAGGTGAGATGTCAATTGCCTTGCACAGCCAAGCAGAAATCTGCTAAGTTCTTTTCAACAGTCCAGATGTTTAGGCTGAAGGTTGAAGACTGAAGGTACTACCTCAATAAATGTGGTAAGTTAGACATCAAATGGTCGCGACCGGGAGGTCACTCCTACAGAGATCAATGGTGAAACTGGCTGCAGGAGCAACATCCACGTTGCGAATGGAGAAACAAGGCCTATGGCAAAAAGTGCGAAATTAACAGTGGACGGGACTACCTTTGAGCTTCCGCTTGTGCAGGGAACAGAAGGGGAACAGGCAATAGACATCTCGCAGTTGCGCAGCAAGACAGGGCTCATTACCCTTGATCCTGGTTTTGCGAATACCGGAAGCTGTGAGAGCGGTATTACGTACATGGACGGGGAGAAAGGTATTCTCCGGTACAGGGGCATCCCGGTGGAGCACCTGGCTTCGAAATCAACGTTTGTGGAAACATCCTACCTGCTTATCAACGGAGAACTACCGACAAGGGAGGAACTGAGACAATTTTCGATCATGTTGAATGATCATTCCCTGGTGCACGAGGACATGCGGACCTTTTTTCAGTATTTTCCAAGGGGTGCACACCCAATGGGCATCCTTTCTTCCATGGTCAATGCCCTCCGGGCCTTTTACCCGGAAATTCCGGAAAGGAGCGAGGATGAAGAGACGAACATGATGTTCACCCGGCTTCTTTCCAAGCTCAGAACGATGGCGGCAATGTCCTACAAGATTTCAAGGGGGCATAGGGTGGTCTATCCAAGGCATGACTTGACCTATTGCGCCAATTTTTTGAACATGATGTTTGACTCCCCTGTTCTGCCCTACCGCATTGACCGGGATCTGGTTACGGCACTGGAAGTCTTCTGGATACTCCACGCCGACCATGAACAGAACTGTTCAACCGCCGCGGTTCGACTCGTTGGAAGCGCACGGGTCAATCTCTATGCAGCCATTGCGGCAGGAATGAGCGCCCTCTGGGGACCGCTCCACGGCGGGGCCAACCAGGCCGTGGTGGAAATGTTGCAGCAGATCCATGACAGCGGTGGAGACCCCGCCCCTTTCCTGGCAAGGGCGAGGGACCGGGAAGACCCATTCCGGCTCATGGGATTCGGGCACCGGGTGTACAAAACCTATGACCCACGGGTCAAGATAATGAAAAAAGTCTGCGGGAAAGTCCTGAAAAAAATGAAGCGCCACGACCCTCTTATGGACGTGGCCATGCTGCTTGAGGAGGCTGCAGTAAAAGATTCCTATTTCAAAGACCACAATCTCTATCCCAATGTGGATTTCTACAGCGGCATCCTCCTGCGCGCCATCGGCATACCGGTAAACATGTTCACGGTCATGTTTGCCATCGGCCGTTTGCCCGGCTGGATCAGCCAGTGGAAAGAAGCCATGGATGATCCCCATTGGAAGCTCCATCGGCCGCGGCAGGTGTACATGGGATCAAAGGCACGGGATTATGTCCCGATGGAGAAACGAAAAAAACCGAAGAAATAGAAAAACGAGGGAGCTATGGATCTCAGGATTTTTGACCATATGGACGCGCCGGCTCTGAGGAAGTATGTCGCATTCTTGCTCTGGCATTATCGGGTGATGGACGCTTTTTGGTTCATTCATGTGACTGAGCAGTTTGACCAGCCAACTGCGGAAGTACTGAACGAAAAGGTGTGGGGACGTGTTGCCGGAATGGCCGCGAAAGACCTGCTGGACCGGTTTGATATCCGGGAACGGGGTCTGAAAGGGTTTGTGACGGCATTACGCTTATTCCCCTGGTGCATCCTGGTGGGATATGAAATAGAGGAGACACCGGAAGAGGTGGTCTTGACGGTTCCATCCTGCCCCGCCCAGGTAGCGCGGTTGCAAAGGGGGCTTGAGGAATATGTGTGTAAGGACATGCACCGTGCGGAGTTTTTGAGCTTTGCACAGATCGTAGACGAAAGGATCCAGGTGGAATGCGAATTCGCACCTCCGGATCCCCATCCCAAGGATCTATTCTGTAAATGGCGGTTTTCTATGCGGCCGGAGAGTTTTTCGTGAATTGAGGGACAATTATTATGGGAAAAGATTTGAAAAGGGATCTGGCACAACTGAAGAGGGAATATATGGCATTTGAGCGGACGGTGGAGGAAGAAAGAGATTCCCTTGGCAGGATTATCAATACCCTTTGTGTCTTTGCCGCAAAAGAAAACACCCTGTCCGAGGAAATTGATGCCATCAAGTCTCTGGTCAACTCCTCCGAACCCCTGGAACTGGAAAAGGCTGAAGAAATCACCTCCTCTTTGAAGGACAAGATCCTTGCGACGGAAAGTGAGACTTTGAAAAAACCCAGCGGGCAGGACATCATGGAGAATGCCAGGGAAGAAGCTCTTGAGGCCTGCAGGGCCATCAGAAGAATTATGGTGGTTCTCCTGGAAGGTTTTTACCCCCTGACCCGGGAATTGGAGGCCAAGGCGGCAGACATCCAGGTGGATTGCAAGGCCATTGAAAATCTTCGCTTCAAAGAGGAAACAACGGCGTTGCTGGACTTTCTGGATGGAGTGAAAAAAAAGATCTCGGCGGATTTCGAATATATCAATGACGCTTTTCTGGTGCTTCTTGAGAAGGTAAAAGACCTGGAAAAAACCCTTCACGCGCAGTTTGGCAGTAAAGAGTATGACAAAGAGGTGGAATATTTTGAAATGAAAATCAACGGAGAGGTGACATCCATTGCCAATTCCTTTGATATTCACACCACCATTGATGAGATCAAGAAGGTGGTTATCCAGAAAATTCAAAATATCAAGGAGGTGGTTTCAGAGAAAAAGCGGGAAGACCTGAAGAGGGCGCAATTAACCCGTCAGAACATGAAGTTATTCAGGGAGCAGATCGCGGAGGCGGAAAAGCACGCACAGGAAATGTTCAAGCGGGCAGATGAATTGAAGATGGCGGCCATGAAAGACGGTCTTACCGGCCTTTACAACCGAAAGGCATTTAATATCAAGGTAAAGAGTACACTGGAAAAAGCACGAGAGGCAGGAGAACCCCTAACCGTTATCCTGCTGGACGTGGACAGGTTCAAGGAAATAAATGACACCTTCGGCCATCTGGCAGGGGACAAGATCTTGGAAAAAGTGGGGCAGTCCCTGAACGAAACCTTTCGGGAAAATGATTTCCTTGCGAGGTACGGTGGTGATGAATTCGTGGTGCTCATTGAGCGATTGACCGAAAAGATGGCCCATCAACGCATAGCGAATTTTCGGAAAAATCTCGCCAAGAAACACTTTGTCTCGCACAAGAAGGGAGAGATCACCATTTCAGTCAGCGCGGGGATCGCCGTGGCAAGATCCGAAGATATCCCGGAAAGTCTCTTGGATCGAGCTGATCAGGCCATGTACAAGGAAAAACAGTCACACGCGCAGAAAAAATAAGGAACTCGGCTTAGATGCTGGATCCGGATTCTTCGTTCCCGGGCACGCTGTAGCACGCATCCCAGAGCCTTTTATAGGAGGAGACCTCATCCTCCCAGCGTTTCAGATCCCACCCCAGTTCTTCCCGGCAGATATCGCGAATGCGGTCAAAGTAGGCGATGCCGCCCTTTTCCAGCAGTATGCCCAGGCGGGTGCGCCTCAAAAGAAGGTCTTCCAGGTGCATGACCGCTTCGCTCCTTGCCGCCCAACGCACCTCCGCCCACAAGGTATCTGTGCCTGGAATCCGCTCAAAACCATCTTCTCTTTCACATTGCATGACTTGTCCGTCATGCCTTCCATACCGGCCTTCCAGCCGACGCCTGAGCGAGTGATTGAGGGGGAGCGGAAGTGTGCCCGCGGGTTTCTCTTGATGGAAAACATCAGCGAAAGCATCTTTTTCATCCACGGAAGAGAGAAAAGGAGCGGCAGCACGCAGGACATCCAGGGCGATCAGGCGAAAGGTTGTCAGTTTTCCCCCGCTGACCGAGATCATCCCATCCTGCTCCCAGATACTGTGGTCCCTTTTTTCCTTTGAAGGCCTTTTCTTGCTTCCGCCGATCACCGGGCGAATTCCCGCGTAGGTGGAGAGGATGTCCCCTTTTTCCAGGCGGAGGGAAGGGAATTGAGAGCGGACAATGTCGAAGAGGTACTCTATTTCCAAGGGTGAGATCTTTGGCTCCTTATTCAGGGATTCGGCATGGTCGAGATCCGTGGTGCCGACGATGGTTGCACCCTCCCAGGGAAAAACAAAGACAGGCCTTTTGTCGGCGGGGTGCCTGAGGGTGACTGCCTGGGAAACGGGGAGTTTCCAGAAGGGCAATACGAGGTGGCTTCCCCGCAAGGGACGAATGTGGGGACCGGCGTACCTTGCTGAATGGAGCTGATCAGCCCAGACACCGGTGGCATTGATCATGACCCGTGCGAAGAGATCGGCTTCCTTTCCGGTGATCTCGTCTTTCACGGAGACACCGACCACACGGTTTTTTGCAAAGAGCAGGTCCTGGACTCTCACGTAGTTGATTGCGAGGGCCCCGTCAGCACATGCCTCCTGGATGGTGCGCAGGACCAGCCGGGCATCGTCAACCACTGCATCAAGATAGCGATTCCCGCCTTTGAGCCCGTGCTGGTCTATGTTGGGGGCAAAAAAGAGGTATTCCGGGGCTGGGTAATAGTGATGGCTTCCTGAGCCTGAGAAGAGATCATAGACCCACAGCAGCCCCCCAAAGAGGTGCGGCCCCGGAAACCGTCCCTTGTAATGACTGAAGAGAAAACCCAGAGGGTCAACCAGTCCGGGTACCTGGGCCAGGAGCTGATCCCGTTCCCTGACGGAGGCCCGGACGAGTTTCACATCTCCCGAAAGGAGGTACCGGAGTCCGCCATGGATCATTTTCGAGGACCTGCTGGAGGTCCCCCACGCAAAATCTTTTTGTTCCAGGAGTGCGGCGGACAGACCACGCCTGGCCGCCTCCCTGAGGATACCCGCCCCGGTGATGCCTCCACCAACAACGAGGATATCCCATCCCCGGGAGGTTCTTGATCCTTGCTCCAGGGCCGTTTCCCAGGTTTCCCTTCTCTGGTTGGCCAAAGAAAAAGGAGCGGCGTTCTGCATCAGGAAACCAGCTTTCCGGGATTCATCAGACCGTCCGGATCGAATGTCCGGCAGAGTGCCTTGATTGTGTTGATGCCGAGTGGACCTTTTTCAGAAAGAAGATAGGGAGCATGGTCAGTTCCCACACCGTGGTGGTGGGTGATGGTGCCACCATGTTCCATAATGGTTTCTGAGGCCGCCTTTTTTAGGCGTCGCCATCTGGCAAGTGTCCCTTCATAGGTATCGGCAGCGCGAAAGAGGAAGGTGGTGTAAATGCTTGATCCTTGAGAATAGAGATGTGAAAGATGGGAAAAGACGAGCACTTTCTCTCTTTCCCCGACAAGGGTACCGGTCAATGTCGATTCTACCCCAGCCATAAGCGGGGAAACCCGATCCCAGTTGATGGCTGTCTCCAGAGTGTCAACACAGTAGCCCCGCTCCCAGAGCAAATTTCGCAGGTAAGGAGCACGGAAGCGGTTTTTTTTCCACTTGTGGCCCAACACTTTGCCGGCATGAACCGCTTTTTCCTCATGAAAGATGTGGGAGGCCTCTTTCAGGGCGGTTCGGTGGAGCCGTTTGGTGCCGGTAATGCCAACCGTAACCATGCATTTCTGCACGCCGGCGCCTCGGAACGCCAGCCATTTCTCAAGGAGCCGAACAGCCTTTCTGTGTCCTGCAAGGGCCAGTTGTGTCTCGGTTTCTGTTTCATTGCTCAATCGAAGCATAGAGAGGGGAATCCCAGCCTGAACGATTCTTCGAAGTGCCTCACATCCGGAATCCCAGTGGGGAAGGAAGAAGACCCGGAAACTCTCTCGGGGGGGCAGGGAGCTTACTCGCATCTTGACTCTTGTCAGGATCCCCAGCCGGCCCTCAGATCCCATGACTATTTCGCGAAGATCAGGTCCGGCCGCCGACGCCGGGAAATCCTGGATCTCCAACGGCCCGGAAGGCGTCTCCATGGTTCCGCCGGCAAACAGCCGCTCAATTTTCCCGTAGCCAAGAGATTGTTGACCGCTGGAACGGGTGACAATCCAACCTCCCAGGGTTGAAAACTCGAAGGATTGGGGGTAATGGCCCAGCGTGTAGCCGTGTGCCCGGAGCTGGGATTCAACGTCAGGGCCGGAGGCCCCTGCTCCGAAAGTGGCGATATGACTCTCTTCGTCAAGGTTCAGGAGCCTGTTCATCCTGCTCAAATTAACGGTGAGGATGGGACGATCGGTAGCCGGTGGATTGATGTGCCCCACGACACTGGTCCCTCCGCCGTACGGGATGAGGATCCCGTCCTGGTCCTTCACGAATGTGATAAGTGCACGAACCTGTTCCGCACTTACGGGATAAGCAACCCCATCGGGAAAAGCACCCAATTTTCCGCTGCGAAGAGCGAGCCAGTCAGGAAGACTCTGACCTCGGGCATGGAGGATGCGATCTCTTGGGGCCTTGATAACAAGAGGATGATCGGGGAGACGTGACGGTGGGACCACGGCCATGACATCCTTGAAAGAGGCGTCGGGCAGGGGGGTGGGTTTGCCCAATCGTTGTTCCAGGAAGGGTTGCGCGCTCGCCGGCAGGGGAAAGTCAATGGTGTCGTCTCCCCATCCGTTCCATCGTCTCATGCTACTTTCCTCCCTTTACCTGAGCAGTTACCTTCAGATTTCTTTGAGCAGGGGAAGTCCTTTCCCCAGGATATCCAGAATATTTTCAATCTGCTCAGTACTGAGAAGACCCTGCTCCAGAAGGATCCTGCCGACGAGACGATGTTCACCTTTTTCCATGTCTTCAACAACCTGGGTCTTGAGGGCTTCTATCAAGTTTTCAGGTTTGACATATCCCTTTTCGACCGCAATGAGACCGAAGCGTTTTTCAAGATGTTCTCTTTCCATGTTGTCTCTCCCTAGGTTGACTTTTTCAGATTGCAGAAAACCGATGCCGCCGTCAATCCTTTTTGAACAAGCAGACAGCTTTATTGAATCTAGGATATTTGACAAAAAATAGCAATAAGGGTGATGGGCTAAAGAGGGAAGCGGAGCTATACGACGACGTTGGGAACTTCCATTTCTCCCCGGGAAAATGCCTTGAGAAATGCCTTGACCACCTTGGGGTCAAATTCTTTTCCGACCCCGTTTTCTATGACATCCTTTGCCTCAAAAGGCGACATGGCCTTCCTGTAAGGCCTGTCACTGGTGAGAGAATCATAGACATCTGCAACGCTGAGGACCCGCGCTTCGAGGGGAATTTTGTTTCCCTGAGTCTGATTATACCCTGATCCGTCGTATTTTTCGTGATGGGCGAGAATAATGGGCAGGATTCGGCCCAAGGGACCTTGTACCGGCTGGAGTATATCACTGCTTTTTTGCACGTGCAGCTTCATGTTGCCGTACTCCTTTTGGGTCAGGTGGGCAGCCTTGTGGAGCAGCTTCCTGCTGATTTCCAATTTTCCGATATCATGGAGCAGTGCCGCCGAGCGGATGTCCTCGATTCGTTCCGTATTGAATCCAAGATAGGCGGCTATTTTGGCAGCATAGACGGAAACACGGTAACAGTGATTTTCAGTATACTGATCATTGGAGATGAAACGGCGCAGGATTACCAGGATCCCCTGGTAGGCTTCCCGCAGTTCATTGACCTTTTTCTTGTCGCGGTCATAAAGAGTGCCCATGGCGTAAGCGGTGACCATCAGGATTCCTCCCCAGGCCATGAGTTCATACCATTTTGCCGCCATGAATGATGTGTTTTTCGCCTCGACAAGCCATGCGGGATTGTAATAAATTGCGGTCCCTACTAAGATTACGCTGAGAAAAGCAGTGAGAGTTGCATGACGGCGTCCATAGAAGTAAGCAGAAAACAACGTGGGCAGCGTATAAAGGCCCAGCAGCATGCGCTGGGAGGCTAGGAGATAATTCATGGCGCCCACAATAAGGATCAAGGAAAAAATCACCCACAGTTCCTTATTTACTTCTATGAGTTTCTCAAGGAGTTTCTGCTGCCATCCCTGTTTCTGTGGCCGGTCATTGATGGAAGAGGTTCCCACGGGGTCGGTGTCCAAATCCTCTGCGACCACATCTGTATCAATTGCCTGATCCGTCCCGTTTTCCGCGAAAGTTGCATCGGCCGGTTTGATCTTCGGGACGTAGCTCGCCGATGCACCCAACATTTGAAGCCTTGAAGCGAATGTCTCACCGATCTTTTCATTGGTATGTCTGCTCAAAATGAGGGGTGTTTTCTTGATCAAATCGTCCAGCTTTTCCCCAGGGACATTCTTGGCATAGCGCGAAAGAAAAACCTTGACCTTTTCTTCCACTTCGGGATTGGGTATGGCGTTGAGGATAAGCGTCCCGTTCATTTGGCTGTTCATCAAATACCTCCATGGTCCTATATCTGGAGCTACACGCACGTTCGCAAATTTCTGAAGCGTTCGTGTTATTGCATTACGCAGTTTTTCCAGGAAATGGATGTGTGACAAGTCCTAGATCGACGCAAAAGGGTAAAAACTTTAAGGTTTTTGTTGAAAAGAGGGTCCTTGTCTTGAGAATTCGCTTGCATTGGGGGAAACCGATTCCTAATATTAGAGAAAAGCCAACGAATTGATTCGCCGGCAATCATTTGGACCTTATTGGGGATGTAAGGAGGTTGTGGTATGACCGAACTGATCATCTGGAAAAACAAAGAGATGGATAAAATGAAAAGAGATGTGGAACGTCTCTTTGATCGCATGCGGATGGAGTTTGGTTCCACACTCTCTTCTGGTTTGTCAACACTGGGACCTTCCCTTGACGTTTCCGAGACGGAAGATACCGTGGTTGTGCGTGTAGAACTCCCCGGTGTGGACCCCGATGATGTGCAGATTTCGGTAACGGACCAAACGTTGTACCTACGGGGCGAGAAGAAGCTGGAGCATGTGACGAGCGGAGTACATTTCCATCGAGTGGAACGTCGTTTCGGGTCTTTTTCACGGACGGTCGATCTTCCGTGCCCGGTAGAAGTGGAAGAAATCGAGGCAACCTATGAGAAGGGCGTCCTGATGATTGTCATGCCAAAGCGCAGAGACAAGAAGGAAAGAGAAGCCGTGAAACTACAGGTAACGTAATAAGATATTCAGGCGGCGCCCTCTCCACGGAAATAGTGATGGTGCCCGGAAATTGGCCACCTGCAGTGTGTGTTGAACCAGTTATTAATCGGATGAAGAGAGAGAACTGAACAGAGGAGGGATTCAATGCCCAGGAAAAAGAAAAGTGATGGTATACCAGTGGAGAAGCTCAGATGGCGGCTAGACCCCGCAACCCTACCTTTTGAAACGACCGGGGATCTTGAACCCCTGAAAGAGATAGTCGGACAGGAGAGGGGCGTTGAGGCGTTCCGGTTTGGGATGGGCATGAACAAATCAGGATACAACGTATTCGTCACGGGGATGTCAGGAACCGGACGGATGTCAACGGTTAAGAAACTCCTTGAAGAAATGACAAAGGAGTCAAAAGTTCCTGAGGATCTCTGCTATGTGAATAACTTCAAGAACCCTGAAGCCCCAATATTGCTGAAACTGAAAGGGGGGACCGGGGCGGGCTTCAAAAAGGAAGTGCATGACCTCGTGGAAACCCTGAAGAAGGATATTCCGCAACTTTTTGAAAGCCAGGAATACATCAATCTCAAGAAAGAGATCATGGAAACTTATGAGGCCAAGGGCAAGAGCTTCTTCAAGGGGCTGGACCAGAAGGTCAAGGAAGAGGGCTTTGCGCTGGTAGACGTTCAGGTGGGGCAGTATAAGCGACCGGAAGTAATGCCGATTATAGATGAAAAGCCCATGACTATTGACCAGGTGGAAGAGATGGTTGCACGGGAGCGCTTTCCGAAAGATAAATTTGAGGCAATGCGGGAAAAACAGGCGAAACTGCGGGGCCAGATCGACCAGATTTTTCTGGAACTGCGTGACCTCCAGAAAGAGGTGCAGGAAAAAATCGAAAAAATGGACCGTGTCATGTTCATGAAAAACGCCTCGGAGGTCGCCAGTCCCCTGATCAAAAAGTACAAGGGAAAGGCTGTCCGGCGGTATATTGAGGCATCGCTGGATGACATGGCGGACAATCTGCAGATTTTCAGACCACAGCAACAGCCGGCCATTGCAGGAATGCCCATGCTGCTCTCCGAGGGTGACTCCTTTCAGCCGTATCAGGTGAACCTCCTGGTGGACAACAGTGAGCAGAAAGGGTCCCCCGTCATTGTTGAGGCCTATCCCACCTACCGCAATCTCTTTGGGAGCATTGAACGGATCGTCGATCGGAGCGGTGTATGGCGGACCGATTTCAGCAAGATCAAGGCGGGATCTTTCATAAAAGCGAACGGCGGATACCTGGTCTTCAACCTGATGGATGCCATTGTTGAAGCGGGTGTCTGGCAGGCCCTCAAGCGGGCGCTCAAATCCAAAAAGCTGGAAATCGAGACCTATGATCCTTTTTATTTGTTCACCACCTCAGGCCTGAAGCCTGAACCGATCGAATTGAATGTGAAGATTGTTATTATTTCAGACAGTTATCTCTACCACCTCCTCCTTCACTATGATGAAGATATGAAGAAGATATTCAAGGTGAGGGCCGATTTTGATACCTCGATGGACAAGAACCAGGAGTCAATTCAACAATTTGCCCAGTTTATTCGAATGAAATGTGATAACGAAAATCTGAAGCCCTTTGGTCGAGATGCAGTGGCGGCCCTGGTGGAAGAGGCTGTTCGTATGACCGGGAGGCAGGAGAAGATCTCCACGAGTTTTCCAGCCATCACGGATCTCCTGCGGGAAACAGATTTCTGGGCCGGACAGGAAAAGCAGGATATCGTTCGCGAAGAACATGTGCGAAAGGCCCTTGAGGCACGCATATATCGGTCCAACCTCATTGAGGAGCGCATCCAGGAAATGATCGATCGGGGAACCCTCATGATTGATGTTTCGGGTTCAGCCGTGGGGCAGGTGAATGGCCTTGCGGTCTATGATCTGGGAGATTATATGTTCGGGAAACCGTCCCGGATCACGGTCTCCACAGCCATGGGTCGTGCCGGCATCATCAACATCGAGCGTGAAGCGGATCTCTCCGGCAGCACCCACAACAAGGGTGTCCTGATTCTTGGGGGGTATCTCAGAAAAAAGTATGCCCAGGATAAACCCCTTACCATGAGCGCAAGTATCGCCTTTGAGCAATCCTACGGCGGAGTGGACGGGGACAGTGCTTCAAGTACGGAAATTTACGCCCTCCTCTCCAGCCTTTCGGAAGTCCCCATAAAGCAGAATATCGCGGTCACCGGGTCGGTCAATCAGAAAGGGGAAGTGCAACCCATCGGTGGGGTGAACCAGAAGATCGAAGGTTTTTTCGACTGCTGTAAGAATCTGGGGTTCAGCGGGGATCAGGGTGTCATGATCCCCGAGGCAAATGTCAAAGACCTCATGCTCCGAAAAGACGTGGTGGAAGCGGTGGAAAAGGGAACATTTCACATCTATGCCGTCCGCACCATAGACGAGGGCATTGAGATCCTGACGGGAAAAAAGGCCGGAGAAAAACGGGCCAATGGAACCTATCCCAAAGGGAGCATTAATGAGCTCGTTGACCGGAAGCTGAAAGAACTGGCGGAAGGTTTGAAAAGCTTCAGTGAAAAGGAGGAAAAGGAAAACAAGAAAAATACGCGCGGGAAGAAACGGGGCAGTGGAAAAAAGGGATAGCGATATCCATGGCTGACATTGCCATTTCCGGGGCCATAAAGGAAAAAATCTCGTGGGCGAGGAAAATCTATGGGAAGACGGGGAAACGTCTCCACCGTGACGAAGAAACCGTTCGGCTTCTTTCTTCTTTACAGCAGGCTGTAATCAGAGCCAGAGAGGCAATGGAGGAAGCAGGCGTGCTTGAGCGGTGCAGGATCTGTGACGAACTGGAGGGCGGGTCCTGCTGTGGAAAAGGGATTGAAAACCGCTACGATGGATATCTGCTGATCATCAACCTTGCCTTGAGTGCTGACCTTCCCGCAGAACCGTGGGACAAGAAGAGTTGTTTTTTCCTTTCGCCGGGAGGATGTTGTCTGGAGGCCCGGCATGTTATCTGCATTAATTACCTGTGCAAGGATGCCCTGGATCACGTGGATCCTGCCGCTCTGAAAAAACTCCAGGTGCTGGAGGGGGAGGAGATTGATCTGCTGTTTCAGCTTCACGAACGGATCAAGAAAGTTATCCGGGCCTCAAGCGATACGTCGTTCTTGAAACAAGGCAATGGATAAGAAGCTGAGAGAAACCCTTCTCCAAGTGGCACGGTTTTATGACCTGAGAAAAGTCGGCGATGTGGGTTCCCTGGGGTTCAGGAGATCGAGCGACCTGGCTGTGCTGGTGGGCTGTGTCGAGCGTCTTTTGCAGGAGCACCTGATTGTTCCCCGGCAATCGCGTTTTCTTGACCTGGGATGCGCCGACGGTCGGGTAAACATTCTCTTCAGTTATGTTGTGCAAACATCCGTCGGGATAGAACTGGACCCCTGGACTCTTGATGAATACCGCCCGTTACGGCAAGCACTGAAGCGTGAGCTGCAAAAAGCGGCCTTCATGCTGCCGCCGGAAAATATCCACCTTTTTGAGGGCGATTCTCTTGATCCCCTGGTTCACCGAAAGATTGCACAACAGACCGGCCTTACCCTTGAGGATTTCAACGTCTTCTATACCTACCTGATTATGCACGAGGAGTTTGCGGCACTGATCGCGGAGCGGGCGGCAAAGGGGGCGGTCTTTCTTGTCTACGGGTTGGACAAGATTATGCCCCGCTATGAAGGGCTTCGACTGCGAGAGGACTTGAGCCCACTGGAAGGAATCCTGGGCGTCTATGAGAAGGTATGACGTGCCGGTACCGCGAGGCTCAGGTACCGATCGCCTTCATTGAACATGAGCCGCTTCGCCACCATCATCTTCAAAAAGGGCAGAAATTTATCTTCCTGCAATGGAGAGAAATGTGCCAGGATTGCGCGGAGCGATCGGTGGGCCTGACAGAAGAGATAGATCGCCCTTGAGGTCCCGGTCAGCCGATGGGTCATGTCATCCTGCCCCGGATGCCGCTGCCGGATGATCATGAACTTTTTTCCGTCAAGAAACGACAGAATCGGACCGCTCCCCGGGGATCTATGCAGTTTCTCGTACGTTTCCTGCCAGTGATGCACTTCTTCCTCAACTCTTTTCCAGATTCGACGCTGGTACCGCTTTTGCCCGGAATAATCCTGCATCATGAGGGTGAGGTTCCTGACGACCGGTCCTGGAAAAAATCGCTTATAGAAAGGGTGGTTCCCGCGTTTTCTGATGCCGTAAGCCCGAGGATTCCGGAAAACCGGGCTTTCATAGCCAAGCCAGAACGCCGCCGGTTTTAAAGGGCGGAATGGGGACGCAAATGCAAGGTTCGCTAGGGTTTCAGCCACATCCTGCTCATCACTTGATGGAAAGTGCATGATGAGATTCCCGGTAAGGTTGGGCAGGCCCGGTGTTTCACAGTCTCGCATGATCTGAAGGTTTTGTATGGCGGTGGTTCCCTTGTTGAGTTTCTTGAGGAGGGATGTGCTCAGGGCCTCCACGCCCACCTGGACCGTTTCGGTTCCGGCGGCTCCCATGGCCGCCAGGACCGGGGCGGGAGTGGTGGCACGGATTTCAGCAAATAACTGGAACTGCCTCCCGCAGGCGGCTATTTCGGTGAAAAGCTCTTCAAGCCCCTTTGCAGGTAGGAGATTGTCCATGAAGGAGAGGGCCAGGGACTGGTGCTTTGCCGATAAGGTATGCAGTTCCGAGACAACACGGGCACGAGTCTTGGACCGATATCCATCCCACTGGAGATTCAGGTTACAAAAGGCGCATCCGCTCTGCTCCCCCACAGGGGATTTTTTTCTCCACCAGCACCCTCGGGAGATTTCCATGGGGATCTTCGGGAAGAAGCGTTTTTCGGGCGGGAGCCTGCGGAGCATCTGGAAGTAGTCGTCATAGTCAGGGATAGGGAGGTCATCGAGAGATGGAACTTGTACCATTCGGCCTTGCCGTGAAGACCCTGAAGATCCCCTGGCAAGGACTCCCTCGAAAGAAGACTGATCGGGGTTCGAATACCCTTGTTTCAGTGAACAGGCCAACCGCGCGAGGGGTAGTTCCCCTTCCCCCTGGGCAACAAAATCAATTTCAGGAAAAGTCTCGAGCAGAGATTCGCCCATGTCGCCGGCGCAGGATGGTCCCCCGACCACTATCTTTACGTGGGGCGCCAGGCCCTTGAGGTGCCGGATCAGGTAAAGACTGCTGGTAAGCTGTCCGAAGCAGATTGAAAATCCCGCCAAGAAGCAGGTGCTCCAATCCAAACAATTCATAGAACGATGGGTTACTTTCTCCACCTCGCGGCAGAGCCACTGAAAATTGCGGCCGGAGGGAAAAAGAGACGACGCAAAAGAACTGCGCCACCAGGACCTCTCTATGGTATTGAATTGTTCCGGATAGAGAAGCGCCCCGTAGACCGATTCAGCCAACCAGTTCCTCTCAGAGATGTTCCTGTACAGCTCATACCCAAGAGATTCAGCAATATCCAGATAGAGATGGTGGGCCAGGACCGGTATGGCTGGAAGATCTTTCCGGAGAAATGCCTTGAGAGATCCAAGCTGGATGGAAGGGCGGTTAAAGAGAGGCCAGGGGGCTGACACCAGGGCAATGGCTTGCTTGTTCCCCAGTTTCAGCACCCCCTCTCCAGTGCCCGTCCATAAATGGCTATTTTGCCCGACATCGTCGTTATGCTCAAATTTTAATCCTCGAAATACCTCACTGTATTCCTGTGGCTAAAATTTTCGCATGCCTAAATCTCGAACAAACTATCTCATTTATGGATGGGCACTTTCCAGATCAATTAGCCTTTGCCGCTTCAAATCCTTTGTCGAATGCCGCGAGATTCGATTCCAGGAATGCCTTTTTCGTTGAGGTGGAAATGGTATTCTTCATATCCTCAGCCGTGATGGGGATGGTCCCCGATCCTATGAGGGCGCCCAGCATAACCATGTTGAGGGCCAGGGGATTTCCCACTTCTTCGGCAATGGTATCTCCATCCAGGGCGATTACTTTTCCCGCCTTTTCGCGAATGAGGGACAATATCTCTTCCACATCCGGATAGGTGCCCTGTCCCACAGCCACCGTAAAGGGCGGAAGCGGATGGGTGTTCGTGATGATAACCGTATCTTTATTACACTTGCCCAAGGAACGCAACGTTTCCACCGGTTCAAAGCTTATGAGGACGTCCGCCTCGGCGGGGGAGACGATGGGACTGGTGACGTTGCCCATCAGGACCGCAGACTCCACGATTCCTCCTCGTTGTGCCATGCCGTGAATCTCACTTACGACAGCCGGAACCCCCTCAGTAAGGGCGGCCTCGCCCAAGAGGCGCGAGGCGAGCAGGTTGCCCTGGCCGCCTACTCCGACAAATACCAACCTTTTCGTTTCCATAGATGCCTCCCTTATCCCTTTAGTGGCAGTATAGCGTTTTCCGGACAGACCTGTGCACAGACCGAGCATCCGATGCACAGATACTTGTTGATTTTCACCTGCTCCCCCTCCAGATACATGGCCGGGCACGCCAGCTTATCAATGCAGTCCCGGTGGTTCTTGCATTTGTCGAGGTTCACGTAAAAAGACCGCTTTTTTTTGCCTTGGCCGATGGCCTTTTCGAAAAGCGGGCATATCTCCCTGGAGATAATCACCGACAGGCCGTCGTATTCCATTGCCGCCTTTACAGCTTCCATTGTCTTATTGACCTTGAACGGTTTGACCACATGGACATCTTTCACACCGCATCCCCGCACCACGTTTTCAAGGGAAACCTGGGTCAAATTAACCCCAAGAGGAACGGTATCAACGCCGGGATGAGGCTGATGACCGGTCATGGCCGTAGTGCCGTTGTCCAGGATCACCAGGGTGAATTTATGGTTGTTGTGGACCGCGTTGATGAGGCCCGTAATGCCGGAATGAAAGAAGGTGGAATCCCCGATGAAGGAAACTACTTTTTGGTCTGATGCCTCTGAAAATCCACAGGAGGAGCTGACCGAAGATCCCATGCAGATCAGAAAATCGGCCATGGAAATGGGCGGCAGAAGCCCGAGGGTGTAACAGCCGATATCCGTGGGATGGATTGCCTCAGGACCGTAAACCTGTTTGACCGAATAGTACGTGGCACGGTGAGGGCATCCCGGGCACAGGTTGGGCGGCCTTCCCGGAAGATCGGGAATGCCGGAGAGATCCAACCCTGCCGTTCCCTCGTATTCCACTCCAAAATACTGGGCGACAGCTTCACGGACCATCCCGGGATCGTATTCGAACAGCCTGGAGAGCCTTCCTACTCCTTTTCCCTTTATGGGAAGGATGAGCCCGTTTTCCTGGGCTATGGCCTTGATGTCGTTTTCCATGATGGGTTCCAGTTCTTCCACCACCAGGACTTTTTCCACCTGTTGCAGGAAACGGACGATGAGTTCCTTCGGCAGGGGCCATGAGAACCCGATTTTCAAGACGCTGACCTTGTCGGCAAGACCGAGGTCCTCCACCGCGTCCCTCACGTAGTTATAACTGACGCCGTTGGTCACAATACCCCATTTGCCTGATCCGATGATTTCATTGTAGGGCGATTTTTCACTTTTTTCGGTTGCCTGGTCATACTTCTGGAGGAGCAGCTTATGCAGGTTGCGGCCCACTGCGGGGACCGTAACAAAATGGAATGGATTTTTTTGAAAAGAACCCTTTGTCTTGATGGGTGTCATTTTACCCAGTTTCACGCTCCCGCGGATATGATTGAGCCTGGTCGTGGTCCTGATGAATACGGGTGATTCCAATTCTTCGGACAGTTCCAACGCATGGATCGTGATATCCTTCATCTCCTGGGGGTTTGTGGGTTCGAGCATGGGCAGACCGGAAAGCCGCGCGTAGAAGCGGTTGTCCTGTTCGTTCTGGCTGGAGAAAAGGAAGGGGTCATCTGCGGTGATAATCACCATCCCGCCCTTTGTCCCTACGTAGGCAAGGGTCATGAGTGGGTCGGCCGCGACATTGACCCCCACGTGTTTCATGGTTACCATGGTCCTGAGTCCGCAGACAGCCGCACCCGCTCCTACTTCCAGGGCAACCTTTTCATTGGTAGAATATTCGAAATAGAGATCCGATTCCTGGCTGATCTTGAAAAATTGTTCAGGAATCTCCGATGAAGGTGTCCCCGGATAGCAGGTGGCAAATGCCAACCCGGCCTCCATTGCCCCCCGGGCAATGGCCTCGTTTCCCAGCAGGAGCATTTCCTTCCCTGGCGAGTCTGTTAATAGTTTATGCATGATTCCCCCCCGATTTTTGAAAGTTAAATAGTGTCCATCCATAAATGGCTATTTTGCCCGATATCGTCGTTATGCTCAAATTTTGATCCTCGAAATACGTCAATGTATTCCTGTGGTCAATCCCGCCATGGCGGGATCCCATGCCCCCGCTCAAAGTCCGGGATCTTCGACTTGATCTCGAACAAACTATCTCATTAATGGATGAACACTAAATAGATCGGAATAAACTTCCGAAAGCCGAAAACAGCTATAATCTAGCTATGTTAAATCCCTACTGAAGCAGTCTCCAAATGTCAAGAAAAAAGCATGTGTGCTTATCCCTCACCCCGCTCAGGAAATCTTGAAGCTCTCAGTGCTGCCGGCGTACTTTTTTCGCAGTTTGGGTTTTTCTATCTTGCCGGTGGGGTTTCGAGGCACCGCATCAAAGAAGACCTTCCGCGGCCTCTTATACCGGGGCAGGCCCTCGCAGTAAGCCAGGAATTCCTCCTCGTTCATTTCCTGGCTGGCCTTGAGCTGGACGATGGCGGTCACGATTTCGCCGAGACGTTCGTCCGGGACCCCGATAACGGCGGCATCCTGGATCTTCGTATTTTCAAGGAGAAAGTCCTCGATTTCCACTGGGAAAATGTTTTCTCCGCCCGAGATAATCACGTCTTTTTTCCGGTCCACGAGCCAGATAAAACCATCTTCGTCCACTCGGGCCATGTCGCCGGTCAGGAGCCAGCCGTCAAAAAGGGTGCTGGAGGTGGCTTCCGGATTCTTATAATACTCTTTCATGACTCCCGGTCCCTTGATCATGAGCTCCCCGACCTCACCTTTGGGCAAGGTACTGCGGTCACTGTCTACGATCTTGTATTCCCAATCAAACCCCTGGACCCCGATAGCACCCACCTTGTGAAGATTCTCCAACCCCAGGTGAACGCAGCCGGGGCCGGTTGTCTCGCTCAGGCCGTAGTCAGTGTCATAGTCATGATGGGGAAAGACCTTTTTCCAGTTCTTGATAAGGCTCGGGGGGACCGGCTGGGCACCGATGTGCATCAACCGCCACTGGTCGATCTGATAGTCTTCAAGCTTCAATTCCCCGTTCTCAATGGCCACCAGGATATCCTGGGCCCAGGGGACGAGCAGCCAGACGATGGTGCATTTTTCCTCCGAGACTGCTTCAACAATCCACTGGGGTTTGATACCCTTCAGGATGACTGCGGGAGCGCCCACAATAAAATTGCCGAACCAGTGCATCTTGGCCCCGGTGTGATAGAGCGGGGGAATGCACAGAAAGTTGTCCTCATGGGTCTGGTTATGGTGCCTGTTCTCGGTGATACAGGCTGATTCAAGGTTGCGCTGGGTCAGGAGGATGGGTTTTGGGGTACCGGTGGTGCCCGAGGTAAAATAAAGCGCCGCTTCGTCCAGGAGGTTGACGGGAACGCGGGGATCTTCGGGAGATCCTGTTTGCACAAAAACATCGTAGCCTTCGGCATACCCGGGTCTCAGATCATCGGGCCCCACGAACACATAATCCCTGATGCTCCCGAGGTCTTCCTTGATGGCATTAACCCGATCTATGAATTCTTCGCCAAAAATCATGGCCTTGGCTTCGGCGATTTCGGCACAATAGCGAATGTCTTGGGCCGTAAACCTGAAGTTGAGCGGGACAGCCCAGGCGCCTGTTCTCAGGATGCCGAAGTAGAGCGGAAGCCATTCAAGGCAATTCATCATGAGATGAATAACCTTATCGCCTTTCTTGATTCCCTTTGATATGAGGGCATTGGCGACGCGGTTTGCTGTTTCGTCGAATTCCTTCCAGGTGATGGAAACCCGTTTGTCCTTGGCCGGCTCCCTTTCGATCAAGGCAATCTCGTCGCCGTACATCCGGGCATTCCTGGCCAAAATCTCCCCGATAATCATAATAGACCTCCTCTCCCGAAGCTACATAGTAGCTACAGAAGGAGACTAATGAAAGGGGAAAAGGGTGTCAAGAAAAAATCCTTTCAGGGTGTCGCGCCTGAGTTCAAAGCCGGCTCTGAGCAGGATGACGATGAGGGTGATTTTCGGATGAAAGATCAGCGTTGATTTGGGGTCTAGGGTATGCTTTAATGCGATTCCACGTGACGCCGAAGGATCAATTCTTGAAGAGGAACGCGACATGAAAGAACTCCTGGACCGGATGATAGAGATGATTTTCTCAGACCCCCAGCCTTTCGTGAAGGAAGCATTCTATGGAGTGATTATCCTCCTGATTGCCGGCGTGGCCTGGGCCGTCTTCAATCGGGTCATATCACGTATTGAAAAACGGTATCGGGATCACCCGATCCTCGGGGAAACGGGCAAGATTTTGCAGGTCATCCGAAGGGGCGGCCATTACTGTATCCTCATTCTTCTCGGTGCCTCCGCCCTCCGCCTGATCCATGCACCCTGGGCGGAAAGGGTTTTTTTTGCCGGGCTGGTTCTCCTTGTCACGTCCCTTATCCAGTCCGTTGTCATTCGCATTATCCCGTTCCTGGAAGAAAAACTGGCCAAGAGGACAGATACCCAGGTGGATGATGTGATCCTGGATCTTTCCAAGAAATTTTCCGGAGTTATTATCTACACCACGGGGGGTATTCTGACCCTCGACGTGCTGGGACTCAACATCATGCCCTTCATCGCGGGTGCAGGTGTTGCGGGGATTGCCATCGGTTTTGCCGCCAAAGACACCCTTTCGAATCTGATCGCCGGGGTCCTGCTGATTATTGACCGGCCCTTCGAGGTGGGGGACCGCATCGAGGTGTGGTCGGCGCCTGCCGACTCGGCTACCTGGGGAGATGTCCTGGATATTGGCCTTCGGGCCACCAAGATTCGGACCACCGACAATATTGTAATCGTTATCCCCAACAACGAGATCATGCGGCGGGACATCATCAACTATACCACCATCACCGAGGAAATCAGGGTGAGGATTCCCATCGGGGTGGCCTATGATGCGGATATCCAGAAGGCCAAAGAGACCATAACCGGTATCAGCCTGGAGCTGGAATGGGTCTTGCGGGACCCGGCGCCGAAGGTGGTGGTGAAGAGCTTCGGGGATTCCGCGGTGAACCTGGAAGCAAGGGTCTGGATTAGGGATCCCAGGAAACGGATGGACACCATTTCCACCATTTCGGATCGGGTAAAAGAGCGATTCGCCAAGGACGGCATTGAGATCCCCTACCCCAAGCGGGATGTCTACATCAAAGAAAGGCAGCCGGCGAAATAACGGCTGCCCTCTTGAACTCAGGGTTTTTTCTGCGCCTTCTGGATTTTGGCCCAGGTGTCGCGGAGAGGAACGGTCCGGTTGAATGCCAAGGTCCCGGGAGTGGAGTCCTTGGAGTCAGCACAAAAGTATCCCTGCCGTTCAAACTGGAAGTAGTTTCCCTGCTCCGCCCCTGCCAGGCTGGGTTCCACCCAGCACGATGAAAGGGTCACCAGGGAGTCCGCGTTCAAGCAATCCTTGAAATCATCACCCTCGCATTCACTTGCCGGGTTGGCCTTGAGAAGCAGTTTGTCATAAAGGCGGACCTCCGCCGGTATGGCATGGGTGGCGGAAACCCAGTGGAGGGTTCCTTTTACCCTCCGCCCATCGGGCGCATCACCCCCCCTGGTGGCGGGGTCATAGGTACACCGCAACTCAATGATCTCCCCGGTGCGCTCATCCTTCACTGCTTCGGTGCAGGTGATAAAGTAGGCATACCGCAGGCGCACTTCTCTTCCCGGGGCGAGGCGGAAAAATTTCTTTGGCGGATCTTCCATGAAATCATCCCGTTCAATATAGATCTCCCGGGAGAAAGAGACCTTCCTTGTGCCCATTGCAGGGTCTTCAGGATTGTTGATCGCCTCCACTTCCTCCACCTGGCCTTCGGGATAATTCTCAATGACGATCCGCAAGGGGTGCAGGACCCCCATCACCCGTTTCGCGCGTCGATTCAGATCCTCCCGGACACAGTGTTCCAGGAGCGCCATATCCACCATGCTGTCTCGCTTTGCCACCCCGATGCGTTCGCAAAACGTGCGGATAGACTCCGGGGTGTATCCGCGTCTGCGGAGACCGGAGATGGTTGGCATCCGGGGATCGTCCCACCCGGTGACGTACCCTTTCTCAACCAGCTCGGAGAGCCTCCTTTTGCTCATGACCGTATACGTGAGGTTGAGACGGGCGAACTCGATCTGCTGGGGATGGTAGACCCCGAGTTCATCCAGGAACCAATCGTACAGGGGCCGGTGGTCCTCGAATTCCAGGGTGCAGATGGAATGGGTGATGCCTTCAATGGAGTCGGAGAGGCAGTGGGTGAAGTCATACATGGGATAGATGCACCACTTGTCCCGGGTCCTGTGGTGCTCCGCGTGCAGGATGCGGTAGATGACGGGGTCTCTCATGTTCAGGTTCGGGGAGGCCATGTCGATTTTGGCCCGCAGGACCCGGGAGCCGTCCTCGAATTCACCACCCCGCATGCGTTCAAACAGATCGAGATTTTTGTCCACGGAACGATTTCGATACGGGCTCTCTCTTCCCGGTTCCGTGAGGGTTCCCCGGTATTCCCGCATCTCTTCGGGACTGAGATCACAGACGTAGGCCTTCTCCATCCGGATGAGCTGCACGGCATACTCGTACAGCTGGTCGAAATAATCGGACGCATAGTACATTCTGTCTTCCCAGTCAAAACCGAGCCATCGTACATCTTCGATAATGGCGTCCACGTATTCCCGTTCCTCTTTCACCGGGTTGGTGTCATCAAACCTGAGGTTGCAGAGCCCGTTATTTTCCGCGGCAAGGCCGAAATTGAGGCAAATGGACTTGGCATGCCCAATGTGGAGATACCCGTTGGGCTCAGGGGGAAACCTGGTGTGGACCCTTTTGCCGAATTTATTGGTCTTGAAGTCTTCCGCAATGATATTTCGGATAAAATTTGGTTGGGGTGTGTTGTTGTCCGGCGCCATTCCTGCTCCTCCTTATTTAGTGCCCATCCACAAACGAGATAGTTTCGTTGAGATCAAGGCATGCAAAAATTTTAACCACAGGAATACATTGCGGTATTTCGAGGATTAACATTTGAGCATAACGATGATATCGGGCAAAATAGCCATTTGTGGATGGGCACCATTTGAATGTGCTGTATCCTATCCTAACCAATGGTGTCGTGCAAAACAAAAATGCAGTCATCCGGAATATCTTGTGACGAAAACCCATGAGGAAATAATCCGGGAAAGGCACTCAGAAGATGCTATACTCACACAACATCGAGAGGAGACAAAAATGAATAAACACAAAATCGCGGTTATTCCCGGTGACGGCATAGGAAAAGAAGTTGTTCCCGAGGGAATACGCGTGCTTGAGGCTGCGGCAAGTCGTTTTGGCATCCTGTTTGACTGGGACATTTATCCCTGGAGTTGTGAGACCTATGCCGCAACGGGCAAGATGATGCCCGCGGACGGGATCAGTCGACTTCAGGAATATGACGCCATATTTTTGGGGGCCGTGGGGTTTCCCGGGGTGCCGGATCACATTAGCCTGTGGCAGCTCCTTCTGCCGATACGGAGAAAGATGCAGCAATACATTAATCTTCGTCCAGTCCGCATGCTGCGGGGCATGATTTCGCCCCTGAAAGACCGGAGTCCTGAAGACATTGATTTTGTGATTGTGCGTGAAAACAACGAGGGAGAATACTCTGAAATAGGCGGCAGACTTTACCAGGGAACGAACCGCGAAATGGCAGTACAGGAGACGGTTTTCACTCTGGAAGGCGTTGACAGGGTCATGCGTTATGCCTTTGAACTCGCCTCTGAGAGAGATGCCAAACATGTCACTTCGGCAACCAAATCGAATGGCATCATTCACACCATGCCTTTCTGGGATGAACGATTCGCTGCCATAGCAAGAGAATTTCCCGATATCCGGACCGACCAATATCACATAGACATCCTGACGGCCAACTTTGTCCTACACCCAGAATGGTTTGATGTGGTGGTCGCCAGCAATCTCTTTGGCGATATCCTGTCGGATCTCGGACCAGCCCTGGCAGGAAGCATCGCCATCGCTCCATCAGCCAATTTGAACCCTACCAAAGAGCATCCTTCCATGTTCGAACCGGTTCACGGGTCAGCTCCGGATATAGCCGGAAAAGGGATCGCAAACCCCATCGGTCAGATTTGGGCAGGCGCTCTGATGCTTGATCATTTAGGGTATAAGGAAGCGGGAGAGGAAGTGGTGCAGACTATTGAAGCCTTTCTCCAGGAAACGGACCTGCGGACCCCTGATATGGGGGGCAATGGAACGACTAGAGAGGTTGGTGAAGCAATCTCAGGTGTTTTCACGACGCGCGTTAACCGCTAGCTGCTTCGATTGAGTGAATGCCTCCAAAACAATTTCATGGTGTTATATCCCTTATCATTGAGAATTGTTCAGGAAGTTCTCCATGCGAGTGCAGTGAAACTCTTCTTTCGTTGAGGAATTATCTCTTGACAAATTGAAATAATGCAAATATTGTATTGGTCAGACCAGTAGACAAGTAGGCCATATATCCATAGGTTTCTGATGCCCCTCAAGCCCATTACCAAATCAAGATTGTCCGAAGCGGCGATCGATCAGATCAAAGAGTTGATTGCCACCCGGGAACTGGAACCTGGCAGCAAGCTCCCTTCCGAAAGAGAACTGGTGGAACAATTGGGCATCAGCAGGGCAAGTGTTCGAGAGGCTCTTCGCGCCCTTGAGATCATCGGTCTTGTCGAAGTGAAGCCTGGGAAAGGCACCTTTGTAAAGGGGCTTACGGGAGATCTTTTTGTACCACTTCCCAACTGGCTTTCAGATCATAAAGAGACACTCGACAACCACTTTGAGGCACGGTTGGTTCTGGAACCCGCCGCCGCCGGTCTTGCCGCCCTGCGTGCGAGTGAACAAGATATTCGAAGATTGAAAGGCGCATTATCAGCGTTTAGTGAAAGGCTCGCACAAAATGACCTGATAGGGCTTATTAAGTCCGATATCTATTTTCACAGCTTATTAGGAGCTGCCACCGGGAATAAGACCATCAAAATGTTGATGGATACCATTACCCGGTTCTTATTTGACGGGTGGAAAGCGACTCTGCGGGTGAAAGGGAGGCCTTCGAAAACCTTGGTGGAACATGGCGAAATCCTCGAGGCGATAATCAGAAGAGATGAGAAGGCGGCCAAGGTTGCCATGGAAAGACACTTGAAAAATGCCATTTCAAATTTAAAGGAGGAGGGGTTTCAGTTGAAGGAGAAATGAAGACGACCATCAACATTCTTTGTGACAACAGCATCAGCAGGTCCGGTTTCATCGGTGAACACGGATTCAGCGCCTTGATAGAAAGAGGGCGGGAAAAGCACCTTTTTGATACGGGGCCCGGCATGTCATTGCCCATTAATCTCAAGGCACTGGACAAGGATCTGCATGGGCTGAAAAAGGTGTTTCTCAGCCACGGTCACTATGATCATACCGGTGGGCTCAAATGGGTGCTTGAAGAAACAGGGAACATAGAAGTGGTCGCGCATCCGGCCATTTTTTCCAGGCACGTGCATTTTGACCCCCAGAAACCCTTGGATCCCCCGCGCTATATTGGTTCCCCTTTCACGCAAGAGGCTTTAGAGAACATGGGCGCCACGTTCACCTTCCTGGATCATACCGAAAAAACAGACCCCGGACTCTGGTTTTTATCTGGAATTGATCGCGATCCTGCAAAACTGCCGGAAGATACCCGGCTTGTCTTGCAGCAGGGAGATCGGCTTGTTCCTGATCCGATCATTGATGACGCAAGTCTCCTACTGGAAACCGACACCTCACCGGTCCTGATATTGGGATGCGCACACACCGGAATCTTGAATATCCTCGATTACGTGCGGAACACGATGCAGATTACCAAATTGCGGGCCATATTAGGGGGTACGCATTTGATGTTTTACGGTCCTGAAGTCCTCAACCAGGCGATGAAAAGGTTTGAAGATTTTGCTATCGATTTGATAGCGGTTTCCCACTGCACGGGCATGAGTGCAGCCATCCAGTTAGCGAACCATTTCGGAGACCGTTTCATGTTGGCCTCAGCCGGAACTGCTTTTGACTTCTGATATGCCAACAAGACTGCACGCCACGTATGAGTCCCGGTAAGGAGGGACTCCATTTATTCAACTCTTCCGCTTGGCGGAGAAGGAAAACAGGAGGGATATCATGGAAAAAGAGACGCGAAAATGGGTGACCCGAAGAGAATTCATGAAAAAATCAGCGGTTGGGCTGGCAGGTGTTGGCCTTGCGAGCCTCTCTACGGATGGACTCTTTAGGGGGAATGGGGCTTTCGCCTCCGATATTGCTCCACCTCCTCTGAAGTTGGAGAAAAATCCGGTGGTGAAATTGCTTCGGTGGTCAGGGTTCGTAAAGAGTGACGAAGAGATCTGGAATGCGAACACCCGGAAATGGGAACAGGCCACGGGGGGGAAAGTCATCACTGAATACCTTTCATGGGAGGACGTACGTTCCAAGGCAGCCATGGAGGCGTCAGTGGGCGCCGGTCACGACATTGTGCTCGGGTGGTTCGACGATCCCCATCTCTATCCTGATAAACTTGTGGACGTCTCCGATGTGGCGACCTATCTCGGAAAGAAGTATGGCGGTTGGTATCCTGTGTGTGAAAGATATGGAAGGGACTGGAAAACAAAACGATGGATCGCGTTGCCCATAGGCAGTGCCGGCATCTGTATTAACTACCGGGTGAGCTGGGTCCATGAGGCTGGATTTGAAAAGGTGCCCGGCGACATCGAGGGATTCATCAAGTGCTGCAAGGGGCTGAAAGCAAAAGGACATCCCACCGGATTTGCGTTGGGCCACGCAGTGGGCGACGCCAATACCTGGACCCACTGGTGGTTGTGGTCTTTTGGGGGCAAGGCCGTGGAAAAGGACGGCAAGACCATCTGTATTAACAGCAAAGAGACCCTCCAGGCCCTGGATGCGTGCAGGGAACTCTACGAAACCATGGTTCCCGGTGTGGCTTCCTGGCTTGATCCGCATAACAACAAGGCGTTCTTGGCCGGAATAATCTCCCTGACGGCGAACGGCAACAGCATCTTCTATGCCTCTATGAATAAATTCCCTGAGATAAACAAGGATCTTATGACAATGAATTTTCCTGTTGGCCCGGTCGGACATCCCACCGAATTGTCCCTTTTCAGTTTGGCGTTTATTTTCAAACACACACCGGTTCCCAATGCCGCGAAGGACTATCTCCGGTTCATGTTTGAAAAACCCCAGTACGGTGCATGGGAAAGCGGAACCTGGGGCTATGTTACCCAGACCTTGAAGGCCTATTACGATCTGCCTGCCTGGAAAAAGGATCCCCGGATCACACCGTATCGGGATTGCATGGAGCGGATGCTGTGGAACGGATATGCGGGGCCTTTGGGACCTGCCTCGGCAGCGGCAATGAGTGAGTATGTCATTGTGGATATGTTCGCTGATGTCTGCGTAAGGGGGAGGACACCGAAGGCTGCCGCCCTTTCGGCAGAAAGGAAGTTGAAGAGGTTTTACCGCTGAAAAACAGTGAAGGGATAAGCGGGCATGCATAACGGAGCGACGGTATTCAAGGATCAATCAGATCCGCAGGGTCGGACTTCGGGCAGACTCTCCATGGCCCTGCAGCAACGGGGAGTCGTCGGCGTCCTGTTTACCGCTCCCGTCGGAATTATCCTCCTTCTGCTGCTCGCATATCCCTTTGTCCTCGGCATCTGGCTCTCCTTTACAGACACCATCATCGGGCGGACCGGCCACTTTATCGGGCTTGAAAATTATTTTTATCTCTTATTTGATGATGTTTTCCGGCTGACCACTTTCAACACGCTGCTTTACACTGTTGCTGCTGTTTTTTTTAAGCTTGTATTAGGCTTTGCCTTGGCCATGGTCCTGAACCGTGATTTCAAGGCCAAGGGCTTGGTGCGCGCAATCGTTCTGCTTCCCTGGATTGTTCCGACAGCCCTTTCCACCATTGTTTTCTGGTGGATCTTTGACTCTCAGTTCTCCTGTATCAGTTGGGTGCTCATCAAAATGGGAATTCTATCACATGAAATTGATTTTCTGGGTAACCCGAATAATGCCCGTGCCAGTGTCATCGCTGTCAATGTGTGGAGAGGGATACCCTTTTTTACCATTGGCCTGATGGCCGGGTTACAGACCATCAACCAGAGCCTTTACGAGGCCGCGGATATCGACGGCGCAAGTCCCTGGGTAAAATTCAGAAAAATCACTGTTCCCCTGATCATGCCGCTGCTGGCTGTGATCACCACATTCTCCATTATCTGGACATTTGCCGATTTTCATCTCATCTGGATCATGACCCGCGGAGGGCCTGCCAATGCGACCCATATTTATGGAACGCTTTCTTATCAGCGGGCCATCCCGGGCGGACACCTGGGTGAAGGGGCGGCCATCTCCATTTTTATCTTCCCCATCTTACTGATTTGTGTCCTGATTACAGCAAAGTATTTACGCAGGGAGGAATGAGATGGCACAGCGTTTTGCCCAAAAATTACTGCGCTTCTATATCCCCCTCATACTCTTTCTGCTGTTTCTCCTTTTCCCCTTTTACTGGATGCTTGTCACGACCTTCAAGTCTGACGTCGAATTGTATAACCTGAGCCTTAACCCCTTCTATATCTATACGTGGTCTTTGGCGAATGTAAAACACCTGCTTTTCGATACCCCGTTCTTGCGCTGGCTCTTTAATACGTTTCTTGTTTCAGTGGTTTCCGCCTTTATTTCATTGGCAACAAGTCTCTTGGCCGCATATGGTATCCAGCGCATTCGCTTTCGGGGATCCGGTTTCATGGGAATAGCCATCTTTTTTTGCTACCTGGTACCGCCCACCATCCTCTTCATCCCTTTAGCCACCATGGTTTTCAAGCTGAAGATTTGGGATTCTCTGGTTTCCCTTTCTATTATTTATCCGACGTTCCTCATCCCTTTTTGTACCTGGCTTTTGATGGGGTATTTCAAGTCCATCCCCAAAGAACTGGAAGAATGTGCCATGATGGATGGGGCAAGCAGACTATGGGTCTTTTTTAAAGTGATTATACCCCTTTCCCTCCCGGGCATTGTTTCTGCCGGGATATTTGCATTTACCCTTTCCTGGAATGAATACCTTTATGCCCTTACCTTTATTTCTTCCAGCCTGAAGAAAACCATATCAGTGGGGCTGGTCACTGAACTCGTAAGAGGAGACGTGTATCACTGGGGACCGCTCATGGCAGGGGCCCTCTTGGGGAGTGTCCCTATTGCGCTTATTTACTCATTTTTTGTAGAATACTATGTGGCCGGAATGACCGGCGCTTTGAAGGAGTAGCAAGGAGTATGGCCCAGGTAATCTTACAGGATGTTCAGAAAAGCTTCGGCAAGGATATTGCCGTGGATAGGTTTTCCCTTGAGGTCAAGGACCATGAATTCATGGTATTCGTCGGGCCGAGCGGGTGCGGGAAGACCACTACCCTCAGAATGATCGCAGGACTTGAAGATATCACGGCCGGGGACATATACATTGGCGATCGTTTGGTCAACCGTATTCCTCCGAAGGAAAGGGATGTGGCCATGGTCTTTCAAAATTACGCGCTCTATCCCCACATGAGCGTCTTTGACAACATGGCCTTCGGGTTAAAATTGAAGAAAAAGCCAAGGAAGGAGATCGAGCATCGCGTAAAAGAGACTGCGGAAATGTTGGGTATTTCGGAATTCCTGGACCGGAAACCGAAGGCCCTTTCCGGCGGACAGCGACAGCGGGTTGCTCTGGGGCGTGCGATCGTCCGGGTCCCGCAGGTGTATCTTTTTGACGAACCACTCTCCAATCTGGATGCGAAACTGCGGATTCAGATGCGCCTGGAGCTGAAGAAACTGCATGAGAGAATGGAGAGGACCAGTATCTATGTGACCCATGACCAGATTGAGGCCATGACCATGGGAGATCGGATCGTCGTTATGAAGAATGGTCTCATACAGCAGGTGGGTGAGCCCTTGGAACTCTATTTTATGCCGACGAACAGATTCGTGGCTAGTTTTATAGGGTCTCCAACCATGAATTTCATACGCGCTCACATTGAGCAGGCCGGAGACAATCTTATGGTCGGCTCCGAAGGATTGCAATTGCCCGTTCCCGACAAGAAGATAGAAGCCCTTGCCGCCTATGGTAACAGGGAAGTGATTTTGGGGATCCGGCCTGATGACCTCTCAGCAACCGGAACGCTGGGAGAAAGAGGCACATTACGGGCGGGTGTTGTGGTCGTCCAGCCGGTGGGAAGTCAGATTTATCTGGAAGTGAAAGTGGGGAGCCTCAGTCTTATTGCCTCCGTAAATGCCCAGACCCGGGTCAAGCCGCGCCAGGAAATCATCCTGAAAGCCCGCCTCGAAAATCTCCATTTCTTTGATCCATCCACTGAGAAAGCCATTTACTAGCCACAGAACGGTCAAAATTGTGATTGACCGGGGCAGCTGATCGCTCTATACTTTTTCAACCGGATGATTCAGGATGGAATCGGGAAAAGTCCGTTGTTCAGGACTGTTCCAACGACATCACTGATACTGTTCATACCATTTTCAGGGGGAGGAAATCATGTCTGAGCAAACCAACAAGAATTTGAAAATAGCCTTTGCCGGAGAGTGTCAGGCTAATCGCCGTTATCTTGTCTACGCGAAGAAGGCGGAAGAAGAGGGCTTTCCAAACATGGCAAGACTCTTTCGGGTAATCGCCGACGCGGAAATCATCCATGCCAACAAACACCTGGAGGCGCTCAAGGAAGTAAAATCCACCCTGGAGAACACGCAAAGCGCCCTGCAGGGGGAATCCGAGGAGGCAACGGGCATGTATCCCATGTTTGTCTACCAGGCCAAGAGGGACACCGATAATGACGCGCTGAACAGTTTCTTCTATGCCCAGGAAGCTGAAACAACACACCTCAACCTCTTTGAAAAGGCCCTTTCCGCCCTCAAGGACGGAAAGGACCCGGAAGTGGGAGAGCTTTACGTCTGCAAGGTGTGCGGATATACCGTGGAAGGACCCCCGCCTGAAAAGTGCTATACCTGTGGGGAAGGCCGCGAGGCATTTATCCTGGTCGAGTAGGGAGTCAATCATGAATCTGGCCCGGTTTCCAAGAAGACGGTATACCAGCGGGAAGACACCCATCGAATTTGCTGCCCGGTTCAGTGATGCCCTGGGCGGGCCGCGGGTGTACATCAAGCGCGACGATCTCCTCGGGCTGGCCGCGGGCGGGAATAAGACCCGGAAGCTGGAATTCATTGTGGCTGACGCCCTTGCCAAAGGTGCCGACACGCTCATAACTTGCGGCGCTGTGCAATCAAACCACTGCAGGCTGACCCTTGCGGCTGCGGTGAAAGAGGGCCTCAAGTGCCGGCTGGTCCTGGAAGAACGGGTCCCCGGCACCTATGATCCCAAGGCCGGTGGAAACAATTTTCTCTTCCGCCTCCTGGGTGTTGAGGACATCAAGGTGGTTCCAAAAGGGTCCGACATGATGAAAGAGATGCAGGAGGTTGCAGGCCAACTCTCCTCACAGGGAAGGAACGCCTATGTCATCCCTGGCGGGGGATCCAATCCCATTGGCGCCACCGGATATGTGGCCTGCGCCCAGGAAATATCCGAGCAGCTTTTTGAGCAGGGGCTTACGGTCGATCACGTTGTCTGCGCGAGCGGAAGCGCGGGAACCCATGCCGGCCTTGTGACCGGGTTCCATGGATGTAATATGAATATTCCGGTCACAGGAGTCAATGTCAGCCGCAAGAAAGAAGAACAGGAAGAGATCGTTCACGGCCTTGTACAGGAAACAGCGCGGCATGTTGGCGTGAAGGCGGAGATACCCCGTGAGGCGGTTGTCTGTCTGGATGAATACGTGGGACCGGGTTATTCCCTCCCGACTCCCCAGATGGCAGAGGCTGTAAAGATGCTGGCCAGAACAGAGTCAATCCTCCTCGATCCCGTTTACACGGGAAAAGCTATGGCGGGCCTTATTGACCAGACAAGAAAGGGGTTTTTCAAGAAGGAAGATGCTGTCCTTTTTGTGCATACCGGCGGCTCTCCCGCCCTGTATGTCTATAAGGACTACCTCCTTTCCCAATGAAAGGATGCCGGCGGATGCAGGAAAAGATTGTCGGTGTCGTCGGAGGTATGGGGCCTGAGGCAACCGTGGATTTTATGAGACGGGTAATTCGATCCACTCCCGCCAATGACGATTGCGATCACATCAGGATGATCGTGGACAACAATCCGAAAATTCCGTCCCGTATAAAGGCCCTGATTGACGGGATCGGTGAAAGCCCCGGACCCGTAATGGCGGAAATGGCGGTGAATCTCGCGTCCCAGGGGGCGGGAGTCATTGTTATTCCGTGCAATACCGCCCATTTCTATTATGGTGAGGTTTCGGCTGCCGTTGAAATCCCTGTCCTCAACATGATCGAACTGGCGGTTGAAGCAGTGATCTCCGAGAATCCAAGTGTCAAAACGGCCGGGCTTCTGGCATCAGACGCGGTTGTCAAAACCGGCCTCTACGCAAAGGCGTTCCAAAATCGCGATATTTCCCTCCGCATTCCCTCATCCCGCATCCAGGAAAATCTCATGTCTTCGATACTGCGGATTAAGCGCGGCGATATCGGTCAGGAGGTGAAAGATGGGCTGACAACGGCGGCTCATGACCTGATAGGACAGGGAGCGCAGGTTCTGCTCGTGGCATGCACGGAACTCTCCATTACCGCTGACGAGGTGCATTTTAGGACACGGGTTTACGATACGGCGCAGGTGCTGGCCGAGGCCACGGTGCGGGCCGCATTCCCTACTTCACCAGGGGCAGGGTCGCCCTGAATTCGTCCGTACCGGCCTTCTTAAGCAGTTCATAGATGAGCATTTCCGTTGATGTTACGGTGACACCCGCTTCCCTCATCCTCTGGAGGGCGATATCCCGGTTCCGTGGATCCCGCGAGGCAACGGCGTCACCGACCACCTGTATCGTGTAATCATGGGGGGCGTCGAGGGCTGTCTGCGCGACGCAGATGTGGGATTCAATGCCGGTGAGAATGAGGGTTTTTCTGCCAAGGTAGCGCAGGTAATTCTGGAATTCCTCGGATGCGAAACAACTGAAGGTTATCTTGGAGATGGGCTCAATTTCTGCTGTCTCTGACCGTATCGGTCCAACGATCCTTCCAAGATTCTGCTGCTCCGTAACGACGATTGGAATTTCGATTATTTTTGAAAACTTGACAAGCTTGATGACATTCCGGATGATTTCTTCCGCGCCGGTAATAACGGGAACCAGCTTTTCCTGGATATCAATAATAACCAGGGCACAATCTTCTTTGTCAACAAGCGAACCGTTCATACCCACATCCAATCTTCCCATTCCATCCCCCCTTCAAGGCACATCGTATAAAATTATTCTTCTAGGAATGACTTCGTCTTGTGTCAAGAAAATAGTAACGTTGTTCACTTCCAACGAAGCCATCAAGGTTAACCCACATTTCTTCCGGGCTATCCGCCGTCATACTAGATTGTGCGCATCCATAAATGGCTATTTTGCCCGATATCGTTGTTAGGCTCAAATTCTAATCCTCGAAATACCTCAATGTATTCCTGTGGTCAAAATTTTCACATGCCCCCGCTCAAAGTCCGGGATCTTCGACTTGATCTCGAACAAACTATCTCATTTATGGATGGACACTGGATTATTGGTGAGAAATCCGGGCCAGTGAGGCGGTGACCCAGGGGGCGAGTTTTTCGTGCTTGACAATTATAATATTATCATAATCAACCTATGATAGCAGGTCGCCATGTCTAATCCCTTCAGATTTCGTGAGTTATCTCCGGGAGATCCTTTCTGCAATAGCGCACAAGAGCAGGAAAGACTTTGAGTGAGTTGTCTCATTTTCCCCCGGTAGGGCCGGTATCACAGGCGATCTTCTTCAGGTGAGCATTAGAGGTGGGCGGATGAATATTGGCGGCAGACACTATGAATATTGGCCGTTATCCTTCCGGATTGCCAATGGGGACCGCAAACCCATTACCTTTCGAAATAGAGGCAGGTATGGTCGGCACACCGTTTCCAAGGCCGAAAACATTTCAATTACGATCCAGGTTTTACCGATTCAGAATTGACTATCACGACTCCGGCCAGTACAATCGCTGTTCCGGTTATCATCCATCCATCCATGCGCTCTCCGAGAACCAGCCATCCCAGAATAACCGCGATCACGGGGTTGATGTAGGCATACATGGAAACCTTGGATGCGGGAAGCTTTGAAAGGGCGTAGATAAAGGACCCGTATCCGACGATGGAACCAAATATGATCAGATAGACTAAGGCGCCCACACCAAGGGGTTCAAAAACGAAACGTTTGAATTCTCCAAACGAGGCCCCGATGGACATCAAAATGAATCCGGCAATAATCATTTGCAGCGAAGCCGCCATAAGGGGGTCGGTACGAACGGGCCTGTGTTTGGAGTAAATCGAGCCGGCCGCCCAGGAGCAGGGGGCCAGAAACAAAACGACGACTCCTCTCAAGTACCCCATGTCAAGGGCGCCTTTCAGGTCCGGCCAGAACAATATCACCAACCCGCATAATCCCATGAGGATTCCCGAGATCTTTTTGACGGTTAATCGATCACCGGTAGGCAGGAAGCCCTCAAAAACTGCCATCCAGAGCGGAAGCGTGGCAACGATCAGGGCGGTCAAACCGCTTGGCACCCATTGTTCGGACCAGACAACCAATCCGTTCGCCGCCACGAGCAGGGCTATTCCCACCACCGCCGCATCCAGCAATCCCTTTCTGTTGGGCAGTGAATAACCCCGGAACCTCAGAAAAAGGAAAAAAATGAAGCCCGCAATGGTAAAGCGGATTCCGGCAAAGAGGGCGGGTGGGAGGATCCTGACGCCTATTCTGATGGCGAGGTAGGTGGTCCCCCAAAAAAGGCACACGGCCCCCCAGGCC
>CAZJRD010000025.1:39741-44284 GCA_964548365.1 uncultured Desulfobacteraceae bacterium | reverse complement strand
TACCAGGCGCCCAAGTGGCTGGGCAGGTGTCCCGACTGCGGTGAATGGAACACCCTGGTGGAGGAATTTTCCGCCACCAGGCCGCAAGAGAGGAAAAGCGCGGGCGTGGCGCCCCCGGCGGCAATCACGGGCATATCCCTTGACCGGGAGACAAGGCTGAAGACCGGGCTTGGAGAATTTGACCGCACCCTCGGCGGTGGACTGGTACCGGGATCCCTGGTACTCATCGGCGGGGAACCCGGGATCGGCAAGTCCACCCTGGTGCTCCAGGCCCTTGATCGACTCGCGGGGCAGGGATTCCGTGCGCTCTATCTCTCCGGGGAGGAATCACCCCAGCAGATCAAGCTCCGGGCCGATCGGCTCTCGGCCACATCGGAGGACCTCTTCGTAATGGCTGAGACCTGCGTGGAGGATGTCCTGGATACCCTGGAAAAAATGAAACCCCGAATTCTTGCGGTGGATTCCATCCAGACCGTGTACACCGAGGCAATCGCATCCGCCCCGGGAAGTGTCAGCCAGGTGCGGGAAGTGGCTTCCCGTCTTATGGGGGTGGCAAAGACCACTGGGATGCCTGTTTTCCTAGTGGGACACGTGACAAAGGACGGCTCCATTGCCGGTCCGAAAGTCCTGGAGCACCTGGTGGACACGGTCCTCTATTTTGAGGGGGACCGGGGGCACCTCTTCCGCATTCTCCGGTCCGTCAAGAACCGGTTCGGGTCCACTAATGAAATCGGTGTTTTTGAGATGAAGGATACGGGACTCGAAGAGGTGGGCAATCCCTCGCGCATCTTTTTGGAGGAGCGGCCCGAAGGGGTCTCAGGATCTGTTGTAATTCCATGCCTGGAAGGCACCAGGCCGCTCCTGGTGGAAATCCAGGCTCTGGTTACATCGAGTCCTCTCGGCATGCCCAGGAGGACCGCCGTGGGAGTGGATCACCACCGCATCGCGCTCCTGGTGGCGGTGCTCGGGAAACGCATGGGCATGGAACTGGGGGACCAGGACATCTTTGTAAATGTGGCCGGCGGCCTGAAGGTGGATGAGCCTGCGGCAGACCTCGGGATCATCTCCGCCATGATGTCCAGTTTCCTGGACCGTCCGGTCCCCAGGGACGTGGTCCTGTTTGGGGAAGTGGGCCTTGCAGGGGAGATTCGCGGAGTAAGCCAGCCCGAACTCCGCATGCGGGAAGCGCAAAAGCTCGGGTTCTCGCGCTGCATCCTGTCCACCAGCAACCTGGAAGGGACAAAGGTCCCGGAAAAAATGCAGGCAACAGGCGTCATCTCTATTCAGGGGCTGTTTGATGCCCTCTTCAGATAAAACCCTTCCTCAAATGGCTATTCTGCCCGAGCCGGTTTCAAAATGCCCCTTTTGCCCGATATCTTCTTTTATTCGCGCCACTTTACCACGTCTTGAAGGGGAACTCTTTCAGACCTGGAACGGTTGATGGGCGCATCCGGGTCCTTGTATCCCACCCCGACGCCGATCACCACTTCCTTTTCTTCAGGAATGCTCAGGACATCTCTTATGTCGTCATCAAAGGCCGTTATCAGCCCGATGGGGCACGTACCGAGGCCCAGCGTGTGCGCAGCCAGAACCAGGTAACCCACGACAATACCGATATCGGTGAGGCGTGCGGTTGAAAAAACAGAATCCAAGGTAATGATGATGGCCGTCGGGGCCCCGTAAAAATTACAGCTCCCTTCGTTCACGAAATCCTGAAACCGCAGGGACTCCGGGAGATTCGGGAGCATCACATTCAACAATCCCCGCTCCCGTTCCCGGAAATAGTCAGGAAGCGGTTTCTTCGCCCCCGGCCCGCACGAGATATTCCGCTCCCTCATCCGTTTGACCAGGAGGCGGCTCAACCGCTCTTTTTCCTTTCCCGAAACCACGGTGAACTCCCACGGCTGGAGGTTGATGGCGGAAGGAGCCTGTGTCGCGAGCGACAGAAGCTTTTCAAGGGTCTCTCTTTCTACCGACTTTTTGAGAAACCCTCTCGTGCTTCTTCTCTCTTTCATTGCGCCGATAACATCCATCGTATACCTCGGAAAGATAAACTACTTACTGTTTGTTTTGGCCAACTCCCGAGTGCAAAACAAGGACTTCATAGCCGTTCTGCCACAGAAAAGTGACAACTTCGTCCGGCAACATGCCTTTTGTAGCTAGTATGGGCTGCGCTTTCGCATCCTTGAATGAGACGCCCTGCAGTGTAAGTTGAATATTCCTTGAACGGTCCCGTTTACAGGCTAGAAAGGAATGGGGACCTTGCTCGAAAGGAATGCCGATGAAGCTCAGCGTCCTGGAAAGACTCACCAGGGGGTCTTTGACGCCATGAAGCAAAAGGACCTTGAATCCATGTTCTTTCAGGAACACCTCCATCTCCTTCCCCAGGCCCGAGAAGTCTATAACACAGTTAGCACCTTTTGCTTTCAAATAGAAATCCGCCTTTATGACGAGTTTCACGTCAGCCGTTTCACTCTGGTAAACGGGAATGTCCAGGGACCTGGTAAACTTCTGTCCCAATCGTTTCAAGATCATTTCTGTTCGGCTTATGGGGTCCTCGGGGGCCTTGATGAGATGCGGCTTTGAATCCCCCTCCTCGGGAAAGCTGTCGCCCGCCGGATAATCAATGGCCTTGATTCCAAGTTCCTCGAGGTAATCCTGGATCATCCAGGGTATTGCGGGCATGTAGGGTTCCCGCAGGGTAAGCACCGCCGTGGTCGGCCCTTTTTCAGAAGAGTCCACAGACATCGGAAGGATCCAATCCCCCGTAATGCGAAGACGAATATCACCCCCGAATTGCAGCGGGTGCTTGGTTCCGTCACTATCCTTGAACGCACAGGCCCGAAATATTTTCGCAAGGACGGAACGAAGGCTATCCTTTTTTGTGACATGTACTATCCTGTACGTGTCCCAGTTCGATTGAATCATGTCCGATACCCTCACGGGAAGATCGCTGGAGAGGTCCACAATTACCCTGTTCCCGTTCGGGGCATTCAGCACGGGAAAAGACTCCGCCCTCAGGTTGATCTGCCCCCCCGTACTCAAGGGAATAAAGTGCTGTCCCGTCCGTATCCAATCCATACCCAGTTCTGAAAACACCTGAGCCAGATCATTGGCAAGGGGGCTGGTTTTCTCTTTCGGCGGTTTCTCCTTTTTTTCTTGAAACCGTTCCGGGATAATGGGTTTCCGCACCAGTTCCGGCGAATAAATGGGCAGCTTGATACGCTGTCCCGGCAGGATCACATTGATATCCTTGATGTTCGGATTGAGCTTTTTGACCAATGACAGGTATTCACCATACAGCTTCTTCACAGGGACACCATAGCGCCCCTCGACGACACGCGTCAGGGCATCACCCGGTTGGACAGTATAGTTCTCGATTTTCAGGTTTTTCAGGTCAGTAAGATTTATCTTTTTCTCGATCCACGGCCGGCTTTTCCCACCACCTGCAACCGGGACAATCCGCAGGGGAATGAGAACACGCTGCCCGGGATGAATGAGGTCCAGGTTTCCGAGCGCAGGGTTTAATTCCCTGAGCATAGAGAGCACCTCCCCAACCTTCCCCATTTTGAGCAGTCTTTTCTTCCTGAGAATCTGCCAGAGATGTTCACCCTTGCCCACCACATAGGGAGTTACAAGTACTTTCTTGTCTCGCACCTTTCGAACCTTCCCCTGCACAAGGCCGGCTGTCTTGGTCAGGGAAATGGCATAGGTCTTTTCACCCTCTTCAGCCAAGGCGGGCACCAGCATCCACGCGAACAGTAAAACCATGCAGATCAAAAAAACCTCTTTACGCCGCTCGACAATTGGCATAGTCTCCTCTTTCTCCCTTTACCGGGATCACTGGGGCAGGCCGTATCTCCTCCTGTATCCCAGGAGGCTGTCCGAGAATAGACTTCTACTGCGATCGGCTGCAAATTCTGATGACTGCTGCGTTGTCAAGGCAAAAACGTCCTCAACGTAGGCTACTGCTCCGCCTACGGCCGTTTTTGACTTGTCGCCTTGCCCTCAAAATTTTCGCTCGATCTCTTTACAAAGCCATTCTCGGGCAGCCTCCTACGAAAATACATAATAACCGGTCCCTGTCAATGGAAAAAAGGGTTCATCCGACGAAAGCGTACTTTGAGAAAATTTTGGATGGTACAGGCTAGGCTCCTTTTTCTTCGATTCCGATTCTGTCGTGCTGGTATTTTCAGTGACTTATCCACGTCCCGCCTATAGGGATCTATAGGCGGGACCCCGCAGTTACTCCGCAAAGCTGAGTTCTGCGGTTTCCCCCATAGATAAGTCACGAAGAAAAAGGAGCATATCCTGTTTGGGCTTTTTGGTAATCCTAGATTTCAAAAGTACGCAAAATCCGGATGAACTGTAGAAAGCGGCGCGAAGGGCATTGAAACTTCCTCGGAAGAGAAAAATCAATATCTTGAGGTTGATTCAGCACTATATATTGGTATTTTGAGATTTACTGAACACACCATCTAGTATTTTCCCTTTACAAGAAGGAAGATATTTGGTATACACAAAAGGCTAAAGGCTAAAGGCT
>CAZJRD010000025.1:0-39641 GCA_964548365.1 uncultured Desulfobacteraceae bacterium | reverse complement strand
CCCTTTACAAGAAGGAAGATATTTGGTATACACAAAAGGCTAAAGGCTAAAGGCTCATTTTCAACGAGAGGTTTTTTCATGAAGATTAAGAAGCTTTCCATTATCGGTTTTAAATCGTTCATGGATAAGCTCGCAATAGATTTCCCTGAAGGTATCAGCGCGATCGTCGGTCCCAATGGATGCGGCAAGAGCAACATCGTGGACGCCATACGCTGGTGTCTTGGAGAACAGAGCCCCAAGCAGCTGCGGGGCCGCCAGATGGAAGACGTCATCTTCGGAGGAGCCGGCGGCTATAAGCCGCTGGGCATGGCGGAGGTTTCTATTCTCTTCGAAAACGGCAACGGGCACCTTCCGGGTATGTTCTCACAGTTCCCGGAGATCTCCGTGGCCAGGCGGCTTTACCGTTCCGGAGAGAGTGAATACCGTATTAATAACGGCCTCTGCCGTCTTAAAGATATCCAGGAGCTTTTCATGGATACGGGCCTGGGCAACAGGGCGTATTCCATTATCGGCCAGGGGAGAATCGGTACCATTCTTGAACAACGTCCGGAGGAAACCCGGATTATGCTGGAGGAGGCCGCCGGGATTACCAAGTACCGAAAAAAGGTGGAAATCTCCCAGCGCAAAATGGAGCAGACCGAATCAAACCTCCAGCGTGTTGAGGATATCCTGGGGGAAATTCAACGGCAGATGAGGTCATTGAAACGACAGGCCGGAAAGGCCAGACGGTATAAGGCCATTTCCGAGGAAATCAGACGACTGGAGCTCGTTTTAAGCGCGAACGGTTTTCATCAATTAAAGCAGACCTCAGGGGACAGAAAAAAATCCACTGAGGCGCTCCTCCAGAGGGAACTTGAAAATGCTACTGACCTCTCCAACCGCGAGGCCACACTGGAATCCTTGGGCCTGGAACTGGATGAAAAGGACCGGGCCCTTTCAGAACTCAGGAGCAGCTACGAGCGCTTCCTTGAACGGGTACATAAGAAGGAATCACGGATTGATGCCCTTTCAGGGGAAATAAAGATGAAAGAAGAGCTGGAGCAGCGCCTGCTTACTGAAAAGGACCGTATGGAGGAACGCCTCCGGCAACTCCAGGAAGAGCGGCAGGGTATTGATGCGCGATTATCAAACATGGAGACAAACTTCGGTGAACTCCAGGGAAATATTGGTGTCGTTGAACAACGATGCGAATCGAAACAGCAGGCGCTCAAGGAGATCAGAGAGGAATACGAAAGGGCAAAAAGCATCCTTACCAACGACCTGAATAAAGAAACAGGCCTGAACCATGAATCACAGGTCCTGAACAAGCTGCTGGGCAGCGTGAATGACGGGCGATCACGCCTTGAGCGAGAACAGGAAGACGTGAAGGCCAAGATGGAAAAGACGCTCGAGGTCTCCCAGAGAAAAATGGCGGAGCGTGAAGCCATTCATGATCGACTGGAGGAACTGACTGCTGCCATTGAGGAAAAGGCAAGGCAGTGCGAAGAACTGGAGGAGGACAAAGCAAAATTGCAATCCGAACTCCAATTCGCAGAAAAGGATTTGAGCGTTTGTCAGACCCGGTTGTCAAGCCTCCAGACAATAACCTCTAATTTCGAGGGGTTTCAGCAGGGCGTGCGCACAATCATGAAGGCCAAAGATCTGGATATTTCCCGCCGGGGCAAGATCATCGGACTCGTCGCCGACGTGCTGCGGGTGGATTCCCGGTACGAAACCGCCGTGGAGGCGGTCCTGGCAGACCAGCTCCAATACGTGATCGTGGAGACCCAGGACGATGGAAAGTACGCCGTTGACTACCTCAAAGCCAAGGCAAGGGGCAGGAGCAGCTTTGTTCCTCTGAAAGAACTGAACGGGAACGGCAAGGGCGGTTCACCTGATCACACACCCTATCCTCTTCTCCGGGACCTGATAGAGGTCCCCGAAGGCTATCGTTCTCTTGTCAGTGCCCTTCTGTCAGATACCATGGTTGTCGATACTCTGGATGAAGCGCTCTCCGCCTGGCGCGGAAACGGCAGGAACCAATGCCTCGTAACCCTGGAAGGAGATATGGTGGACCAGCGGGGCGTCATCAGCGGTGGAAAACTATCCCATTCCGGGATCGGGATCCTTTCCCGGAAGCGGGAGCTGACCGAACTCAGGGAAAAAGGAAAGCGGCTTGAAACCGCAGTCGTCCGGCTGCAGGAAAAACTGGCCCTGATGAGTGAGAAGGTCCTCCACGACAAGCGTTCTCTGGAAGATCAGAAAGAGGAGAGATGGTCCTGCCAGGATGAAATAAGCGAATTGGACAAGATGATTTTCCGATTGAGCCAGGAACTTGACAACCAGGAAAAGCTCTCTCAGAGAATCACCCAGGAATTGAAGGCAAAAGATACGGAAGAGAAAAAACAGAAAGAACGCCTGTCAGAAATCGAGAAAGCCATTTCGCAATACAAGGCCAGGCGGAAAGAGGAGGAAGGATGCATCCGCCAAAACGAACTTGAACTCCGGGAACATGAAAAGGCATTCGAGGCAACCAGGGAAGAGCTGAATAGTCTGAAAACCGATTACCGTATCCTTGAGGAAGAAAAACGGGGGTTGCTTCGAGAAAAGGAGAGGCTCGTCCAATATGCCGAAGAGGCAGGGGAACGAATAGAACAGATCAGGAGAGACATAACTTCCGGGCGTGAAACATGCGAGGCATGTGACGTGAAAAGGCAATCTCTCCAGCAGGAACGACTCATCCTCTCGGAGGAACTCAAGACATCACAGGAGGGGTTGAACCTGGCGGAAAGGGAGCGGCAGGACGTTCAGGCCCGTATGCGGAAAGTGGAACAGGATGCCAGGAGAGTGCGTGAGGCAATCAAGGGACTCAGGGAAGAGGTCACCCGCGCCAGGATGGAGGAATCTGAAATCCGCTTCAAGATGGACAGCCTTATAAAACAGGTCCAGGAACGATTCAATCTGAACCTCTCTGAAATCTACGAGGAATACTTGCAGAAAGATTTTTCCGCCTCCGATCGGGAAAGAGAACTCAATCAACAAAGAGAATTGCGGGCCCGCCTGGGAGAGGTCAACCTGACGGCTATCAAGGAACATGAAGCCCTGAAAGAACGATTTGAATTCATTCAAAAGCAGAAAGAAGATCTTCTCGCGTCCATCGAGACACTGCGGAAAACCATACGGAAAATCAACAAGACTTCCCTTGAAAAATTTGAGGAAACCTTTCAGCTCGTGGACAAAAAACTGAAAGAAATTTTCCCAATCCTTTTCAACGGGGGAACGGCATCCCTGAAGCTCACGGACGAGGAGCACCCCCTGGAAAGCGGTATCCTCGTGGAGGTGCGTCCTCCCGGGAAAAAGCTCAGCCATATGGGGCTTCTCTCAGGGGGTGAAAAGGCCCTGGTGGCCATGGCCCTTCTCTTTGCCATCTACATGATCAAACCGAGTCCATTCTGCCTCCTTGATGAAGTGGATGCGCCTCTGGACGAGGCGAATATCGATCGCTTCAATGATCTTCTCAAGGAGATCCGGCAATATTCCCAGATCATCATGGTCACCCATAACCGGCGCACCATGGAAATCGCTGACCGTCTTTACGGCGTCACCATGGAGCAGAAGGGTGTTTCCAAGGTCGTATCAGTGGACCTGACCGGGGAAAAACCCAGGAATCCCCAGGTTCCCATGGGCTACCCGGAAAGTGCCGCGCATGTGCCCACCCGGGCAGCACTCCAATAAACGAATACCTCACACAGAGACCGCAACAGGAGGAAAATCATCGCAGATGGTATGGTTTAAAAAGAAGGAAGAAGAGAAAAAAGAACAAGAAGCCCTCGAAAAGGGCTTTTTTAAACGGCTGCGTTCCGGCCTTTCCAAGACCAGGAACTCCTTTACCGGTCGGCTTGACCGGATCGTCCTGGGAAAGCGGGAAATTACCCCTGAACTTCTGGATGAGGTCGAAGAGATCCTTTTCACCTCCGATATTGGTGTTGCCACCACCCAGGAACTGATCGAAACTGTTCGTGAAAAAGTCGCCAGGAAGGAATTGCAGGACCCCGAAAAATTGAAACTCGCCCTAAGGGAACACATCCTCTCCTTCCTGGAAATTCCGGAACAGGAGGCACCCCTGCTGGCGCCGGGACAACCGCTGATCATCATGGTCGTCGGGGTTAACGGCGTCGGAAAAACCACGACCATTGCGAAGGTTGCCCACCTCTTCAAAGAACAGGGTAAAGAGGTCATGCTTGTCGCTGCGGACACGTTCCGCGCCGCTGCGGTTGAGCAGTTGGTCATCTGGGGGGAAAGAGTCGGTGTGGAAGTTATCAAACAAAAGACCGGGGCGGATCCATCAGCAGTGGCCTTTGATGCCATGAGTGCCGCCATGTCCAGGAACGTGGACGTGGTCCTTATTGATACAGCCGGCCGCCTCCATACCAAACGCAATTTGATGGATGAGCTGAAAAAGATTCATCGGGTGACCGGCAAAAAAATACCCGGAGCACCTCACCAGGTCTGGCTCGTGCTTGATGCCACCACCGGTCAAAACGCCATTTCCCAGGCAGAAATATTTCATAAGGAACTTGGTATCACCCACATCATCCTGACCAAACTGGACGGCACTGCCAAAGGAGGTATTGTCGTAGGCATCTCCCATCAACTGCAACTGCCCATCAAGTTCATCGGCATCGGGGAAAAGATGGATGACCTGCGGCCCTTTGATGCAGCCGAATTTGTCCACGCCATCTTTGATTAACCGTGGCCCTTTACCCGAGTTTTTCACCGGTCTTCGTCACGAGGGTTACAACGCACGCATCCACTCGGGCCGCAGATCAATCTTCCCGCTCAGGGCCCCGTCAATGAGGTCCAAGGCCTCCTGCTTCCCCTTGGGGAGACGGGCCTTCACCGGGAGGTAGTTGGACGCGTGGTTGGAAAAGAAGAGCCCCCTGCTGAGGTTTGTATGCGCGAGCATCTCCCTGAGTTCCATAAGAAATCCCCGTTGGTCGGGCAGGACAAATTTTCCCTGTTCATACTCCTCGTAAAGGGGGGTCCCGGGGATGAGCATGAGCGTAAGCGCCCCCACGTAGTTGGGATCCATGGCGCTGAGCAGTCTGCCTGTGGCCCTCGCATGTTCCAGCGATCGCTCTTTTCCCGCTATTCCGAGCAGTACGGTTACGGAGAGTTTGATTCCCGCATCCCGCACTTTTCGCCCCATCTTCACAAGATTTTCAGCATTCGTCCCCTTGCGGATCTTCTTCAGGGTTTCGTCATCGCCGCTTTCCACGCCCAGGTAAAGGATACCCAAGCCCCTGTCGCGCAAGACACTGAGTTCCTCGGGTGACTTCATTTTTATGCTCTTGGCATTTGCGTAAGCCCCGATTCTCCTGACCCAAGGAAGGTGTTCCCGTATCTGATCCAGGATCCACAGGAGACGTTTCTGCGGAATAATAAGGGAATCCCCATCCATCAGGAAAATCCTGTCCTGCCTTTTCATGTATTTAGACGCGAAAAGAATATCGCTCAGGATGATCTCGTCATTCTTAATCCGGAACCGTTCCCCCTTGTATGTGCCGCAAAACGTGCACTTGTTATGGGAACATCCCACCGTTACCTGTAAGAGGATACTATACGCCTCACTCGGCGGGCGAATGCAGTTTCCCTCGTAATGCATCCCATCACTTTCTACAGCACAATCCATAGACAACCCCTCTCTCCCTGGCATCAGGCCTTGGGTTCTTTCTTTTTCTTCTTTTTCTGCTGGCGCTTACTCATTTCCTGCGTTTCCTGCTTCGCCTTCCCCTTCTTGCCCTTCTCCTCCTTGGGGGCGGCTGCCTTTTCGGCCTTCTTTTTGGCCATTTCCTCGGCCTTCACTTCTAGAGAGGTGATTGTTTTCAACCGCGCTTCCGTTTCCCTGAGGTACGCACGCATTTTTTTTACCGCCGGGTCCTTTGCCGCGTTCCTGGGGTCCGCACCTTTTTCCGCCAGTGCTCCCAATCGATGCTCCAGTTTCGTTTCCCAGTACCTTTTCTGTTCAATCCTTGATTCTTTGCTCTTGGATGCCATGTTCCTTTCTTCTCCTCTCAAAATATTAGCCCGGGTTTCTCATCAATAATCTGCTGTGACGTCGGACAGCCCCATGCCTAATGCGTTGCGTGAAGAAAAACGACCTCAACGTACTGTGTAAGTACGCCTGTGGCCATTTTTATTCGCGCGCCTTGTATTCACGGAACTCTCCACCGTCTCGCGACGAAGATCGGTGAGAAACCCGGGTTAGCGTTGTGCAGTATGCTGCATGGTATCGCGATTTTATTCCGCAAACTCCCGCGGAAATGGAAATCATTTTATTTCCATCCATAAATGAGATAGTTTGTTCGAGATTTAGGCATGCGAAAATTTTAACCACAGGAATACTTCAAGGTATTTCGAGGGTTAAAATTTGAGCATAACGCAGATATCGGGCAAAATAGCCATTTATGGATGGAAATAATTTAATCTTCCGGTTCCACCCACACAATATTCAGCTTGTTCAGGACAAGCACCTTCCCGGCACCATCCCGGTGCGTTGCATCGGTTACCACGATAAACGGCTTATCGGACTTGGTAAACAGGTCGGACACCCTCTCCTGTAACCCCAGGTTTACCCTGCCGCGAATGGTCGATCCGTCCGTGGTCCTCACCGTGATATTCCTGTATTCCTTCTTAAACTGCTTTTCAGGTGTCGCCATAGCGCCTCCCGCTGCCCGTTATTGCTTCATCAATTTTCGGTTTATCCAGATTAGGGCTTGCCATACCCTAAAATAATACAATAATATTAATAACTCAGGTTGACAGGTTGAAAAAAATGGCTGAAAGTGAACCATCCTTTCGAGGATACTTCAGCCTGAATACCTGCATAGCAGTTTATAATACATGAAAATAACAAAAGAGGCAATGGTCTCGTGATCCCGCTTGATTTCATGACGAAGTCCACAGAGACCGGGGTCATGGATGACGGACTGAATATGCCAATAAAACCCCCATATCTCTCCCTTGACCCGTTGCTCCGGTGGTACGAGGCGGAACGCCCCGTAACGTGGCAACGGTTTTTCCCCAACGTCACGCGACTGCATGTGGAAATTGGATTCGGTCTTGGTGACTTTCTAGTCAAGCAGGCCGGGGAACATCCCGATTGGGGCATTGTGGGCCTTGAAATGGCCTGGGGTTCCATTCGCCGGACGCTTCGAAAGATTGCCCTGGCCAGGATAGGGAATGTAAAGCTGGTTCAACTGGATGCGCGCGAAGCATTTAGCAGGTTGTTCGCCGACCGTTCGGTGACCAGTATAGACAGCCTTTTTCCTTGCCCCTGGCCCAAAATGCGGCACCTGAAGTACCGCCTGTTTTCCCGTGGTTTTCTAAAATCCGTGAACAGCAGGCTTGTTCCCGGGGGTGGGGTGAGAATCGTCACGGATCACAAGGACTATTTTGAGTGGATGCGTGCGCAGGCCACACAAACTGGCTTCTCGGTTTTTTCAAAAGAGATACCGCCCCAGTTTGCGACCAAGTACGAACGAAAGTGGATAGACCACGGGCTGGACCGCTTTTTTGAACTCCGTCTTACTAAAGACGAGCACATTGCTGTTCCCGTGAAGGAGGATAGAACGTTGAAAACACACCGGGTGGCACATTTCAACCACGAACGCTTCATCCCGCCCGGATGCAGAGAAGATATCGTGGTGGTATTTAAGGACTACCTCTTTGATGCACTGCGGCAGAAGGGGATGATTCGATCTGTCGTGCTGGAAGGCGAGTTTAAACAGGATTTCTGGATCGAGATCCAAAAGAGGGAGGATTTCTGGCACATTCATCCCGCAAAAGGCTGCGGCATCATCCCGAGTGCAGGTGTCCAGCGAACACTTGACCTGGTTAAGGAAGCCGCCGATCAATCAGCCGGTTTTTCCAGGTAGCTTCTTATGAGTTTGTAATCCTTCTCCGCGATTTCCGTGAACTTTACGCCCATCCCGGACGGCTTCTCAGGAGTACTTGATTCCCGTTTCCTGGACCAGACTACCTCGCACTTGATCTGCATGGCTTTCTCAACACCGGGCAGCTGGAGTTTCAGCTGGAACTGACGTCCCGGCCCCAGGGGATTTTCCGTCTTGATGAAAAGCCCCCCCGTGCTGATATTACCGGTATAGGCCCTGATAAACGCATCACGATCCTTAAACGAGAGGGTAAGGGCCCTGGGAATTCTTGCCTCGGTCCTGGGGGTGTATTCGCACGCCCGTTCGAGCATTTTCTTGAATCGATACGTGATGGACACAAGGATAGTCCTGAACTGGGCGGAGAGCTTGTTGAATTCCTTGTCCAGAAATTCGCGGTCAATAATCCCGAGCGTTGTTACTCCCATGGCCTTTGCGGTTGCAGTCCTCTTGATCCCGCCGATAAATCCCAGTTCTCCGAAAACCTCACCTTCTTTCAGGATCTCGATAATGTATTTTTCATCGCCGACCGTCTTGGAGATCTCAACGCTCCCGGAAATAATGATATAGACCCAATCTCCCGAGCTTCCTTCCTTAAAGATTGTCTGTCCGTCATTATAGGTCTCTTCTATGGCAACATTGTACATGCCGCTTCGTTCCATGGCATCCTCCTTTCCTGTACTCTTTTTAAAATTCCTGCGGGACAGTTCAGGAACTTATGGGTAGTTAGGCACCGCAAAGTCGCGACCGGGAGGTCGCTCTTACGGCCGACAAATACAAAACATACTAAAGAAGCAACGTCCTCGTTGCGTAAGCACCGTGTTTCGGCTCGCTCAGCCTCCCCGCGTCAGCCGCACCACGGTAGCTCCCCAGCCCGATGTCCCTGAATCCAGTCCAAATGCGGCCACATTTGGATCCCGTTCCAGGATAGCGTGAACCTGTCTTCTCAGCACACCCTTTCCCTTCCCGTGAATGATTCGGATTTCAAAGATGCCCTTCTCCCGGCAGGTCCGCAGGTATTCCTGGACCACCGAAGAAACGTCCCTGGGGGAAAAGGTGTGGAGATCAAGAACGCCCTCCACCGGGATGGAAACCGGCTCTTGATCATAGTCCCCATTCATATTCTTTCCACGGACACCTGGTCACCAAAATGGACGGCCAGATCCTCCTGCAGTTTTCCATATGCTTCTTCTGACTCTATCTCCACCACCAGGTCGCGTTCATCAAGGACCTTGAGCAGTCCAAATTTCTTCACAACCTGGATCACCTCTTTCACGTCCGTTGTCACCCAACCCTTCATCCTCAAAACCAGCTCTTCACCCTTGAATGCCCGCTCGATGGTGAGGTCAACGTCCCTTTTCTTGGCCTCCCAGCCGATGACGGCCGGTTTCACAATAACAGGAGTCACCGGATCGTGCATGGCCGCACACGTGAACCAGAGTTTCGCTCGAATCATGGCTCGAATTTCCTTTCATTCAGTAAACTTCACCTTGGGTGCTTCCTGCCGCTCCTTTGGCACCTGGAAAAAAGCCGCTTTCTCAAAACCGAACACCCCGGCTATGATGTTGGTGGGAAAGGACCTGATCCTGGTATTATAAATTCGAACCGTCTCGTTATATCGCCGCCGTTCAACCGCGATCCGGTTTTCCGTCCCTGCCAGTTCGTCCTGCAACCGGATAAAATTGGTATTGGCCTTGAGTTCCGGGTATCGCTCCACCACTACCAGCAACCTCCCCAATGCGGAAGAGAGCTGATTGTTGGCCTGTATCTTGTCCCCGATTTTGGCCGCTCCCGCGACCCTTGATCGCGCCTCGGTTACCTTGACAAAGACTTCCTTTTCATGCTTTGCGTATCCCTTGACGGTCTCCACATAATTAGGGATGAGGTCATATCGGCGCTGCAGTTGATTTTCCACCTGTGCCCAGGCCGCCTTGACCCCTTCGTCCATAGTTACCAGGCTATTATAGGTCCCTTTCAAATAGAGCAGCGGAATCAGGACAATAACGACGAGAATGCCCAGTACTATAAGGACCGTTTTAAGTGTCTTGCTCATATGTTCCTCCTTTTATTGTAACTGCTTTATTCACTTATTTTTCCATGCGGTCAACAAGCAGCGCGAGGCTTCGTACGGTATTGAGGTACTGCTTAAAAAGTTCCTTCAATGCGCGCTTGTCGGGCTTGAATTCCCCCTCCCTGATGGCGAGAATCCTGTCAAATACTTTCGACTCCAGACTAAAGGCCTCACAGCCCGCCCTGATCACTTCCCGTTTTGTTACCGGTACTGTTTCATCTTTCAGATGCAGCAATCCCTCGAATATGGCCAAAAACGCGGGTATGGAACGAATTGCCACCTGTTTCAACCCGCTCCCCCGTCCCTCGCTTTCCAGGTACGCGTGCCTGAGGAGCAGGAGCTTTCCCTTGATTTCCCGTTCACACTGGAGCCGCAGGCATTCACGATCAAAATGCAGTTCTTCGAGTATATTCTTCCCGTAAACAACCATGTGCCGTCTTTGGAATCCCAGGTACTCGATGGGATAGACGTCAAGGGAGCTATTGATATAGTCCTCGGTCAAAAACAGCGGGACGCCGACCTTCTTTTTCCTCCATTTTTTTACCAGAGGGAAGGCCTTATCCAGGTTTTCGATGCCGTTATCAGTGAGCACAATTATGAAATTGAGATTAGACTTGCCGGGCCTGTAGTCGGTTGTGGCACCACTCCCATAGAGGACAATACTCACCAGGTCATCTCCATAAATCTCTTTGTAATCAGCTGTAAATTCCTCGAAAATCTCTTTTGGATCCTTTGGTGTCTTTGCCATTCTAAAATCCTCCCCCGGCACCGCCGCCGCCGCTCATTCCGCCGCCAAAGCCCCCGAAGCCTCCACCAAAGCCTCCGAAGCTGTCTCCCATACCGCCGCCGCCCCCGTATCCCCGGCCGCCGCCGAGAAGAAAAGGAAGAAAAAAGAGCCAGGACCCGCCCCGGCGTTTCGGCAAAAAAATGAATATAACAATAAATAGAAGGAGCGGCAGGAACGAAAAACCGGACCTCCTCTTTTTTACTCGACGGGGAACAGCACTTGTACCCGTCAATCGGATACCCGCGTCCTTTGCGATCACCTGAGCAACCGCCAGGGTACCGTTCAGGATGCCCTCCCCAAACCTGTTTTTTCGAAGATAGGGAATCATGTATTGGTCACGGATCTCTCCCACAAGCCCGTCGGGAAGGATTCCCTCTACCCCATAGCCCGTCTCAATACGCATCTTTCTCTCTTTGACGGTAATAAAAATCAGGACTCCTTTGTCCTCGCCTTTTTTCCCAATGCCCCAGGCGCTGTAAAGTCGATTGGCATAATCATTATATTCGGCCCCGCCAATGTCCGTCATGGTCACCACCACGATAGCCGCTCCCGTCTTCTGGAGAACTTCGCGACACAAGGCGTTGATCTTTTGTTCGTAGTCCGGCGGGATTACCCCTGCGAAATCATTCACCAGGCCCCGCGGCTTCGGGAAAGGACGTTCGGCAACAGCAATGGTGGAGGCCATAAAAAGCATGGCCCCCAGAAAAATGAGTATACAGGTTAATCGTGTGCGTCTGTATGATCCAAACAATGATTCCATATTCTTTTTCCCTCTTATTCATCGCAGCCGGATGGTACCGAGCGAATCCTGCAGGAGATGCCCTTGAGATCGGGCGTTCCAAATTCCTTTCCCAAGACCTTGGTGGTAGTCAGCATATTGAAATTGGCTGTTTTCCACCCAAAGAGTCCCTGTTCCTCCTCTTCAGGAAACCACCACCCGTAAGCGGCGCAGATCATCCGGGGATGAATCTCTTCAGTAATATGTGCCTCCTGGGTAATGCTGCCGTTTTCCGTTTCGATCTCCACCCTGTCTCCTTCGCTGATACCGTATTCGGCTGCCGTATCCGGGTGTATTTGCGCCACCGGACCGTGCTCCCGCTTTCGGAGCCCATCTACCCAGCGATACGAGGAATGGAGATACAAGGGGCTCTTGGCACTGGTCAGGACCAGCGGGAATTCTTCATCTTTTTCATGCAAGAACTCAGCCACCGGCAACGGAGGCAGTCCGAATTTTTCGGCCGTGCTCAGCGCCAATTCTACCTTCCCCGTGGGGGTCCTGAATCCCTTTTCAAGGTATTTCCTGTACCGATCTTCACCTTTCAGATACCCCTTCTCAACAAATTGATTGTAGGTTATCCCCGACGGAGCCAACACGTCTTCCAGAAACTTCTCATGGTCCTCGTGCCAGTATTCGGGAGGAGTCATCTCCTTCCCCAGCTCATTGAGGATCTTTATGTCAGGCCAGCACTCCCCGGTGGGGTCAACCACTTTCGGCCGCGCCAGAATATATCCATGACCCAGGCCATAGTGGCCGATGTCGTTGAATTCAAACTGGGTCGCGGCTGGAAGGACCACGTCCGCCAGGGCGGCGGTCGGAGTCATAAAGATATCCGATACCGCCAGAAAGTCCAGTTTCCTGAGTGTTTCATACGTCTTTTGGCTGTCCGCATAGGTAATAAGGGGGTTGGTGCACTGCATGTACGCACCCTTGATCGGGTAGGGCACTCCTTCCAGCACCGCCTTCCTGAAATAGGCCGGTGGAACAGTCATGAGCCTCGGGATCGTGTGATGATGTGCATGGATCATCTCTTTGCGTTTGTCGGGGATGAGATCTGCCCGCACGAACTTCCCAAGCCCCAAAAGGGGGGGCTCATTTGCGCTGACATTTCCACCGGCAATGTCCAAATTACCGCATACGGCCATCAGCGAAACAAGTGCCCTGGCCGTATGGAAGTTGTTCGTAGTCTGTTCCAGGGGGTTTCCCCATTGGATGGCCGCGGGGTGTGCAGCAGCATAACGCTGCGCCGCCTTCCTGATCAGGGAGGCGGGAACCCAGGTGACCTCAGCTATCCGTTCAGGGGTATACTGCTTGACATGTTGGGCCAGTTCGCCAAAGCCGGAAGTCCACTCTTCCACGAACCCGGCATCGTACAGCTTCTCTTCAAAAATGACATGCAGCATTCCCAGGGCCAGGGCATGATCACTCCCCGGACAGGGCTGGAGCCAGTATTCCGCCTTCCGGGCAAGCGGAGTTTTCCTTGAATCCACGACCATGAGGTCGGTCCCCTTTTTCACCTGGTCCATGGCCAGGGCCCCGATCTCCCCTTCTTCATTGGTCTCGGTCACATTACTCGCCCAGAGGACTATCAGTTCACTTTTCTGATGGAAATCCACGACCGGGTAAAAACCGCACGTATGGATACCGCTTATCTCCCGCGGGGCGTGGCAGACATCCTGCGTGGCTACCACATTGGGAGAGCCGAAAATATTGGCGAGTCTGATCAGGACAAAATGTTCAAGCCCCTTGGGCATCCCCTGACAGAAGGCGACCGATCTCGCCCCTTCCTCTTCCTTGATCTTCTTGAATCGGTGGCTGATTTCGCCAATAGCCTCGCTCCACGATATCCTTTCCCATTTGCCTTCCCCTCGATCTCCCTTCCTCCTGAGGGGATAGCGGAGTCTTTTGGGATGCGACAGCTTTTCCGCGGACGTTCTTCCCTTGACACAGCAATATCCTCGATTGAGAAACCCATCGGGATCTCCCTTGATCTTTACGATACCATTATTTTTCACCTGCACCAGGAGCGAGCACCCACCGTGGTCCATCCGGGCGCAATGAGTCCTGATCCAGCCTTGATCTTCTTCGGGCATTGCTTCCTCCTCTTTGCTGCCCTCTCTCTCCATTCTCCTGCCTTCCCTGGTTCCTCAGGGACACACCGGCGAAGAAGTTAGCCAACTCAAACCAATGCGCCCGCTAATTGGCACCCCCGACCGGTAGAGTAACGCCAGCGGCGTCATTCGCACCTGCAAAGACGATGGTTTCATAAAATATGCCATTTTATCTTATCCAAGTCATATCGGCTTTGCAACCTCAAAGACTCAGCACGAAAGCCTTAGAGAAATGTAGAAGGGAAGGTTTGCGGGTGTCCTCTTGGAATATCTGTTCTTGGCCTTCTATTGGTAGGATGTTGATTGGATGTGATAGAAAATCGGGGCATCTCTTAATTCAGTTAATTCATATAGATGCCCCTATTGACTTGAATGGTTTGATCGGTCAGGATACCATCCGTTCTTTGCCCTCCCAGAACTTGGCCCGCATGGCCTTTTTGTCCACCTTTCCTAGATTTGTCAGTGGTATCTCTTCCCAAAACTCCACGGTCTTTGGCGCCATCAGGCTTCCTTTTCGTTTCTTGACAAAGAGGATCAACTCCTTGTCTGTGGCGGTTTGACCCTCATGAAGGGTCACAATGGCCTTCACCTCTTCTCCCCACTTCTCGTGGGGAATCCCGATGACCGCAGCTCCTTTGACCGCAGGGTGCTCAAAGAGAGTATCTTCGATCTCCCGGGGAAAGATGTTGAACCCCCCGCTCACAATCATGTCCTTTTTCCGGTCCACAATGTAAAGGAACCCCTCCTTATCCTGCTTTGCGATGTCCCCCGTGTGGAGCCATCCGTCCTGGATAGTCTCGGCCGTGGCCGCAGGGTTCTTGAAATAGCCGTGCATAATATTTGCACAGCGCACCACTACTTCTCCAGCCTCTCCCCGCTTCACCTCCTGGCCCTCTTCATCGAGGAGCTTGATCTCTGCGTGAAAGGTGGGCCTGCCCGCAGAGCTGAAAATCCGCATCTCTCTTTCGGGGTCATCGATTATATGTTCTTCCCTGGAAAGAACGCTTATCATCATGGGCGCTTCGGTCTGCCCGAAAAGCTGGGTGAAGATGGGTCCAAATGTATTGAGAGCCTGTTTCAACCGTTCCGTCATTAACGTGAACGGCAGCGGCATCTCCCTTGGGCACCCCGTGGGAGCAACCGGGTGCCGTATGTTGACCACCCTGCTTTACGAAATGAGACGGCGCAGCGTCCAGTTTGGCCTGGCTACCCTCTGCGGGGGAGGCGGCCTTGGCATGGCAATGATTATCGAACTGCCATGAATGAACCGTCTGAATCCGGCCGGTTAGAAGGGAGATCGCAATTCTCACGGAAAGAGGTGCGAAAGGCCGCTCTTTATTCCCGATTTTCATATTTTCATGGTCTTTCGGTTGAATATTATTGTATAATAAAAAAACAGCTGTTGAGAAGGCATTGAGTTTCGTTCGCCCAAAACGGGAAGAACCTACACAGACATTGTCGTCTTTCCAATGCTCCAGCAACCCCATGTTTTCAGAAAAGGAGGGAAATGGCCATGACCACGCCACAGCACTGCCCGGGATTTGAGAGTTTTAGGAACCTGAAATCCTTTGTTTGCAAATGCCCGAACTGCGGCAAGGAAAAAGAGATTTTTTCGGACGAATTCGAAAAGAAACACATCTGTCCAGGATGCGGGCAGGAAATAGACTTCACGAAATGCGAGCTGGAGGCCGGCTAACCCAGCAATAAGATCCCTGTGGCCCTCCCTCAACCTCAGATGCGCTTGCAAACGGTGCTGTGAATATGCGTGGTGAAGGGTCACCGCAATCTTTTTGCGAGCACGATGGGTGCATCACGTGTGCGGTGGGAAGAGTTGCTGAGTAAGGCGTCCGGGGGCCTCATCAATTCCCTGACCCATTGGAATGCATGGTCAAGTGTGTGCAATTTCGCCGGCACGCCCAGGCGCCGGAGGCATGCTTCTTCCCAGCAAAGAAAAGATATCGTGTCTGCAAAAAGATCCCCGTGCCCCTTTTCGTTCCGCCAATACTTTTCTTCCTATATCGTTATTCCCACCTCAAATCCTTCGCGGATGGCCTCCATGGCCTTCCGGGGGGATTTGGCGTCTCCAATAGCATAAATTTCCGGCGCGAGGCCTTCCAGCTCATTCAGCAGGGCGTTTTCAGCACTTGACCCCACGGCCAGCACGACAGAATCGGCGGGCAGGAAACCTTTTCCGTCCTCCTTTTCTATCTCCAGCCCCTCTTTTGTTATGGCAACGGCCGTGGTGCCGGTCATAATGGTAACGCTGAGGCGCCGCAATTCAGCCATGATGGTCCACCTGGTTGAAAGGCCGATATCCTTCCCCGCCTTTCGTATCATCTCGATCACCGTCACTTCCTTGCTTCCCCTGCTCAATAATTCCGAGACCGTCTCCATTGATTCCGCATGATTGGTGACCAGGAAATGCAGTATCTCCGGAGAAAGCGTACCAATGCGGGCCAGGTACAAGGCGGTTTCCAGGCCCACCGCGTTCCCTCCGACAACGACTACCCTCCGTCCGACACCCCGTTTTCCATCCAGCACATCCCATGCCTGGACAACGTGATCCATCTCAACACCGGACATTTCCGGCCTCACCGGACGGGCCCCTGTGGCAACGACGATCGCATCAGGTTCCATCTCCTTCACAAACGCTGCGTCAGCCCTTTTGTTGAGCATGATTTTCACACCGAGATTTTCCAGGTTTCGGGCAAGATCGCCGGCGGTGGTTGCCATTTCCTCCCTGCCGGGTACCAGCCTGTTTAAGAGAATCTGTCCGCCTAAACGGTCCGTCTGTTCCACCAGAGAAACGTTGTGCCCCCGTTCCGCCCCAACGCAGGCCGCCTTCATACCGGCTACACCGCCACCGATCACAAGGACCTTTTTTGCCTTTTTCGCGGGTGCAACGGATACCTCTCCCTCCCTGCCTGCCATGGGATTAACTAGGCACGTGGCGGGTCTGAGGCTGAAGATTTCGTCAAAACACCCCTGGTTACAGGCAATGCAGTGATAAATGAGATGACCGCTCCCTTCCTGGGCCTTCCGGGGAAGCCCGGGGTCGGTCAACAGTCCCCTTGCAATGGTAACCATGTCAGCCTCTCCACTGCGGAGGATCTCTTCCGCCATTTCAGGATCATTGATCCGGTTACTGGCAAGAACGGGCTTCTTGACCCTTGCCTTAATCCCCTGTGCCAGGTAGACATACGCTCCCCGAGGCACGTTCATGGTCAACTGGGGAACCCGGGTCTCATGCCAGCCACCCGTGATATTGAAAAGGTCCACCCCCGCCTTCTCAAGGGCTTCGGCAAAAATCCCCGCCTCCACGTTTGTGCATCCCCCCTCCATGAAATCATTCCCTGCCAGCCGTACGATGATGGGATAGTCAGGGCCTACCGCATTTCTCACCTTTTCCATGACCTCCACCCCAAAACGCATGCGGTTCTCAAGGAGCCCCCCGTACCGGTCCTCGCGCTTGTTCGTCACGGGAGAAAGGAACTGGCTGATGAGATACCCCGCGCTTCCCAGAACCTCGACCGCGTCAAATCCTGCTCTTTTTGCTCGATCTGCTGCCTCGACGAATCGATCCTGGACTCCAGGAATTTCTTCAATGTCCAAGGCCCTTGGAGTTTCTCCGGTCAGCCTGGAACGGACCGCAGAAGCGGAAAAAGGCTTTCTTCCCCCGATCATGGCAGAGTGGGTATACCGGCCGGCCTGGTAAAGCTGGGCAGCGATCTTTGCCCCGTTCCCCTTCACCGCGTCTACCAGCTTCTTGAGCCCCGGGACATACTGCTCATCGTGGATACTAATCATGCTGGACATGCCCCCGTACTCATCAATAACGCACCCTCCCACGATGATCAGCCCTACACCGCCTTTCGCCCGCAGGGCATAAAAATCAATCAACCGATCGGTCACTTTGCCCTCCGGGGTGTATCCGAGGTGCATCGCCGTCATGACAATGCGGTTTTTGAGTTCCATTCCATTGATATCAATGGGTGTAAATAAATATGGGTACGCCATGGTCTTTCTCCTTTTTCATTGCCAGGTAGTACCAGGATGACACCTGTTCCCTGCTTCATATCAAAGCATCTCCCGGAAGGCAACACTTCATAGTATCCTGACCGCAACTCAATGCAAAAAAGTGCATCAAACCCCCTGTCGAACAGATTGATCAGGGAGAATCAGGGGGTTCCTTGTGCACATTTTATCCTTGGTTGCACTAAAATCACTTTGTTTGTTCAGATCGAACCCGGTATACGGCAAAAAAGGGGCACGGGGGTCTTTTTGCGGGCATGATATCTCTTCTTTGCCGGGCCTTCGCGAGCCACCAGCGCCAGGGCGTGCCGGCCAAATCGCAAAGACGCTGCCATGTATTCCGATGGTACGAGGAATTGGTGAGATCCCCGGCCGCCTTGCTCAGCTGCTATTTCCAACGCAAGAGTGAAATGCCCATCGTGCTCGCAAGAAGATTGCTGTGGCCCTTCTGAGTGCCATATCGTATGGAGGCGAAATAAATGGGCTTGTAACGCACAAGGAGATCTCATACAATGGCAGACGAAATTCCTCTAACCCGCTCCAAAAGAAGAGAATGATCATGGATCAGGTACTCACCGGCCTCGACAGGCTCCGGCTGGGCGAATGGAAACAGCTGAAGGGATACCGCCTTGGACTCCTCTCGAACCAGGCATCTCTTGACCGAGATTTTACTTCCGCTCGGGACATTATCGAACACCTTCTTCCGGGCCAATTAAAGGCGCTCTTCGGCCCGCAACACGGCTTTGGGGGTGAGGACCAGGACAACATGGTGGAAACCGCTCACAGTTTTGACAAAATTCTGGGGATTCCCGTCTTCAGTTTATACGCCGACAAGCGGGAGCCAAGCGATACCATGCTGGAGAATCTGGATGTGCTCGTCATAGACCTGCAGGATGTGGGAACAAGGGTGTATACCTTTGCGTCGACCATGCTCCATTGTCTCAAAGCTGCTGCGAGAAATAAGAAGGCCGCCCTGATTCTTGACCGACCAAACCCGCTCGGTGGTGACATTCTTGAGGGGCCTCTCCTGGAACCGGATTTTTTTTCCTTCGTGGGGCCATGCAGTGTACCCATGCGTCACGGCCTGACAATGGGAGAACTGGCCAAGGCCTTTAATCATGTTTTTCATCTCAATTGCGACCTGGAAGTCATGCCCATGACCGGCTGGGACCGCCCCATGTTCTGGAAAGACACCGGATTGCCCTGGATCATGCCTTCTCCCAATATGCCTCAACCCGAAACAGCCTATGTCTACCCGGGCCAAGTAATCTGGGAAGGGACAAATCTTTCAGAGGGAAGGGGCACCTGCAGGCCCTTTGAGGTCTTCGGAGCTCCGTATCTTGATACGGGAAAGGTATTGGATAGCCTTGACAAAAAAGCCATCACCGGATGCCAGCTCCAGGAGTGCTCATTTCGTCCCACCTTCCATAAGTGGGACGGGGAACTCTGCCATGGTTTTCACCTTCACATCACTGACCTCTCCCTATTTCGCCCATTCTTCCTGTCCGCGGCGCTCCTTCGCGCAGTGCTGACTACTCACCGAAAGGATTTCCGATGGAAAGAACCCCCATACGAATATGAGTATCACAGGAAACCGATAGAACTTATCTTGGGGAATGATACCCTCTGGCGAGAGCTGGAAAAAGGGAAGCCAATAGTTCAATTGAAAGGCTGGTGGGAAAAAGAAATAAGGGCCTTCTCCAACTGGAGAAGGCCCTTTCTCTTGTACCCCTGAAGCGGCCGTTCCAGTGGGTGAGCCTGTTACACTCCTCCCATGGTTTCTAGGAGTTTTTCAGCGACTCGGACATATTCTTCTCCGAGACGTTTCTCGATGTATCCCCGGACACTCTCGGAATAGATGGTCATGATAAGCAGTTCCTTTATGACCTTTCGCTCCTCCTTGTTGAGCATGAGGAGAGCGTTTGTCCTTTCGTTCAGAGCGGGATTAACATCCCGTTCATCATCTGAGTTCGTCATTGTTTACTTTTTTTCGCCTCCACTAATCCACCGGTCAATCGCTTCTTTGTCAAACCGCCAGACCCTGCCGATCCGGATTGCTGGAATCTTTCCTTCAGCAGCGTATTTGCAAATAGTTATTTCATGTAATTTCAAATACTTGGCGAGCTCTTTTGTTGTCATGATTTCGGGCATAATAATCTCCTTCATATATTTATTCTTTACTACTCGCATAATCTCCCCATACACCATTTCCTTAATGATTTGAGTCGGTTGCCGCGGCCAGAAAACGAAGCATATGAGCGGAATGGTTCGCGAACCACCTCGAATTTTATTGAAATGATGTATGACGAAATATCGTTTATAATATTAATACCTAGAATCTTTATAGTCAATAAAAAATCCGTTATAGTAGAAAAAAGAATGTAAAATGTTCATGGTTGACAATTATTACACTCTTCATTGCTTGATTGCAATAACTCAACAAAGATGGTTCATCCGGCTACCGCGGGCTTCGGACAAGGGGAAGAGGGGTTTCCCTTGACTGAACCCCTGTGTGCCTTTATAAAGATGGGCAATCGGCAGCACCTGCCGTTAAGAAATTCATCAAGGAGACGCCGACCATCCTTTCAAACCTTGTCAGCAATCGAATAACCTCCAGCCGCATTGCCTCAGCCGGGAAATGGGCCTTTTACTATGTCCTCATCGGCCTTATAGCCGGCCTTGGATCTATCATCTTTCACTACCTCTGCGGCCTGGGACTCCATTTTTTCATAGACCAGCTGGCAGGATACCGTCCCCCCGCCCCTGCCGGTGAACCTCACCTGTTTCCGCCCCTCGGCACACCTTTTAATCGCTGGATACTCCTCTTTCTGCCGGCGATGGGCGGCATTGTAAGTGGATGGCTGGTCTATACATTCGCCCCTGAGGCAGAGGGCCACGGGACGGATGCTGCCATAGAAGCCTATCACGATAAAGGCGGCTTTGTTCGTGGACGCATCCCCTTCATCAAAACCATTGCCTCGGCGCTCACCATAACCACCGGCGGGTCGGGAGGCCGCGAAGGTCCTATCGCCCAGATTGGCGCCGGGTTCGGCTCTTTCCTCGCCACAAAACTCCGTTTGCCCGATCGTGAACGCAGAATCATGCTCGCTGCGGGAATGGGTGCCGGCATCGGCAGCATTTTTCGCGCGCCCCTTGCCGGGGCCCTGTTTGCGGCTGAGGTTCTCTACCGTGACCCGGAATTCGAATCTGAAGTAATCATTCCAGCAGGGATCTCGTCCGTCGTCGCCTACTGCGTCTTCTGCCTTGTTTTCGGCTGGGGATCTCTTTTCGAATCACCGGATTTTGTATTTCAGAATCCTCTCGAACTCGGCCCATACACTGTTCTGGCGCTGGTGCTCGTCGCCGGCGGATTTCTCTATGTGAAAAGCTTCTATGGGATTCACGACCTGTTTAAGAAAATTCGCGTTCCCAACCACATCAAGCCTGCTATTGGAGGTCTCTGCACCGGCGCAATCGGATTTTTTCTCCCGCAAACCCTTGCGTTCGGGTACGGATTCGCCCAGATGGCACTTGACAATCAATTGCCCACACTTTTCCTCCTGGGACTAGCCCTGGGCAAGATATTGACCACTTCCTTTTCCATCGGCTCCGGCGGGAGCGGCGGGGTTTTCGGACCCTCCGTGGTCATTGGAGGAGCACTCGGGGGAGCGGTAGGCAGAATCTTCCACGCGATCATTCCATCGGTCGTCCCACACGCGGGTGCTTTTGTGGTTGTCGGCATGGCGGGCTTTTTTGCCTCCGTGTCAAATGCACCTATATCCACGATCATCTTCGTCAGCGAGATGACGAACTCCTACCACCTCCTGTTGCCCAGCATGCTGGTTTGTACCGTTGCTTTTCTGCTCTCACGCAGATGGACTATCTACATCAAGCAGGTCAAGGGAAAGCTTGATTCCAATGCCCACCGTGGCGATTTCTTCGTTGATGTCCTGGCTGCCATTCGGGTGAAAGAGCTCATGCCATCCCTTCGAAAGGCCCAGTTGATCCCTGAAAACATGACATTCACCCAATTCCGCGAGGTATTCAAATCAACCCAGCTCCACTATTTTCCCGTGGTGAATGAAGAAAAAAAGCTGACAGGCATTTTTTCAATCAATGACATACGCGGGATCCTCTTTGACCAGGAGATCGGTGAACTCATCAGGATGAAAGAAGTCGCAACTACCGACATTATCTTCACCACCCCTTCGGAGGACCTGAACGAGGTTTTGAAGAAATTTACCATCCGCAATCTTCACAGAATCCCGGTGGTAAAGGATGAGGACCATTCTTTCCTGCTGGGTATGTTGGACAGACGGGAAGTAATACAGTTCTACAATCAACGAATCCAGGAAATGAAGTCCGGCAAGAGGGTGGAGGAAAAACCAGCGGGTTTGGCAACCAGCCGGCTGATGCTTACTTACGTCAAGGAGGCTATGATCACCCATCCTGAAACCATTCCTGCCCACATGCCGCTCAAGGAAATTCAGCAAACGATCACGGAGAGAAAACTCAGAACATTCCCCGTCCTCAACGAAACGGGCGAACTGTGCGGCGTCATATCTCTCTCAGACGTTCAGGCAGCCCTGAAAAAGGGGCCACTTTCTCAAGATGCGTCCGACATCGCCACTAAATCAATGGTGACCGTGGCAGAAAACGAGAATCTCTTTTCCGCCCTGAGCAAGATTACTTTGGGAGACTTCGCCATGTTGCCCGTAGTGGATCCGGGTGGTCCAAAAAAACTGTTGGGAGTGATTAGCCGCAGGGATATCATGGCTGCGATCGGGCACGCCGTGGTAGGGCAGGGAGGAGTATAATTCCTTACTTCATACTGTTGAGCCTTGTCTTCGCTAAATTCGCCGCATTCGAATTGGGGTAGTTCTTGATGACCTTTTTCAGCAGAAGTTTCGCGCTCGTGTTATCATTGATGGCCTGAAATGCGAGGGCCTGTCGAAGCATCGCGTCCGGAACCTTGTTCCCTTTGGGATACTGCTTGATGACCTGCTGATAAGCGAGGATGGCCTGTTCATACCGCTTCAACGCCATGTAGCATTCGCCAATCCAGAACTGCGCATTATCCGCCAGGTCGGATTTCGGGAAGGTTTTGATCAATTCATTGAAATTGCCGATCGCCTCTTCCAGTTTTCCCTCTTTGTAAACGGCTAGGGCGTGCTCATATCTTGCCCTCTCAGGAGAGACCGGTGGTTGAACGGTTTTTTCTTCCCCAGTCGCGGCACCTTTGTGTTCAAAACCCGGCACGAGGCCAAGGTAAGCTTTTACATCCTTGATGCTTTTTTCCAGTTCGTCGACCCTGGTCCTCAGGTCAGCGATCCCCGCGTTCAGCGTGTCCTCCTGGGTCGTATCTCTTTCGATCACATGTTTGGCCAGGTGAGTATTTTCCTCTACCCTGCCGGAAAGGGCGCTCAAGTCTTCCTTGATCCTGTCTGTCTCCGCCCCTACTTCAGCCAGGTTCCCGCGGATGGCCTTTAATCGAACATCCACATCTCCCGACAGCTCCTTACTCAATGACGTCTCTCGTTTCGTCATGGAGTCCTGCAGGGCATTCAAACGATTGTTCAGGAGTACTACCTGATCGTTCAAAGACATAATATCCTGGTCAGTGGCAACCGTGACGCACGAAGACAAAACAGATCCTGTACAGAGCAGCAGACCAATAACGCAGAAGAGTGTCTTATAGACAGCCCAAAATCTTTTCATTTCTCTCGTACCCTCCCAGTGGATGTTTATCCATAAATGAGATAGTTTGTTCGAGATCACGGCATGCGAAAATTTTAATCGCAGGAATACATTCAGGGTATTTCGATGATTAAAATTTAGACATAACGACGATATCGAGCAAAATAGCCATTCATAAATGGGCACCGGTGAGCAAAGCCGGCCCCTCAAGAGGCCGGCCTGTTCATTTCATAACCCCTGAAGGGTCTTCATTGTTTGGCAGGGGCTACTTCATAAGCTTGAATTCATCACGCCTGTTCTTGGCCCAGGCTTCCTCATTATGCCTGGGGTCGGCAGGCCTTTCTTCACCATAGCTGATGGTGGAAATACGTTCTTCTGCTATCCCGAGGGCCAAGAGGAATTTCTTGGCGGAATTCGCTCTCCGCTCACCCAGCGCCAGATTGTATTCATTGGTCCCCCTCTCATCACAATTTCCTTCGATTCTGAGAGAATAGGCTGGATGTTCGCGGAGCCAGTCGGCCTTTTTCTTCAGGACGGTCTGGGATTCCGGTTTCAGATCTGATTTGTCAAAGTCAAAATAGATCTTTTCATTTTCAAAGGCCTTCTTTTCATTCGCCTCTTTCTGGGCCTGCTCAATCGCTTTCAACTTCGCCAGACGCTCGGCCTCTGCCTTCTTAGACTCTTCCGTTTCACCGGTTTGCACTTGTTTGGCCTGTTCCGTCGTAGCCATTGTTGCCGGTTGCTCAACCGCCTTAGTCTCCTGGGCTGTGGGCTGGACGCCCTCTGTCACCTGCATCTCTTTCTTTGCACAAGCCGACATAAAGAACAGTGAAGACGCCACAAATGCCAATGCAAGCACAACAGCCATCATCTTTTTCCGCATATGCCCTTACCTCCTGAATTAAGTTTTATCCGTTGTTCTACTCGCGAAACCTTCCATTGAAAACGAAATAATGAACTTCAAATTAATTAAATCCCAAAAAGCCTTGTTATGCAAGAAAAAATGAAACTGTTATTCTGTTAACATATTCTGGAAACAATTTCAACCACCAAGTGCCAAACCAGGCAACGCATATGGATCATTCACAAAATTTTCCGTGCTGTATGTTCCAGGCACGGCGGGAGTGAAGGAAAGGCTGGAGGATTTTCAGTTCTAACCCGGATGAAGATGCAAGGGAAGTGCCATGTATCGCTCTTCACAGGTCCGTTGCAGGACCTGTTCCGTGAGTCTGCGTGCAATACAACACCCGGTTGAGAAGATAACTTTGTTATATCAGCAAGTTTTCAAGAATCTTGAGAGAGAAAGCAGGACCTTTTTATCACAAATTGCACAGCGCAAGAGTCACTTCTAATAATAACGAGGGATTCCAGGCGGTGCAGAAAAACATAAGCAGTGTTCCGGATGACACAGGAAAGATATGATGTTTTGCATAGAAGAAGGGGCTCTCACAATGAGATAAACGAGATCACCGAGACCAGGACGGAGCGGTCTGATCTCCCTTCAGAGAAGTTACCTTTCTCTGATTTTGCCCATTCGCGGTCATAATATACACATGGTATCTTCCCTCCCTGTTCGAGCTGAAGGCCAGATAATGCCCGTCCGGAGACCAGCAGGGGTCTTCGTTATTGCCCTGATCATCAGTGAGTTGTCTGGCCTGTCCGCCTGCAGGGTCCATGGTGACAATATTGTAGTGACCATGGTTGAGGGAAGTAAAAGCGATTCTATTGAGGGAAGACCAGGTGGGAGAAGTATTGTACTTTCCCTCGAAAGTCAACCGTTCCTTGGTTCCTTTGACCAGATCCATGATGTAGATCTGGGGTGATCCGGATCTGTTTGAAACAAACGCCACTTTTTCTCCATCGGGGGAAAAAGCAGGAGAGACATCAATCCCCCAATGGTGGGTGAGTCTCTTGAGGATTTTCCCCTGCAGGTTAATAATAAAGATATCAGGGTTCCCCCGGTAGCTGAGGGTCAAAGCCATGCGCTTTCCTTTAGGGCTCCATGCTGCTCCGATGTTCAGTCCCTTCCTCCCTGAAATTTTTTTCACGGAACCATTCCGGAAATTCTTGAAATAGAGCATGGGCCCGCCATCCTTATAGGAATTATAGAGAAGCCCGCTCCCGTCAGGAGACCACCGTGGCATCAAATCGATACTCCTGTCCGACGTGATCCGCCGCACATTGTGTCCATCAAAATCGCAGACGTAAATTTCCTTGTGTCCGGTGCCGTTTCCCACAAAGGCCAGCTTGGTGAGAAACATCCCCTCGTGTCCCGTGAGGATCCGTATCACCTCATTCCCTAGGCGATGCATAAGGCCTCGATAGTCTTTCATTTCCCCCAGCACCCTTTTCCCGAGGATCTGTTTCCCGAGGAACACGTCAAACAATCTGATCTCCACTTCCACGCTGCTTCCGATACAGGTATAGCCGCCGGTCAAGAGAAGCTCAGCGCCGATGACCGACCAATTCTTGAACCGGATATCTTCCCGGGTCAGAGGCGAGATCTCGTCAATGAACGCGGCCTTATCCATGGGGCTGAAAAATCCGCTCAAATCCAGGTCATTGGCGATAACCGCAGAGAGCTTTGTGGAAAGCTGATCACATTCCTCGCCGCCCTTGAACTTCCTGAAATCAGGAATTGCGATCTTGAATTTCCGGATGGAAGGGGCATTGATATCTATGTATATCCGGCCAAAACTCACTCCAGGGGCTAAAAGAAGACACAAAAACAATAACCCCACAAAAGCGGCGGGCCAACCTTTGTCAACATTCGCCTTTCTCAGTCGCTTATAAATCACTTTTCGCCTCTTTCACATCAACCGTAACTTCTTCTCATCAGCTTTCTTCAAGTTCCTTCAGGTTGAAATTAATCTCAATCTCCTCATACGTCTTCAGATACCCTTCCGGAAAAGGCGGGAGAGGGTTGGATCGTTCTATGGCCTTCTGCACGGATTCATCAAAGCCGGCATTGCCCGATGCCTTTTCAAACCAGGACTTCAGGATGGTTCCGTCCCTGCTCACCTTTACAACAACCAATGCCTCGAGATTCTTGTTTTTTTCAGGATCCATAAAAGCGGCCGGGTATCCCCAGTTCTCCTTTATCCGGTTCTCCACTTCCACCTTGTAAAGCTGGATCGCGATTCCAGACTGGGCTCCCGCCTGAGAGCCGGAAGGCGCGGCCCCTTGTTTTACCTTGCTCTCGATCCGGGAGATAGCCTGTTGCAGGGTATCCTTTTCCCTGGTCTTCACCTTTCTTTCGATCTTTGAAATGGCTTGATCAATAAGCCTCGTAGGGGATCGCCTGGGCTCTATCCGCGTTGCGTGTTTTTTCTTCACCACCCGCTTCGCGAGGACCACCGCCTTTTCTTTCCTCACCAGACTTCCCACCCGTTTGGCCGGTTTCAGTTTCTTGGTCCGGCTGATTGGTTTCCCTTTTCGGGATACAGGCCTGCCTCCTCCCTTTGAAACACTCCTTGTGGGTGCTTCAACCAGGTTGACCTCATACACGGTTCCCTGGAATCTTCTCGTGGACAGAGATTCCGGGATAAAAAAGACAAGGGAAAAAATGGCGAGGTGAAGGACAATCGATCCAAACAGCATTTTCCCCCAGTGTTGGCCGTTTGCCTCTTCAAGGAGATTTTCATTCCATAATGCTTCCACAGCTATTACTCCAGCGGCTCCGTGACCATACCCAGCTTATTGACTCCCGCCCGTTTCACGCTGGCAACAACCTTTATAACAAAACCGTAAGGGACATCCTTGTCGGCCCTCAGGAGGATTTCTTTCTCGCGCCGGTTCTCAAATATTTTCCTTATCTTTGCTTCCAGATGTTTTGTGTCTATGCGACGGTTTTCCAGGAAAACTTCTCTATTCTTGTTGATACTCAACACCAGGGGTTCATCCTTGGTTTTGATATATCTTGTGGTGGTCTTGGGGAGGTTGACATTCACGCCCTGCATCATCATGGGCGCCGTCACCATGAAAATAATCAACAGGACAAGCATGACGTCCACCAGGGGGGTAACGTTGATGTCACCCATATAACTTTTTCCGCGCCCAGTTTGCATAACTTATTCCCGTCCGATCCCGGACCTCCCCTCCCCCCTGAACAATTGCCGTTCCACTGTTGTGAGAAAATCAGATTTAAATATATCCATCTCTGCTCCAAGTCCGGTAATTTTCTGGGTGAAGTAGTTAAAGGCCACCACGGCCGGGATGGCGGCCGCAAGTCCCGCTGCGGTCGCAATCAATGCCTCTGAAATGCCGGGGGCCACCACCGCAAGATTGGCCGATCCCTTTAACCCGATCCCCCGAAAGGCCTGCATAATACCCCAAACAGTCCCGAAAAGGCCGATAAACGGGGCCGTGTTGCCCGTGGTCGCGAGGAAGCTCACGCCCCGTTCCAGCCGGTCAGTCTGCGCCACAGCTGCCTTCTGCAAGGATCGCTCAAGATTATCCATTATAATTTGCCGCGAACGCGCAGTAGATTCCTGGCTCTTTGTTCCGGCGACCTGCTCGGGATTCGATGCCGCCTGGATCTTCCGTATCCGCTGAAACTCTCCATATCCCGACCGGAACAACCGCGCGACCGGGCTGTATCTCAGATCTTTTGAGCTGGCGTATATTCTTCTCAAATCCGTGGGCTCCAGGAACATGTCCTGAAAAGTCTCAGTCTCATGCCGTGCTCGGCGCACAAGGCGAAATTTTATAAGGATAATAGTCCAACACGCCACGGAAAATCCAAAGAGAATCAACAGAACAAATTTCACCATTGGCCCCGCATGGAGAATCATTTCAATGATATCATGACCGTAAAACCCGCCGAACGGCAGATGTATAGGAATCTCTAAGATAAAGGGTATGTTTCCCATGGTCTTTCCTTTCCAGTAACTGATCTAACCGTAAAAAGTCCGTCCATGGACTTTTTACTGACGGAATCCGAAAAATGCGATTTTCGGATTTCTTACAAATCAACGGGTTGCCCTGCACCCCATTGATTTGCGTGCCCCTCCATGGGCACGCTGATGACTTTTTGAAAAGTCATCACAATTCTGCGAATCATTTTTCTAGGATGTTGCCTCTTTCCGTGCACGTTCAGAAGAAACGGCCAAGTCAAAATGACTGGCAAGAAAAGTGGCTATTCCATCGGCATCATTCAGCATAAACCGAGGCACCTCACAATCAACCGGGACGTCGGAAACCATGCCCAAGAGGGTGCTGTCATTCGCGCACACCGGTTTCCCGTGGACTTCGGGTCTGAAAACCTCCAGCTTTGGCCTGGTTCCCCGTTTATACCCTTCCGCCAGGATAATGTCCACCCCGGAAAAATAGGACTCCAGTTCGTCCAGTGGAGTATCCTGAGCCACATCTCTCACCATGGCAACCTGGCGGGGAGAAGAGATCAGCACCATGTTTGCCCCTGCCTCTTTATGACGCCAGCTGTCCTTTCCCGGCTGATCAATGCTGAAGCCATGCACGTCATGCTTGATTGTGCCCACCCGGAGCCCTCTTCTTTTCAATGCCGGGATCAATTTTTCAATCAAAGTCGTCTTCCCCGTGCCGGAATTCCCGACGATGGCTACCAAGGGGATTTCCTTCTTTTTGCAGAATGTTTTTGTTGATCTATTGTTCATGGTTGCCCTAACCCCCGCGAAGCTATGCTTCACTTCTTTTCTGATTTGCCGCCGACCTGCCCGAAAATCTCATTGAAAACACTGTTATCCAGTTTCACGCACGCCTTTTTCAGCCTGCTGTATTTCTCCAGGAGCTCTTCACCTTCTTTTGTCAATCTGGTTCCCCGTTTCCTGTCCGCATCCACGATCTTTATATTCAGGGATTTTTCGCTCGCCTTGATCTTGCTCCAAACCCCCTTATACGACATTCGCATGACCTTGGCTGTCTGGTTGATAGAGCCGGTCTCCCGGATGTGTTCAAAAATCTCTTTTCTTCCCTCGCCAATGATGATGTGATCATCCTCATCCACAATCCATTGCCTTGATTTAATCCTGAGGGGTGCCATTCGCTCTCCTGCTCCTCACCTTTTGGAGTTTTCTAGTTCCTGCTCACTTCCTTCCACAGCTCCCCGCTCGCGGAAGGATCATACCCTCCCAGAGCTGCGACTCTTTTCCGAAAGCGCTCGGTATGGACTGTTTCCAGTACTTTCCCGATTCCGGGCAGTTCAACCATTTCAGAAGGTACGATAAGATCGTATTGTTCTCTTTCCACGGGGATAAAGTCAAGATCCAGGGCCCTGGCAGCCGCGAAAATTCCCATCCCGCAATCCGCTGCACCACTCAGCACATCCACGGCCACGGCCATGTGCGTAAATTCCTCGTGGTCATATCCCCGGATTGAAGGACCCTCAATACCTAACTGTTCCAGCTTGTAATCGAGAAGGACCCGGGTCCCTGAACCGGCCTGCCTGTTCACAAACAGCACCTCACCCCCGGCGAGGTCTTCCAGACTCCGAATACCTTTTGGGTTTCCTTTCTGCACGATCAGGCCCTGATCTCGCAACACCAGATGATAAATGTTAATATCCCTCCCCTTCAGGTATCTTTTCACGTAGGAAATGTTGTACTCTCCCGTCTGGGTGTCCAGCAGATGAGAGCCTGCCAAGTGGCAGATCCTTTTTTTCAGCGCTATCAATCCGCCCAGGCTTCCCACATTCCCCGAGGAAATTCTAATCGTGCCCCCGTCTCTCCTGATCTCGTCAGAAAGCAGGTCAATGGTCATATCATGGCTCCCGATAACCAGGACCGTATTCAGGATCTCTTCCCGGGGAACCAGAAGTTCCGCTTCCAGCTCTTCATCTTGTGACACCCCTTCGGAAAGGGAGGGTATCCGAATAATCCCCTCGGCCCGGGTGAGCGTGGTTACGGAACCGGCCGCCCTGGGCAAGGGTGTCGCTACATAGTTCGAACCCACCTTTCCAATGTTCACTCGCAAGAATTCTTCCAGTCCCAGCTTGGACGGAATATCCCTCGATGGTTTTACCACGACCGTTTCCTGGCGGGGCCGCCCCAATCCCTGGAGGTTTAAGAGCACGGGTCTTACAAATTGGTTGAAGGAAAGAGTTGATGATACGGAATAGCCTGGGTTACCGATAACGGGTTTCCCTTCCACACGGGCAAGGATGGTGGGTTTGCCGGGCATCATGGCAATCCCGTGGACCAGCACCTCACCCTTACTGTCGATGACATGCACCGTATAGTCCTTGCTTCCCGCAGAAGATCCTGCATTGATCATGATCATGTCGGCATCTGACCTGATCGCTTTGTCCAGGGTCTGCCTGATTTTCTCCTCATCATCAGGGACGATGGGATAACAAACAGGGATTCCGCCATTTTCCTCAACCAGCCCTGCAAGGATCAATGAATTGGAATCTATGATCTGTCCCTGTTTCAAAGAAGATCTCCTGTTTTTATCCTGATACGAGACAAGCTCCGACCCGGTTGGGACAATAGCAACTTTGGGACGGCGCCATACTCCCAAAGAAAACACCCCTGCACTGATCAGGGCACCAACATCATATGCTCGAATACGGTGGTTCTGCGGAAAGAGGAGTTGCGTTGCGACGATGTCTTCTCCTACTTTCCGGACATTTTGCCAGGGATACGCGGGAGACCGTATTTCAACGTGCCCCTCATCCACCACATGCAATTTCTCTACCATGATGACGGCATCATAGGCCGATGGAAGGGGTTGTCCCGTATTGATCCAGACGGCTTCATCTCCAATGTGCAGGACCTTGGGTCTCCTTTCTGTTGTTCCATACGTTTCCTGGGCCCTGACCGCGATACCGTCCATGGCCGCGGAATGGAAACCGGGCGTGGAACAGACGGCAAAAACCGGTTCTGAAGTCACTCGTCCCAGTGCATCTTCCGTGGGAACAGTCTCCGGTTTTGTCCGTTTTTCAGGCCCAAACCGGGAAAAAAAGATTTCGCTGGCCTCTTCAATGGTCTTCATGGCCAGATACACTTGTCTTTTCACCTCAATCCTCCATTCATTCATCAGAAATCTTTGACTTGTGGCAGGACATTAACGAAACAGGAGGACCACCACCGGATCCCCCTCGTAGAGCCCCTCCGTGTTCACATCCACTTTGACCATCCCGTTTCCTTCGACAAGGGGAGAAATGAGCCCTGATTTCCCAAACAGGGGGTCAGCAATCCACTCTTTTCCTTCCCTGCGGAGCCTGACGCGAATATAATCTTCACGACCACTTTTTGATTCGATATTTCTGGAAAGGTGCGCCTCCATGCGTCTTTCATGGACGCCGTCGATTTCCTTTGCCCCGGAAAGGTTAGCCAAAAGCGGCGCCATGAAAACCTCTGCAACAATCAACGCTGAGGCCACATGTCCCGGGAGTCCCACCACAGGTTTGCCGCCGATACGCGCTATGATTGCCGGTTTTCCCGGACTGATGGAAATCCCATGGACCATGAGTTCAAAATCATCGAACGTTTCGAAGACGGCAAGCGTCAGGTCACGGGTCCCGACGGAACTTCCTCCGGAAAGCCAGATGGTATCAGCCTTTTCGAGGCATTCCTCAACAAAGGACTTCAGCCGTTCAAAATTATCAGGGCAGATCCCCTTGAATTCAGGAATGGCACCATAAGCACGGCAAAAGGCGTCCAGGGTGTACCGGTTGATATCTCGCACCTGGCCTGCCGTCGGAACTGCCTCAACCGGCACCACCTCATCACCGGTGGAAATAATCGCTACCTTCGGTTGTCTGAAGACCGGTACCAGGCTGTATCCCAGGCCTGCCAGGACACCCAGGTCCTGCGGCCGCAGCCGGTGCCCTTTTGGCAATACCAGAGATCCCTTTCGTATATCATCGCCCGGTTGAATCACGTTTTCAAGGGGCGAGATGGCGCGGCTCACTTCGATGGTTTCGGAATCCAGAGGCTGGCAGTACTCTATCATCACCACCCCGTCCGCCCTACCGGGAAGCATGCCACCGGTGGAAATCCGCATCGCCTGCCCCTGTCTTACACTCCCTTGCGGATTTTCTCCCATTTTAATCTCGCCCACCACTTCAAAGAAGGCAGGCAGGCCTTCACTCGCGCCAAAGGTATCCTTTGCCCGTACTGCATACCCGTCCATGGTGGATCGAAAAAATTCGGGCAGGTCTTCGGGTGAAACCATGTCTCTCGAAAGTACCCTGTTGAATGCCTCATCAAGGGGAAGTTCCTCCTTGCCGCAGGGACCAAATTGATCCAGCAGTGCGAGTACTTCTTCGGGTTTCTTGACCTTGAAAAACGATTCCATTGTATTCCCTGCCTTCTTTTTCTTCCAAGATTCCAAAAGCCAGCGTTCGGTATAAATTGAGCCCAGTATTTCCAATAGGTTGGGGCTCCGGCTTCCGCGGTTAGTAACTTAGCAATCCCATCAACCGTGACCGCTGAACCTTGAACCTGCTTTGCAATCATTGATTGCAAAGTAATGGCAAATATGTCATAAATGACATAAGGGTGCAACTGAAAAGTGTTTTACAGCGACTCATATAACACACGACAGGGATAATCAGAATGGCAAAGAAAAACTCGGAACCGTATATCAAGCATATCTACTGGGTCCCGGATGAAGAAGAAAAAAAGCTGAGAAGCGACCTTGAGGCTCAAGGCAGAAAATTGAAATCTGCAAAAGGGATTGTCTGTACACCTCTTGATCCTATTAACAAGATCGCCAGCGTTGCCCCGGAAGTCTGGGACGATACCTGCTCCAGGCAGGGGAGCTGGTATCGCCATTCAAAGAAAAACGGCCTCTATCTCGTCATCAGTTCCTTTGAGCTTGCAGACCACCAGGCCAAGAAAGAAGCCGTCATAACAGTATCGGATTTTATCCCTCCCAGGCTTGCTACAGATGACCAGAAGAAGGCCCTGGTAAAAGATCCTCTCCTCCAGGAAAGGATGCCTGATGAATGGAGACACGTGGAAGACATTGAGAAAAGGATCTACCTGCGGTGGGCCAGGAGGCTTGGATCGAACGTTGAAAATTATGATTTTCTCTACCTTTCTCACACCGCCAACCATGCAAATTTTATTCACCCACGCTTTTTCGTTGAAGACGGAGAAAGCATTGTACCTTATTCCATTGACCGGAGCGCACATCTCTGTTCCTGCTGCCTGGAACTCTTTCAGGTCCTGGGGGGACAGCATCAAAAAAAGATGGTGGCGCCATGCCCCGGCGCCACCATCTTCGCGCGTCTGAAACCCGACCAATACCTCCAGGTTGAGCGACCCTAACCCGGGCTAGAGCCGTTCTCCTTGTGCCTATCCCTCATAGTAGATAGGTTTTCCCATTTCCTTGAAACTGAAACTGTGAAAAACATTATATCCGTTGTAATCCAGGACCCGAAGGTCATCTGTCTGGTAAAGGTCCCCCATGACCACTTTAAATTGGTTCCCGTATTTCTCTTGCACCCGCTCTAACGGCAGGTCAGACGCAATGAACTTCTTTATTCCCTTCACCTCCAGTTTTGCCACCAGTTTTGGATCTTCGAAGGATTCGTAGCTGGTTAGAATGAGGATGGGGCCTGTCCCCGTAAAAATAATTCCTGCTTTCATAGTCTCACCTCCTTTCCAAGACTTGATGATTGATAAAAAAGAGATCAGCATGAAGGGGAGCGAAAGTCAGAGGAGCAACATCAGGGCAAAATTTGTATCTATCTTATATTATATTAGACCACACAGGAAATTTCTTATCAAGGGTTTTCTGAAGCGCCTTATATTCTTGACAGATGGGTCGCAAAATTGGGAAAATACGGGGAAAACAGGAGGACATTTCACCTCATGCATTTCGATACAGGACTCAGGGCCTACAGCACCAAGCGGGTTGAAGAGATTGAACGAGCTGACCTTCTCGTGGGCATTCCCTGTTACAATAATGAAAAGACAATTGCCCACGTGATTCGGATGGTCAGCCATGGCCTCTTCCGTCACTACAAGCACTTGCGCTCGGTCATCATGATCGCAGACGGTGGATCCACGGATGACACAAGGGAAGTGGCCAAGGAATTTGAGATTAAACCCTGGCAGGAAAAACTTGTCAGCATATACCGGGGGCCGGCAGGAAAAGGATCAGCGTTTCGTTCAGTCTTCGAGGCGGCCAAACGTCTCAAGGTAAAAGCCTGTGTGGTGGTTGATTCTGACTTGCGGTCCATCACAAGTGATTGGATCAAGTATCTCCTGGAACCGATCCTGGAAAAAGGTTACCATTATGTTTCCCCGGTCTATTCCCGGTACAAATACGATGGCACCATCACCAATAATATCGTGTATAACCTGACGCGAGCCCTGTACGGCCTGCGGATCCGCCAGCCCATAGGAGGAGACTTCGCCTTCAGCGGGGACCTCGCCGCCTACTACATGGATCAGGAGGTCTGGGATACCGACGTGGCACGCTATGGCATTGATATCTGGATGACCACAAACGCTGTCACGAACAACTTCAGGATATGCCAGTCAAATCTCGGAGTGAAAATTCATGATGCGAAGGACCCTGCTGAGGCTCTGGGCCCCATGTTCCGCCAGGTGGTCCACACCCTTTTTGTCCTCATGGAGCAAAATGAAAAGGCATGGAAGGAGGTACGAGGGAGCAGGACGGTGCCTATGTTCGGACTCAGGGATTTCCTCGAGCCCGATCCCATCAAGGTTGACCTTGGTCGACTGGTAAATGAATACAAGACCGGCTTCCGCCAATTCAAAGGGCTTTATCGGGATCTTTTTTCTCCCGACTGTTTTGAGGAACTCAAGAATTGTGCACGAAAGGCCAAAACCAAATTCGTCATGCCGGTAAAAACATGGGTGATGGTTCTATACGAAATAGCAGGTACCTTCCATCACTGGAAACACAACCGCACCCAGCTGGTAAACCTGGTGACGCCCCTTTATCTGGGCCGGGTGGCTTCCTTTATCAACAGAACACAAAAAATGAGTTCAAGCCAGGCCGAGGAGATTGTGGAAGAGCAGGCCCAGGTCTTTGAGGACAAGAAAGGATACCTGCTGGAGGTATGGGACAAACAGAGTTAACTCTTTAGGTAGATAGCCTGAAGTCTGAAGGATTTTAGGGAAATACCTGCAAGACCCAATAAAAGCACAGCTATTCAAACATACTATCCTCCACGCCTGTCCAGAGACTTGTCTACATGCGGACACACACAGGTGGACAGCTCCCTATTCGAAGCCCACGAGTTCGATAAATTCGTTAAAAATGTGTATGGAATCCACCACTCCCACAATTTGACCGTCCCGGATAACCAGCGGACGACGAACTTTTTCTTTGAACATCGCGTAAATTGCATGGTTTATGCTATCTTCTTCCTTTAGTACCGGGTGCACCGGTGACATGACTTCCCTCACCTTCTTGCCTGCCGCCTGCTTCACCAGTTCCAGAAAACCATGATGGAGCCATTCAAAGCGTTGCTGGAAATCACGGATCTCCTCTTCAACTTCTATGGCCCTTGAGGAAAGGACAGAATAATAGGCCCTTGACAGCTCCGGGGCTTTTGCCTGTTCCGGAATCATTCCCTGAACGAAGTCATGCATGGAGAGCTTCCCCACGATTTTCCCGTTTGCTCCTGTGACGAAAAGGGTCTTGTGGAAGCCTGCGATCCTGCTTGCTTTCAGATCCTCATAGTCTTTTTTCACTATCTTCATGGCGACACGAAGTTCCGCGTCCTGATCAATGGTATGATATTCCTCAATGGGAACCATAATATCTTTTATCTTTTTCTCATCTCCCATTCCCTTTTCTCCTCCTTGGGTAGTGGTCTTGGCTTCATTCACATAGTTCATCATGCGAAATACTTCACAGTGGAAGTGGGATACAGCAAATCAGAACAAAATTCAACCTGTTTTTTCCTCCACTCTCATGATTCCCTGCCTAAAACCAAAGGATTGAACCGCGTATCATGGTCATAGGCATCCAACCCCTCCCGCCTTTTCAAAAACCCCACCACACCATAGGTCAATGGAGTGGCCAGTACCTCGTAAGCACACTTCACCAGCCACTGGGTTATAACGGCCGACATGAGGGAAGCAGCGGGGATCACCCCTGCAAACGCAACCGTGATAAAAACAAGGGAATCAAGCCCTTCCCCCACCAGCGTGGATCCTATGGTCCTGGTCCACAACCACCGTCCCTTGGTGGCAATCTTCATTTTCGCCAGAACGTAGGAATTGGAAAATTCTCCCACCAGGTAGGCCAGAAAAGAGGCCCCAAGAATGCGCGGCGTGTTTCCCAGGATCTGTTCGTAGGCAGCCTGCCCGTTCCAGAAAGGCGCGGGCTCCAGAATCTTTCCAACCCAGAAAGCGGCAACCACAACGAGGTTACAGAAAAATCCCAGCCAGATCACCCTCCTGGCCGCCCTGTACCCGTATACCTCCGTCAGCACATCACCGGCAATGTAGCTCAATGGAAAAATGACAATGGCCGCCGGCAATATGAGCCCGAACACCGTTACGACCTTGACGGCCATGGTATTGGCAGCGATAAGCCAGGTAACGAATAGGGTAACAATCACCACGAATAATGATGAATGCCCCTGAGGCCGGTTGTTTGCATTTTCCATATGCTTCTCGCTCGCTTCGGAAAGGACGATTTGATTGTACAGGGAAAAGGCCCACACTGCAATAAGAACCGTACCCGGGAGATCCGAGAAAGGCCGCTACACGGGCTGGAGGGAGGTAAGGCCTCCCCTGAGAGGGGAGACCTCGCAGGATGGAAGGGTGGAGATATCAAAAACCCAACTGTCCTCTTAGACCGAAGATGTACACATCATTTGCGAGTGAATTTCCTCCTGCGTTTTTCACCCATTGGAGATCTCCTGATATGGCCAACCGGTCCGTCACTCCCAATCGATAGTAAGACTCCAGGTAGCTCTCGTCACCGGTGTGGACGTTTGCTTTCCTGTAATCATCCGTCAGAACGGTTTTTCCAAAGGCCACTCCGAAAGTATCTCTTTCTCTCTGCCAGATTTCTCCAGAAAGTTGAACACCGAGAGTCCAAAGCCTGTTGAAAGGGATTATCTCCCATTCAGCCCCATTCCACCGGGACAGGTCATCATTGGTCTGGCTGTATCTCACAAAACCGGTCACCCCTTCCACGATTTGCTGGTCCAGGCTTATCCCCCAGCCCTTCTGCGTCTCTTCTGCCAGGGAATCATTGTAAACGGGAATCGCCCTTCCATTTGCAACAGCAAGGTCTTGGTTCTCAAGGTGTCGTCTACCGTCCCACCATCCGTATATCCGGTAGTTGCCGGGCTTTCCAAACAGTTTGGGTTTGAAGGCAATCTGTGTGGCCAGAAATCCATGATCAAAAACGTCCTCCCAGTTATCATCTTCGACTGAAGCTCCGATCACCCTGAATTCCACCAGGTCCACCGGTGCCAATTTTACTATCACCGCGGGACAATAGAAATTGTCAGGCTCAGGAATCGTAAGCCCCATGCTCTTCACAAATATGTTCGAAAGAAACTGGCTTGTTTCATCTCCTGCGGCTTCGTTCTCGTCAAAAAGCACGCTGATATCCATCTTCCCCACATCAAAAGCCATCTTATTATCAAAAGGGGTAATCTCGTAAAACGCCTCTGATATGGTAATATCGGATTGATTATTCCTGTTCCTGGTCGCATAAGAGTCATAGTTCGGGATGCTGAAGCTCGCCACATCGTCATTAAGTCCTTCTCCTTCCCCACCCTCCAGATGGACAAAAAAGTTCCCGTATCGACCGAAGTGCGTAGCAATGTTCAGGTCCACTGTAAAGGCCCCGTCCGTTGAATCACCATAATTGGGCGGGTTGTCATCATTTCCGGAAGTGCCCTGAAGAACCGTGGTGACCCCACCTGAAAACTCCAGGTGCCCAAGGGCTTCTTTTATCTCCCGGACAGTCTGGACCTGCTCTTTGATGACCTGATGGTTCACTTCTGCCCCGTTTGATTTTGCCGCACTCTTTATTTGCACTTGTCTTTCTAATTCCTTGACCCTGTCCATAAGGATCTTCACGCTGTTCTTGAGCTGTTCGATTTCCTGAGTACTGCCCGGTGTGTCCTGAGCAAAACCGGCAAAGGAACCGGTCATGATGAACAATAGAGTTCCTGTGAGAATAAAGAATATCTTGAAATATTGCATAGCTTTCTTTCTCCCTTCCTTGTTTTTCTCCGTTCTATTCATTCATGAACACCCGACTCGATGATTTCTATTTTTCCACCCACTTCTCGAATTTCACCCAGAGCACCGCGCCCAATTCCACGTCTTTGTCTTCTCCATCGTGCTTCATTTTCTCCGACGCTGTATTCAGCGCGGCAAACCCCCACCATCCCGCGTGGGGAATTCCATAGGTAAAAACTCCGTTCGCATCCGCCTTGACCACCTGGGTCACCATATAGTCTGTCGGGGCTATTGTCCTCCCGTCCTTGTTATAATATTCCACTTCCACTTCGGTGTAGGGAGCCGCTTTCCCGTTCAACAGGACAATCCCCTGAAATACGTTTCCGGCATAGAGGCCGAAGGGCCTTGAAAGGGGAACAATCTCGGTCTTCAGACCCACCGGCTCGTCCCAGCCCTCCTCGTCCCCGAACGCCGAGATAGTAGTCTTTGTGTAGTGAACGATGTACTTATCTTCAGCCGGTTCCCAGTAGGGCTTCGGCTCCATATAAAAGGTGTATACTCCAGGTCGTTTCACCCGGTAATCCAGCTCCCAGGCCTTATGGCCGAATACCTTTGTCTCTTTCAATGCAGGCAGAAGGTTTTGTCCTTTGCCTCTGAACAGCACACCAAACCTCACGGGTTTCAAGAGCTCCATCCCATTCCCTTCAAAGGGATGGGAAAAAGAAACCGACACCCTTACCACTCTGTTATCTCCCTGCATCACCATGGTGTCCGACGGGATTATCATGCCGAAATGGGCAAAGGCCACGTTCCCCAAAAAACCAAAAACAAACATCGTTACTGTCAGAAAAAACACTTTTTTCATCATCTTTTTCTCCTCCTTCCTCATTTTTTTCACGTATATGAGTGGCGATACCTAGCCAAACGTGACATTCTTTTTCAGGTTCTCATCAAGAGAACTTTATATAAACAGCAGGCGAACGGGATGTTCCTGAAGCGGCGTCATTTTGGCACTGGAATCCCGCCACAGGCGGGAGAAGGGCCGAAATCCGCAGCGACCGGAGTCATGGACGACGGAGGGAGCGTAGTTTCAGGAATATTCCGTTTGACTGCTCGCC
>CAZJRD010000024.1:0-44620 GCA_964548365.1 uncultured Desulfobacteraceae bacterium | reverse complement strand
TTCCAGGGCCGAAATGACGCCGCTTCAGGAACATCCCGTTCACCTGCTCTTCATTCAAAACCCTCTGGTACCCCAAATCAAAACTCAGCACGAGGACCTGAAAAGGAGTATCAGATTCGACTGGGATTCGTTGCTCGTAGGTTGCCGCGCACGGCATAACTTAGCTTTTTGCGACTGCGTCATTATCGAACTCTCACAAAACTGTGAACTGTAAACCGTGAACCGTTTTTACTCAGCTAATTCATCTGGTAAAAATCCACATCCACGCTCAGATGGACTCCCTTTGATTGCAATTTCCTTTTGAACAAACGATCCACTGCTCCCACCAGGTGGTTGACCAGCGCAACGCGCTGCCCTTTAACCAAAATCTGCCATCGATACTTTCCTTTCACCCGAAACAACGGAGCTTCCGCAGGGCCGAGGATCTTGATCTCCTTTCCCCTCTTTGGCCATCCGGCGACAATCTCTTTCATCGCCTCGCCCAGGAAACGGGCGGCTTCAGCTGTTTTCTCCTTGCTGTTCCCCTTGATCCGCAGGCACGTCATGTGGGAGAAAGGAGGGTATGCAAGTACCTCTCTGAGTCCCCTTTCTTTCTCGAAAAAAGCGTTATAATCATGTGTTACTGCCGTTCTGATGGCATAGTGATCAACATTAAACGTCTGTACGATGACCCTTCCCTTTTTTGCCCCGCGACCTGCTCTTCCGGCCACCTGGGACAAGATATGAAAAGTCCTTTCTCCTGCCCTGAAATCAGGAAAACCAAGAGATAAATCAGCAGCAATGACTCCTACAAGAGTCACATTCGGGAAGTCGTATCCCTTGGTGATCATCTGCGTCCCGACCAAGATATCGATTTCGCCCGCGCCGAATTTCTGGAGTATCCGAACCGCGCTTCCCTTCCTCCTCGTGCTGTCAGTGTCCATTCTCGCCATGCGCGCCTCTGGAAACATTTTTCCAAGTTCATCTTCCAGTCGCTCGGTTCCAAACCCATAGAGTTTCAGCCGTTTGCCGTGGCAAGAAGGACATTCCGATGACAGAGCAACATGAAAGCCGCAATAGTGGCAGCGCAGACAATTATCCTGATGATGTATGAGAGCAACGTCGCAGTTGGGGCACTGCATTGTCTTACCGCACGCCAGACACACATACAACCGGTGAAAACCCCGGCGATTCAAGAAAAGGAGGGTCTGATTTCCATTTTGCAGTTCACCGCTGACGGCCGCTTTGAGGCTGCGGCTGAGGATCTGTCCTTTCCCCCAATATTCGGTTTCCGATCGCATGTCCACCAGTTCGATTTCCGGTAAAGGCCGCTTCTCCACCCGCTCGGGCATGCGAACAAGATGATACTGTCCACTGAGGGAATGATGGTAGGATTGGACGGAGGGGGTACCGGAACCGAGCAGCACTACCGCTTTTTCCATTTTTGCCCTGACCACAGCAGCATCCCTCGCTTGATACCGCGGAGGATTTTCCTGCTTATAGGCGGTATCATGCTCCTCATCCACGATGATGAGTCCCGGATTCGGAACAGGTGCCCAGATGGCTGAACGGGGGCCGATGACCAGGTCCACTTCCCCCTTTGCCAGTCGAATCCACTGGTCATATCTTTCCCCCCGGCTCAACGCACTGTGATATATGGCTACCCGATCGCCAAGCCTGGAACTGAAAAGTCCAAACATGTAGGATGCCAGGGAGATTTCGGGAACCATGAGAATGGCCTGCCTGCCGTTCCTGATTGCCTCTTCGATTGCCCTGAGATAGACCTCGGTCTTTCCGCTGCCGGTGACGCCGTAGAGCAGACAGGCAGAGAACCTCTGCCCCCTCAAACGGTCCTTGATATATTTCAGCGCAGCTCTTTGCTGTTCAACGAGTACCCGGGGAGGAATGGATGGGGTGATAAATTCTCCTGCCGGGTTCCGATACACGGGAGAGACAAAACATTCCAAGGCCCCTTTTCTCACCCATTTTTCCACCAAGTACCTGCCGTTTTTGAACTCCTTGCAGATTTCCGACTGGAGAATCGTCCTTTCTGAAAGAACCCGGCTGAGAAACGCTACTTCATTTGCCGCACCTGATCGTGTTAAGCCCAGGGATGCCACAATTTTTTCCAGTTGTGCCTGCTCTTCTGCCTTGAGAAATCTGCGAAGCAGCGGACCGGTGTTTTTTTTTGGCCCATGGTCGGTGAGCCTGAGGAACCCCTTTTCCCGGAGGCGGTATACCGTGTGGAGCGGTCGGGGAAGCCGCGCGCCGGGGTGATGCCTTACCCAGAGCAGACGGTCTTTTTCCGCAAGGGCAAGACATCCCTTTTCCAAGGCCTGGGCCCCTTTACGGGTTAATTCGGCGCTCTTGTACGTATCCATGTTGATTCCACCTGGAAGGGCGTTCCGAATGACCAAGCCCAGGGGATGAAGATAGTACTTTGAAACCCATTCGAAAAAAGGAACCATGTTTTTGTGAAAGAGGGGGAGTGGGTCCAGGACATCTTGAACTTCCTTCAGCGATTGCTCAATATCCGGAAAAGGCGCCACTTCCAGGACATAACCCGTTACCGTTCTTTTTCCGAAGGGGACGCACACCCGCATTCCAATATCAACCTGTCCTGCCAGCAAATCCGGCACAGCATAGGAATAGCTCCCCTCCACCGGTAAGGAGACAGCAACTCTTAGACAGGATCGCTTTCTTGGCTTATTCAATGTGTACCCATCTCCAACGGATTCTCTTGGGCGTTCCTCTCACCTAACCCGCTTTTCTCACGAGCAATCTACTGTGGCGGCGGATAGCCCCATGTCTATACTACGTTGCGTTTATAAAAGGGGCACGGGATCTAGCGTGGCCCCTTTCAAGTCTCATTGGAGGCCATTCTTGATGAGACCAGGAGGAAGGGAAATATTGAAGTTTGCTTCCAGGACAATATATTTTTCCACCGGTTCTCCATCCAGGTAATATTCAATCCTGAATGGGAACCATCCATTCTGCACCTTCCTATAGTCCTTGAACCGCACTTCGACGACTCTCGTTTCCTGGCCGACCTTTGTCTTGTGACTTAAGAGGAGGGGGAGAAATCTCTCCTTTTCTATGAGAAGCCGGGAACCTTCCTTTGGCGCTGTTCCAATACAAAATGCGATCAACCCGTCTAGCCGGGTTAACGAGACAGTCTCCGAGTCAATTCCCCATTCCATGAGATAGGTCGACAGGTTGTTGGGTGTGTTTGCTACCAGCAGTTTCCGGTATGCAGGATCGATATCAAGCCTGAGTGCCTGAATATCTTCAGGCGACATGCCCTGCCCCTCGATTTCTGTCACGACGAGGGAACCATACAATCCGGGGGACTTTATCCAAACCTTTTCCTCGAAGCTTATGACCTCTTTGCCCTCTTCCTCGGCAGTAATCAATTGTGTTGATTGTGTCAAAAGCACTGTATGGAACCGGGAAAAACGCGCGGCCATGAGATCAAGCAGTTGTTCGGCAGGCATGATGTACGCATTTCCATTCCGGCAGGTACCGACATATCCTCCTGCCACCAGCACAAACATCATAGCAACCACACTCCTTTTTACCCACGTATTCAACAAAATCCCTCGTTTCAAGATATGATGACCCCCTCAAGTTCTTTCAGCATTTCCTCCCGTACCCGGGCTATTAATGCGTTAATTTCCCTCCTCGAATAGTCCTGAACAGGAATTGGCGTTCCGACGAAAAGGGAGAACTGGCCCGGCTTTATGGTAAAACTTCCCTTCGGCATAATATGCAGACTCCCTTTTATGACGACGGGAACGATATCGCACTTCGATTTCAAGGCCAGCTTGAAGGCCCCCCGCTTGAAGTCCTGCAAATGGCCATCCTCACTGCGGGTCCCTTCGGCGAAAATCAGGACCGAAGCCCCGTTTCTGATCCTTTCGGCAGCGCGCTGCATACTCTTCACTGCCTTCCTCGGATCGTTTCTTTCTATGCCAATATATCCCGCACATTTCATTGCGAATCCGAAAAGCGGGATCCTCATCAGTTCCTGTTTCACGAGAAACTTGAAGTCCAGCGGGAGGTAAGCCAGCAGTCCCAGTATATCAAAATAGCTCTGGTGGTTGGAGATGTAAATTCTGGGAATCCGGTCATCCACCTGCTCACAGCCCTTGGCGGTAACCTTTACACGGGAGAACCAGAGGATCGCTCGTGCCCAGGGTCTTGCCATAGCGAAATGTATGAACCTGCTGCTGGAACCAACCAGAGCGAGAATGACCGCCCAAAGGCAGAAAATAATGGTATGAAAGATAATGAGCGTGTTCAGGCCAATAAATCTCAGCATATGGTGCTCCCTGTGGCTTCTCAGGATCGCCTTGCAATTCAGTTGTTACCCTTCAGCCTATCCACCTAACTAGTTACAAATTAATTATCATTAATTGATTGACACATAAAATTATTTATGCTATGAAAGTTTATAATTCACATATAATTACATATAACTTCCGACAACAATGGAGAACATGATGGCCGACTATATTGTGTGTCCAAACAAGAGAAACGCTCCCCGGGTGAATATACTGGTCTGCCGGGAACGGTGTCCCATGAACAAGGAATGTCCGGCGTATGCCACACATTTTTCCATTTCCCTGCCGGAAGAGTCCCTCCATCTGCCCTTAAAGGCGGAAAAGGTACCCGCCGTCGCACCTTAACTCTGAAATACCGGTGAACGAACCGGCAATACCACCTTTACCATGATCATGTTTTCCTCCTCCCGCAGGATACGGTACACGATAAGCGGGACATTTTCCACAAATGTCCGGTATTTTTCTTCTGATTCCACGAGATCAGTGGTTCTTTCCCGAACCTTCTCTTCCAGGATCTGGACATATTCCTCAATTTCTTCCCGTCGTTCCTTCAATGCCACCAGCATGGCATTCAACGATTTCGTGAGACTGCCTATTTGGTCATCCTTTCATAGATACCAAAATCAGCTCCCCATTCCTTTTTTAATTCCGTGAGGAATCTGAGATCAAAAGGGTATCCTATCTCAACGGTTCCAAGCAGTGTACCATCATCGATCACAGGAGGACACCCCGCAACCCCAGGCCTGATCTCCCCAATTCCAATCCGGAAACACCCTTCCGATTTTTCATTGCCTCCGCAACAGTCCTGCGGTAGGCCATCATCTCTCCCTCTTCATTCTTCTCGTGAAGGCGCAAAAAAGGCCTTCCCGGCGGGATATGGAAATGGAACTGTTCTATGCCGAATTTCTTTTTGAATTCCTTGAACATCGGCACGGCGTACTTTTCAAGTGCCTCTCTCTGCCGGTGCCTCATTAATCTCTTTATTTCCGGATTTTCGGCAATAACTGATGCCATTGCGAGCACGACCCGCTCTTTCTGATGCATATTATAGAGGAACAGGCGGTAGAGCTGTTTCATCTCCCGGGCGCTTTCCTGGTTTATGAGTGTCTGCTGGGAATTCAGGCCCAGATAGACCAGTGAGATCGTCCCGATAAAGGCGAACGCCAGGAAGGGAATCAAGAGCTTCCAGATGAGACTGATACTGCGTATTCTGTAAAGGATTCTCGGCCACATTGTCTTGTGAGCAAACCTCATTCTCCCGCCTGACCGGTTCAACCTCCTCAACGGACAAACAGGCTAAACGGGTCAACGGACTCAATCCCGCCCGTGGCGGGATTAACCTAGCGTGCGCCAACCAGGGGCATTTTCCTCATGTCTTTCAGGATCCTTTGCTGTCTCATTCTCACGTAGGGGCTCGGCCGCTTCACGGACCATCGGTGAGGACTCGGCAAAACAGCAGCCAGCAACGCTGCCTGTGAAGCAGACAGACTTGACGGAGAGGCATCGAAGTACTTTCGGGACGCTGTTTCTACTCCCCTGATACCCACTCCCCAGTCCACCGTGTTTAAATACAGTTCAAGGATCCTCTGCTTGCTCAGAAACGTTTCCAGGAGGAGTGTGTAGTAGGCCTCCGCCATCTTTCTCCACCAGCTCCTCGAGGGCCACAGGAACACGGTTCGAGCCACCTGCATGGTAATGGTGCTGGCACCCCGCTTCCTTTTCCTGCGGAATATATCCTTCATCGCATGGGACATTTCCACGAAATCAAAACCGTGGTGCCAGAGGAACCGCTGATCCTCGGCAGCCAGCACCGCCCTTCTCACGTTTGGAGAGATATCTTTGAGCGCTTTCCATGTCCTGCCGCGTTCCCCCACCCGGTGGGTACCTGACCCAGGTAAAAGTTGGGCTGCCGCCTGCAACAAAGGAGGATTGATGAAACGAACCCCAAGCACCTGAGCGCTCGATAAAGCCACAAGGAAGAGGAGCGTTATCAGCATCCATCTCGTGATCCTCCTGCCGATACCAGGCTTCCTTTTCCGGGTCACCCTTTTCTACCTCACATCCCTCTTGATTTTGTTCCAGGCATGGTCCATCTCATCCGGCGTGGCTTCCCTGAGGCCCTTGCCTGCACTTGATAACTCTTCCTCCATCAATTGAAATCTCCGGATGAACTTTCTGTTCGCGATCCTCAAAAGATCTTCCGCATTGAGGCCCCAGTGTCTTGCGAGGTTGACCAGGGAAAAAAGCAGATCTCCGAACTCTTCTCCTACCATACCGGGATCTTGCTTTTCAATGGCCTCACGCAGCTCACCAATCTCTTCTGTGACCTTTTCCCATACTTCATTCTTGCCCTTCCAGTCAAAACCCACTTTTGAGGCCCGCTCACCAAGACGATGCGCTCTTTCAAGGGCGGGGAGAGTCACAGGGATGCGTTCCAGAAACGATCGCGCCTCTTTATCGCTCTTTTTTTCTCTCTCCTTTATTTTCGCCCAATTGGCTGCCACTTCTTTAACATCTTTTACACGGGTACTTCCAAAGACGTGCGGATGCCGCCTGATCATTTTCTCAATTATTTTTTCTATAACCCTGACAAAATCAAACTCGCCCTTTTCCTCTCCCAGGCAGGCAATAAAAACGACCTGGAAAAGGAGATCACCCAGTTCTCCGCAAACTTCTTCCGGCAGATCCCGCTCAATGGCATCCAGGACCTCATATGCTTCCTCCAGTAAATACATCCGTGTGGTATACATGGTCTGCTTTGCATCCCACGGGCAGCCATCCGGTGCCCTGAGTCGCTCAACCAGTTCAGCGAGTCTCTTTATTGCACTCGCCAGTGCGCTATAATCCATCGAAAATACCCGCCTTGTCAGGTTCACGGTTCATGGTTTACGGGCCTCCGCCGGGATCCATTATTTATGATTTAGAGAGAATTCTGAGATTTTCCCGCAGTGTTTTTGTCAGTCCTTCCGGATCGCCCGAACCATTTTCCCCTCCACCGGTCGGGACCCCTTGGAGAAATAACGCCCACAATATACTGATACGATGACACGATCACCGGTGCCAGCCTGGACTTCGCAATCAACGGCGCCTTGGTGGGAAGAAAGAAGGTGAGCAAGACAATAACGAGATAGGTGAGAATAATGCCCTTCAAAATGGCCAGAGCAGCTCCCAATCCCCTGTCGGCCCAACCCAGGAAGGCCTTTTTTACCAGCGTCTTCAATCCCCATGCGGCCAGGTTACACCCAACCAGAACGACAAAAAAAATCCCTGCAAAACTGATCAATGAAAGGAATCTGCCGGAGGACAGGTGGGATTTCAGGAAGGAGGTCAATTGGGGCTGCAGCTTGATGGCGAGCCATATACCCAGGATCACGCCGGCAAGGGAACCCATCTCTTTAAAGAATCCTCGCCAGATCCCCCGTACGATGAAGAATATCATCGCGCCAATGATAATCATATCCAAGATATTCATCCTGACTTTTTAACAAAGGACTCAAGCCCCCGTCAAGGTGATTGTCAAGCCCGCGATGGGATGTTCTTGTTTTCCACAATTTCTTGTGTTAGAAAACAGGCGGAAGGCTGAAGGCAAAAGGACATCCGAAACATGCTGAGCGAAAAGGGAAAAATTGATCTGATTACCCGGATCAGTCTCGATATCAATCAGGTGAAAGATATTGACATGCTCCTGGAAAGAATTCTGAGCAATATTCGAAAGTTTTTCAGTGCTGATGCGGGATCCATGTACCTCAAACACCACGACATGCTTCGATTCAGCTTTACCCAGAACGACACCCTTCAGAAAAGGCTTGATCCGGACAAAAAGCTCATTTACAGCACCTTCTCGATTCCCATCAATAATAATTCCATCTCCGGCTACGTGGCCAAAAACCGGAAGCTGGTCAATATCCCTGATGTTTACGATATGGGTGGTTCAGAACCATATACCTTTGACGCGGAGTTTGACCAACTTTCTGACTATCGGTGCAAATCGATGCTGGCCGTACCCATGACCAATCAGCGGGGTAATGTGCTGGGAGTGGTCCAGATAATCAATGCCCAGGATGAAAAAGGGAGTGTGATCCCCTTCTCCCCAGCCGATGAACTCGCGATCATGCATTTTGCCACCAGCGCTGCCCTCGCCATTGAACGCGCCCAGATGACCAGGGACATCATCCTCAGGATGATCAGCATGGCCGAGCTGCGGGATCCTACAGAAACAGGGGCTCATGCAAACCGGGTGGCTGCATTTTCAGTCGAAATTTTCGAGGCCTGGGCACGGAAAAATAGTCACCCACCCGTTGAAATCAACCGTCAGAAAGACATTCTTCGTATGGCAGCCATGCTTCACGACGTGGGGAAGGTGGCCATTAGCGATCTCATATTGAAAAAGCCCGGAAAACTCACTGTGGAAGAGTTTGAGACCGTGAAAAGCCATACCTACCTCGGGGCCCGGCTCTTCAGTGAAACCCGATCGGAACTGGATGAGATGGCCGTCCAGGTAGCCTTGAATCACCACGAGAGGTGGGACGGAACCGGATATCCCGGACACGTGGATCCCGTCTCCGGGAAACCTTTCCCAGGGCATGTGGGGTCCGGGGGCAAGGCCCACCCAAAACAGGGAGAAGCTATTCCGATTCTTGGAAGGATCGTAGCGGTTGCAGATGTCTATGACGCCCTTTGCTCACGACGGGCATATAAGGAACCTTGGGATGAGGATCGGGTCCTTGAAACAATGGAAGAGGGCGCAGGCACCCAATTTGATCCGACAATCATCGAGGTCTTTTTCTCCACTCTTGACGTGCTCAAATCCATTGCAGAGCGGTATCCAGAATAGCCAGAGGCTTCAAACGCAAGGCTCGCAAATGAGGAATAATGCCATGAAGGTTATCACTTGAGCCAGTTTTAAAATGTTTCCCGCTTCCAGCGGGATTCGAGGTCAAGTCGAAGATCCCGGACTTTGAGCGGGGAAAGGCGATCTCGCCATGGCGGGATTAACCACAGGAATATATTTGCATATTTCGAGGATTAAAATTCGAGCCTGACGCCGACATCGGCAAAAAGGGGCGTTTTGAAACTAGCTCACTTTTTTTGTTTACTGGGAAGCCTGATAGTAAAGGTCGTGCCTTTGTTCAGCCAGCTCTCGACCGTGATCTCACCGCCGTGCTTGGCAATAATCCCATGACTGACCGAAAGCCCGAGGCCTGTCCCATTCTTTTCGGATTTCGTGGTAAAAAAGGGTTCAAATATCTTTTTCATCTCATCCTCGAGGATCCCGCACCCCGTATCCTCGAAGGTGATCTTAACGGTATCCTTGTTCTTCAAGGACCGGATGGTCAGGATCCCGCCATCTTCCATGGCATCCGCCGCGTTTAATGCCAGGTTGATGAATACCTCCTGTAACTGGCTTTTGTCTCCCTCAATGGGAGGAATGAGTGGGTCCAGTTCTTTCCTGATCTCTATGTCTTGAAATACAGATTGAATTTCCATAAGTTCAAATATTTCTTCTACAGCTTTGTTGATATCAAGCCTCTCCACGTGATGATTGCGCTGTCTTGAAAAATCAAGGAGCCCCTGCACGATCTTCTTGCATCGTTCAGCCTGTTTGACGACTTTTTTCAGGTTGGCATAGGGTTGGCTTTCCTCTGAAAGGTCTTCCAATGCCAGAAGTCCATACATCATGATGGCCCCAAGAGGATTGTTCAGTTCATGGGCCACGCCGGCCGCCAGCCTGCCGATGGAGGCCAGTTTCTCCGAATGAAACAACTGCTTTTCGGTCTCAAACAATTTCCGCTCCATTTGCAGCCTTTCCTTCAGATCCACAAATATCCCCACGGTCGCAATTTCTTTTCCCTCTGAATTATAGAGTATGGATGCTGAAAGACTTCCTTCAACCACCTGCCCATCTCTGCGCTTGTAATTCATCGGATACGATCTGAGTTTGCCGGACGCTCCGTACTTTTTCCCCCGCATCATTATCATAATTTCTCTGGCCACTCCCGGAGGATAGATTTCCCGAATATTGATTTTTCCGATCACCTCCTGGGCCGAATAGCCGAGGATTTCTTCGGCCCCCCTGTTCCAAATGATCAATTCACCTTTCATATCGGCAGCCATGATGGCATTGGGAGAACTCATGATAATGTTGTTCATGAAATCATTGGCTTTCGCGAGCTCCTTCTCCAGCCGTTTTCGTTCGGTCAGGTCGATAATGATTCCTTCGTACCCGACAACGGAGCCCTGATCGTTATACCGCAGATGGCACGTAAACGCCGCAGGGAAAACGCTGCCATCTTTCCGCACCATCTCCACTTCATATCCAATCACATGCCCTGCCCGGGAGATGTTTTTCCGGAGTTCCTCCGCATCCTCGGGGCAAGCATAAAGATCTCTTATCATATCTATCTCGGAGAGTTCCTCCTTGTCCCCGTATCTCAGTAAATCAAGGAAACGGTGGTTGGCCTCTATGAGGGCCCCGTCTTGCGTGCAAAGAAATACTCCACAGTAAATATTGTCGAACAACCTCCTGAACTCCCCTTCAGAGGTCCTGATTTTTCCTTCGAACTTTTTCCTTTCCGTAATATCACGATAAATGAATACCGCGTTGCTCACCGGATCTTCGCCCGGAAGTAACGGCATCCCAATCACGTCGAAATCTTTCCCCAGATGGGGAATGGAGCGTTCAAAGCGTATCACCCCGCCCTCAAATACCTGATTCATCAGGCACCACGGACAATGGTCATCACGGCGATTGACAACCTGATAGCATTTCCGCCCGCACCCTTCCCCAACCTGTTCAATCATGGCCTGATTCATGTATTGAATGGTCTCCCGGGTATCGATGACCAACGCACCATCCCGTATTGCCCCAAGAAGGGGGTATATCTTTTTGTTCACTTTTTTCATTCTTCTCCCAGGGCCTTGTTCACATACTTCAACAGATCACTGGGAGAAACAGGTTTTTGGAGTACAAAATCACATGGCATCCAATCATCTTCCGGATAACTGTCCCAAGGGCCCTTCAGGTCCACGGAGGTTATCATAATCCTTGGCTTTTCTTTGGTTTCCTCGTCTTCAGTCAAGGCTTTCACCACGTTCGACCCTTCACTATAGGTCTCCATCATCAGATCGATGATATACAGATCCGGTTTCTCGGTCTTGGATTTTTCCAATCCTTCTTTTCCGCTGTATGCCTCCACTACCTCATAGCCTCCTGTTTTAAGAACCTTCCCTGTTGATTTCACAAAATCCGGATCATCATCAATAATCAGAACCTTCCTGCCTTGTTCTCCCATGCTCTATTCCTCCTTCCCCTGCTTGGATCACAAGATATGGAACTGTGAACCATTTTAGTACCTTACGAAAAATTTTTGACTCAAAAGGGGGCAGAAAATTTCTTTTGAAATCCCATGAAATGTCAAATCACAAAATCCCAATGTCAAATCAATGTCAAATATCAAATGACCAAATGGAAAAGAAGTTCGCACCGCGCTGCGTTGCTCTTTCACCCGTTCCCGGAGCAGCAGGTCAACGGAAAATGTTCTGTCATTGAGGCATTTGGATTTCATTTGACATTTGAGCTTTGACATTTGTCATTTCCGGTTTATCCGGGTTATGTTTTCCGGGACTCCTGCGCCTTGTTCATTTCATCAATAATCTCAATGGCGCCCAATCCAACCGGACAGGCATCGGAACACCTTCCACAACCCACACACCCGATCTCATGGTAATTCATCAGGTCAAACTTGAGCTTGTGCTCGTGTCGCCGGGCCAGCCTGGCCCCCTGGGTCGGCCGGGGATTATGCCCGCTTGTTTCCCTGGTAAACCCGGAAAACAGGCACGCATCCCAGCTCCTGCATCGGAAATACCCCGATTCACCGGGATAGTCGTGCACATTGAAGCAGGTACAGGTAGGGCAAACATAGACGCAACCGCCACACTTGATACAACGCTCGGCCAAATGCCCCCAGAAGAGATCGTCCACCTCGTTCGCAAGGAGTTTTTCAGAGGCGCTCTGCACCCCGTTTGTAGCCATACCGGCATGTGAGGCCTTCTCCTTTAATGCTTCAAGCTTCTCGACGTCATCCGCAGTGGCCGATTCAAAATGGCCATTTCCCAGAATGCCTTTCCCCTTGTCACTCCCGGCAATCGCGATAAAATAACTTCCCGCATCGAACAACTGGACGTCATGGGGTGTATCAGTAAGAAAAAGTTCCCCTCCTGTTGCTTTGCAGAAACAAGTCTCGCTCGGCGGCTCTTTACAGGCGACCACGATACAGGTCATGGCGTTCCTCCTCGCGGAGTAATTGGGGTCAACCAGGTTATCCCTCATCATGAACCTGTCCGTAAAGGCAATCGCTCTCATGTCGCAGGGTCTCACTCCAAAGACAACGACTTCCTCCTCATCGGTTATCTTTAGAATTCGTTCTTTTTCAATCAAAAGAATATCTTCTCCTTGGGGAAACAGAACCGTCTTTGCGGACAACGGTGTCTTGCCGAGCTCATCGGTATAGATCCCATCCCCAAGGGGCAAAAGCAACAGGTCCCCGTTTTCAGCACGCTGGGGGCAATAGACTCTTGTCTCCCTGTTCATCTTTCCAAGAAGGCACTGGACCTTTTCTTTCGCCAATATCTTCATCAGATCCTCCTGATACTGACTGCGCAGCTCTTGTATTCCGGGATCTTGGCCACAGGATCAAGCGCACAAATGGTCAACTCATTGATATTCCCCTCACTGTAATGGAACGTGCCGAAAACACTGCCTTCAGGGACATCCGGAGTTACATGTACGGGAAGCCTCAGTTCGCCGCGCCTTGATTCAACGGCAACAACATTTCCCTCCCGTATTCTCAGGTGCCTGGCATCTTCCGGGTTTATTTCAAGCAGGGACCTAGGAGCCTCTCTTTCCAGTATGGATACCTTCCTCGTCATGGTGCCTGTGTGAAATTGCGGTCCCACTCTGCCCGTCGTCAGGACAAATGGATATTCCTCATCAGGTATTTCTGCCGATGGAATATATTCTCTCGGATCAAAGTGCCCCAATCCCCGGGCAAAACGGTTTTTGTGGAGAAAGGGTGTGCCCGGATGACTCTCATCGGGGCAGGGCCACGGCAGGCCCCATGAGCTCTCGAGTCGCTTCCAGGTGATGCCTCGATACGAAGGCGTGACCGCATTGATTTCATCCAGGATCTTTTCAGGACTTTCATAGCTCATCGGGTATCCTGCCCGGGTGGCTATCTCGCAAAAAACCTTCCACTCCTCCACGCATCCCTTCACTGGAGGCATTGCCTGCCCTGAAACTTGCACTCTCCTCTCGGTATTTGTGAATGTGCCCGCCTTTTCGGCAAAGCTCAAGGCCGGGAGAATAACATGCGCATACCTTGCCGTCTCGGTCATGAAGATGTCCTGGACCACAAGGAAATCCAATTTTTTCAAAGCCCTGGCCGCATGTCTTGCGTCCGGATCGCTGACCACAGGGTTTTCTCCCAACACGTAAAGTGCCTGTACTTCCCCTGTTTCGGCGCCATGAACCATCTCCGTAACCGTCAGCCCGGGCTCCCGGCTGAGCCCCTCAGTTCCCCACGCCTCTTCAAATTTCCGGGTGACAGCTTCATCATTCACGCGCTGATAGCCGGTGTAGACATTGGGGAGTGCACCCATGTCGCAGGCTCCCTGGACGTTGTTCTGCCCTCTCAAGGGATTTACGCCTGTGGAAGGAAATCCCACATGCCCGGTAAGCATGGCCAGATTGGCAAGCGTCTTGACATTATCTGTTCCCGTAATATGCTGGGTGATGCCCATGGCATACAGAATCATGGCCTTCTCTGACCTGGCATACAGTTCAGCGGCTTTTCTTAAGATTTCCTCATCTACACCACACAGCCCGGCTACTTTCTTCGGGGGATAAGCGGTTACAATTTTTTTTAAAGCGTCGATGTTTTCAGTCCTCTCTTGGATAAAACCATCATCCTCCCACCCATTCTCCAGGATGATATGCATCATTCCATTCAGGAGGGCTGCATCCGTGCCTACCCGGTGCCCCAGATGGACGGTCGCCAGTTTTGCCAGCCCTATCCGCCTCGGATCGGCCACCACGAGACGGGCATTTTTCCTTCGGACTGCTTCAATAATCCTCGCTGCAATCAGGGGGTGCTGTTCCGTGGTATTGGAGCCAATGACAAGAAAGGCGTCGGCATCATCCAGTTCAGGGATTGAATTCGTCATGGCACCGCTGCCGAACGCGGCGGCAAGACCTGCCACCGTGGAGGAATGTCAGAGCCGGGCACAATGATCAATGTTATTTGTCTTGAAGGCCGCCCGTGTCATTTTCATGAACACATAGTTCTCTTCGTTCGTTACCTTCGCGGAAGAAAAAAAACCCAAGGACCTGCTTCCATACCTCTCGCCGATGTCTCCCAGCTTTTTCGCGACCAGATCAAGAGCTTCATCCCAGGTGGCTTCCCGTACGATCCCGTGCTTCCGGATGAGGGGGGTTCTTATGCGCGCCGGGTGATTGACGAATTCGTGCGCCCTCCATCCCTTGATACAGAGGGAACCTCTGCTCACCGGATGCCCCTTGCTTGGTGTTACTCCCACCGCTTTCCCATCTTTCACTTCCAGATAGAAGTTGCACCCGCATCCACAAAAGGGACAAACAACCAGTGTACTGGACATCAGAGTGCCTCCTTGACATGACTGATTTCCGCATAATTGAAAACCGGGCCATCAGTGCAACAATAATATTCGCCCATTGTGCAATGACCGCACTTTCCCACACCGCATTTCATCATCCGCTCCAGGGACACAAAAATCCGGTCCGGAGGAATGTCCTTCTTCAGTATTTCCTTGATAACAAAACGGTACATGATTGGTGGCCCGCAGAGTGCACAGTAGGTGGTTTCAGGATCAAGTACCACTTTATCGAAAAGGCCGGTCACCACCCCCACATACTGGCGCCAAATCCCCTCCTCATCTGTATCAACACTCAGAAGATATTTCATGTCCGTTCTATTCATCAGGCCCAGGAGTTCATACTTGAAAAGCACATCATCAGGACTCCTTGAGCCATACATCAGGACTAGCTTCCCATACTCCTCCCGGTTATCCAAGACTGTCCATAAGAGTGATCGCAGCGGGGCCAGGCCAAGCCCTCCCGCCACCAGGAGGAGATCCTGTCCCTTCAGAAGCCCAACAGGGAAGCCCATACCAAAGGGCCCCCTCAATGCTATCAGGTCCCCCTTCTGCAATTGGAACAGGGCACTGGTGACGAGGCCTGCTTTCCTGACACATATCTCGATAATGCCGGGCCGCGTGGGCGGCGATGATATGGATATAGGTGCTTCTCCCACACCAGGAACACTGACTTCAACAAACTGGCCGGGACCGTGTGAGAATGATTGTCCTGCTTTCTTGTCCACGAATCGGAGTTGAAAAAGCTGGTGCTCTTCCATTTGGGGCAGAATTCTCTCGATCCTTACCGGACTCGGCTGAAATATTAAATCGACTTCTGCTGCGTTTGCTCTTGCCATTTCCACTGCCGATCCCCTCCCTTCCGTGCCTGGATCAAAAATTCCAGTGCAGCCTATAACTCCAAGTGATGCCCGTATTTCCTATGAGACCATGCCTCGCCGGCCTTGAATAGTCCTTTCGATTCGCAACGTGGACGTTGCTCCTACAGCATTTGCACCATTGATCTCTGTAGGAGCGACCTGCAGGTCGCGACCATACAGTGTCTGAATCGCTTTATTTATTGAGCTGCTACGAGCGAAATCCTTCACTAACTCTAGTCCGGAGCGAACCACCCTCGGATTCCGTTTGCCTCTTGGGAAATTTGACCGTAAAGGTACTCCCCTCACCCTCCTTACTTTGCAGTTCAATGCTTCCGCCATGGGCATCCACGAGCGTGCGCACAATGGACAGTCCAAGCCCCGAACCCTTCACCGGGGCGTTTCTTCGACCGTCAACCCGATAAAATTCATCAAAGATCCTTGAAACATGTTCCTCCCCAATCCCGATACCATTATCCTGTACTTCTGCCCCTATCTCCTCGCCAACCTTGAACAGCGTGACCTTCACCCATCCCCCATCCCTATTATACTTGATGGCGTTGCTGATGAGGTTGGTGAAGATTTCCTTCAGCGCCACCCGGCTCCCCTTGATGGGAGGCAAATTCTCCGGGCTTTCGGTAACAATTGTTACGCCCTTTACTTTCGCTGCAGGATCGAGGATCGCTACGCTCTCGCCCACGAGGTCAGCCAAATTCAACGGCTCAAAATGTTCCGCCATCCGGAGCGGATCAAAGGTGGCAAGGTTGAGCCATCTCCCGATCAGGTTCAGCATCTCCCGAAGCCGCTGATTGGACCGGTCTATCATCTCCATTGCCTCTTCCGACACCCGGCCTGCCATGCCTCCAAGAATGATCTCCAGGTACTGGACAGTCGCCGCAAGGGGTGCCCGTAGTTCATGGGAAACCAAAGAAACCATATTCCGCCTGATCTTTTCCTGTGCGAGTCTCAATGCCTCGCTTTCCAGGATAAGACGCCTCTTTTCCAGGCCTCGACCCACGGCAGCGCGGATTTCATCCGGCGTAGACGGTTTGGTAACAAAATCATAGGCGCCCTTTTTCATGGCATCCACAGCCAGAGCTACGGTTGCGAATCCGGTGATAACGATCTGCACTACCTTGGGATCTCTTTTCTCTATTTCTTCAAGGACATCAAAACCGCTCATCCCGGGCATCTTGAGGTCCACCAGGACCAGATCCGGGCAAAATGACTCAAATACGTCAAGCCCGGTTTCACCATCTTCTGCGGTCTCCACAACGCAGCCTTCCTTTCTGAGCGCCTGTGCGCATGCATTACATATCATCTCTTCATCATCGATCACGAGCACTCGCCCACCATTGAGCCAAGAGAACCCCCTTTCTGACCTTTTGTTTCCTCCGCGTTCACCGTCCATTTCATGCCTTTCCGGGTCTATGCCACATCAGTTTTTAAATGCTCCAGTTCAGAGCAGTTCTTCTATCTTCCTTACCAGTTCGTTGGGCATGATGGGTTTCTGAAGCAGGGCCTCCGCTTCCAGGTATTCCCCATCCGTTTCCGGATCGAATTTCAGACCCGTCACCTCCGTGACTGCCGTCACGATAATAATCGGGATCTCCTTGAAACGGTCATCGTGCTTGATACTGGAACACATATTAAACCCGTCATCATAGTGTTCCATCATCACATCCAGCAAAATAAGGTCCGGCGGAGCGGCTTCGAGGGCCTTCATGCCCTCTCTTGCGTCTCCCGCCATTCGCACATCATATCCGGCCGATGTGAGGATCCTCTTGATGGCTGAGCTAAAATCGGGATCATCATCAATGATCAGTATCGTCTTCCCTTTGCCCATCATTCACCCCCCGCCATTGGTTCCCCGCCCTGATAATAGTTGACGGAAGTGCTGAGAAGCCTATCGATTCACGCACGGCTCAGGCTGCAACGCTTTGCTCTTGCCGCTCAGCATTTTTTTCTTGAGTCCTGTTTGCAAAGCCGCTTCACGCCCGCCTTGGAAACATCGAGAGCCCCTGATTGCCATAAAATGTTCTTGGCACACAAAAAATTGGAATTGATTTTCCTAGCTGCCCGGGGTGAAAAAAAGATGGAAAGGAAAAGATAGAGAAGGAGAAGAAAAAGAACCGTCAGATGGAAATTTCCACAACGATAACCGGGAACAGGTTCAGCATCGGACAAGAGGCATTTTCAAAGGCGTATCCCTAGACCGCCCTGCTCATTTGATCCCCGAGATCGCAAGCTCTTTGCGAAAGAGCTTCATTTCTCGATTGTGAAGAAAAAATAATCAACCAAAAGAAGCGAAATGAAACTTTTCCCTAATTGGGCATTATTATACGACCTCAACCTTTTTGGTGTCAAGACGGAATTCTTCAATTCACTATTCTGCATTGGAAAATGGCTTGACAGAAAAAATCCCGCAAAGTATAAACCCTACAGTCATTATCCCTCCGATTAACGCTTATCAATTCCAAGGAGCTGGCCATGAGTGACACACCCGATATCAAAGTCCTTCTTATCGATGACGAACAAACCCTTCTTGAATACCTGTCAAAACGATTGCTCAGAGAAGGCTTCACCGTGAAAGCAACTTTTTCCGGGGAAGAGGCCCTGGAAGTAGCCGCCAACAATTTCTTTGATGTGGCGGTTGTAGACCTCAAGATGCCGGGGATCGACGGTGTTGAAACCCAAAAGCGCCTCAAGGAAATCCAGCCGCTGATCCAGTGTATCGTCCTGACCGGCCACGGCTCAATAGACACGGCCCTTGAAAGCGGCCAGCAGGATGCCTACAAGTATCTCCTCAAACCCATTGACTATGAAAACCTTGTGGAGACCATCAAGGAAGCCTCCAAGAAAAAAGAAGAAGTGCAAGCGGGCAAATTCAAAGAGCAGGTCGAAGAAATTTATCGATCAGGCATGGGGGCCAAAGGCATAAAAAAGGCAATCAAAGAACTGCGAAAAATTTACGGGATCGAATGATTGATGGTCTCGTAAGAAGTCCCATTTCGTTTTTCTTAGTTATTCCCGCAGACGCGGGAGTCTCGCGATTTTTAGGGTCTATGGGCCCCGCTCCCCGATCCCGGTGAGGACAAGCTTCGCGGGAGTGAGCGGTGTGGAGACTTCCAACGAGTATATCAATGATTCGTTCAAAAAGGCCGGTAGAGGTTCCCCATAAATCACTCTACTGAAAGAGATCGAGACGTTTCCGGAGGTTGCTGACTTTCTTGTTCTCATTCAGAGGAGTGTTGCCTCTTCGAAATGCCATGTTCGTCTGTGCTGATCGGGAAAAAATTTATGGTCTGTTCTTAACTGCGAAAAGAATCGGTTGTTCCTGCTGCTTGAAAAAACCAGAATGGATGGGGATCCTAGTTGACAGATGGGTAGTGCCGGTCGAAAATCTTTCATAGAAAGGCTCAAGACCGTTCTCCTTCTTGGAATGGGTGGGAGTTCCAGGAGAAGGAAGTATCGGGAAAAGGGAAGGACCGAATTTGAAATCCTTCGCGCCCATGATTTCCTCCGTTCCGTCCTCCAACATTCCCATGACATGATCTTCGTAACGGACGTCCATGGATTTCTCATCTCATTCAACAAAGGCGGGGAGGAGGCATTAGGATATCCCCAGGACGAAATTATCGGACGTCTTCTCAAAGAACTGGCCCAAGAACCTCAGAAATTATTAAAACTCCTTGAAGATTCTCGCTCGCAAGGTAGCGCCATCAGTATGGATTTTTCTTTTCTCCATAAAGAAGGGTACCCTGTCTACTCTAATGTTTCACTCATTGATCTGAAAAATGCCGATGGAAAGAGCATCGGGACGGTCGGCATTTGTCACGACATCACCCGCTGGAAAAAACTCGAGGAAGACCTGATCCGCGTGGATAGACTGGCCGAAATGGGCCGTATTGCTGCGGGGGTAGCCCATGAAATAAACAACCCCCTGGCGGTCATCAATGAAGCAGCCGGATGGGGCGCGGTGGTAGCGAAGGACGCTAAAGGGCTGGGGAAAGAAGACCGGGAGGAACTGAAAAAAATATTCAACGATGTTATACAGCAGACAAAACGTTGCAGGAGCAGAACAAAACAGGTCCTCGGATTTGCCAGAGATTCGGAACCTACGAGGAAAGAAATAGACATCCACGAGTTGATTAAGGGAACCGTGGCTTTTCTTGAACCAGAGCTGAAATACAAACAAATAGACATCCTTTATCAGTTTACCGAAGGTCCGCTCATACTGAAATCCGACCCGAAACAGCTGGAACAGGTCTTTGTGAACCTGTTGACAAACGCCACCTACGCGATTAAAGAAAAAGGAGAAGGAAAGGGACAAATAACCCTTCTAACGTCGGCTTCTGACACAGACGCAGAGATCCAGGTTTCCGATACCGGAACCGGCATGAGCGAAGAGGTTCGAGCAAAGATCTTCGATCTTTTTTTTACCACGAAACCAGCCGGAAAAGGTACCGGGCTCGGGCTGCCCATCTGCCACAATATTGTGAAAAAACTGGGAGGCGAGATGACGTGTGAAAGCCGCTTGGGAAAAGGCACCACGTTCACCATACGAATTCCTTTGGCCTAATAACTACTACATCCTGGGAGGGACTGGCTATTGCCTGAAATAAATCCAAATAAAACTCCTTTAGAATCCATTGAAAAGAGTCCTGGATCCCCGGCGCTGAAAAAAGGAAAGGTATTCCCGTTTCTCGCCACCTTTATTGCTCTTTTCGCCCTGTGGATCCTCCTCTCGGGAAAATTCGATGCCCTGCATATCATTCTTGGCCTTCTCTCCTGCGCGCTCGTCGCATACATCTCCAGTGATCTCTTGTTCCCCGAAGGCAAACCTGAAGGGCTTCTGTTTTCCATCTGGCGCTTCATAAAGTATGTCCCGTGGCTCCTCTACCAAATCTGGTTGGCCAATCTGCATGTCCTGTACCTCACATTTCATCCGAGGATGATGGAGCTCATTGATCCCCACATCATCCGCTTTCAGAGCAAATTGACGAAAGATCTCTCACTGGTCACCTTCGCCAATTCCATTACCCTGACTCCCGGGACGATCACTGTTTCGGTGTCGGTGGATGGCGATTTCAAAGTCCATGCCATAGATAAGATATCTGCAGAGCCCCTCCCCGGCGAAATGGAGGCCAGGGTCGCAAAGGCATTTGGAGAAGATTAATGCACAGTTTTTTCTTATATGTCGGCATTTACCTCTGCCTTTTGATAACAGCCTCACTCTACCGGGCTGTCGTTGGGCCTACAGTTCTTGACCGGCTTATCGGTGTAAACGCTATTGGCAGCAAGACGGTCGTATTACTCCTGATAATCGGCCTGATCTATAGGCGCGTTGACATGTTCGTAGATATTGCCCTTGCCTATGCCATGCTCAATTTTATTGCGGTCCTCGCGGGATCACGCTACTTCCAGAAGCGCAAAGGGCTCTATGAAGAACCGCCTTATAAATAAATAGGTTAACCGGTTTGCCCGTTGAGCCCGTTGGCCGGTTGGACAATAATTGAAGTTTACGGTCCGGCTAGCACATCAGGAAGGACAGACTGTAAACAAAAGATAAAAAGGGAGGAGGCCCATAGTATGAACTTTGTTGTTGCCTTTTTGCTCCTATTCGGGCTTGTCTTTCTTACCGGGGGTGTGGTGGGCATCCTTCGGTTTCCCGATTTCTATACACGCCTCCATCCTGCGGGCAAACTTGATACACTTGGCTCACTGCTGATGATAGCCGGGATGGTCCTTTACCATCTTCACCACTTGGAGCTGTCGTCCGTCCTGGTCAGCACAAAGATGATTCTTATTGTCGTCTTCATTTTCCTGTCAAGCCCCACAGCGACCCATTCCATTGTCGATGCGGGAATGCGGGCTGGCCTCAGACCCTGGACAAGAGAAATTTATGACAAAGAGAGGAAAGGCTCATGATACCGCAACTGGATATTTTTATCCTGACCCTGGTTATAGTCTGCGCCATAGCAGCCATCACCGTAAAAGATCTCCTTGGCTGCGCGATCCTTTTTGGCGCGTATAGTTTTATGATGTGTCTCCTGTGGTCCATCATGGGGTCTGTGGATGTGGCCTTCACCGAGGCTTCTGTTGGCGCCGGTGTCAGTACCATATTTTTTGTGGCCGCGGTATTCAGGACAACGAGGAGGACAAAAGATTGAAAAAGATCGGTTTTATCATTGTCTGCCTTAGCGGTGCCCTCCTCCTTTATGCCACCCAGGATTTCCCGAGGTGGGGGGATCCCAATTCCCCGGCTAGTACCCATGTCTCTCCCCGGTATATCCAGAAAACCCTGGAGGAAACAGATGTCCCGAACGCGGTGACATCCATTCTCGCTGATTACCGTGGCTATGACACCATGTTTGAGACAACGGTCATTTTTGCCGCGGGTATGAGCTGCCTTATTCTCCTGAGAGTATTTAAGAGAAAAGACGAAGACCGCTATTACAGGCATATTTCCACCGGTATCACTCTCCATGTCAAAGGAGAAAAAACCATTCCCGATCGTTCAAAAGAATTTGAGAGAATAGATACCATGTGGACCCCATACGACCTGATCATCAAGACGGTCTCGCGTTTTCTCGTCCCCTTTATACAGATTTTTGCCCTGTATGTCCTGGCCCACGGGCATGAAAGCCCGGGAGGAGGATTCCAGGGCGGTGTCATTTTCGGTGCAAGCCTTATCATTATGGCTATTGCCTTTGATTTAAGGACGGCCATGCGGCGATTCAAGGAAAAAATTGATGGTCTTTTCTCCGCCCTGGGTGTCTTTATTTATGCAGGACTCGGCGCACTCTGCCTCCTCCTTGGAGGCAATTTTCTGGACTACAAGGAACTGGCAACCATATTTCCATTTGACCCGATAGAGGCACGAGCGTATGGAATCCTTGGCGTTGAAATCGGGGTCTTCATTGCGGTCATGGCCGTTATGGTGTGCATCTACGTCAATATCGCCTCAGAGGGAAGGCTCGATGAGGGGCTCTGATATATGGAAGCGTTGATCCATCACATTGTCGGCAAGTATAACTACTGGCTGTACATCATCCTGATGATGATCGGCCTGTATGCCATGATTGCGAAGAATAACCTCATCAAAAAACTGGTGGGCATGAATATATTCCAGACGGCCATCATCCTCTTCTACGTCTCCATCGGATGTAAAAAGGGAGCAACCATCCCCATTTTAGAAGAGCATGGCGCGCATATGGGTGCGCACACTATCAAAGTGGCCGACTACATTAATCCGCTTCCCCATGTTCTGATGCTTACGGCGATTGTGGTATCTGTTTCCACCTTTGGTGTTGCATTGGCCCTGGCAGTAAAAATCTACCAAAAATACAAAACCCTGGAAGAAGATGAAATTCTTATGCGCCTGAGAGAAAAATGAGCCAGCACTATCCTGTTCTCCTTGTGACCGTTCCTCTCCTCTCTGCCTTCATAATCAGTGGGTTGAGCTGGGTCAAAAAATCCCTTTGTTTCCCCGTGGCCCTGCTGGCGCTCGGCACTTCGGTGTTCTGTGCCATCAGCCTCCTTTTCAGGGTCCTTGATCTGGGTATTGTAGAGTATCACATGGGAGGGTGGATGCCACCATGGGGCATTGCCTACCGCGTTGACCTCCTAAACGCCCTGGTCCTGGTGGTCGTCTCCTCGGTTGCCTTTCTCAACCTCTTTGCCACCCACAAGAGCGTTCAAAGAGATTTTCCCGAAAAGATGGGTATCTTCTATGTCCTCTACGTCCTTTTTGTCACAGGTCTGATGGGCATTACCGTAACCGGAGATGTGTTCAATCTCTACGTCCTCCTGGAAATTGCGTCCCTCACGGCCTATGCCCTCATTGCTCTTGGCCAGCCTGACAGCGCACCGCTCGCCAGTCTCAACTATGTTTTTATCGGGACCATCGGCGCCTGTTTCTATCTCCTGGGCATCGGGTACCTTTATATCATGACGGGTTCCCTGAATATGGCGGACATCGCCTCTCTTCTCCCCCCCATTTATCATTCCAAGGCCGTGCTTGTGGCGTTCATATTCTGCATGGTGGGGGTCTGCATCAAGATGGCCTTTTTTCCCCTCCACGTATGGCTGCCCAATGCATATACTTTTGCACCCAACCCAGCCAGCAGTGTGATTGCCCCTCTGATGACCAAGGTTATGGTCTATGTGATGATTCGCCTGGTGTTCTCGGTATTTCTGCCTGACTTCAGCTTCCACGTACTGCATATAGACCACGCCATTGTCTGGCTTTCATGCCTTGCCATTGTTATGGGCTCGCTCCTGGCTCTCAACCAGAAAAACATAAAGAGGATGCTCACCTATATTATTGTTTCAGAAATCGGATACATGGTCGGCGGTTTCTGGCTCGGCAATCGGCTCGGAATGAGCGGCGCAATCCTTCATATCCTTAATGATGCGATTATGACCCTGTGCCTGTTTCTGGCAGTGGGCAATATTGCCTACAAGATAAGGGGGCTTGATTTTGTTCATCTGAAAGGGCTTTTTCGCAAAATGCCCATCACCATGGCCGCATTCGTCGCAGCTGGCCTCAGTGTTATCGGGGTCCCCCCTACCTGCGGATTTTTCAGCAAATGGTACCTGATTTCCGGGGCCATCCAGGCCGGACAGTACGGGTTCATGGTTGCACTCCTGTTCAGCAGTCTCGTCAATGTGGTGCTTTTTTTCAGGATCATTGAAATAGCCTATTTCGAACCTATGGAGACCCATCACAGGGTGGTCGCAATGAGGGATGTTATGGAAGAGGCTCCTCTCACCATGCTGGTGCCGCTGTTGATTGTTGCGGTAAGTTTGGTAGCTGTGGGCATATACAGCGGCAACATCGTCACGCACATCATCCTGCCTGTCCTGCCGAAAGGAATCGGTTAATGGAGATCATCCATTCCATAAGACCCTTGCTGGCTGTACTGGTTTCCCTCTGCGCGGTCCCGCTGATCGCCTCAAGCCGCAAAGCGAATATCCGCGAAGGGTGGACATTCGCCGCTGCAATACTGAAATTTGTCATTATCGTGTCCATGCTTCCTGCTGTGCTCAGGGGATCGCAGTTCACCTTTACCCTTTGGGAATTTCTCCCTGGTGCATCCATCGGGTTCAAAGTGGATTCACTGGGTATGCTGTTTGCACTAGTGGCCTCATCTTTATGGATCATTACCAGTGCCTACTCTGTCGGGTACATGCGTGGTCTCAAAGAACACAGCCAGTCCCGGTATTTCTGTTTCTTTGCCCTGGCCCTCTCTGCGACCATCGGGGTGGCCTTTTCCGCGAACCTGCTCACTCTCTATCTCTTCTACGAGATGCTCTCGCTCGCCACCTATCCCCTGGTCACCCATCACCAGGATCAGGAGGCCCGGCAATCAGGGCGGAAGTACCTGACCTATATTCTCGGCACTTCCATCGGCCTGGTCCTCCCTGCCATGCTGATCGTGTACCATCTTACGGGCAGCCTGGAATTTACCACCCATGGTCTTCTGGCAGGAGAGGTTTCCAAGGGTCTCGTGACACTCCTTCTCTTGATGTTTCTCTTCGGTTTTGCCAAGGCCGCAATCATGCCCTTTCATGCATGGCTTCCTGCTGCCATGGTGGCCCCCACCCCGGTAAGCGCACTACTCCACGCAGTAGCTGTTGTAAAGGTGGGAGTCTTCAGTATTGTGCGCGTCTTGACGGGTATCTTCGGGGTAGAGATACTCTCTTCCTTTCATCTGGATACCGTCGTCTGTTACATAGCATCTTTTACCATCCTGGTGGGGTCTCTTATTGCCCTTTCGCAGGATGAATTGAAAAGGCGTCTTGCGTTTTCAACCATAAGCCAGCTCTCTTACATCGTGCTCGGTGTTGCCCTTCTTTCGCCGAAAGGCATGGAAGGGGGAATAGCCCACATTGCCATGCATGCCTTCGGAAAAATCACTCTTTTTTTCTGTGCGGGTGCCATTTTTGTGGGCACAGGAAAGAAATATATCAGTGAAATGGTGGGGATAGGGAGGAAAATGCCGATAACCATGACGGCATTTTTTATTGGAGCCTTGAGCGTTATCGGACTCCCGCCCACAGGTGGCTTTTTCAGCAAGTGGTACCTGGTTCTCGGGACGCTCCAGGCCAATCAATGGCCGATGCTCGTCGTTTTGCTCCTGAGTTCCCTCCTCAATGCAGCCTATTTTCTGCCCGTTGTTTACAAGGCCTTTTTCTGTACGGAACAAGAGGCAATGTTTGATAACATCGTACAAGAAGGTCCCATCTGGTGCGTTGCACCGCTCGTTTTAACAGCCGTTATCTCTGTCTTCCTGTTCTTTTATCCTGATATCTTTTTCCGGCTTGCTGCAATGGCCATTGGGATGTGAGAGAGACAAAGGTTTGACCGCACGATACTCCTGGAGGATAACATGACAGAAAAAAAGGAATTCGATTTTTTTGACCGGCCTAAAAATATCAGGAAGCTATGGATTTTGCTGTATGTTCTTTGTGCGCTAACGCTTATCCCCGACTTTTTTACCCACAGAGAGATGCACTTCGGCGTCGACGGGATCTTTGGCTTTTACGGACTTTTGGGCTTCATCTCCTGTGTCGCGCTTATCTTGTTTTCAAAACTCGTCGGCATTGTACTAAAGGTAAAAGAGAACTACTATGACAAGTAATTTTTCCCCCGCAGCGTTATTGATTCTGGGCGCCCTGCTCGTCCCCTTTTTCCGGGGAAAGGCAAAATCTTACTATGTCATACTTCTTCCCGCCGCTGCCTTTTTCCTGGTTTTCCAGCTGGAACCGGGTACCTCCTTGCAAACTCATTTCTTCGGCTTTGATCTTACCTTCCTGAGGGTCGATAAACTGAGCAAGGCCTTTGGCTACATCTTCACTTTGAACGCCTTCGCTGCCTTCATTTATGCCTTTTATCTCAAGGATAATACCCAGCACATGGCAGCCCTTTTCTATATAGGCAGTTCCCTGGGGGTGGTCTTTGCCGGCGACCTGGTTTCCCTTTATTTCTTCTGGGAGGTCATGGCCGTTGCTTCCACCTTCCTCATCCTCGCAAGAAAAACGGACAAGGCCCAGGCCGCCGGCATGCGGTATATCATGTTCCATGTCTTTGGAGGATTATGCCTCCTCGCAGGTATCGCGCTCTATATTTCTGAAACCGGATCTATCACATTTAACGCTATGGCAGATGGAAATTGGGGCACGTACCTGATCCTGATCGGTTTCCTGGTGAATGCTGCGGCCCCTCCCTTTTCCGCATGGCTCCCCGATGCCTATCCCGAGGCCACGGTCACCGGCGGAGTCATCCTGAGCGCCTATACCACAAAAACGGCCGTCTATACCCTGGTCCGTGGATTTCCCGGGTGGGAAATACTGATCTGGATCGGCTGTATCATGACGATCTATGGGATCATCTATGCGCTGCTGGAAAATGACGCGAGAAGGATCCTGGCCTATAGCATCATCAATCAGGTCGGCTTCATGTTAACGGGTGTAGGAATAGGGACCATGATGTCCCTGAACGGCACGGTTGCCCATGCCTTCTGCCACATCATTTACAAGGCGCTCTTATGGATGTCCGCCGGATCAGTGCTCTACATGACGGGGAAAAGCAAGTGCACCGACCTGGGTGGCCTTCACAAGACCATGCCGTGGACATTGATTTTCGGAGCTGTGGGTGCGGCTGCCATCTCCGCCTTTCCTGCGACCAGTGGTTTTACCAGCAAATCCCTTATCATCGATGGAGCAATCCATGAGCATATGGCGTGGGTGTGGCTGGTCCTTGAAATAGCATCTGCAGGCGTCTTTCTGCACGCGGGGATAAAATTTCCCTACTTTGTGTTTTTCGCCAAGGATAAGGGCTTGAGGCCCGGCGAAACCAATAAATCAATGCGTCTGGCCATGGCCTTCATGTCCTTTTTGTGCATATTCCTGGGGGTATTTCCCCGGCCCCTGTATAATATTCTGCCCTTCTCGGTCTTCTACAATGCGTACTCGTTCGTGCACGTCTTTTCTCAGCTCCAGCTACTCATGTTTTCTGCCCTGGTCTTTTTCCTTTTTCTCCCCCTGCTCAAAAGGACAGAGACTATCTCCATTGATACAGACTGGTTTTACCGGAAAGGGGGCCGTCTGGCCTATCAGATCATGGATGTGGGCCTGAACGGCATAAACAGGTACTCCGATCGCATTTTTGTGAAAGGGTTTGCAGGTTTCTTGGCACGCTTTGCCAAGGATGGGATCGCGAGACTCGCCCTTCTGCCCTTTGTCACGTACTGGTATTTGAAGGGGACCCGCTTCAAAAGGTTGGAAATCAAGAAGGCCAGCCTCTACTACAATCTTGCCAGGGGCGTTATACCGGCGGGGATTGGGGCAGGCATGGCAGCTCTTTTTCTGGTCATCATTTTCCTGCTAAGTTAATGGGTGTCTACCCGGATTTCACATTTTTTCGATAATAGGAGGAAATGGTATGGTTTCACTGAACGATCTCAAGAAAATCTGGTTGATGGCTTCTCTCGAAGAGCCGTTGCTGGAAAAAATACGCCCGTTGGCACAGCTCCACTTGTTCGGCGAAAAGGCCGTACTTTTTGAAGAAGGCCAGGATGCCGATACGTTGTATATGCTCCTGACCGGCAAGGTGCTTTTGGAATTGAAGGCATCAGAAACCATCATGGTCTCCCTTGAAGCCGTGAAACCGGGAGATCCTTTCGGCTGGTCGGCCATTGTGCAGGGATCATTATACACGGCGAATGCCACGTGTTCCGAGCCTTGTGAATTAATCACCATAACGGGAATGGAATTGCGGAGAACCATGGACGAAGATCATCTCCTTGGGTACCGGATTATGGAGGGTATATCGAAAGTTCTCCAAAGACGGCTCTCGACAAGAACGGATCAATTCCTGAAAACCTTTCAACAGCTTCCTGACATGGCAAAGCTATTCACGCAGGAGTAAAGAATCCCTATTCCCGGCCTGTTCAGTCAATAGGACTAAACCTTTGTTTTATAGAGCAGCAGACTATTTGAAACAACGGTGATGCTGCTCATTGCCATGGCCAGGGCAGCCAGGATAGGGTGCAAATGCCTCAGGAAACCTGGCAGCACGTCAAAGGGATAGAGCACTCCTGCGGCTACAGGGATAAGGACGACATTGTAAGCAAAGGCCCAGAACAGATTCTGCTTCACGGTCCGCATGGTTTTTCTGCTCAGGTGAATCGCCTTGGAAATACCGGTCAGATGACCGCTCGCCAGGATCACATCACCCGCTTCTATGGCAACATCGGTCCCTGTTCCGATTGCAAATCCCACATCCGCCTGGGCTAGGGCCGGAGCATCGTTTATGCCGTCTCCCACCATCCCGATCTTATTGCCCCGCTCCTGCAGTGCCTTCACCTGGGCCGCTTTCTCCTCCGGGCGGACCTCCGCCAACACCTCGTCAATATGTACTTGGGAGGCTATCGCCCTTGCTGTTTGCGTGTTGTCCCCGGTGAGCATAACCACCTTGAGGTGCTGACGGTGCAATTGAATCACGGCTTGGGCTGATTCCGGTTTTGGCACGTCCGAAACAGCTAGAAGGCCCACAGCCTTTCCCTCCACAGCAACCACCATTACGGTTTTTCCCTCGGCCTGGAGGTCATTGATCCGGTCCCGGCCACCGACAAGATCTATCCGTTTTTCACTGAACCATCCCGGTTTTCCCACCAGGACTTCTTTTCCGTCAATCTTCGCCTCCACACCGAAACCTCTGGCCGCAATAAATTCCTGTGGTTCAAGAAGTTCCATTTTTTTCGCTTCGGCCTCCTTGACAATCGCCTTTCCAAGGGGATGTTCTGAACCCCTTTCCACGGACGCGGCCAGCCTCAGGAGTTCTCCCTCTTCCAGTGAAGAATCAAACGAGTTAATATTCACCACCGATGGCTTTCCCACGGTAATGGTGCCGGTCTTATCGAGGACTATGATATGCAATTTGGTTGCCGTCTCCAGGGCCTCGCTGTTTTTGAAAAGCACGCCGTTTTCAGCGCCTTTCCCCGTACCTGCCATAATGGCGGTAGGCGTTGCAAGCCCCAGCGCGCACGGACAGGCAATCACCAGGACAGCCACCAGACGTATCATGGCGGGCACGAATTCGCCTCCCAGGCTCCACCAGACTATGAACGTAACAAGCGCGATGCCGATCACGCCCGGCACAAACACCGCTGCAACCCTGTCAGCCAGGGCCTGCACAGGTGCCTTGCTGCCCTGAGCCTCCTGAACCATCCGAATAATCCGCGCCAAAGCCGTGTCCTTGCCGACCCTCGTGGCCTCAAACTTGAGGAGTCCGTTTCCATTGATGGTGCCCGCCGCGACAGTTTCACCGGGATTCTTGTCCACCGGAATCGGCTCACCCGTCAGCATGGATTCATCCACGCTTGATTCTCCTTCCAGCACGACACCATCAACCGGCACACTCTCGCCCGGCCTCACTATGACCACATCACCCAGTTTCACCAGGGCAAGGAGAATCTCCTGTTCCTTTCCGTTTGCCAGCACGGTAGCAGTCTTCGGCCGCAGTCCGATGAGTTTTCGAATGGCACCCCCGGTCCTTCCCTTGGTCCTGGATTCCAGCATCTTGCCCAGTTTAATGAGGGTGATGATAACTGCCGATGTCTCGAAATAGACGTGGTTCCCCAAGGGGGAATAGAGGAGTACGGCCAGGGAATAGAAATAGGCAACAGAAGAGCCCATGGCCACCAGAACATCCATGTTGGCCCCTCCGCTTTTCAGGCTCTTCCATCCCCCGGTATAGTAATCCCACCCCGTATAGAACTGGACCGGTGTCGCAAGGGCAAAAAAGAGCCAGTTGACCCAGAGGGCATGACTCCAGGAACCGAGGAGACCGAAATCCCTCCCCATGCTGAGGAAAAAGAGGGGTGCCGCAAACAGCACACCCACAATAAATTTTCTCGTCTGGTCTCTTATCTCGGCCCTGCGTGCGGCCAACTCCGCGTCTTCCTCATCCGCTCCCTCGCTCGGTCGGATGGCCCCGTAACCGGCACGTTCAATAGCGCCGATCATGTCATCAACCGTGACGATCCCCGGGATATATTCCACGAAGGCGCGTTCAGTGGCAAAATTGACGGAAGCGTTTACTACCCCCTCCACCTTTTTCTTCAGCGCTCGCTCGATATTCATGGCACAGTTGGCGCAGCTCATGCCGGTGACCGGGAATTCCACGGAGGCTTTTGCCACCCCGTACCCCACATCTTGAATCTTCCCCACCACGTCCTTCATCTGGAGCTGTTCCGGATCATAGTGTACCGTTGCCTGCTCAGTGGCAAAATTGACGCTGGCTCCCGTCACTCCCTCGAGTTTCTTGACATTTCTCTCGATATTCAGAGCACAGTTGGCGCAGGTCATGCCTGTCACCGGAAGTGTCACATTTTGTTCGGCCATTGATGGTCCTTTACCCGGCGGCGGGATAGTTTATCTCTTTCAAGGTAGCCTCAATTTGTTCCAGCGTTGCCGGTGCATCCCACTCCACCGTGATCTCCTTTGTCTCCGGATCACCTTCCACGTTGGAAACTCCCTTGATTTCGCCCAGTTCGTTCTTGATGCTCATCACGCAATGATGACAACTGATATTCGGGATTGAAAGCGTTCTTTTGTCCATGATATTTTTCCTCTCTCCTTGATTATTGAACCTGTTTTTGTGTATACCACATAGTAGTATATTAAGGGCATATTGATCCATGTCAAGGAACTGCGAGGGTTTTCAGGTAGGATAACCTCTCTCTAGAGGGGTAGAACGAACAGGTGGATCAGCCGGGTGTATCCGCAAAAAGGAAATTTACTTTCTCTTCAAGCCCATCCCTGATCTTGCGCATGAACTCTATCCCTTTTCCCGCCGGATCAGGGATATCCCACTCCTCCGTCCTGACGCCGGGGAACAGGGGACAGGCGTCTTCACAACCCATGGACACCATTAAATCGGGATGAAAAACTCCTTGTATTGCATCAAGTGATGTGGGCCTCCGGTACGCCATATCGATACCCTTTTCACTCATGGCCGTTACCATGTCCGCATTCACCTCCGCTGCCGGTTCACTCCCCGCACTTTCAACATCGAGCCGATCCCCGAAATAGTATCGCGCGAAACCACTCGAGATCTGGCTCCGGCAGGCATTCTCTTTGCAGACAAAAAGAACTCGTTTTCTCCTCAGTTCCGGCCGCACAAGTTCGCCCGCTTTTCCCCTTGCATCGGCAAAGGCGGTGGGATGATTTTCTATGTCTCCGACATGTTCTATCATTCGATAGCCCAGGGTTCCCTCAAAATGAGCGCCCACCGCGTCGAAGAAATACTTGGCTGCCATCTCAGTCCCTTCAAAAAGGTTCTTTCCCTTGGTGGCGCCCACTGCCAGCAGGAGGCCTTTTCGCCATTTACGGCCGGGATCGGTGAGTTTATGGGTATATCTCCTGGCCCACAGAGCCTGGGACCGGTCGATCAGGCCCTTCAACTGGGCCGTTGGACCGTAGAAGAAGATGGGAGTGGCCATCACGACCAGGTCCGCTTTCCAGAGCAGGTGATACACTTCCTGCATATCATCTTCCAATGGACAGAAGCCCTTCCGGTCGCAGGTTCCGCACTCCTGGCACGGATTGATATGCATTCGCGCAACATCCAGTTGCCGGGTGTGGGCGCCAAGTTTCTCCGCCTCCTCCAGGAAGGTAGAAAGCAGGGATGCAGTGTTCCCCTTTTTTCGTGGACTCCCCTGTAATCCGAGAACAAACATCAATCGTGCTCCTTTTCCATGGCAGGTTGGCCCGTTGTGCCCGTTGACCCGTTGAGCGGTTGGCTCATTTTCACTCTCTAGTTCTTCCTCCTCTCCGGGACATACGCGTGCGGAATGTTTTCCTCATTCCACTCCTTTGATACATAAAGATTGCAGTAGCAACTGCCGTACTCCTTCACATCGGGCTCGCGATACACACAGGGGCAGATGATGTCTCTATCTTTTTCACGATCCTCGGACGCCAGCCTGCAGGGACAGGCCATGTATCCATACCGTTCTTTATTGGTAAGAAGGGCTTCCAGGAGCTGGGCGACGTGTTCCTTGTCCTTGTTAAAAAAATATCCCTTTGGCTCCTGCACCTTTCTCAGTGTTTCGAACAGCAGTTCCACGTTGTTGGTAAGCCCCAGCGCTTCTCTGATCTCGTCTTCCTTATGCCCCACGATGACCTTGTCCCCGATAATAACGGTCGGGAACGAACAATTCGGGTTCCATTTCCTGACTTCCTCCAGGATGGCGGCCCGCTCTTCCCCTTCCAGCAGATCCACATCCGTAAAGTCATACTTCACCATGCAGTCATTCAAGAACCGTTTCGTGGCCTTGCAATGGCCGCAGGTGCTCAACGAATAGACTTTGATAGAATTTTCCATTTTTTTCTCCCTCCAGTTTGCTCTGTTCACTGAATAATCGCACTCAAATGCCGTTCAATTTCCTCCCTGGGGAGCGCTCCCACCTGGGTATTGACCATCTGCCCATCCTTGAAAAAAAGCATGGTCGGAATACTGCGTATCCCATACCGAGAGGCAACTCCGGGATTTTCATCCACATTCAATTTCGCGATCTTCACTTGGCCCGCGTATTCCTTTGCCAGCTGTTCCAGGATAGGACCAATCATGCGGCAGGGACCGCACCAAGGTGCCCAGGCGTCCACGATCACCGCACCGGGATAGGACATCACCTCGGAATCAAAGGTGCTGTCCGATATGTTTACCGGGGCGTCATGAACGGCTCCCACGGGCAGTGGTGTCTTGCATTTCCCGCACACGGGTTTGTCCCCGAGTCGATCCCGTGGGACCTTGTTTTTTGCGCCACACTTCGTACACTTCAAGAAAACATTGCCCATGTCATTTCATCTCCTTCAACCTCGCCCTCAGCAGAACCTCTCAAACTAACACCCCTCGTCTTCAATAATCACCGCCCCTGAAGATGCGGGTTCGGCCGGTTTTGGAGGTGCTTTTCGAACCGCTTCAATTTTGGGTTTCTCCTTGACAGCCGCTGACGTTTTTTTCGCAGCTATTCGGTCAGGGTTGACAACGGCAAGGACAAGGCCAAGGGCCACCAGGATCGCGGCGGCCCATGCCTTCGCTTTCCTGGATCCAACAGGCAACGTCTCCGGATCGCCCAGCTTGTTTTCGACCTTTTCCACCAGCCAGTACGCGCCCACCGCCATCAGGCACACCAGGAGTGCGATAAGCCCCGAGTTGATCTTCAGGACATCCGACAGACGCACGGCCCCCATACTGCCGGAAGAATAAAATTGCTCAATGAGCGGAAAAAACTCTGCAAAAATAATTGATCCCAGGATCATTCCCACCACAAATATCAATCCGTCCAGTTTCCCCGAAACTGCGGACACGACCGACGTAGTGGGACAGTAGCCGCCGATGACGAACCCCATCCCGAGGACGAATCCTCCGACAATCTGGGGCCAGATATAGGTCGGCAGGAGGTATATTTTTGAAAGGTCCATCCAGCCGAAGACCGAGAAGAAAAGCAGTCCCAGCATGCATACCACGATTGCCGTGAACATGACCTTCAGCACCGCGAAATCCTTGAGATAAAAAATGGCTACCAGCTTCCTTGCGTTTCCAAACCCGGCCCTTTCCAGCAGAAATCCGAACAGAACCCCGATCAGGCCGGCAAGCTGCAGGCTGTAGGCGAAATCAAACCACCCGAACTTGTAGAGAGGTCCCATCACAGCCACTCCTTTCTCAGGAAATACGCTGTCGCGTATGCTCCTGCAAAGATGCAGAACATGAACACCCAGCTCCCGAATGCCAACTCTGAGGCGCCGGTCAATGCCTGTCCGCTGGTACACCCGCGGGCAAGCCTGGCGGCGAATCCCGAAAGGATCCCTCCGAAGAGGGCAAACCAGAGCCGCGCGCTTACCCCGATGTTCGGGCCGCGAATAACCTCCCCTTTGACCCTGTTGGAGATGAAGGCGGAGAACAGGCCTCCCAGGCCGGCCCCCAAGGTAAGAAACACCAGCCACGCCATGAGCGGCGATCTCCCCCCAACCAGGTATCTTGCATAATATTTGTTTGCCGCTGCATGTTCGGGGGCCACCAGGTGCATACCAGCCGTGGCGATCCTTGCGAAGGAAGCAGATGAACCAAGTCCCCTTCCCATGGTATAAAAGGTGAACAGCAACACCAATCCCAGCAACGTGCCTATGACGTACGGATTCGCATAACGTGTCTTCATAACATCACTCCCTTCCCTTCATGTTCCCAGAACACAAACGTAACCATGTCAACATTCATCTATCGTGAGGCATTCGCTTCTCCAAAGCCCATTCTGCCATTTGTTTTACGGAGCAATGGCGAAGTGCACCGTCGAGGTACACGGTAAATTCACTTTTATCACTGGCGAGTTGCAATACCTTCTCTTCCGCGTCCTCGAAACCCAGCAATTCCGCGATCCTGGCCGCAAGTCCCCGTTTTATGGGATCAGAAGACGAAAGAAACGGCATAACGTGTGGAACCGCGTCCGGAACAAGTTCCGGACGCTTTTCCGCAAGTCGCGCGATCCCCCAGAGCACTCCTCGCTGCATCAGTTCGTGTTCCTGGAAATTGCCGTCTTCCCGTATATAGGATAGTAAGATATTTGCGTACTCGGTTGCAAGACCTTTGTGCCTTGCCAGGATCTCACCCATAGCCTCCGGAGAACCCCACCCGATACCGCCGGACTCATCATTTAGATTCCACATGAGCCTCCGCAGGATAATCCGCGCGGATTCCATATCCTTGTCTGCAAGGTCCGCAACAATGATCCCCATTGCGGTTATGGCGTGCCATCTCACCTGGTCATTGGTATCACATAGGAAAGAAAAAAGGGGGTTGATGACTTTCCGGGGAGGGAAGGATCTGAATTCCGGGAGTACGGCAGGGAAATCAGAGGATTCAAGGAGTTTTCTTACCCACCGCTTGAGGCTGCGGCCCTTCAACTCCTGCATGTTCACCATCCCCTCTATCTCACGCGTCCTCTGAGAAAGAGATACAATCCCCGGGACAGAAACTCATGACCTCATAGATCTCTTCTTCGGGATATTCCTCCAGATCCTGGATTTCGATAAAGCCTGTCTCCCTGTTTCTTATAAAGACTTCGGGGCACAATTCAAGACATGTTTCACAATCAGAACAATCACTGATGTTAATGGCCGGTACCTTTTTCACTCGTGCTTTCCGCCCTTTCCCGCTTCCATGCAAGATACTCGGCATAGGTAAACCCGCTGCCCAGATCGGAGGGCACATTCTTCCCGTGACCGCACTTTCTACAAACCCGGCAGCGGGTTTCACCGCACATCTGGCATTCAAAGCAATCGGGACATTTCTCCTTTTGAGCACACTCAAAAGGCATTATCCACCTTCCAGGCCTCCCAGACCTTGCCCACGAGATCGGGCCCTGGTTTCAGGGTAGGTTTTCCGGGTTCCCAGCCGGACGGCGTTGCTTCACCGCCCTTTGTCTTTCGAACCAGCTGGAATGCCTTTACCTGCCGGATCAGTTCACTCACATTCCGGCCCACCGGAGGTGTCATGATTTCAATGGCCTGGATCACCCCGTCCGGATCGATGATGAAGCGACCTCTCATCTCAACACCCGCATCCGCATCATAGACCCCGTAAACCTTTCCGATTTTTCCCGAACCATCCGAAAGCATTGGAAAAGGAACACCGCCGTCAACCATTTTCGAAAGTTCATCTTCTTGCCACATCTTGTGGACAAAATGGCTGTCCACGCTCAAAGACAATACGTCTACACCCATGGACTGGAGTTCTTCATACTTGGTGGCAACTGCCGCCAGCTCAGTCGGTCAAACGAACGTGAAATCCCCGGGGTAAAAGCAGAGGACCACCCACTTACCCAGGTAATCCGAAAGGCTTACCTGTCCGAAGGTTCCATCCTGGTACGCCGGTGCCTCAAAATCCGGGGCCTTTGCTCCCACTCTTGCTGCCGCCATTTCAACCACCTCCTTTTCCATAGCTTGCCCTTTTGTCTCAGTTTCATTCCCCGGCGCGCCGACCTTTGCTCCGGTCGGTTTGCCGCATCCTACCTTGAGTTCTTTCATACAACCACCTCCCTTCCTAAGGTCTCGATCAAATTTCAAGGTACCAGCCTAGCACAAGACAACATATTTTTACATGGTAAATTCGGTCACCCAGAAATCATGGAGGTTGCAAAAACTGGTGGCATAGAACCGCTTCCCCTGCTCTGGTTCTATCTCATAGCTCGACACAGGCTTTTTGTCAGTAGGGTAAAAAGTCTTTGCGCCGATGACTTTCCCGCCGTACGAAACAAGAGTATGCCGGACAATATAATGTTTTTTGCTCATGGGGTGCATCGTCTGAATCGTGACTTTTCGGCCTTCAACGTGAACCTTGGGCACGTGAATGGCGACCTTCTTCGCCCATCTGCCCGGATTCTGTTTCGTGTAAACAACCCCTGATGGAAAGGCGCCCCCCGACGCAAACACCTTCTTTCCTGTGGCGAGCAGTGCACCTGCTGTGATAAACGCCGATTTCTTCAAAAAATCTCTTCTATCACTCATGATAAACCTCCATTCATTTCGAAAGCCTGTTTATGAATTCCCTTGCAGTGACCTAATACGCCTCTTCATAGGCCAACTCCTCTTTGGTGACCTTCCCCTTGAACAAATAGTAGGCCCAGATCTGATATGCAAGGACAATGGGAATAAAAATGAGCACGACAATGAGCATGATTTTCAAAGTCAGTGGGCTTGAGGATGCATTATGGGCGGTGAGGCTGTATGCCGGGTTCAGGCTCGACGGGAACATATTCGGAAACAGCCCGATGACTCCAAAAAAAGTGGCACCCGCAATAGTCACCGCGGAGAAAAACCATGCCGTCCAGTATTTTTCTTTTGCCAGGAATATCCTGGTACCCAGGAGCGCAAGTACGGTGACGAGGATCACGAGAAACAGTGTTGGGTGGGCCAGGTAATTGGCATAAAGATTTGTTGCAAACTTGGAGGCAATGAGAAAAATAACTGCCACCACAAGGAGCACGGGCCAGAGTTTCCGGGCTGTGGCCCCCGCCCTTTCATGAATCGCTCCCTCGCTCCTGACCGCCAGCCATATGGCGCCGTGGACAAGGAAAAGCAAAAGAAAAAGCACTCCTCCTAAAAGGCCATAGGGGTTGAGAAGCGTAAACAGGGTGCCGTGATACACCCCCTGCTGATCAATGGGAATGCCGCGGAAGATATTTGCAAAGGCGGCGCCGAACAGGATTGCCGGGAGGAGGCTGCCCAGGAACATGGTTGTATCCCAGATCTTTTTCCATCCCGAACTCTCAACTTTTCCCCTGAACTCCAAGGAAACACCTCTGACAATGAGAGAGAACAGGATAAGCATCAAGGCCGAGTAAAGAGAACTGAACATGACCGCATAGACCTTTGGAAAAGCGGCAAAGGTAACTCCTCCAGCCGTAATGAGCCATACTTCATTCCCATCCCACAATGGCCCCATGGCATTGTATACGATTCTTTTTTCTTCCTCGCCTCTTGCAACAAATGGGAGGAGCGCCCCTAACCCAAGATCAAATCCATCCGTAAAAAAATAGATGGCCCAGAGAAGTCCCCAGAGCAAAAACCACACATTTTGTAGTGCCATTTCGTCCTCCTTTTCAGGTAATGAAACGCGCCGCCGAGGGCTGCGTTATGAGACGGTTTCAGGTCCCCTTCGAGCGTTCTTCATGATGAGGTAAACGCCCACCGCACCCAGCAATCCATACACCACGATAAATGCCAGAAAGGTGGTGAGAACCTGTGACGTGGCAATCGGAGAAACAGCATCTGATGTCTTCATAACCCCGTAGACGATCCAGGGCTGTCGACCCACCTCTGCAAGAACCCAACCCAACTCAACCGCCAGGTACGGTAAGGGAATCGACCATAACATAAGCTTCAAATAACCGGGGCTCTCCGCCAGCCTGTTCCTCTTGAACCATCCGACGATGGTCATGAGGGCGAAATAGAAACCCAGGGCAACCATGGTATTGAATGCAGCATAACTGATGAAAACAGGGGGGCGTTCATCGCGTGGGAAATCCTTCAATCCCTTCACTTCTCCACTCAGGCTGTGCGTTGCCAGAAGACTCAGTAGGTCCGGAATGGGCAGAATCTCAACGGCATTTTTTTCATTCTTCTCATCGGGAATGGCGAAAAGATACTTGGGCGAATGGGTTGTGGTTTTCCAGTGAGATTCCATGGCCGCCAGTTTTGTTGGTTGCTTTTCCGCCAGATCTGATCCGTGCAAATGCCCCTCGACCACCTCAAAGAGAGAAAATACAAGACCAAAAGCCAGTGCAATGCGAAAGCTCTTCGTGAAGAATTCCAAATGCTGTTTTCTGAGGAGATGATAGGCGCTGATCCCCATGACGAAAAACGCGCTGAGTATGTATGCGGCACTGACGGTATGGAGGAATTCCAAAATCGCCCATTTCTGAAATACCACGGCACCGAAATCATTCAACTCGGCCCTGCCGTTCCTGACAACATAGCCTACGGGATGCTGCATCCAGGAGTTGGCGATCAGGATCCAGAGAGCGGAGAGGCTGGAAGCCCCTGCGATAAACCACATGACCGTTGCATGGGCTTTCCGGGAAAGCTTTTTCCAGCCGAATATCCACACCCCCAGCAGTGTGGATTCCAGGAAAAAGGCGGCGGTTGCTTCAATAGCCAGGAGTGATCCGAAAATATCTCCTACGAATGCTGAATACCGGGACCAGTTGGTTCCAAACTGGAATTCAAGGGTGATCCCGGTCACGATCCCCACCGCAAAATTAATCAGGAAAAGTTTCCCCCAGAATTTCGTCATTTTCAGGTAGGTCTCATCGCCGGTCCGAGCATACTTGGTCTCCATAACGGCCACCATGATTGAAAGGCCCAGCGTGAGGGGAACGAACAAGAAATGAAACATGGTGGCGGCGGCAAACTGCAACCGTGAAAGAAACAGAACGTTCATAAGAAATCCTCCTTTCCTCCTTGTGAATCTTTCCAGATTCCGATATCTGAAAAAGCGAATCCCTATTCGCTGTTACTGCAGGTTGATCCCCACAGGCTGTTTTCTTCCTCAAGCAGGTTTTCCATTGTGGCTTCTCCGAGGGTTTTCCTCAACTGATCCCTCGCCTTTTCCCAGACCCGGTGGACGCCGCAGGAGGGGCTTCTGAAGCAGGATTCCGGTCTGAGAAGACAATCATTCAGAAACAGCTCTCCCTCGATAGCCTCAACAACATCCAGCAGGCTCAAATTTTCCGGTGAAACAAGGAGCCTGTATCCTCCCTTTGTTCCTTGCACGATTTCCAGGATTCCCGCTCTGGCGAGTTGCTGGGCGATCTTGGTCAAGAATTGTCCTGGAATATCCATTTCACGGGAAATCTCTTTCCGGGGAATAATCCGGTCAGCATTTCCGGCCGAGAGATACAGGGTACATCTCACCGCATATTCACCAGCCCTTGTTAACCTCATGGGCACTCCTTATATAGGACAATTAAGATCATTTAAATCCTATATAAGAAGAAACCCTTTGTCAATAGGAAAAGACGATCTTTTCCTCTCTTTATGGGGACAGATTGCATACGGTCGTTCAAGAAAAGGGAAAACCCTTTTCGCTGACAACAGGGAGGTGAGAAGCGGGCTTTAAAAGGTCACAACCTCAAAACCGTCCGCATAATACCGGGCAATACTCGGGTGCCCCATCATCTCATCCAGGAGTGTGAGCCCCTCGGCCTTCACCCCATCCAGGGAGCCCATTTTGCTGGCGCACGCCTTGCAGGTCCCGTCTATAAGGCCCTGCGCCTTTGCCTTTTCATAAAGCTGATGCATAGAATTGTCTTTTTTTGCGAGTTCAGGGACCAGCTTGGTCGCAGACCCTTCTATGACCAGTTTGACCTCATGCCCCCTGCTTTTCATGTCAAGAGCATTTAGGAGGACATGGATGAAACACATGAGATCGCCGTTATAGGCGAAAAGAGCAAATTTTTTCATTTCGGCTCACTCTCCTCAATCCGGCAGGGCTTGCGCAACTTTTTTCGCCAGTGACCGGCAGGCTTCCAGCCCCTTTTCCTCGGGCACATACTGGATCCGCACGCCGGGATCAATTACATCCAACTTCGTTGCCTCCAGTTCCCGGTTGATGAGTTTTACCGCCTCTCCGCTCCATCCGAAGGAACCGAATGCGGCCGCCACCTTATTGAGGGGCTTGAGACCCTTAATGTAGGTCAGAAAATCGGCCACCGTGGGAAAGAGCCCGTTGTTCAGCGTGGGAGAGCCCACAATGACCGCACCCGCATCAAGAATCTCCGTGATGATATCGCTCCGGTGGCAGGCCCTGAGTTTCATGGGGATTGCGGGCACACCTTCTTCACCGAGTGTTTCCGTGATGGTCTTGGCCATCTTCTCGGTACTGTGCCACATGGTGTCGTACACAATGACAGCCTTGCGCTTTGGTTTCTGTTCGCTCCATTCCCTATAGGCATTGATGATTTTGGCGGGGTCCTGTCTCCACATGACACCGTGATCAGGGCAGATCATATCGATTTCCAGCTCCATATCCGTAATCTTGTCAATGAGCTTCAGGATTAAGGGTGCATACAGGAGCAGGATATTGGCGAAATATTTCTTTGCATGATACATGATGGCGTCGCCGATCTGGTCGTCAAATCGCTCCGGACCGGCGTAATGCTGACCGAACCCATCACTGGAAAAAAGGATCTTCTCCTCTTTCAGGTAGGTGAACATGCTGTCCGGCCAGTGGACCATCCTTGTCTCCAGGAAAGTGAGGGTCCTCTTGCCGATACTCAACTCCCCGCTGTTTTCCACGGGCTGGTAATTCCATTTCTGGGAAAAATGCCTGGAAAGGTTCTTCTGCCCCATCTTGGAGCAATAGATGGGTTTGTCCTCGCCGATCCGGTGCATCACTCTTGGAAGCCCGCCTGTGTGGTCCATTTCGGTGTGGTTGCTCACCACGTAATCAATTTTTTTCGGGTCAACTAACTGGCTGATACTGTCGAGCAATTCATCTGCGAACTCTTTTTTCACCGCGTCAATCAACGTGATTTTTTCATCCATGATAAGGAAAGAATTGTACGTGCTTCCCTGGTACGTGGAATATCCGTGAAAATCTCTCACGTTCCAGTCAATAACCCCCACCCAGTACACATCTTTTGCGATTTCAATCGGTTTCATGATGACATATGCCTCCAATCTAAAAAACGGCTCCCTCTTCCTTCACGTAATAGAGGAAGTCATACCGAATCATTCTTGCTTCATGTTCTATTCTACCCTCGGATTGTTTCCTTTTGAAGGACCCGGTTCCTACAGACGGCTTCTATTCACAAAAAAGCCCCGGATCTTATTATAACTGAAAGATCCGGGGCCCTGTCTTTCTATTCAGGTTCAAAGAGATCCTTGGTTGCACCACAGATTGGGCAGGTCCAATCATCGGGCACATCAGCAAAGGCGGTACCAGCATCAACGCCATTTTCAGGGTCGCCTGCCTCAGGATCATACACATATCCACAAACCGTACACACGTACTTCTCCATTCTCGTTTATCCTCCTCTCCAGTAATTTTTTCCTGTATCCTCGATCTTATGAAACGCTTCAACTGCCCTCTTATGCCGCTTCAAGTTCACGGCGTGCCGCCATATCAAAGAGCACCCGGTCCCTTGCCTTGTCAATGCCGAGGGCCTGCCGCTTCTTGTCAATATGCTCGATCATCATCCTGGCCATCTCGTATGGATCAACGGTAAACCCCCACTTTCCAAATCCCATTCCCTCGAGCCCGTCAAAAAGCAGTTTATGGAACTTGGTCTCCTCGATGATGGGAAATGTGACGCCAAATACCGTGTAGACACCCGAAGCCACGAAATACTGTCCGATAGAGATAGCCTTCTCGCTCATCCATTCCGGTGCAGCCCCGGCAGCAGGAAGATCCGCGATGCTGTCTCCAAGTCCCCCGATTCTAACCATCTCGGACGCGGCGATGAGGATCCTGCTGTTGTCAACACATGAACCCAGGCCCAGGACCGGGGGCATGCCCACGGTCTCGCAGACTTCCCGCAGACCGGCTCCGGCGAGATGAGCTGCTTCGGGCGTACACAGGCCGGCCTTACCGAGTGAAATTTGGGAACACCCTGTCTGGAGTACCAGGACATCGTTCCTGATCAGTTCCTTGACCAATTCCACATGGACCCAGTCCTGTTTCACCCGCGGGTTCGTGCACCCGACCACCCCGGCCACACCCCGGATGCGACCATTGATAATATTATCGTTCAAAGGTGTGTAAGATGACCGGAACGTCCCGCCAAGCATATAGTTCACATATTCATGAGAAAACCCCATCACTGCAGTGGTCTTTTTCTTGGGGATTTCTATGGGAAGTTTCCGGTTCTTGAACCGCACAATACCCATTTCCACAATGGCATCCGTACACTCTCTCGGTTTATGCTCATCAAGCTCAATGTGCTCTGCTCCCTCAATATGACAGCGGGGATTCGTTGTAAAAAACCTGGTCCCGTAACAGTCAGCAACCGCTGACAGACCCTGTTTGATGCACTGGATATCCACCCCCATGGCATCGACCGCACCGGTCACGATGACTTCCTCTGTAGACTGAAAATTTCCTGCATGGGGAATCCCGTGCCGGCTCATCATCTCGGCGCCGGAACAGCACATGCCCACCAGGTTGATTCCTTCCGCACCCGCATCCTTTGCCGCCTGGATCAGAGAGGGATCATTGACCGAATCAAGCATGGATTCAAAAAGGTTGGGTTCATGCCCGTGAATAATGATGTTCACGTGGTCTTCTTTCAGTACCCCCATGTCCACTTCAGTGCGCACGGGTGTCGGCGTGCCGAAGAGGATATCGGATATCTCCGTTGCCACCATAGATCCACCCCACCCATCGGAAAGGGCAGTCCGGTTGATCTGCTTGGTAATATTCTCGTAGTCCTGGTCAACACCAATATGAGTCCGATGCATCAGTTCCATGATTTCCCGCATGGCTCCCCGGGGAACTACCCCGTGTTTCCGCCAAGTCTCCAGGGTCTTTTCCGGCACCCGCTTCGCGAACGGGATCTCCCCTTCCACCTGCGTATAGGTCCTTTCCAGTTCTCCATAGAAATCCATGGCGATGTCTTCAATGGAGCGCCCTTCCACCTCTATGCCGATTTCCGCGGCTACATCCTGGAGCTTGATGGGATCCTTGATACGATAGTCCGTAATATTCCCGTGAACCACCTCCCTGAAGAGGTCCAGCATGGCCATGCCGTGGTCCGTATGGGCCGCAGCGCCGCTCGCCACCATGCGGGCAAAGTTCCTCGCCTCAATGGTATCGATGGTGGCCCCGCAGACGCCTGTCTTCCCGTAAGGATCCTTGGCATTCAGCCGGCAAGGGCCCATGGAGCAATGCTTGCAGCAGGCTGATTGTGCTCCGATGGGGCAGGCCTTCATATCCGCCGCCCGGTGAAATGAGGTTTCAACCCCGTCCCTTTCCGCCTTTTCCAGCATCTGGGCAGTCGTCTCGCAGATGGTTGCCTCACGTATATTCAGCTTTTTCGCTTCCTTTTTCGCTTTTACCTCTTTGACTTCCTCCATTCCATCACCTCCTTGAGCTGCCTACGCCTGCAACAAATTCGTTACAGAAGCAGTCAGACTGGATTATTTCATTTTTTTTGCAATATCGCTCCCATATCCCTGGGCCATCTG